>NZ_JBFBMZ010000009.1:0-184372 GCF_040687315.1 Microbacterium sp. NPDC064584 | reverse complement strand
GTGCTGGATCGTTCGGGCGATCTCGGCCGCCGTCGGCTCAAACGACCTCTTGAGGTCCGCCAGGAGTGGCGGAAGGGACGCCAGTTCCGTCCCGTGGGTGAACCCCATGGTCTCGACGTGCAGTTGTCGTCTCACGGTCCGGGGCGCGCACACGCGGCTGTCAGGAGGCACGGAGGGTTCGTCCAGACGGGGTGCGCAGACTGGGAGCTTCGCGTTCACCCGAAGAACGCCCGCTCCGGCGCGTCCGCCGGAGCCTCCTGACCCCGGAAAGACCTCTCCCCCGTGATTCACGACACCTCTTCTCGGCGTGCCCGCCGCGCCCGTCGCTCCCCGCTTTCGCATCGTCCCGCCCTGATCGCCGCCGCGCTCGGCGTTGTCGTCATGACCGGCTTCGGCTCCTCCGGGGCCGCGTTCGCCGCCACCGGACCCGATGTGGCCGCAGCGGTCACGACCGCGGGCGACACGATCCGCCAGATCTCGGCCGAAGCGCGGTCGACGCTCGATCTGGCGAAGGCGACGGATGCCGCCGCCTCGGCTCTGAGCGACGAAGCGGCGAACTCGGGCCTGGACCTCGGATCCGCGCCGACCACGATCGACACGAGCGACCTGCGCGCGCAGATCGAGCGCCTGAGCGCCGTGGATGTCGTGCCCGCTCTGCTCCTCCCCGGTGCCACGGATGACACCGCCGCCGCGATCGAGCGCGTGCAGCACAAGGTGTCCGACCTCCGCGACCGTCTGGATGCCGCGCAGGCGCAGAAGGCGGCCGAAGAGGCCGCGGCAGCCGCGCAGAAGGCTGCCGAGGAGGCCGCGGCGAAGGCCCAGGCGGAGGCCGAAGCCGCTGCGGCCGCGCTCGCTGCGGCGAACACGCCCGAGGGCGCGCAGGCGACCGCCCGTCAGATGGCGGCCGACCGCTACGGCTGGGGCGAGGACCAGTTCTCGTGCCTGATGTCGCTGTGGAACAAGGAGTCCAGCTGGAACTACCAGGCGTACAACGACTCCAGCGGCGCGACCGGCATCCCCCAGGCGCTTCCCGGCGACAAGATGGCGACCGCCGGTTCGGACTGGCAGACGAACGCCGCGACGCAGATCGCCTGGGGACTCGGCTACATCGAAGCCGCGTACGGCACGCCGTGCAGCGCGTGGGGCCACTCGCAGGCGACAGACTGGTACTGAGCACCCACGCGGAGCGCCCCTCGGACTCGCTGTCCGAGGGGCGCTCTGCGCTGTTCGCACCCATCCGATCGGCAGGCGGCACCGAAGACTCCCGTGACCCTCGCAGACCTTGCACGGAAGAACCCCATGCCCGAGCAGAGCACCTCGCCGCTGGCCGACCCCTCCTCGCACCGCAACATCACCGATCTCCTCGCGCGTCGGGCGGCGGATGCCCCCGATCACGCCGCGTTCGACGTTCCGACGGCCGACCCGGCCGAGCCCTGGCGCGCGGTCATTACGGGCGAGTTCGAGCGCGAGGTCGCACGCGTGGCCAAGGGGCTGATCGCCCTGGGACTGGGTCCTGGCGACCGGATCGCGATCATGGCCCCGACCCGCTACGAGTGGGCCGTCACCGACCTCGCCGCCTGGTATGCCGGCGCCGTCGTGGTTCCGGTGTACGAGAGCTCATCCGCGGAGCAGATCACGAACATCGTGACGGATGCCGAGATCAGGCTCGCCGTCACGGGTGACCCCTCGAGCGCGGAGCTCGTCCGGCAGGTCTTCGCCGAAACGGGCCGAGGCGACCTCGGCGTGTGGACGATGGATGACGGGCCGAGCTCCCTCCTCGCGCTGGCCGGGCGCGGCACCGAGGTCGACGATCCGACGCTCGAGCGGCGGCGGCTCACAGCCGCCCTCGACGATGCCGCGACGATCGTCTACACCTCCGGCACCACCGGCGAGCCCAAAGGCGCGGTGCTCACGCACCGCAACTTCCTCGGCCAGGTGCTGAACATCGCCGCGGCGTACCGCGAGGTCGTCCGCGAGGACGGCAACACCGTGATCTTCCTGCCGCTCGCGCATGTGCTCGCGCGCGGCCTGCAGCTCATCTGCCTCGCGTCCGGGATGCGGATCGCCCACGTGGCGGACACGACGCAGGTCGTACCTTCGCTCGCCGCCCTCCGACCGACGTTCCTCGTCGTCGTGCCGCGCGTGCTCGAGAAGATCCGCGCGGCGGCCGGCGAGAAGGCCGCGGCCGCGCACCTCGGGCGCGTGTGGGCCGCGGCCGAGCAGACGGCCGTCGAGGTCGGGGCGACCGCCGAGCGCGGCGCCGCGGGCTCGCTCGGCCTTCGCGTGCGCCGCGCCCTGTTCGATCGGATCTTCTACGCCCGGCTCCGCGGACTCATGGGCGGCCGGCTGGCCTGGATCCTCTCCGGCGGCGCGGCGCTGGAGGACCGGCTGTCCCTGTTCTTCCGCGGGCTCGGCGTGCCCGTGATCGAAGGCTACGGACTGACCGAGACGACCGCCCCGCTGACCGGCAACCTGCCCGGCATGATCCGCTCGGGCACGGTCGGGCGGCCGCTGCCCGGCTCGACCGTGCGCATCGCCGAGGACGGCGAGATCCTCGCCCGCGGCGTCGGCGTGTTCGCCGGCTACCGCGATGAGCGCCACAACGCCGAGGCGTTCCGCGACGGGTTCTTCCGGACCGGCGACCTCGGCCGGTTCGACGACGTCGGCAATCTCGTCCTGACCGGCCGCGTGAAGGACGTCATCGTGACGAGCTCCGGCAAGACGGTCACCCCCGGCGTCTGGGAGCAGACCGTCGAGCTCGATCCGCTCGTGGCGCACGCCGTCGTGGTCGGCGAAGGGCGGCCGTACTTGTCGGCTCTCCTTGTACTGGACCCCGAGCAGGTCGCCTCGTGGGCGTCGGCGCACGGGGTCCGCGAGCCGGGATCCCGATCGGAAACGGACACACCGCTCGCGGAGATCGTCGAGCCGCGCTTGCGGGAAGCGCTGTCGCGATCCGTGGATGCGGCGAACGCACGGGTGTCCCGCGCCGAGCAGATCCGCCGCTTCACGCCCGTCCTGACCGATCTGGCCGACCCCACCCTGATCACCCCGACGATGAAGATCAAGCGCGGAGCGCTGCTGGACCGCGGCACCGCTCTCGTCGACGCCCTGTACTCGTGACCCGCTCACCCGATCCGGAGAACTCCACACCATGACCTCTCAGAACCGCGCGTCCCTCCTCACGATCGTGATCACCCTCGTGATCGGCGCCCTGGTGGCGGTCGCCGGAAGCCAGGGCGGCGCCACGGTCGGCGGCATCCCCTTGTTCGCCCTCGCCGTCGGCGTCGCGTTCCTCATCCAGGTGATCGTGTTCATCCCGTCGGCGATCGCCCGGACGGAGAGGTTCTTCGATCTGACGGGCGGCGGGACCTTCCTCCTCGTGACCCTCGGGATCCTCGCTCTCTCGCCCGCGCCGGATGCGCGCAGCGTGGTGCTGGCCGTCATGGTGGCGGTGTGGGCGGTGCGACTGTCGGGCTTCCTGTTCGCACGGATCCATCGCGCCGGCAGCGACGACAGGTTCGACGACATCAAGGGCGAGCCGCTGCGCTTCCTGCGCGTGTGGATCGTGCAGGGTGCGTGGGTGAGTCTGACCGCATCGGCCGCGTGGATCGCGATGAGCAGCCTGCAGCGCCGCGACCTCGACGCGCTCGCGTTCGCGGGCATCGCAGTGTGGGTGATCGGTCTGGTCATCGAGGTCGTGGCCGACGTGCAGAAGACGGCGTTCAAGGCGAACCCCGCACACCGCGGCCTGTTCATCTCCTCGGGACTGTGGTCGCGCTCGCGCCACCCCAACTACTTCGGCGAGATCGTCCTGTGGATCGGTGTCTTCCTCGTCGCCGCGCCGGTCCTCAGCGGCTGGCAGTGGGTCGGCATCCTCTCCCCGCTCGTCGTCGTCCTGTTGCTGACACGGGTGAGCGGCATCCCGTTGCTGGAGGCGAAGGCGGATCGCACGTGGGGCGGGCAGGACGCCTACGAGGCGTACAAGAAGCGCACACCGGTGCTGATCCCGCGACTCTCCTCGCCTTCCTGAGCGCGGGCCCACCGTGGTGGGCACCGGCAAACCTCGCCGTGCAGAGCACCGGCCCCTCGGCGCTATCCTGAGGCGGACGGGTCATTCACGAGGGGACGCGCGTGACCACTGCGCAGGACGTGACCAGGCGACTCGCGATCGCCGAGTACCGGGTGGTGGGCGAGCCTCCCGAGCCCGATCTCGAGGGCCTGGTCCGCTTGGCGGCGACCGTGTGCGGCGTGTCGACGGCGGTGATCAACATCATCGACGACCGGCTGCAGCACCAGATCGCGGCTGTCGGCTTCACGCCCTCCATGTGCAGCCGCGAGGACTCGATGTGCGCGGTCGTGTTCCAGAAGCCAGGGCACGTCGTCGTCCCCGATGCACGCGCGGACGATCGCTTCGCCGACAATCCGTTCGTGACCGGCGCCATCGCCAACATCCGCTTCTACGCGTCGAGTCCGCTCATCACCCCTGCCGGCATCCCGATCGGCACCCTGTGCGTCTTCGACGAGGAGACGGGCGATCTCTCCCCCGCCGACAGCGCCGCCCTCGCGATCCTCGCCCATCAGGTCGTGGACGTGCTCGAGCTGCGCAGGATGACGCGCGCACTGCAGGCCTCGAACGACCAGCTCGAGACGTTCGCCGCGCAGGTCAGCCACGACCTGCGCAACCCCCTCGCCGCCGTCACGGGCTTCATCGAGCTGGCGGCGGACAGCCCCGAACTCGCCGACGCCCCCCGCGCCGCGCGGGCACTCGCGCGCGCCGAGTCCGCCGCGACGCGCATGGAGCGCATGATCGCGGACCTCCTCCAATACGCGCGCAGCGGTGGCGCCGAGCCCCGGCGCGAGCCGGTCGCCCTCGATGGCGTGCTGCGCGTCGTGATGGAGGATCTGGATGCCGCACTGCGGCGCTCCGGCGCGCGCGTGGCGATCGACACCCCGGCGACGGTCCTCGGCGACCCGACGCTGCTGGGCGTCCTCCTGCAGAACCTGATCGCGAACGCGGTGAAGTTCAGCGCGGCATCCGGTGTCCCGCCGTACGTCGAGGTGACGGCTTCTCCGATCTCGTCCGGATGGCGCATCACGGTGGAGGACAACGGTCCTGGGATCGAGCCGGATAACCGGGAGAGCGTGTTCGATCTGCTCGAGCGCGGCGACGCCCACGATGTACCGGGCTGGGGGATCGGGCTGTCGACCTGCCGGCGGATCGTCGAGGCGCACGGCGGGCTCATCGGCATCGAGGACTCGCCGCTGGGCGGCGCGACGGTGTGGATCGTCCTGCCCGACGCCCGGCAGGACGCGGCGCCGGCCGCCGAGATCGAGAGCACGTCCGCCGCAGCCTGAGCCCGTCCGCCGTCCGACCTAGGGTGGACGGATGACTGAGAACCTGGCGATCATCGGCGGCTACGTCGTCCCCGTGAGCGGCGACCCGATCCAGAACGGCACCGTCGTGATCAGCGACGGCGTGATCAGCGCAGTGGGAGCGGCCGGCGTCCCCGTTCCGGACGGAGCGCGCGTCGTCGACGCAGCGGGGCGCTGGGTGGTGCCCGGTTTCGTCGAGGCACACGGGCACCTGGGTGTCCACGAGGACGGCGAGGGGTGGTCGGGCAACGACACGAACGAGATGACCGACCCGAACGGTGCACGCTTCCGCGCACTGGACGGCATCGACATCGAAGAGGTCGGATTCCGCGACGCCCTCCGCGGCGGCGTGACGACGGCGGTGATCAAGCCGGGCTCGGGCAACCCGATCGGCGGCCGCACCGTGGCGATCAAGACGTGGGGTGGCCGCACGGTCGACGAACAGGTCGTCGCGCTGGACGTGTCGGTGAAGTCCGCGCTCGGCGAGAACCCCAAGCGCGTCTACGGCGATCGGACGCAGACCCCGTCGACGCGCCTCGGCGTCGCTTCGGTCCTGCGCGATGCGTTCGTGAGCGCCCGGAACTACGCCGAGAAACGCGCCGCGGCAGGCACGAAGGGCGAGCCGTTCACGCGGAACCTGACGGATGAGACGCTCGCCGCCGTCCTGGACGGCGAGCTCGTGTGGGACCAGCACTGCCATCGGCACGACGACATCGCGACCGCGATCCGGCTCGCGGAGGAGTTCGGCTACACGCTCGTGGTGAACCACGGCACCGAGGGGCACAAGATCGCAGACGTCCTCGCCGAGAAGGGCATCCCGGTGATCTTCGGGCCGCTGCTCACCTCGCGCTCCAAAGTCGAGCTGCGCGACCGCGCGATCGGCAATCTCGCCCTGATCGCCGCGGCGGGGGTGAAGGTCGCGATCACGACAGACCATCCGGTGGTGCCGATCGATCAGCTGCGCCTGCAGGCGATCCTGGCCGTCCGGGAGGGACTTCCGGCCCGGACCGCACTCGAGGCGCTGACCGTCAATCCGGCGTCGATCCTCCGCCTGGCCGATCGGGTCGGCGCGCTCGAGGTCGGCCGCGACGGCGACGTCGTGATCTGGTCGGGCGACCCGCTCGCGCTCGAATCCTCCGTCGAGCAGGTCTTCATCGGCGGCAGGCCCGTCGTGGAGCCGACGGATGCCGACGACCCCACGCCCCGCGTGGTGGAGCGGTGGGAGCGGTTTCGGCGCTCGTCCTGGACGGCGTGAGCCTTCGGGTGCGAATCACAGAAAGATAACGACAGCTCTTCCCTTCGTTACCTCGCCGTTATAGAGTGAGGTCACGGAAGTTGTTTGCTGTGGCAACGACCGCATGTGATTGCAGGACACTCTTGGTGCAAGGGACAAGGGCCGGTCGGGTTCTCCGACCGGCCCTTCACCGTGTCAGCGGAACCACCCGGAGGGACGCCACTGTCCGATGACAGTGATTCTGTAGTTTTTGCCATCGATTCTGTGGTTGGAATCCTCAGGATCGCAAGGGCTGCGGGAGTCCTGTTTGCTGCGCGGCGTGAACTCCGTGCCACCGAACGTGTAGCCGTCCGCGGAATCCGTCGAGATGCACACACTCGCGAGTGCATCTCGTATCCGGCGGGCGTCAGCTGTGGGGGCTCTGCAGATTTAGCAACACTGCTCGCACTCGGCGGTTGTCCTCGACTGGCTGAGGCCGAGTTTGGCGAAGATGTTGCCGATGTGCTTGCTCACCGCGGCGGCGGTAAGTGTGAGCGCGCCTGCGATATCAACGTTCGATCTGCCATCCTGGGCAGGCTTTCGGGCCGTCAAGGTTCTGGAGCAGAGTTTCGGCACGGCGTGTCGACGTCGCGGAGCTGCACCTGGTCGACGTGCCGCAATCGATCAGTTTCGAGCGATTGAGGGAACCTACAAACGAGTATCACGTCGATAGCGTTGGATCATGACGGTCATTGACGCTGAAACCGGGCTCTACGCAGCTTTCAAGTTCCTTCCCGAGGGAACGAAGATCACGGTGTACACACGAAACAAAGGGCGGGCACGGACGAACGTTGTCGCTGAACTCCGCAAGGAGCCCGGCGGCGGGTGGGATGATTGGCAGATTTTGAAGCGCCCCTCCACCGCCGACAGGTCACTGCTGCCTGCGACGTGGCCCACCGAAGACCCCGCCGTCGTTTCCTCGCGTGATCTGTCCGACGCGATCGGCAACGATCACGATCTGTGGGCCAACGTCGACGACTAAACGCCGTCACACATAGACGTCACTCGGACGCGGTACTGTTCGGAAGCAACGACTCTCGAAGGACGACGATTAGCATTGCATTCCTGCTGACCACCCTCGTGGTGGTCGCTACCCCCGGCACCGGAGCGGTGTACTCGATCGCCGCCGGGCTCTCCCGTGGGACCAAGGCGGGGGTCGTGGCCGCGTTCGGCTGCACCCTCGGCGTGATCCCGCACATGGTGGCCGCGATCACGGGGCTCGCCGCGATCCTGAACGCCTCCGCGATCGCGTTCCAAACGATTAAGTGGCTCGGTGTCGCATACCTGCTGTACCTGGCCTGGAAGACCTTCCGCGACAAGTCGCTGATCGACGTCGATGCCGATACTGCTCCGGCGTCGTTCTGGTCGGTGATTCGCACCGCGATTCTGATCAACCTTCTCAACCCGAAGCTGACGATCTTCTTCTTCGCATTCCTGCCCCAGTTCGTCCCCGCGGGCGAAGCAAACGGCACCTGGCACATGGTCGGCCTGAGCCTCGTCTTTATGGCGCTGACGTTTGTTGTGTTCGCTCTCTACGGGGTGTTCGCTGCCACGATGCGTAACCATGTCGTCACCCGCCCGAAGGTCATGGCGTGGCTGCGCCGCACGTTCGCGGCGACCTACGTCCTGCTCGCCGGCCGCCTGGCCCTCGAAACTCGATAGCCGCTGATGCAGTTCGGCCATGATCCGGCGATGCGCACGGAGTTCCCGCAGCTCGCCGTTGCAACGATCACCCTCGACGGTGTGACCCCTACCGCGGACGTCTCGGCCACCGCAGCACCATTTCTTGAGCGGGCATCCGTGCGACTTGCGGAACGGCCCGAGAGCGAGTTTCCCGAGATAGCGGCCTGGCGCCGCGCGTTCAGTCAGATGGGGTTGAAGCCCACTCAGTACCGGTGCGCGTCGGAGGCGCTGCTACGCCGCTTCAAGAAGGACGGCGAGCTACCCTCGATCCACCCCCTCGTTGACCTCTGTAATGCCGTCTCCGTCGCCTACGCGATCCCGATCGCGGTCTTCGACCTCGACCAGGTGACCGGCAATCTGCTCGTCACCCACGCGGCTGGGACCGAGACGTACCTGAGCTTCGGCGGAACTACTGAGACGCCCGAGCCCGGCGAAGTGATCTTCCGTGACGATGCCGGCAACGCCCACGCCCGCCGATGGACGAACCGCCAAAGCGCGCTCTCTGCCATCCGCCCTAATACCCGTCGCGTCCTCATCGTGAGCGAAGCGCTCCACGACACGGCGGCCGCCGACGTCGACGCGCTGCGAATCGAGCTGACCGAAGCCCTCGGGCAACACTGGTAACGTCCCAAAACCCTGCCCCGAAACCGATCGTCCCGTAACCGGGTTTCGATACGGCACACGTTTCCGGTCGCGGAGAATGACGCCGCGCTGACGACAGACCCCAATCGATCAGTTTCGAGTGATTGCGGAAACCTACAAGGCGGCGGGCTCGATGATGCTGCCCGCGCAGGGGCTCGCGCGGGCAGCATCGTTCGGATCAGGCGACCGCTGTACCTTCCAGCTCGACGAGCTGGCCGGGGATCGCGAGGCGGGTGACTTCGAGCATCGTGGTTGTGGGCGCGACGCCGGCTGCGCCGAGGCGTCCGGCCAGTTCCCCGTAGTGCGGGAAGAGAGCGTCGATGTCGGTCGTGTAGACGTTCAGGCGCACGAGATTCGCGAGGGTCATCCCGGCAGCCGTGAGCACCGCTTCGAGATTGTCGACGCTGAGCGCGAGCTGCGCAGCAACGTCACCATCGTGCTCGGGGCGACCATCCGCGCTCATTGCGGTCTGTCCTGAGATGTAGAGCGTGCGAGTCTCCCCAGATACGACTTCGCCCTGGTTGAAGCCCATCTCCTGCGACCACACGACCGGGTTTATTGTGCTGCGTTCCAGTGTCATTTCCTGCTCCATTCGTCGTTCGTGCTGCACCGGTAATCCGGCCAAGTCACGCGCCACCAGCGGTGACGTCAGTTCGAGCATTTCAACGAATCACGACACCTCCTGTCATGTATTCCTGAGAGAGTTTCTTATGCGCGCCGATCGATTGGTTTCTCTCGTGCTGCTCCTACGACAACGGGGCCGCCTCTCCGCGCCCGAGCTGGCAAAGGAACTGGAAGTATCCACCCGAACCGTCCTCAGAGACATTGAGGCACTGTCCGCCGCCGGGGTTCCGGTCTACGTCGATCGCGGCCGCAACGGCGGCTTCTCCCTGCTCCCCGGGTTTCGCACCGAACTGATGGGACTCAACCACGAGGAAGCCTTGGCCCTCCTCACTGCCGGCGGCGCTGGCGGACGGCAAGTGTTCGGCCTGGGCTCTGCCCTGTCCTCTGCCATGCGCAAGGTCGTCGATGCAATCCCGGTCGGCCACCAACTCGCAGCCACAGACGCCGCGCAGCGCATCCTCATCGAGCCAGAAGCTGACCTCCTGTCCCGGCACCGCATCACAGAAGGCATCCCCGAGGCGATCATGATCGAGGTCCGCCGCTCGGTACTCAACGGCCGCAAACTGCGCATCCACTACGCCGCCGAAGGCCGCGACCCCGCGTGGCGCGAAGTAGACCCCATCGGCCTCGTCACGGTGCGGGAGAAGGGCTACCTCCTCGCCCTATTCGACGGCAGCGATCGCACCTACCGCCTGTCGCGCATCCTGCTCGCAGAAGAACTCACCGCACCCGCCCAACGCCCGGCCGCAGTCGACCTCGCGAAACTTTGGGAGGCCCGCAGCGCACGATTCCGTGCCGGAGAATCCCAGCTTGTCGTCCTCGCCCGAATCGACCCGTTGAGACGCGAAGAACTCGCCGGCACGGCCCTCGCGATCATCCGGGAGACGACCGACCCGGACGGCTGGCTTCGAATCGAACTGACCTTCCAGGACCTACGACACGCGGAATGGGCGCTCTGGCAGCTCGGCACCAGGGCGGAAGTACTCAGCCCCCCGGAGCTGCGACAGGCACTCCGCCATCAAGCGGTTGAGGTCGCAAACCGTTACGCCTCGCCACCTGACGACCCGAAACTAGGCCTCACCAAAAACCAGGACCGAAACCCCGACCACCCGTAACCGGTTTCGATCCGGGAGACGTTTGCGGCACCCTCTCCTCAGCCCGCCCTCTGCTCGACCGGAAACGATCGTTATCTAGAGTCCTGAGGCCAGAAGCTTGCTGTGATCTTCAGTTCTGTGTCGTGGACGGTGTCTACGGTAAGGAGGACCTGGGGCCGGCTTGGTCGCGTGACCTGTTTATCCCCGCTGTACCGGGTGTGGGTTCTGGCGTGCCTCGACTCCGTCGAGAATTACATCCAGCCCGCTTGTGAACCAGTCTCGTTCGTCGGCGGGATGCCGATGCGCGATGAGTCGGCTCAGGTGTGGGAAATCTCCCAGGTCCAGATCGTGGAGTCGGTGCTGCCAGGCACGGCCCGGGTCGTCGCCCGCGTCGGCTTGCCGGTCTCCGAGGACAACGCGTGCGCTGCCCTGGACGTAGTTGTTCATCGTCATGATCGCACGGGCGGCCTCGTCCGGCATCAGGTGCAATTCCTCCAGGGCGGACAGTGCCCATTCCATCGCGGCTAGCGAGGCGGTGCCGAAGGGTGGGGTGACGGTGGCGTTGGCAGTCAGCAGCCACGGGTGAGCGAGAAACGAAGCCCAGTCCTGCCGGGCAAGTATGTGCATGCATTCCCGCCAGCCCAAGCCGGTTGCATCAGGGTAGGAGTACTCGGCGGTGACCTGCTCGACCATGGCACCGATGAGCTCGTCCTTGTCGGCCACGTGCCGGTACAGCGACATCGCTCCGGCACCGAGCCGTTCGGCAACGCGCCGCATCGTCACCGCGTCCAAACCGTCCTCGTCAGCAAGCTCGATCGCCGACGCGACGATCCGGTCGCGGGATAAGGGACCAGACGGCCCGACTCGTGGACTCAAGCGACACCTCCGGAACCCAGTGTATCGCGATGGGTACAACGTACGCTACGGTGGTTTGCGTACGTTGTACCCAAGGAGGAATCGTGTCGTCCCAAACTTCTCGTTCGCTCGGTCCACGGTCGCGGTGGCTCGGACTCGCCGTGCTGACGCTGCCCGTGATATTGACCTCGATGGACATCACAATCCTGCACATCGCGATTCCGACCATCACGCATGAGCTGACCCCGAGCCCGAGCCAGACGCTGTGGATTCTCGACGCCTATGGGTTCCTGCTGGCCGGCCTGCTCATCGTCATGGGCAACATCGGCGACCGGATCGGCCGGCGTCGGCTGCTCCTGATCGGTGCCGCGGTGTTCGGCGTGGCCTCGACGCTGGCGGCGTTCGCTCCGACCTCGGAGGTTCTCATCGCCGCACGTGCCCTGATGGGAATCGGCGGGGCCACACTCATGCCCTCGACGCTCTCATTGATACGCAACATGTTCACCGACCCGGCCGAGCGCACCCGAGCGATCGGCATCTGGACCGCGAGCCTGTCCGGGGGCATCGCGCTGGGTCCGATCATCGGCGGTCTGCTACTCGAAGCCTTCTGGTGGGGATCGGTGTTCCTCATCAACGTGCCCGTCATCGTGCTCCTGTTGGTACTGGCACCCCGCCTCGTTCCCGAGTACCGGAGCCCGACATCGGCGCGACTGGACGTGCTCAGCGTCCTACTATCCTTCGCCGCGATCATCCCGGTCGTCTGGGCGATCAAGACCGCCGCCGAGGAACTCGCACTCACCCCTGCCGCCGTGGTCGGACTGGTCGTCGGCGTACTGGCTGGCACCGTGTTCCTCATCCGGCAGCGGCGTCTCCAGTCGCCTTTGGTCGATGTCCGCCTGTTTGCCAACCCTCGTTTCAGTGGTGCCGTCCTGGGGGCGGGTCTGGCGATGTTCTCACTTGTCGGCGTGATGCTCTATAGCGCACAGTATCTGCAGCTCGTTGCAGGACTGTCGCCGTTGCTCGCCGCCCTTGCGATGCTGCCGATCATGGTCGCCGTCGGTGGAATGTCTGTTCTCGCCTCCGTGCTCGTGCCCCGCTTCGGCTACCCCCTTGTCTTCGGGGCAGGCGCGGCCGGGGCTGCCGGGGGAATGCTAGTGCTCAGCCGGGTCCCGGTCGACGATGGCTTGATCGTCGCCATCGTCTCATCCGCCTTCATCGGTGCAGGTATCGCCCCGATGATGACGCTCGCCACCGACGTCGTGGTCGGCTCCGCCCCGCCGAACCGCTCGGGTGCTGCGTCCGCCCTGTCGGAGACCGCCGCAGAACTGCCTCATCGTCCACGGCAGCGACCGGCCGGGGATCGTCGCGGCGGTGTCGGCCATGATCACGCGCATCGGCGGCAACATCGTCGCGTTCGACCAGTACTCCGACGACCCGACGGGTGGCGCGTACTTCCAGCGCGTCGTGTTCCACCGCCCCGGGTTCGCCGCCGACCGCCCGCTCATCGAGAGCGAGATCGCGCAGACCCTCGCCGGGTTCGACCTGGAGTGGTCGCTCACCGACCAGTCCGTGCCCAAGCGCATGGCGATCCTCGCGTCGAAGCAGGACCACTGCCTGCTCGACCTGCTGTGGCGCCACCGCCGCGGCGATCTGCCGGTGACCGTGCCCATGGTGATCTCGAACCACACCACCTCGGCCGAGGACGTGCGCTCGTTCGGCGTGCCGTTCTTCCACGTGCCGTCGGTCTCGGGGCACGACAAGGCCGCGTCCGAGGCGAAGATCCTCGAGCTGCTGCGCGGCAACGTCGACTTCGTGGTGCTGGCGCGCTACATGCAGATCCTGTCGTCGGACTTCCTCTCGCAGCTCGGCGTGCCGGTGATCAACATCCACCACTCGTTCCTGCCGGCGTTCATCGGTGCCGAGCCGTACAAAAAGGCCAAGGAACGCGGGGTCAAGCTGATCGGCGCGACGTCGCACTACGTGACCGACGATCTCGACGAAGGTCCGATCATCGAGCAGGACACCGTGCGCGTCACCCACGGCGACACCGTCGAAGAGCTCGTCCGCCGCGGCTCCGACGTCGAGCGGCAGGTGCTCTCACGTGCCGTGCTGTGGCACGCGCAGGACCGCGTGATCCGCCACGGCAACCATACGATCGTGTTCTGACGCGGCTCGGGTCAGAACACCTTTGAGAGAGCCGAGCGTGCCGAGGGCCCCAGCTCGCCGCCAGGCCGATACCGCCGTCACGGCAGCGGAGAACGCCGCCTTGACTACATCGTCTCGATCAGCCGCGGCAGATCTGCCATGCGCTCGAAGATCACCGTCCGCTCGCCCATCAGGCGCTCCCTCCGAGTCACCCCCGCGTAGGCCAGGACGCGCATGCCGGCAGCCCGCGCGGCCCGAACACCGAACACGCTGTCTTCGACGACGAGGCAGTCCTGCGGGTCCACGCCCATGCTCCGGGCCGCCCAGAGGAACACGTCAGGCTCGGGTTTTCCCCGCTCGACGTCTTCCGCGCTGAAGATCCGGCCTGCGAAGCGGGCGAGCAGCTGCGTCTGCTCGAGAGCGTCGCGGATCCGAGCGTGGCCACTGTTCGAAGCCACACAGGTCGGCAGCGAGATGTGCTCGAGACACTCATGGATGCCGGGAACCGCGCGCAGCTGCGACCGGAATGCTTCTACATACCAGTCGCTGTAGGCGTCCTCCCAGCCGGTCCCGAGCGGCCGCCCCACGAGTTCGGCGACCCGGGCCCGAAACACCTCCGCCGATGAGCCGGCGAACTCCTCCAGCACCTCGCTGAACGACAGGTCGCAACCGAGGTCCGCCAGAACCCGCCTGCTCACCTCCGCCGACAGCGTCTCGCTGTCGACCAGCACGCCGTCGCAATCGAAGATGACGAGCTCGGGGTGCCTCGTCATGTCGACGACCCCACTACTTGCCGATCCCCTCTGCCAGACCGCGCACGAAGAACCGCTGCGCCGCGAAGAAGGCGACGATCATCGGGATCGAGGCCAGGGTCATTCCGGCGAAGATCATCGGATAGTTCGTCGACAGCTTCGAAGCGAGGTTCGCCAGACCGACCGGAAGCGTCATGTTCTCGGTGCTGCTGATGAAGATGAATGCGAACAGGTACTCGTTCCAGGCGAAGAGGCACTGCAGAATCACGGCCGAGACGATGATCGGCACCGACATCGGAAGGGTGAGTCGCCAGAACTGCTGCGACCGCGAGCATCCGTCGAGCAGTGCCGCCTCATCGACCTCGTGCGGCAGATCCACCATGTAGGAACGGATCAGGAAGGTGATGAAGGGGATGCGGAAGGCGGTGTACAGGATCGTGATGCCGAGGAGCGAGTCGTAGATCCCCAGACTCTGCAGCAGCCTCAGCAACGGGATCAGGGCGACCGTCGGCGCGAGCATCATTCCGCCGACGATCAGGAACAGGACCGGGCGCGAGAACGGGATGGTGAGCTTGGTCAGCCCGAACGCCGCCCAGGCGCTGATCAGCGTCGTGGCGATGATCGATGCCACTGTCACGGTCACGCTGTTCCACATGTACTGCCCCACACCGAGGTTCCACGCATCGGCGTAGTTCTGCCAGAACAGCGTGGTCGGCAGCCCGAATGGGTCGGCGAGGAACTCCTGATTGACCTTGAGGCTGCTCATCAGCATCCACCCCAGGGGCACGATCACCAGCAGCGCTGTGGTCAACAGCACGCCCCAGACCAGCAGTCGCAGGAGGATCCCGGCGAACCCGATCCTCGTGACCGTGCGCCGCGAGCGCGCTGGCGAGGGTGCCCGTGTGGTCAAGGTCTCGGTCGAGGTCACCATTCCACTCTCCTTCGACGCGAGATCGACAGCTGAACGATGGCCAGCAATATCGTGATGACGAAGACGACTGTGGCGATCGCGGCGGCGTATCCGAACTCGTTGTTGATGAACCCCGCGCGGTACAGCCAGGTTCCGAGCACCTGACTGCTGTTGTTGGGCCCGCCAGCGGTCATCACCATGACCTCGTTGAATACCTGGAACGCGCCCGTGACGGTGACGATGATGAGGAGCGTCGTCATCTCTCGCACCAGGGGTGTCGTGATGTGCCAGATTCGGCCGAGTGACCCGACCCCATCGAGGTCTGCGGCGTCGTAGAGCTCACGCGGGATCCGCTGGATCGCCACCGAGAAGAGCAGCGTGGTGTAGCCGAAGCTCTGCCACTGACTCATCGCGATGATCGCCCAGATCGCGGTGGATTCCTGACCCAGCCAAGCCTGCGCGAACTGCTCGAGCCCGATCACCCGGAGGAACTCATTCAGAAGACCTGTCTGCGGCTGATAGATGAAGTAGAACAGCAGGCCGGCGACAGTGAGTGAGATCGCCGAGGGGATGAAGTAGATGGCTCGCAGGATGCCGCCGTGCTTGCGGACATAAGTCTCCACCAGTGCCGCCAGCACGAGCGCGCCCGCCACCTGGAAGACCAGAGAGACCACCGCATACGCCGTGTTGTTGAACAGCGATCGCCAGAAGATCGGGTCGCCTGCGGCCTGCGCGTAGTTGGCGCCTCCCACGAACTCCGGAGTGGGTTGGAAGACCGACCACTGGAAGAAGCTCAGGTAGATGTTCTCTGCGAGCGGGTAGTAGACGAACACGGCGATCAGCAGAAGCCCGGGAAGAATCCAGACGAACGACCTCCAGCCGCCGCGCGCCCGAAGGGGCGAGCGGCGGCTGGTGGGGCGCTGTCGCCGCCCTGCGCGAGCACTCTTGGAAGTGACCAGAGTCTCGGTGACGGTGACGTTACTCACGATGAACCTCGCGGCCGCTATTCGCCGGCGGACTGCTGCACTGACGTCATGACGCTCTCCGGCGTCGCAGTGCCGCCGACGAGAGCCTCACCACCCGCGAGATACGCCTGGGCGACCTGCGGCGGCGCGACGGTGTCGAGCCAGATCGCGAGGCTCGATGCCTCGGCAAGCTTCTCCATGGCCTCGATGGTCTGCGGAGGCGTCGTCGCAGGATCCAGTGAGTCCTTCACGGGGCTCGGATACCCGCTCATCAGCTCGGGCATCCTCGCTGCACCGTCCTTCGACACGATGAACTGCAGGAACGCGACTGCCAGAGCCGGGTTCTCCGACTTGGGGTTCACCAGCAAGAGGTCGGGTGCACCCACGAGCGAGTCGGGATCCCCGTTCCCTCCGTCTGCAGGCGGCAGCTGGAAGAGCCCATAGCCGTCGGCGTCGAGTTGCGTTCCCTCCAGCAGCCCGATCTCGAGAGATTCGAGGTACATCATCGCCGACTCGCCCGAGGCGAAGCCGACCTGCGCGTCGGTGTGATCGATGCCGTTGGCGGTGTCGCCCGTCTCGGTGCACTCATCGATGATCTGCCGGAGCTGCCCGAGAGCGGTGGCATAGCCCGGATCGGTGAACTCGGGCGCATCACTCGAGTAGTCCTGCTCCAGCGTCGCGCCGGGTACGTTGTACGAGTTCAGCTGCGTGACGTAGTGCAGAGCCGGCCAGCCGTTCTTGTTGCCGAAGTTCACGGGGTTGACGCCCTTCGACTTGAGCGTCTGGCACGTGCTCAGAAGCTCCTCGAAGGTCGTCGGCACCGACAGCCCGTTCTCGTCGAAGATCCTCTGGTTGTAGAACATGAACTTCGCGTCCAGATCGATCGGCACGCCGAAGTTCTTGCCGTCGTACACACCCGCGCCGACGGCACCTGGCACGAGCGTCTCGTTCCAGTCCGTGCCCTCGCCGATGACGGACGTCAGATCGAGCGCGAGCCCGGCATCGACGAACTGCTTGGCGTACGAGCCCGGCCACGCAAAGTAGATGTCGGGGATGCTGCTCGAGGAAGCAAGCACCTTGATCTTGTCTTTGTAGCCCTGGTCGGACTCCTGCTGGACTTCGACTGTCACCCCAGGATGCGCCTCTTCGAACTCCTTCGCCATCGCGGGGAAGTACTCGGACACGCTGGGGTCGGAGAACTTGTTCACCATCGTGATCGTGCCGCTGTACTCAACGTCCTCGAGGTCCACCGACGACGCCTGCCCGCCCGTGGACTGTCCAGAGCAGCCACTCAGGACCAGCGCCGCCCCCATGGCCGCTACCAGGGCCACCCTCTGCCGTGTTGACCTCATGATCGCAATAACCTCTCTGTCAATGCGCCGCTGACTGCGGTTTCAGTGAGCTTTGCACGAACTGATACCGGTGTCAAGATTCAAGTCGGTCTCAATCTGGCCATTGTGCGGCGAAATACTCGGTCAAGGTCTGCGGCCGTGCCGGATTGCCGCGAAATATCGGGTGCTCACAGCGACATCCGGGCCGGCCTGCGAGTGAACTGCTTGACGCTTAGTTGTCGGGTGATCCATACTCTTGTCAGACAACTTGCCGAACTAGGGAGACACCTCATGCTCAACTTCGACGCCGCACGGTTTCTGCGAATCCAGAACGGAGCGCTTGCGCTCAGCCGACCGCTTGAGCGGCTGATGGCCGCTCTGGTCACAGCCGGCGCGAAGAACATCTTCTTCCTCGGCGCCGGCGGAGCCGGCAAGCTCATGGAACCGGCCGCGCAGCTGATCGCCCGACTCAGCGCCTTTCCCGTGTACCTCGAGAACGCCGCGGAACTCGTCGCCGTCGGCTCGTCCAACCTGGGGCCGGGGTCTATCGTCGTGGTCCCTTCACTCTCGGGCACGACGGCCGAGGCTATTGCGGTGACCGAGTTCGCTCAAAGCCGCGGCGCCCATGTCATCGCGTTGACCGCACATGAGGACTCGCCCATGGCGCAACGGGCCGACGACACGTTCGTCGCGTTCGCCGAAGACGACACATCTTCGGAGTCGTTCTACCTGCAGTCGCTCGTGATCGCCCTCGCGTTGCTGAATCGACTCGGCCGGTACGAACAGTTCGAGTCGACCCTGACGGAACTGGCGTCCCTTCCGCCACTCCTGGCGGACCTCAAGAGGTCGTTTGAGCCGACGGCGGCCGAGATCGCCCGAACGATCCAGCACGACAGTTACCACATCGTCACAGGGGCAGGCCCGGCCTGGACCGAGGCGTGGTATTACGGCACGTGCATCCTCGAAGAGATGCAGTGGATTCGCACCCGCCCCGTCCACGCTTCCGACTTCTTCCACGGGACGCTCGAGCTGGTGGAAGCTGGTGTCAGCGTCTTCGTGTTCAAGGGCGAGGATGCCTCCCGCCCGCTCGTCGACCGCGTGGAACGCTGGCTCCCCTCCGTGACGGATCGGATGACGGTCATCGACACCGCCGGGTTCAGTCTTCCCGGGATCTCTCAGGACGTGCGGAATCTGATCCCGCATGTGCTCATCGCGACCGTACTCGAGCGAGTCAGTGCGCATCTCGAGGTGCTCCGCGACCATCCGCTCACGACGCGACGCTACTACCGCCGCCTGGACTACTGATCGCGACGGCGAGTGGGATGCACACGGCGACGGTCGCCGCAGTGGGTGACAACACGATCGACCTCTACCGCGACGGGCGCGTCTTCGTTGGCGGCAATGCCCTGAACGTCGCTGTGCAGCTTCGGCGGCTCGGCGTCTCCACCACCTACTTCGGCGCGATCGGACGGGACGACGACGGTTCGCGCATCGCGGCGGTGCTCCGTGAACGCGGTGTCTCCATCAGCGGACTCGTGGTCGTAGACGGACCGACCGCCGTCACCGAGATCAGCATCACGACTGGTGGGGATCGGGTCTTCGACCGTGAGGACTTCGGAGTCACGGCGACGTATGACCCCTCACGCGCGGACGTGGCACAGATGGCCGCGCACGATTGGGTTCACATCGGGATGGTCCCGCGCGCATCAGATCTCGTGGGTCAGCTGCGTGCGCTGAACCCGCGGGTCTTGATCAGTCAGGACTGCGCGGTGTCGAGCGGCTTCGCGCGGCTCGACGTCGCCTTCTGCTCGACAGGCGAGGACCCCGCCGCGGCCCGACGCGCGGCGGCGGTGGCGCTGACCGAAGGAGCGGCGCTGGTGGTGGTCACACAGGGAGCAGCCGGGGCGACGGCATGGACCCGCGACCAGCGATGGCACTGCAATGCCGTTCCGACCGAAGTCGTGGACACCACGGGGGCAGGCGACAGCTTCATCGCCGCCTTCATCGCTGCGCGTGCGGCCGGCGCGGAGGTGGCGGACGCTCTCCGTGCTGGCGCACGACTGGCCGCGGAAACGTGCACGCACCAGGGCGGATTCGCACAATGAAGGGAGCCGCATCATGCGAGGATGACGGCGTGACCATGCTTCCCTCGCGAACCACCGAGACTGCGTGATGGCGACGCCCGACAGCGCTTCGCCCCTTGGCCGCGCCCCTGCGGGTTCGTTGCGTGAGGCAATCAGCCAGCTGATCATCGACGAAGGCCTGCAGCCGGGCGATCGGCTGCCCACCGAGACCCGGTTGGCCGAGCGCTACGGTGTGGCGCGATCGACGGTGCGTGAGGCCCTGAAGCGGCTGGAAGAAGAGGGCCTGGTCGACGCGGTTCAGGGCAAGGGCCGCTTCCTCTCCTCGGTCGCCGCCGCCATCGTGGAGCGACCGATCACGCGCTATGAAGGCGTCACCCAGATGCTGACGCGACTCGGCTACACCGTGACCACATCGGTCTTCTCCGTGACGGAGACGGCCGCGACCGAGCAGCAGGCCCACGACCTGGCTGTTGACCCGGGCACGCCACTCATACGCTTGGCGCGTCTTCGGTACGGCGATGACGAGCCGCTCGTCTTCAGCATCGACCACATCGTGCACGACGCACTGCCCGGACCGCTCGCGCACCGCGATTGGTCCGCCCCGCTCACTGAGGCTCTCGATGCCAACGGCCAGGGGATCACGTCGTCCATCGCTCGGATCAGCGCCGTCGACCTGCCCATCGACATCGCACGCAGGCACCGCCTGTCGGGATTGGACCCGTGGCTGCTCGTCACTGAGATCTGCCTCACCCGGACAGGGAGGCGCGTGCTACTGGCTGAGGATTATCACCGAGGCGCCGTGATCGGATTCAACGTACGTCGGCAGCGCTGACTCGGACCGGCGGCGCGACTGACTCGCGCTCGATCATCGTGGTCGGAATCGTCTCGACGACACTGTCTCCCCGGTCGCCGCCGATCCGAGCGAACGCATGGCGGGCGGCCGCGCGACCGAGTTCGAGCATCGGCTGCGCGATCATCGTCAGCGGCGGGTGCATCACGCTCGCCCACGAGGTGTCGTCGAACCCGATGACCGACACATCCTCCGCCAAGGTCAGCCCGGCTGCGCGGATGGCCCGCAGGGCACCTACCGTGGCATCCGTCTCGGTGGTGAGAACGGCCGTCGGCGGATCCGTCGATCGCAGCATCGCCTCGACCGCACCGACGGTGGCTTCTTCATTGTGCGTGCAGTTGGTGACCAAGAGCGGGTCGAAGGCGATGCCCGCGGCAGCCAGTGCGTCGGCATAGCCCATCAGCCGCTCGGACTGGCTCCAGAGACTCTCATCGACGGTTGTCGCCAGCAGCCCTCGCTCCATCGTTCCGCCACGAAACGACGGCCCCCAGGCGAATGCGATTCGACGGTGGCCCGCATCGATCAGCCGCTCGACGGCGTGGCATGCGGCGTTCCGATTGTCGATGACGACCGCGTCGAGGTCGAGCCCGCGCACCTTGCGGTCGATGAGCACCACGGGGATCTCTCGACTTGAGGCCTCCAGGATGTGCGCGGTCTCGTCCGGACGCACGGCAGCGGACGCCAGGATGATCGCGTCGACCTGCTTGTCGATGAGGAGCCCGACCGCCGACTGCTCCTTGGTCAGAGTCTCGTCGGTGCTCAGGACGATGACGGAGAATCCAACGGCATCGCACGCGTCCGCTATCCCGCGCATCACCCCGGCGAAGAACGGATTGCCCACATCGGCCACGATCACGCCGATCGTGTGGGTGACCCCCGTGGTCATGCTGCGCGCGATGCTGTTCGGGCGGTAGCGCAGCTTCTCTGCGGCCGCCAGCACCCGGGCACGCGCCTCCGCGCTCACGGCACCGTAGTTGCCGAGGGTACGCGCGGCTGTGGCCTTGCCCACGCCGGCCTCTGCGGCTACCTCCGCTATCGTCGGCGACGAGCCGGATCGTGCCCGTTGCAGCGGCATCGTCCTCCCTCTCACAACATGGATCTCGTCACTCTAGCGCGCCGGCGACGGGCCGCCTCCGGAGCCGAGAATCGCCGGATCCTGCCGGATCGCCCGCGGCGTGCGACGACCGTGGCCGAACGCGCCGTCGACGAAGCACTGTTCCGCCGCGAAAGCGGACCCCGTGGCAAGTGCCGCCTCGATGTGCGCCGCGGTCGGGGCACGTCCCTTCGCCCAGCCCGACCCCAGCAGCGAGCAGATGACCGCTGCCAGAAGCGCGTCCCCGCATCCCATCGTGTCGGCAACCGGACGCGTCACATCGAGCGGCCGGGCCGCGACGCGGTAGAGCCGCTCGCCGTCGAAGAGCATCGAACCGGCTTCGCCCCGAGTCCCGAGCGCCATGCCGGCGCCCTTCGCCACCACCGATCGCAGCAGTTCCGCGGTCTCGGCCTCGGTGCTGTGTGAACAGGACAGCAGAGCGAGGTCGAGATGCGGCGCGAGCGGGTCGAGATACGAAGCGGACCGGAACTCATCCTCGCTCGACAGATCGTACGACACCAGGACATCGAGGCCGGCGAGCACGGGAACCTGGGTCTCGGAGGCCGAGTAGACGCTCGAGTGCACGAGGTCGAACCCCTCGACGTACGCGAGGTCTGACTCTTGGAGGATGATCGGCTCTCGGACGGTCACTCCGCCCTCATTGCCTCCGCGGAAGATCCGGTCTCCGTCGACGACCTCGACCTCGGCGATCCCCGTCTCGCCGTCGCGGACGACGGAGTGCGAGATGTCCAATCCCAGCGAGGTGAGTTCGGAGCGCAGGAACACCCCCGGCTCATCCGATCCGAATGCGCCCAGGTATGCGGCGTCCGCTCCTCTCGCCCGGGCGAAGACCGCGACGTTCACGCAGTTGCCTCCGGGATAGTCCATTCCTCGGTCCAGGAACCGATCGATGACGTTGTCTCCGTACCCAAGGACCTTCACGGCACCTCCGAATCAGTATTCGACGACGCGATAGTAGCGACGCACGTCCAGGCGGTGATTGCGGACGAGTTCCAGGTGGGCGCTCAGACGGCTCGCCGCGGTGCCGATCACGAGGGGCGAGACCAGCGGACGGAACTCCGCGTCGAAGCCTTCGAGTGGGTAGTCTGCCGTGTCGAACACGGTGACGTCGTCTGAGTAGAGCTCCACGAAGTTGCGCACGCGGTCCATCAGCGGTCGAGTCTCATCTTCGCCGAAGAAGAGCAGCGTCGTGGTGTCCTTCTCGATCAGCTCGAGCGAACCGTGGAAGAACTCGGCTGCGTGCACACGCGTGGTGTGAAGCCACTGGCATTCTTCGAGCACGCACATCGAGTACAGGTAGGCGTATCCCCACACGTTGCCCGAACCGACGACGAAGATGTACTCGACATCCTTGTGCTTGTTCGCGAAGACGGATGCCTTCGAGTCGGCCCTCTTCGCGACGTCGACCATCAGCGCGGGCAGGAGCGCCAGCTGATCGGCGAACCGGTCATGGTCGGCGAATTCACCTCGCGCCCGGAGCAAGCCGGTCACCAACAGCAGAAGCTGGATGTCGTAGGAGTGAGCACTGGAGAGGAACACATGGTCCAGGGCCCGCGCGAACGGACTCTCGGCCTCCCCCGTGAATCCCACCGTGACCGCGCCCTTCGACTTGGCCCACTCGATGGCCTTGTTGACATCCGGCGTCGATCCGGTCGCCGAGACGAAGACCGCGAGCGAGCCCTCACCGAACGCGGTGTCTGGAGCGAGCATGAACTCCTGCGCGATCGCGGCTGTGCCAGGCAGTGTCGACTTGGTCTGAAGCAGGAGGGCATAGGGCATCATCTCGGCGTAGGAACCGCCGGCGCCGAGGAAGTAGACGTTCTTCACGCCCTCTCCCACGTGAGCGACCAGTGAGTCGATCGCGGGCCGCAGCGCCACCGCACTGGACAGCTGGGCGGTGAACTCTTCTTCGTTGAACTTGAGCACGGCTTGAACACTCCTTGGTTGTCTGGAATCGAGGTGATACCGGTATCACCCTAACTATCGTGACACATACGTATTTTCCGGTCAAGAGCGTGTCACATTGTCTGACAAGACTCAGGCAAGCCGCCGCTTCCCACA
Organism: Microbacterium sp. NPDC064584; assembly: GCF_040687315.1. Lineage (NCBI taxonomy): Bacteria > Bacillati > Actinomycetota > Actinomycetes > Micrococcales > Microbacteriaceae > Microbacterium > Microbacterium sp. NPDC064584. The sequence continues at coordinate 160,616 of NZ_JBFBMZ010000009.1, read as the reverse complement.
CGCCGGCCGCCGATCCGCGAGCCGCACCCAGACCTACACCGCTCGGGCTCCGCCGACATCCGCTTCCGGTCACGAACCCGCGAAGCTCCGGAAGTCACGCGACCTGTTGACGCAGCTCATGTCTGGTGTGTATCGTCCCAGATGATCATGCTGAGACCGGTATCAGTCTACCGCTTCGCCGACCAGCTTGCGTCTCTTCGACGAGGGCACGGTCGTCGAAGCCGGCGGATACGCTCGGCAGTTCCACGCCCCGAAGACAGCCGTCCGGGGCGCTCCCTCTCGGAGGTGCTGTGATGACGGATGCCGAGACCCGGCCCATCCGCACGGCCGTCGTCGGGTTCGGGGTGTCGGGTCGGGTCTTCCACGCCCCGTTCGTCGCTGCCGACCCGGCGTACTCGCTCGACGTGATCGTCACCGCCGATCCCGGGCGGGCCGCGGACGCCGCCGCCCGCCACCCCGGGGCCTACGTCCTCGATTCCGTCGACGGCATGCTCGCGCGCTCGGCTGAACTGGACCTCGTGGTGATCGGCACGCCGCCGGCGACGCATGCCAGCATCGCGACAGCCGCCATGGATGCCGGACTCGATGTCGTCGTCGACAAGCCGTTCGCCGTGACCGCGGCGGAAGGGCGCGCACTGATGGCGCATGCGGAGCGGGCCGGACGGCGGCTCACCGTGTTCCAGAACCGACGGTGGGACGGCGACTTCCTCACCGTGCGCGAGCTGGTGGTCTCGGGACGCCTGGGCACGGTGCGTCGCTTCGAGTCGCGGTTCGAGTGGTACAAGCCCGAGGTGCGCGCCTCATGGAAGGCGGAGGCATCCGTCGCCGAAGGCGGAGGCATCCTGTTCGATCTCGGCACGCACCTCATCGACCAGGCGCTGCAGCTGTTCGGCCCGGTCGTCGAAGCGCGGGCGGAACTCGCGGTCAATCGGCGCGGAGGCGCGGCCGACGACGACGCGTTCGTCGCGCTGCGTCACGGCTCCGGCACCGTCTCGCACCTGTGGATGAACTCGCTGGCGCCCCAGTTCGGCCCGCGCTTCCGTGTGCTCGGCTCACAGAGCGGGTACACGAGCCACGGACTCGACGGCCAGGAGGCCGCGCTCGGCGGCGGCGCCTCTCCGCTCAGCGAGGATTACGGGGTGACACCCGCCGACCGGTGGGGCGTGATCGGCGTCGAAGGCTCGCTGACCCCGCTCCCCACCCTCCGCGGAGACTACGGCGCCTTCTACCGCCGCCTCGCCGACAGCATCCACGGCAGCGCACCGCTGCCGGTCGATCCCGCCGACTCGGTCGCCGTGCTCGAGCTCATCGAGACCCTGCACGCCGAGACCCGGCTTCACCGCGCCGACCGGCGCACCGCCACGAAGGAAAGAGAACGATGATCGTCCGCAACTCCCTCCATGTCGTCGTGATCGGCGCCGGCATCCTCGGCACCTCGACGGCCGCTCAGCTGGCTCGCGGCGGCGCCCGGGTGACGCTCGTCACGGCGGGCAAGCCGGCCGACGGCGCGTCGGGCCGGTCGATCGCGTGGCTGAACTCGTCGGGCGCGCGGTCCCCGGAGTACCGGTACCTGCGACTGATCGGCATCGACCGCTACCGCACCTGGAGCGTGCGCCACCCCGAGAGCAGCGCCTATCTGCGTTTCGACGGCGCGCTGAAGTGGGCCGACGAGGGCGAGAGCTTCGCGCCCACCTTCGCCTACGAGCGGGCTGCCGGATACGACTCGGTGTGGGTCGACAGCGCCGAGGTGGCGGCCCTGACGCCGGATGTGGATGCCTCGACCGTCGCGTCCGAGGGGGCGATCTTCAACGCGGGCGAGGGGTGGGTGAACCTGCCGGACCTCGTGACGGCGCTGCTGGCCGAGGCCGTGGCCGACGGCGCGGAGCTCATCGAAGACGCCGGCGACGTGCGCGTGGACGTGCAGGAGGGCGCCGCGGTCGGCGTGATCCTGGGCGACGGCACCCGCATCGCCGCCGATCGCGTCGTGCTCGCCACTGGCGGGCACGTTCCGGCCCAGCTCGCCGCGCTGGGCGTGACGGTTCCGGATGCCACGCCCGCCGCCTTCGTCGTCATCACCGAGCCCGTGGACCCCCGCGTGCGCACCGTGCTGAACACCCCGAGGGTGGCCGTGCGTCCCATGCCCGACGGGCGGCTCGTGCTCGACGCCGACTGGGCGGAGAAGTCGATCGTGGCCGCAGACGACGGATCGCTGACCGTGCCGGACTCCTCGGTGCAGGGTCTGCTCGACGAAGGGTCGCGGGTGCTCGCGGGCAACCCGACGCTGCGCGCCCACCGCGTCGGCGCCGGGCTGAAGCCGATCCCCGGCGACGGCGAACCCGTCGTCGGCGCCGTGCCAGCGATCGACGGCCTGTACCTGCTGTTCACCCACTCCGGCGCCACCCTCGGCCTGATCCTCGGCGAGCTCCTCGCAGAGGAGGTCCTCACCGGGCGACCGTCTCCGGTGCTGGACGCGTTCCGGCTGAGCCGGTTCGACGACGCGGGTGAGGTCGGCGAGGTCGGCATCGGCGCGTGGGCGCCGGTGAGTAGGTAGCGCGACGGCTCGATCCGGCCGGCGACCCGTCGACGGCCCTTGCCGCATCGAGCAGGCGTCGCTCCCGCTCACTCGGCGAGGGCGACGACGAGCGCGTCCGCCACGGTTCGGCGAGAGAGCCCCGGGTTCTCGTGCGCCAGCGAACCGAATGTGGCCGGGTCCCAGTCCAGCCCCAGCGCCGCATTGACCTCGGTGAGCACCGCTGCGAACCGGTCGACCGGGCCGAGCGGCACCATGCCGCTCAGCAGCCGGGCACCGCGCACGGCACGCTGCGAGGTGCCGATCAGCTTCGCGACGCCTCTCGCGTTGACGCTGTACTCGCCGGGGCAGTACTCGCCCGGCACCTCGCCGAGCCGCGCGTCGACCCCGAGCGCGCGCATCGCCCCGACGAGCCGCGCGCCGATCTCGCGGAAGAAGCGCGCCTGGTCGCCGGCGCCCTCGTCTTCTCGGACGATCACGTCGAAGACCACGCAGGTCTCGTCGTAGGCGACGGCCCGGCCGCCGGTGGGACGCACCACGGGGACGAACCCATGGCCGACGGCAGCCTCGGACGCTTCGCCGAAGCCGGGCATGCGGCTCTCGCGCCGGCTCATCGCGACCGTCGGCGGCGGCACCGACAGGCGCACCACGCGCCGCTGCGCGGTCGTTCCCGCCGCGACAGCGCGCAGCAGCGCAACGGATCGCGCCAGGTCGGCCTCGGCAGCCTGGGCGACCGAGACCGGGGCGTCGCGGATCGAGCCGCTCGCCGGCGGTGTCTCGCGGATCACCAGGGTGCTCGCGAGCGACGGCGGGTCAGGAACGGGCATGGGGCCCACAATCTCACGTGATCGGCGGACAAGAGCGCACGGTTCGCCGGTCCGGGAGACGATGGACCCCCGGATCGGCGAACCGTGCGGCGCTCAGCCTCCGATCGTCGCGATCACGCTGCCCTGCGGCACGGCCTGTTCTTCGGCGACCAGCAGCGAGATGACACCGGATGCCGGGGCCGGCAGCTCCTGGTCGACCTTGTCCATCGCAACCTCCGCGATGAGGGCGCCCTCGACGACCTCCTGGCCGTCATCGACGAACCACGTCACGACGACGCCGGTGGCGTCCGCGTCATCGGACATCGAGGGGAACCGGACCTCCGTCATCCCGTCACCGCCTCACGGATCGCGGCCTCGATGCGGTCGGGCGTCGGTAGCACGGCGTACTCGAGCTGCCGCGCGTACGGGATGGGAACGTCGGGCACCGCCACGCGCGACACATGGCGCAGCAGCGCCGGGTCGCGTTCGGCGACCGAGGCAATCACCTCACCGGTCATGCCGAACGACTCGTAGTCCTCGTCGACGACCACGAGTCGTCGCGTCTTCGACACGGAGGCCACGATCGCCTCGCGGTCCAGCGGCACCAGCGAGCGCAGGTCGATCACCTCGACGCTGATGCCCTCCCCCTCCAGCTTCTCGGCGACGTCGAGCGTGTGGTGGACCGAGAGCGACACGGTCACGACGGTGACATCCGTTCCCTCGCGCGCGACACGCGCCTTGCCGATCGGGATCTCGTACTCCTCTTCGGGCACGGCGCCGATCGAGCGCGGATTCTTCTTCATCCACCCGAGCCCCATGATCCCCTTATGGAACATGAACACGACCGGATCGTCGCTGCGGATGGCCGCGGTCATGAGTCCCTTCGCGTCGTACGGCGTCGCGGGGACGACGACCTTCATCCCGGGCAGATGCGCGAACGTGCCCCAGAGGTTCTGGGAATGCTGCGCGCCGTCGGAGTAGCCGCCGCCGGTCGCCGTCATCAGCACCATCGGCACCCTCACGTTGCCGCCGGACTCGTAGTGGATCTTCGCCATGTGGTTGTAGATCTGATCCATGCACACGCCGAAGAAGTCGGCGAACATCAGCTCGACGATCGGTCGCATGCCCTCGACGGCGGCGCCGATGCCGAGACCGATGAACGCGGTCTCGGAGATCGGCGTGTCGAGCACCCGCTCGGGACCGAACTCGTCGATGAGTCCCGTCGTGGACGAGAAGATGCCGCCGTACGGACCGACGTCTTCGCCGATCACGAACACCGAGGGGTCGATGCGCATCTGTTGCGCGATCGCCTCCTGCAGCGCCTTCGCCGTCGAGAGCTTGCGCGTGCCGGGGTCGGGTTCCACCGCGATCGCCTTCGTCGCGGCATCCGCTGTCGTGCTCATGAGCGTGCTCCTTCCGCGAACACGTAGTCCAATGCGTGGGTGGGGTCGGGAACGGGCGAGGACTTCGCGTAGGCGACGGCATCTTCGACGCGTTCCGACGCGCTGGCGCGCATGACCGCGACATCCGCGTCGTCGATGACGCCGTCGGCGACGAGCTTCGCCTGATAGGTGGGGATCGGGTCGCGCCCGGGCACGCCCTCGATGTCAGCTCGATACCCCTGCGCATCGCCCTCGAAGTGCCCCCACAGCCGCAACGTATGCACCTCGATGAGCGACGGCCCCTCGCCGGCCCGTGCTCGCGCGATCGCCTCGCCCGCGGCGCGGTAGACGCCCTCGACGTCGTTGTCCTCCACCCGGACGCCGGGGATGCCATAGGCGGCTGCGCGATCGGCGTTCGAGGCGACGGACGTCGCCGCGGCGCGCGGCACCGAGATGCCCCAGTCGTTGTCTTCGACGACGAAGACGACCGGCAGGTTCCAGATCGCGGCGAGGTTGAGCGACTCGTGGAAGGCGCCCTGGTTCGCGGCACCCTCGCCCGTCACCGCGACGGCGATACGGTCGGTGCCCTGCCGCTGGAAGGCGAACGCCTGACCGAGGGCCGGCGGTAACCCCTCGGCGATGATGCCCGAGCACGAGAAGTGCGTCGCCGGATCGAACAGGTGCATGTGGCCGCCTCGGCCGCGCCCGAGTCCGGTCTCGCGACCGAAGATCTCGGCCGTCATAGCCCGGAGGTCCACGCCGTGCGCGATCGCGATATGGTGCGGACGATGCGTGCCGGTGAGCGCGTCGTCTCGCGTGAGGTGCGCGCACACACCCGCGGCGACCGGCTCCTGCCCTGCCGACAGATGCATCTCTCCCGGCACGAGGCCGGCGCCGATGTCGAAGACCGGCGACTTGCCGGCATGGTACTCACGCAGGATGGCTTCCTCGTACGCGCGGATGAAGAGCATCGTGCTCAGCAGCTCGCGACGCGTCGCGTCGTCGAGCCGTGCGGATGGCGTCATCGCATCCCTCCTTGGTTGTGACAGCACTGTCGGGTACGGCAGACGTGCGCCCGCCGTCGCCGCCACGATAGGCAGGGTGCCCGCCCCTGCGACAGGTGTCGGATTTCAGATGATGAAGCGGATGCCGCGGCCCGCGGCATCCGTCATCCGCAGGCGACCCGTCACCGGGCGGACTGACCGAACCGGTCCGCCCCCAGACGCAGCGACAGCCGGTTCGCGATCCTGCGCAGACGGATCGCGAGTGCGTCCGAGTCGATACCCTCGGCGTCCGCCGGAATCGACACCGCCAGGGATGCGGTCATCTCCGGGGTCCGCACCGGTACCGCGAGGCAGGTGTACCCGATCGCGTACTCCTGCCGGTCGAGCACGACCGGCCCCGGCTGCTCGAGCTGCTGCAGCAGCAGCCGGCGGTCGCTGATCGTGTAGGGCGTCAGCTCGTCGAGCGGGTGGCGTGAGAGATAGTCCCTCCGCTCGTCGGGCGAGAGCTCGGCGAGGATCTGCTTTCCCAGCGCGGTCGCGTGAGCGCTCGAGTGCAGTCCGACCCACAGCTCGACGCGCGGGCTCGACTTCGCGTCGACGATATCGATGAGGTGCACCTCGCCGTCGGCGTAGCGCGAGAGATACGCCGTCGCGCCGAGGTCGTCCGCGACTTCGCGGAGCGACTCGCGCACCCGCGCGAGGAACACGCCCGAGTCGTCGCGCTCGCGCAGCCCGAGAAACCTCGATCCCAGCACGAGCCCGTCGGGCTCGGCCGCCAGATAGCCCTCGCGGATCAGCGTGCGCACCAGGTTGTACGTCGTTCCCAGCGTCAGCCCCGACGCCTGGGCGAGCGTCTTCGCCGTGACCGGCCGAGAGGAGTTCGCCACCACGTCCACCAGCCGCAGGGCACGCTGAACCGACGCGATCAGGGTCTCACCGGGTGCGTTCTGCTGCGAGGACATCGTCGACCTCAACGACGACACCAGAATACGGGGGTCATCGCTGACCGCCAGGCTGGAGTCCGCTCCCAGCGTTCGTGTTCGTGCTCGCCGAACCTGAGTCGGTGGGTGATCGTTCGCGATAGGAGTGTGCGCAGCGCCCCGATCGGTCGCTGCGCACACGCTGGTCACTTCGGGTTCATCGCGGTTACGCCACCGCCTCGACGGGGATCGGGATCGCGAGCAGGTCTGCCAGTGCCGCGTCGATCTGCGGCATGTAGCCGGGGTCGACGGCGAACAGCCCGAGGTGCCCGTGAACGTCGTCGATCACCCGCAGTTCACTGCCGGGGATGAGCGCCTGCTCAGCCGCGCAATCGCGCACCGGGAAGAACATGTCCTCGCTGATCGGCATGACGAACGTCTTCGCGGTGATGCGCCCGAGCGCGGCCGCGAGGTCGCCGCCGGTGTGCCGCGAGACGTCTCCGCGCTGCCACTTCCACGCCATCGTCAGCAGGTCGTTCGGGTCCATCGCGGTGAAGTACGGCTCGAGGAAGCCGGTGAGGAACGCCTCCTTCGAGTCGAACCCGAGCGCGGCCCACTTCTCCTGTTTCCAGAACTCCGTGGAGAATCCCATCGTGCCCCACAGGTGCGCGTGACGCTTCAGCCCGTCGGCGACGTCCGTGTTCGACGCGTACTCGCCGCCGTTCCAGCCCGGGTCGGACCAGATCTGCTCGTTGAGAGTCTCGGTGAAGAGGAAGTCGTGCGGCGTGTTCTTCGCCGTCCCTGCGATCGGGGCGGCGCGCAGCACCTTGCCGGGGAACCGCACCGCCCACTCGTAGGTCTGCTGCGCGCCCATCGATCCGCCGACCACGAGGGCGAGACCGTCGATACCGAAGTGCTCGCGCAGCAGCCGCTCCTGCGCGACGACGTCGTCGCCGATGCGCACGTTCGGGAACTTCGACATCAAGATCGAGGCGTCGTCTGTGTTGTGGGGTGAGGTCGACAGTCCGTTGCCGATCTGGTTGACGCTCACGATGAAGTACTTAGACGGGTCGAGCGCGTGCCCCTCACCGACATACGCGTCCGCCCAGATCTGGTGCGTGCCCGAGTACCAGGTCGGGATGAGGATGGTGTTGTCCTTCGCCTCGTTGAGCGTGCCCCACGTGCGGACGGCGAGCTTCAGGTCGGGGATCACCCCACCTTCTTCCAGCTCGAGCCGACCGATCGAGATCAGCTGGTAGTCCTGGTGCACGGCATCGGTGTAGTACGGGTTCTCGATCATGGTTCCACTCCATCGTGGGTCGGGTGCGGTATCGCTTCAGCGTCCCGCGGGCGCGGGGAGCGCGGCACCGACAGCGCAACCCGATTCACACGAAAAGACCCGCCAATTGTCGGTATCCGATTGTCCGGGCGCCCCGCGAGCGCTCAGACCGACGCAGTGGCGCGCGGAGTTGTCGGCACCGGCAGTTCCAGCACCCGCGATGTGCGCACCCTCCACCGCAAGAGCGCGACCGCCACGCGGGTGCGCTCCCAGCCGTCAAGCGGCGAGAAGCCGAACTCGGCCGTGATGGTCTCCAGCCGCGCGGTCATCGTGCTGTGATGGATGCCGACCATACGGGCCGCGTCGCGCACTTGACGCAGATCGAGCGGTCGCCGAACACGGTCAAGGCCTACGCCCACGATTTGAAGGACTGGTTCGAGTTCCTCAGCGGCCAGGCTTTGGACTGGCGTGAGGTGCGATTGGAGAACGTCGCCGAGTTCGTCGCCTGGCTGCGCCGTCCGCCAGAATTGCGCGACGGGACGGTCCTGATCCTGTCGTCGGTGCAGCACCACTGCACCGAGGTGACGGTCAACCGCAAGCTCTCCGCTCTCAGCGCGTTCTACCAGCACGCCGCCCGCCACGGCATCGACCTCGGGGAGCTGCTCAGGACGTGGCAGCCGGCCGGAGGCCGCAGTTCGGGATGGAAGCCGTTCTTGCACCACATCAGCAAGGGCAAACCGCAGCCGCGGCGGGCCATCGTGCTGAACGCGCAGCGCAAGCTCCCGCGCGTGCTCACCGCCGTCGAGGTGCAGACGATCCTCGATGCCTGTGCCCATCTGCGGGACCGGTTCCTGTTCGCCGTGCTCTTTGACACCGGGATGCGGATCGGGGAGGCGCTGGGCCTGCGACATGAGGACATCGCCGCGGCCGAGTCCCAGATCACGGTCCAGCGCCGGGTCAACGACAACGGGGCACGCTCCAAGTCACGCAACCCGCGGACGGTACCGGTCAGCGCAGAGTTGGTCCGGCTCTATGCCGACTACCTGCACCTGGAGTACGGCGACCTGGACTCCGACTACGTCTTCGTGACCCTGTGGGGCCGACCCCACGGCCACCCGCTGACCTACACGGCCGTCTACGACCTGGTCAAGCGGCTGCGCCGCCGTACCGGGATCGACTTCGATCCGCACTGGTACCGCCATACCGCCGCGACCCGGATGCTGCGGGACGGTGTGCCGATCGAGGTGGTCTCCAAGCTCCTTGGCCACGCCGACATCACCACTACTGCCGCCGTCTACGGGCATCTGAGTGCCGAGGACGCCCGCCAGGCGCTGGAGGAAGCGGGCTGGTTCACCGGCCGAGAGGTCCGACTGTGAGCACACCGAGTCCGCTGGTGCCTGAACAGCCATCAGCGACGGCGAGCGAGCGGCGCCGGACACCCCGCCAGACCAGCAGATGGGACGCCGAGTACGGCAAGGACGTCTGGCGGCTGCGTGAGCTCGGCGTCAAGGACAGGCGGCTGGCCCGGATCATCTTCGAGGACATCGGGCAGTCCTGGCTTAAGGTCTTGGCCAAACGCTGGGCGCGGTGGCGCCTGGCCACGGGCCTCGGTGTGATCAGCGTCTCCTCCGGCACACGGGCGATCATGCACTTCGGGCAGTTCCTCGAGGACGTGGCGCCTTCTGTCCAGGGGATGGCAGACCTAAACCGGGAGGTGTTGGAGCGCTACCTCGCTCACCTGCATGCCCGGTTCGCGGGCACCGTGAAACACCGCAGAGGGTGTCAGATCGTTTGTGTAAGGGGTGGTGCTCCTGACTGATCGGAGACACTGATGACCATGATCGATAAGCAGGCGCGTGAGGAGCGTCGTCGTGAGCAGCGCGAGGGCGTGGAAGCGCTCGAGGCGTCGGGCGCGCTCGACGACCTCTACGCGATGATCGACGCCGGCGAGATCCGCCTCGACGGCAAGGACGGGCTGATCCAGCAGCTCATCAAGGCCGGCCTCGAGCGAGGCTTGCAGACCGAGCTGACCGAGCACCTCGGCTACGAGAAGGGCCACCCCGAGGCTGGGCTTCACCCGAACTCGCGCAACGGCACCTCCGCGAAGACCGTCGCGACCAGCGTCGGCGACGTCGAGCTCGCGATCCCCAGGGATCGCGACGGGTCGTTCACGCCCGCGCTGGTGCCCAAGGGCTCCCGCCGCGTCGGGGGCTTGGACGACATGATCGTCTCGCTCTACGCGGGCGGGATGACGGTCCGCGATATCGAGCATCACCTGGTGAGCACGATCGGCACGGAGGTCAGCCGGGAGACGATCTCGAAGATCACCGACGAGGTCCTCGACGAGGTGATGGCCTGGCAGCAGCGGCCGCTGGCGTCGTTCTACCCGGTGATCTACCTGGACGCGATCATCGTGAAAGTCCGCGACGGCGCGCACGTCAGGAACAAGGCGGCGCACATCGCGGTCGGTGTCGACATGGACGGCATCAAGCACGTCCTCGGGATCTGGATCCAGGCCACCGAGGGTGCGAAGTTCTGGGCCGGGGTCTGCGCGCAGCTCGCGAACCGGGGTGTCGAGGACGTCCTCATCGTGTGCTGCGACGGGCTCACCGGGTTCCCCGAAGCGATCGAGGCGACCTGGCCACAATCCACGGTCCAGACGTGCGTGGTGCATCTGATCCGCTCCGCGATGCGGTTCGTGAACTACAAGAACCGCAAGGCCGTCGCCGCCGCGCTCAAGCCGATCTACCAGGCCGCTGACGAGGACGCCGCCCTCGCCGCCCTCGCCGAGTTCGCCGCGTCCGACCTGGGCGTCGCGAACCCGAACACCGTGCGCGTCTTCGAGGATGCGTGGGACCGGTTCACCCCGTTCCTCGCGTTCCCGCCGATGCTGCGGCGGGTGATCTACACCACGAACAGCATTGAGTCGCTGAACTACCAGCTCCGCAAGATCATCAAGAACAGAGGCCATTTCCCCTCCGATGACGCCGTCGTGAAGTTGCTCTGGCTCGCGATCTGCAACATCGAGGACAAGCGCGCCCGCGACCGCCTCAAGGAACGCGGCCGGCCTCGGGGGGCGAAACGCAACGCCGAGGGACGCCTCGTCGAGGGGCAGATCACCACGAACTGGAAGCAAGCTCTCGCCCAGCTCGCCCTCGCCTACCCCGACCGCATCCAGCCCTACCTCTAGAAACCGAGCAGTGCCCGCTTACACAAAGGACTTGACAGGCTCTGCACCCGTCGGTGATCGGACGGCGGGTCGAGGTCCGCGCCGACCTGCACCGGGTCACCGTCACCTGCGACGGCGTCACGGTCGCCGACCACGCCCGGGTCTGGGCCAAGCATCAGACCATCAGCGACGTCGAGCATGTCGCCGCGGCCAAGCTGCTGCGCCGCGGCCGGCTCGATCTGGTCCGTCCGCCGGTGATCGAGCTCGAGGTCGAGACCCGTGACTTGGGCAGCTACGACCACGCGCTCGGTATCGAGGCGGGAGCACGCTGATGGCGGTGAAGACCACGGCCCGCAGCCGCGATACCAGCAGCGAACTGGAGTTCCTCACCCGCGCGCTCAAAGCACCCACGCTGCGCGACTCGATCCCGAGACTGGCCGAACGCGCCCGGGACGAGTCCTGGACCCACGAGGAGTTCCTCGCAGCCTGCCTGCACCGCGAGGTCGCCGCCCGGGAAGCACACGGCGGTGAGGGCCGTATCCGCGCCGCCCGGTTCCCCGCCCGCAAGAGCCTCGAGGACTTCGACTTCGACCACGCCCGCGGCTTGCAGCGTGACACCATCGCGCACCTGGGCACCCTGGACTTCGTCACCGCGAAGGAGAACGTGATCTTCCTCGGCCCGCCCGGCACCGGGAAGACCCACCTGGCGACCGGACTCGCGATCCGCGCCTGCCAAGGCGGACACCGGGTGCTGTTCGCGACCGCCAGCGAATGGGTCGACCGGCTCGCCGCCGCCCACCACACCGACCGGCTCCAAGACGAGCTCCGACGCCTGGTTCGCTACCCGGTGCTCGTGATCGACGAGGTCGGCTACATCCCCTTCGAACCCGAAGCGGCCAACCTCTTCTTCCAGCTGGTCTCCTCCCGCTATGAACGGGCCTCGCTCATCGTCACATCGAACAAGACCTTCGGTCGCTGGGGGGAAGTGTTCGGAGACGACGTCGTCGCCGCAGCAATGATCGACCGGCTCGTCCACCACGCCGAAGTCATCGCCCTCAAAGGCGACTCCTACCGACTCAAAGACAGAGACCTCGGCCGCGTCCCCGCGGCCACCACCGAGGACAACTAGCCATCCCAGGGGGTCAGATTTCACCCGCCGATAAGGGGTCAGTTCTCAACTGCCGTTGACATCTCGCACTTCGTTCGCGCTCAATATCAACTGGGACAACCCGTATCCTTACGATGTGCTCTGGGTGAAGTCGATCGGAACAACCCACCTTTACGAAGGCAGCACCCTGATCGAGAGCCGCACTGCTTCCGACGCAGGCATCGTGATCTCGGATGCATACTCGACAAGCTCGTACGCCCAGGCGCGGGTAGCCCACGACGTCGGCAATCCGTTCTGTGTTGCGGGTTCGATCCAGTACAACGTCGTGTTCCGCTTCTACCGAAACGGAACGTTCGAGGTGGTCGGCTGGCGGTATCCCGTTCCGCATCACGAAATCTATGGCGGATGGGACAACGGATCCGGTCTCATGAACTGGCACCAGTTCGGCCGTTTCACAAATGAAGGCTTCGGTTGCTTGACCGGGAGCTGTGGGACCCGCACAGTCAATATCACGAAGACCTATTGAGGATGGAGCGGGACGGCAACCGAAATGTGAGCGGGCTACCATCCGCAAGGGCCAGCATCTGGTCCACCTTCACACCCTGGCTCGCAGGGCTGTGCGTTGGCCTTGTCTTCGGTTCGATCGCGCTCGGTGTGACATTTGGTGCTGGTCGGCCTGGCGAGATCGTCGCAACCGCTCTGAGATATCTACTAGGGGGCTTCCTCGTCCTACTTCCTATAGCTCTCGTCGTTGGTCTCCCGCTGGCGCACGCGATCCGCGCGCGCCAGCGGGGGCGTGGCGAAGTTGCACTCCTCGTCCTGGGTGCCTCGCTCGCCACCGGAGTAGTGCTGGGTCTCATCAACGGTATGCTCACCATGCAAATCCTGAACTCGCTACTGGTCACGGTGGCAGCGGCGGCATGGTGCGTCGCCTTCGCAATCCCTCTCGCTTCGTGGTTCCATACGAGACAACGCACCGCTCTCACGGTAGTTCTGGTCACGGCCGCGGCCGCGGCAGCCGGAGGCATCCTGGTGCTCGCCCAATGGGCGTCATAGGACGCCGCGCACTCAGTTGGCAGTTGACCGAACGCCGGCAACGCCTATACGCCAGGAGAAAACTGGCGGGCAACCGAGTCACGGCGTTGGCTCGACGAGATCCGGCAAAGGCCGCCGAGCCACAAGAACCCTGTTCCTCGGCACCGCGACCCCGGGCTGGAACGGCAGGACCTGAATCCGGACGGTGCTGAGGTGGCGGAGGAGGCAGCTGCGGTGTCGTTGCGATGACGCGATGAGCGACTTCTCGAGCGTGGCCGGTCGTTTGTTGTGCGCGTTCTGCCGCATCCCGAACGCGGCCTCGACGGCCGCTTTGCCGCGGGAGACGATGCGCTCGGCGAGCTCGTGGAGTCGTTGCGTCGTCGAGCCGCGCATGATCGTGACCACGGCAGCTTCCAGCGCCCAAACCTGTTCGGCGAGGCTGAACCTCGGGCTGAGGAGGTAGCTGGCGAAGGAGAGGTCGGTGAGCACGGTCGTGAGATTCACGACCTCGGGGTAGGCGACGAGGAACACGCCGCCCTGATCCCGCACTTCCGTGTCTAGGGTGGCCGCACGTCGGTGGATCCGTTCAGGCAGGTCGCTGTCGGCGGCCCACGCGCAGATGAGGGATGCCGCGAGTTGCAATTCCCCAGTCGAGAGCCCGATGCCGCGTTTCCAAAGCGTGCCGGAGAAGCACCGCTCCGCGTGGGCGTACTCCGGGAACGCAGCCACATCGAGATCAGCACCGTCCACATGCCAGCGGCGGTGATGGTTGCAGACGGCGCCGCCGCGGCTGCGCACCGTCGTCTCCGCGCCTCTCGCGCAGCGTCGGCATGCGGAGCGCGGCTGCTGTGTGTACCCGCAGTGGCGGCATGCGGTGGGCTGCCACTGGTAGTGGGGGCAGCGGACATACATCCCGTTGCGGCGCGCATCCCGCTCGAAGTGACCCGGCGGCAGACCGCCGAGACGCTCCGCCCATTGTCCCGCCTGCTCCAGATCCGGGTGGTACGGCGACAATCCCGCGATGTCCGTGAGGTGCAATCGCACGTCACGAGGCGTGAGCGCATTCGCATGCGCCAATCTCCCGAGGAATCCGGTCACCGTCTCCCCAGCCACGGGCGGCACCCTGATCGGCAGCGACCGCACCTGGTCGGGACGGATCGCTACCTTCATGGCGCCGCCGCGGGCTCCGCTGCTGGCGCCGGTGTCGTGCCGAACACCGCGTCCAGATCGAGTCGTTCCGTCCCGGTGTCGATCGCGTCGATGGCCAGCATGTGCAGCATCCCGGTCAGGTCTCCGATCACACCCCCTGTCGCCTGATGCAGCTGGCCGGCGTGTCGGAGGATCGCGCCGGGCTTCTGATCGAGCAGCCCCAGGGATCCTTCGACAGCGATCAGTAGGTCCGCCCACGCTGCCTTGGCTTTGCCGGTGTGCTCGAACTTCTGCAGCCGCATGATCTGGAAGCGGCTGCTGATCTGCCGACCGCGGGTTCCGTCGAGCAGACCGCTGGCCTCCACGTCGACGCCCGCGTAGACGAAGGTGCCGGGGCATTTCTCCGACAGCTGCTTGAGAGTGTCGGAGGCCTCCCCCATCTGCTTGTACTTCTGGTTCAGGTTGTGGATCTCGTCCACGACGATCAGTTCCGTGCCGCACGCCGCGATCACGGTCGCGACCGTGTTCATCAGCTCGCCGGTGTTGTAGTGCGGGCGCAGTGGCAGGCCCAGGAAATGGGCGAACTCGCCGAGCATCAGCTTCGGCGTGCACGACGGCGGCACCGACACGTAGATCACCGGAATCGAGTTCTCATCCCGGCCGATGTCCCGGCGGCGACGCTCGAACCGGCGCGCGATGTGGGTGACGGTGGTCGTCTTGCCGATGTTGGGCTCGCCCGACACGATCACGCCGAGCTTGCCGTGCGACTTGTACTGGTTCAGCATTAGCCGGCGCAGGATCTCGGTCTCGATCGCGGCGAACTGTCCCGTGTGCACCACCGGACCGCGGACCATGAACTGCTTGCGCGCCTCTCGGTTCATCGCCCGGTCACCCGGTGAGAGCCCCTCGAACTCGGTGCGGGACATCGGCATTGGCCGGTCTAGAGTCTCGCCCACGAACGCACCCCACCCTTCCCTGGTGTTCATCGCCGGCGTCATGTCAACCGCTCCCACACCCCGTCGTCGTCCGTCAGCAGCGAGAACCCGCCGCCACGCTCCCAGATCACCTCGTCGCCTTCCGGCTCCCTCGGATCGTCATCGCGCGCGGCAGATTTCGTGACGCTCGTCAGATGCATTGGATCACGGTCGACCTCGGCCGCCCGCACTTCGCGGTTGCGCGTCTTGCCAGGTCGCACCCACTGCGCCCGCTTCATGCGATCGGCCAGATACGCCGCATCCGCGCGCGCTTCCCGGTCGACTTCGGTGTCATTGGAGCGGGATTCGCGCCAGACGTCGCCGCCCATGGGCTCGTCGAGCATGTCGGGTGCGACGCGAAAGGGTATGAACTCGCCGACATGCTCCACCCAGATGAGCAGAGCATTGTGCGGGTCGTAGCGGATCCGGCACGGGCGGGTGGCACCCTCTCCCCCCGTACCGGCTGCGCGCAGCTCCGTGAGGCGGTTCGACTTGTAGACACGGCGGGCGAAGTTGATGCCGTAGTCCTGCAGCGTGCACTTCTTCGATGGCAGCAGACCGATGAAGTCGTCCACGCCGAAGGGCACGTGAATCTCCGGCGCGACGCGACGGTACGCCCGGAACATCTCGTTCGGAGTCAGGCGCCGTCCTGGCAGCAGCGGGTCTGTGAGTCCCTCGTGCGCGCGGTTCTGCCATTCGATCGCGACCCAGTCTTCCAGCAGCTCTTGGAGCTGAGCGAGCGCCAGCACTCCATCGACGGGTTCCTCCCTGCCGCGGCGGTCGACGCTGCCACCCGTGAACCCTTCAAGGTATTGCACGAACCGGGTCACCATCGACTCGAAGGTGCGCTCGACGTGCGGCTTGTCGGTCGGCGTCTCTCTGCCCGCGAAGATCAGCGAGATTCCCAGCCGGGCGCACCCTTCGCGGAAAGCCTGAGAGCGGAAGATCTTCCCGTTGTCGGTAGTGATGGTCTCGGGGAACACGTACGGCTGCGCCAGACGATGCCTGTCAAGGCGCTCCTGGTCGATCATGAACTGGCCCGCCCAGGTCGCGGCCACCCGCTCCCGCTGCTCCCGCGCGCCGGGCGGACGCAGCGCATAAGGGGTGAGTGCCCGGGCGAGTACGCCTGCGAGATCGGCGCTGTTCGTCGCGATCGCCCGCACGACGGCGGCAAGGATCGACCGGGTCGCGACATCGTGGATGATCGTCAGCTCCGCCCGGTTCAGTCGCCCGTCCAGCAACCGGGAAGGGACATCTACCACAGTGCTGTCGATCTGCACGTGCTCACCCGGCCGTAGGGAACCGTGCATCCCGAAGGCGCGGCCGGGCTTGTTCGCCGCCACCTCCCTCGCCCTTGCGGAGGAGTTCAGCTTCCCCGCCGTCGGGTGCTCCGCGATCCTCCGGTACAAGGTCCTATCGCTGGGAAGCGCGACGTCATCACCGAAATCCTCCTCGAGCATCCACTTCACCCGGTCGACCGTGCGACTGTGAGTGCCGGACGAGCGCTTGACGCCGGCGGCGCCGAGCTCGCTCAGCGCGGATGCGACGCGGGGATCCAGCGTCGGCTTGCGACCGTTGTACCGGCGCTTGTCGATCAGACCGACCACGCCCTCTGTGCGATACCGCTGGAACTTACGGCGCACGGTCTCCACCGAGTTCACCTCGATCAGCCGCGACATCGCCGTCCGGACATCCTCCAGCAGGAGTGCGGCATCCTGCCCGGCAGCCACCGCCGCATTCACGATCGCCAGCTGCTCCGCCCAGGCCTCGACGACCAAGCGCTCCTTTTCCGTCAGCCCGTCAAGAAGCTGCACGTCCGCCGGTCCGATCGAGGGTGGCCGCACATCGTGCCAGACGACGTCTGGCATGCGAAGCAGTTCCTCGATCACCACCTCACGGACAAACTCCTCTGACAGCGACCGCAACACGACATTCCGATAGTCGACGGCGACCACCACGAAGTCCTGATCCCCCCAGGTCAGCCTCGTCCCGATCCCGGCGCGCACGACTACTACACCGCCGTCGCACCGGCCGCTAGCGACAGTGACGTCCGGACGTCGAAGTCCAGTCTTCCCCACCACAGCGCCGAGTACACCGCTCCCAGCGGCTGCTCGCACACTCTGTCGAGGAGCTCTGCCCAGTCCGTTAGGGAGTGGCGGTCGCCCACACGTTCGTGGAGCCTCACGTCCACGCGATCGGTGCGCCACCGTGGGTAGCGATAGCCGGACAGGAAGCGCAGATTGCGGTGCTCCTGGGCAGAGATGTCGCTGATTACCGCGTACCCCCAGCCCAGCTGCGCACACAACGCGCTCGTCAGCGAGAAGGTCGCCGCGTCCTCCTCACCGATGTTGGGCTCGGGCTTCACATCGATGAGCATCCCGCGCTCATCCCGGTATCGGACGAAGAAGTCGGGAGCATGCTTGCTGCCAAGGTGCGACCAGTGGATCCACATCGGCTGCGCAGCGATCCCGACCACGTCGCCATCGCGATCGATCCGCATCAACGCAGCTCGCTCGTACAAAGACTCGAACCAGACATGCGCACCGATCGTCGCAGCCCAGTAGAAACCCTCGTAGCTCTGCTTATGCTTCCACGACGCGGGAACCCGCACGCGATCCACGGTCTCGAACGGGACGTTCACCACATCCAACGCGTCGAGCCGGGCAGCACGCCCGCCGCGCACGAACTCGATCTGTGCGCGAGGCACCTCAGTCGTGGACCTGGCCTGCCACTGGGTCAACTTCATCCGCTCTCCGATCTCGCGACCTGTTCAGTTGGAGAGGTGAACCTGACGCGGCCAGGGTACGACCGCGAGTCGCATCGGCAGCGCCGACGGAGACGGCGTGTCACAGAATCAATGGCACGGACGACCGATTCACTGACACGACCACAAGATCAATGGCAGGAACTACAGAATCACTGTCATCGGACAGCCACTCAGCAGAAACATCACGAAAAGATAACGGGCGGACTCTTCCCTTTCGTTACCTCGCCGTTATAGAGTGCAAGCACGGAAGTTGTTTGCTGTGGCAACGACCGCATGTGATTGCAGGACACTCTTGGTGCAAGGGACAAGGGCCGGTCGGGAGCCTCTCCGACCGGCCCTTACTCTTGCCCGGTGTGCGCGCTCAGACGCCGCCGCCGCCCCCGCCGCCCCCGCCGCCGCCGGCCGAGCCGCCCCCGCTCGAACCGCCCGACGTGGACGACGATGAGGCCGAACTGGCCGAGAGCGAGCCGATTCCCGACGAGAAGGACGCGGCGCTGAAGCCGTGGCTCCCGGCGTACCAGGTCGGCGAGCTCTCCGGCCCGTAGAGCACCGCGAGGCGCTCGGCCCACTGTTTCTCCTGCCCGAACACGACGGCGTACGGCAACAGGGCCTCGTACAGCTTCAGCATCTCAGCCGGATCCGACGGATCGATGCGCACGCGCTCGGCACCCTGAGGCGATTGCAGCATGCGGATGCGATCCGCCTCCGCCCATTCGATGAACTCCTCGAGCCCGCGCAGGTGATCGCGCACCTCCGCACCCTTCGCGGAGAGGGGGTTGCGGGAGATGAGGACGATCACGACGAAGAACGCGAGGAAAGCGCCGATCATGGTCAGGATCGGGATGAGCGGGAACACCGAGGCGTCGAGGGCGAGGAACGCACTGAACACGACCGCCGCACCCGTCGCGACCATCGCGAGGACGGGCCACGCCCGCACACCACCGGGGATCTTCTTGCGCAGGCCTCGGCGGGTGAGCTCGCCGGTCGCTGCCTTCAGGATCCGCTGCGCCGCCGCCGACAGCCGCGTGTCGGTGCTGCCGAACTCGTATTCGGCGCCGGGCTCCATGAAGGGGAAGAGCCCCGCCAGCAGCGCCCGGCCGTCGCCGTCCGCACGCGACGGGTCGACGAGCTGCGCCTTGAGCTTGACGCCGCCGAACAGCTTCCGCTCCCCCTCGACGATCCGGATGCTGCCCACCACCGCCTGCTCGAGGACCTCGGCCGGGATCGCCTTCGACGTCTTGCCGAGCAGCACCGCGCTCTCCAGCGCGTCCATGCCGGGAGGCGGCGTGTACTCCGCGATGATCGTCGGCCGTCCGGGCTCGTCGCTCAGGCGTCGGACGCGCGTCGCGATCGCGAAGACGAGCGCGGCGAGCGCCGCGAGCGCCGCGAAGCCGTTCACCCAGCCCCACGGCGAGGCGAGGTAGGAGTCGTCGAACGGCGCGAACGTGCCCTGCGCGAAAGCGACGGAGATCGTCATGGTCTGATACGCCGGCACCGGCGCGGCGGTCGCCTCGAACGTCACCGCGCCGTCGGGGGCGGCATCCGAGGACAGTCCGCACGTGTCCCCCGACCCCTGGTAGCCGAGGTAGCAGGCCTGCCCTCCTGCGAGGGAGTCCGCCAGATCCGGCGGGACGATCAGCCGCACCGTCACCCGCCCGAAGTCCTGCTGCCACTCGGTGCCGTTGACGTCCCAGTAGAACTCGTCCACACCGGTGTCGGAGAAGTACCGCGCGACGTTCTCGAGCTCGTAGGTGAAGACGTACGTCTGCACGCCGCGGACGTAGTCGTCGGCGCGCGAGGTCATCGAGAACATCCCGTCCTCCGACGCGGTCTCGGACGCGCGCGGGTTGCCCTCCCCGTCGGTGATCGAGATGAGGCGCGGGTTCAGCGGAGCATCGAGATACGAATCGGGGATGCTGCGCCGCATGCCCCTGTTCTGGTCGTAGTCCGGGAAGCGGGCGACGAAGGTCTCCTCGACGAGCAGTGTGCTCGTGCCGTCGTCCGTCCGACCGAGCGTGTACTGCACGTCCAGGCTGTCGAAGGAGAAGTCGTTCACGTTCGTCGAGACAGCGGTGCTCTCTTCATCGCCGAAACTGACCGTGCACGCGGTGAGCACGGCGATCGGGAGGACCGCCAACGCGACCAGCGCGACCAGTGCGCGCCACATCTTCTGCCCCATGAGGGCCAGCCTAGAACGGGCCGCTTGTCTTACAGTGGTGCCATGAGCGACCGGCGACTGGCGATCGATGCCTGGGAGAGCCTGTTCCGCGCGCAGCACGAGGTGTTCACCGAGATCGCGTGCGACTTCGACGACACGGGTCTGTCGCAGGCCGAGTACGACGTGCTGCTCACCGTGACGCGCGGCGACGGGATGACCGCGCGCCTGCGCGACGTGACGGCCAACATGCTGATCAGCCAGCCGAGCGTCTCCCGCCTCGTGGACCGGATGGCCGCGCGCGGACTCGTGACGAAGTGCGCGGACCCGGAGGACGGCCGCGGCGCACTCGTCCGCGCCACCGCGGAAGGCGCAGGCGCCTTCCGCCGTGTCGCCTCCGCCCACGGTCGCTCGATCGCCGACCGGATGTCGCTGCTGAGCGACGAAGAGCTCGCGCAGCTGCGCGATCTCACCGCGAAGCTGCGGTCCCGACCCGCGGGCTGCTGAGGTCAGTCGGTTCGCCGCCGCAGAGTGAGCGCCGCCACGACGAGCGACCCGACCGCGAACGCCGCCACGATCAGGATGGGTCGGATCAGATCCGCACCTTCGTCGCCCGCCGTGACGGCATTGACCGCGTCGATGGCGTAGCTCAGCGGCAGCCAGTCCGAGATCGCGTACAGCGCGGCGGGCATCTCGTCCCGCGGCATGAACAGCCCGCCGAGCAGGATCTGCGGGAACACGAGCAGAGGCATGAACTGCACGGCCTGGAACTCCGTGTGCGCGAAAGCGCTCGCGAGAAGGCCGAGGGCGGACCCGAGCACCGCGTCGACGACCGCGACCAGTCCGAGCTGCCAGACCGGCCCTTGCACGTCCAAACCGCACGCGAGGACGGCGAAGGCGACGGTGATCACCGCCTGGACGGTCGCTGCCAGACCGAACGCCAGCGCATACCCGACGATGAAGTCGGCCTTTCCGAGCGGTGTCGTCATGAGCCGCTCGAGCGTTCCCGACCGGCGTTCGCGCAGGGTCGTGATCGAGGTGATGAGGAACATCACGATGAAGGGGAAGAGCGCGAGGATCGCCCCGCCGAACTGATCGAACACTCCGGCCTGCTCGCTGAAGAGCCACGCGAAGAGTCCCACCAGCAAGCTCGGCGCCACGAGCATGAGCGCGATCGACCGCGGGTCGTGGCTGAGCTGACGGAGCACGCGGCCCGCCGTGGAGAGCGTGCGTGCGGCGTTCACAACCGCCCTCCGCTCCGGCGCGAACGCCGGCTGGGTGGATGCCGATCGCCGTCGTCCGCGCCGGCGATGAGCGCGAGGAAGGCCGCGTTCGGGTCGGAGGTGCCCGTGTCGGCCAGCAGGGACTCCGGCGTGGTGTCGGCGATGACGCGACCGGCCCGCAACAGGATCAGGCGATCGCAGCGGACGGCTTCGTCCATGACGTGACTGCTCACGATGAGCGTCGCGCCACGGTCGGCGAGCGAGCGGAAGATCGCCCACAGCTCGGCGCGCAGGACCGGATCCAGCCCCACCGTCGGCTCATCGAGCACGATCAGCGCGGGCGAGCCGAGCATCGCCACCGCGAGGGACACCCGGCTCTTCTGCCCACCGCTGAGGGAGGCGACCGTCTGGTCCGCCTGATCCGCGAGGCCCACCTCGGCGATGACGCGCGCGATGTCGCTGCGGGGCGCTCCGATGAGGCGGGCGAAATATGTCAGGTTCTGACGGACCGTGAGGTCGTCGTACACCGACGCCGCCTGGGTGTCGTAAGCCACACGGTGCCGCTGCAGCGCGGAGCCGGCCGGCTCTGCGAGAACCTCGACGTCTCCCCCGGCGATCCTCTGCACCCCGACGATCGATCGGATCAGCGTGGTCTTGCCGCATCCCGACGGACCGAGGATGCCGGTGATGCGGCCTCGGGGAATCGCGAGGTCCAGGCCGTCGAACACGACCGTACGGCCCCGCGTCACGCGCAGCCCGCGCACGCTCACCGCCACATCAGCCGACGCCGACAGCGCGGCATCCTCGATATTCATCATGCGATGAATATCGCGCCGCGTGCGCGGCGCGTCAAGACCCGCGCGCGTCAGCCGGCGGGGTTGCTCGCCTTGCCGTCGAGCCAGAGTGTGTCCGTCGCGTCGCTGTGCGTGCCGCCGGAGCCCACGTGCTTCGCGTCGATCCGATCGCCCTTGGTGATCACGCGCACGAGTGCCATGGCATGGCCGCGACCGAGACCGTAGTCCTCCGCGAGCCACGCGATGATCTCGCCGGCCTTCGTTCCGGGTCCGAAGCCTCGGGCGTCCGCGAGGGCGACGAACTCCCGCGGCGTGAGCCCGGTCTTGCCTTCGATGTTGTCGAGGTATGCCTGAAAGGACATACTTCCTCCGTTCGGTTGCGCGGCACGCCGTGAGGGGCGTCAGCTGGTGAGATAAGCCTGGACTGCGGGGCCGACACGCCGGACGATCTCGTCGACGTCGGCGGAGGCGAGGGCCGGCAGCTGCAGCACGTGGCGGGCGATGAGCAGTCCGGCGATCTGACTGGCCACGAGGGAGGCGCGGAGGGCGGCATCGGGGACCTGGAGCCGGCGCGCGATGCGCCCGATCAGTTCGCGTCGCAGAAACCCGGCGAGCAACGGGGTCGTGAGGCGGTTGCCGATCCCGGCGCGCAGCAGCGTGATGCCGCGCGTGCGCACATCGGGGTGCTCCCACGCCTCGAGGACGTAGCGGACGATCCGCTCGCCGAGTTCGTCGTCGGGTCCCTCCAGAAGCTGCGGGATGTCCAGGTCGGGACGCATCGGCGCACCGACCACCTGCGTGAAGAGATCCGCCTTCGTGCCGAAGTAGTGATGGACGAGCGCGGCGTCCACGCCGGCTCGCGCCGCGATGCCGCGCATGGTCGCACCGTCGTAGCCCAGCTCTCCGAACTCATCGACCGCGGCTGAGACGATGCGGTCCTGTGCGTCCGACTCGCCGCCCTTCGGGCGACCGCGACGCCGGGGGGTCGGCACCACGAACTCGGGCATGCGGTCAGCCTAGACCGGGTGCCGCAGCGACCGGCGGCGGCATCCGCGTCCACGGCCCGGGACGGTGCCAGGATGAGGCATGACCTTCGGGATGCGGCGCGATGTGCTGCGGCCGGCCGACTCGTCGCGGGCCGACCGCGTGACGTACGTCGAGCTGTTCTTCGACCTCGTCTTCGTCTTCGCGCTGACGCAGCTCTCCGCCTACCTCTACGAGAACCAGACCCCGCTCGGCGCCCTCGAGGGCGTGATCATGGTGTGCGCGCTGTGGTGGACATGGGTCTCGACGACGTGGGTGACGAACTGGCTCGATCCGGTCAAGCTCCCGGTGCGCGGCGCGGTGGTCGCCCTCGCGTTCGTCTCGTTCGTGATGAGCGTCGCGATCGCGGAGGCCTTCGGCGATCGGGCGTGGACGTTCGCGGTCGCCTACGTCGTGCTCCAGCTCGGCCGGACCGCGTTCATGGTCTGGGCGACGCGGCGACACGGCGCGGCGGTTTCGCAGGACTTCACGCGCATCCTCGTCTGGCTCTCGGCGGGTGCCGTGCTGTGGATCGGCGGCGCGCTGGCTCCCCTGTCGCTGCAGCTGCCGCTCTGGGCCGCAGCGCTCGGCGTCGAGCTGGTCGGGACGATGCTGGGGTACCCGGTGCCCGGCCGAGGGCGCGTGGATCTGGCCGCGTGGGACGTCTCGGGTCCGCACATCGCGGAGCGCACCGCCCTGTTCGTGCTGATCGCGCTCGGCGAGGGGCTCCTGGTCACCGGCTTCGCGTTCGTCGCCACGGAGTCCTCGCCCGAGAGCATCGCCGCGATGATCGCGGCATTCGTCGCGGCGGCATCCGCGTGGTGGATCTATTTCGATCACGGCGAGCGCATCGGCGCGGAGGCGATCGACGCGTCGCCCGCGCCCGGTCGTCTCGTGCGGACGGCCTACACGTGGATCCACCTCGCGATCGTGGCGGGGATCGTCCTGCTGAGCGTCGGCGACAAGGAGGCCCTCGGCCACCCGCACGAGCACGATGTGCCAGCGACCGTGGTCACCCTCGGCGGACCTCTCCTGTTCCTCGTGGGGACACTTCTGTTCCGCCGGGTGCTCGAGCATCGATGGGTCCGTGCGCAGATCGCGGGCCTGGTCGGCATCCTGCTGCTCATCCCGGCCGCCCTCGTCCTCGACGCCCTCGGCGAGTCCCTCGCGGTCGCCGCGGTGCTCGCGCTCACCGCAGCGGCCGAGACCGTCGCCCGCGTACGACGGGGGCGGCGCGCCGGGGGCTGAGGTCCGGGGGCTGGCCCTTCGCTGGACACGATGCGCGGCATCCGCGCTTCACGGACCGCAGATCAGGTCCACCGAGCGGCCGCACCCCGGGCTTCGGTGGGCGGAATTCGCCCCTTCGGTCGCGAGTGCGCAGCGCATGGCGTCCACCGAACTCCGGGCCGTTCCTCCCCAACTCCCGTGCCGCTGCGGTTTCTGCACCGCTTCGTCCGGCTCGCCCCGACGGGGCCGGCCCAGGGGAAGGGTGAGGGGATGCCGCGCCGCCCGTCACCGCTTCCCCCACCGCTCGGCGACACATTCTCGGTGCGCGCAGCGCGCGAGGCCGGCGTGACCGGCGCGCGCCTCCGCGCGCGAGACCTGGAGTCGCCCTTCAGCGGAGTGCGGCGTCTGCGACCGCCGGACGAGGTTCCGCAGGACCACGACGACTCTCCGACGGCAGCGTACGCACGGATCGCGACTGCCCGGCTGGTATCGACAGCGCACGCGTACGGCACGGTGATGTCCGAAGAGGCGTTCTTCTGCCACGTCACCGCCGCCGCGATCTGGGGCCTGCCGCTGCCGTTGCGCGTGCTCCGCATGGAATCCCGATCGAGTCCGACCGGCACGCGGGGTGAGCGGCCGATCGATGTGGGCGTCCGCCTTCCACGGCGCGGCCCACGCGTCTCCGGCGTCCGGACACACCGGCTCGCCGGGGAGTTGCTCTCGGTGCGCGAGGTCGGCGGACGGCGCGTCACGAGTCCGGCCACCACCTGGGCCCAGCTCGCGGAGGAGCTGACCGTGGACGAGCTGATCATCGTCGGCGATGCGATCGTGCACCAGCCCCGCGGCAGGAACGCGATCAAGGGCGCGCCCGGTTCGGGTCTGGCGACACTCGATCAGCTCGCCGCGGCGGCGACCGCGGGCAGGAGAACCGGGGTGGAGAAGCTCCGCCAGGCGCTTCCCCACATCCGGGCCGGGAGCATGTCACCGCCGGAGACGCAGCTCCGTCTCGCTGCGACCCGAGCGGGGTTACCCGAACCGGCGCTCGACTTCGACGTCCTCGATCCGAGCGGTGCGATGATCGGCTTCACAGAGCTCGCGTATCCCCGATGGATGATCCTGATCGAGTTCGAAGGAGACCACCACCGTGTGAGTCGTGCCCAGTGGGACCGCGACATCGAGAAGCACGCCCGCTGCGTCGAGCTCGGCTGGAACGTTCTGCGATTCACCGGCCGGCATGTCTACCCGACCCCGGAGCCGGCCGTCGCGAGGATCCGTGCCGCGCTCGTGCGCGCGGGATGGCGCTCCGGACCGGAGCCGCGCACCGCGCGTTGACTCGGTGGACGGCATCCGTCGACACGGCGCCGACGTCAACGCACAATGCGTCCACTTGCGCCCTGCACCGCGAACTCGGTGGACACCATCCGAGGCGACCGCCCGATGGATGCGACGCATCCGGCCCACCGAACGCCCGGCGCTCAGCACTCGATGACGTTCACCGCGAGGCCGCCCTCGCTGGTCTCCTTGTACTTCGTGGACATGTCGATCCCGGTCTGACGCATCGTCTCGACGACGGCGTCGAGCGAGACGTAGTGACTGCCGTCGCCGCGCAGCGCGAGGCGGGCGGCGGTCACGGCCGTCGACGCGGCGATCGCGTTGCGCTCGATGCACGGGATCTGCACGAGTCCGCCGACCGGATCGCACGTGAGCCCCAGGTGATGCTCCATCGCGATCTCGGCGGCGTTCTCGATCTGCCGGTTCGTGCCGCCCATCACCGCGGTGAGCCCGCCCGCCGCCATCGCGCACGCCGACCCGACCTCGGCCTGACACCCGCCCTCGGCGCCCGAGATCGACGCGTTCGCCTTGAACAGCGACCCCAGCGCGGTCGCCGTGAGGAGGAACCGACGGATGCCGCGCCGGCGGTTCGCCTCGGCGACGAGCTCTTCGTCCACGACGTCGGGAACCACCGGCCCGAGCTGCTGTCGGGCGGCGAAGCCGAGCAGGGCGCTTCCGACGAGCTCGCCGTGCGGCGTCACCGCGTTGCCGACACCCAGCCCGGAGTCGGCGAGGAAACGCCACCAGTACATCGCGACGGCGGGGAGGATGCCGGCCGCTCCGTTCGTGGGAGCGGTGACGACCCGTCCGCCGGCGGCGTTCTCCTCGTTCACGGCGAGCGCGAACGCGCCCAGCCACTCGCCCGGGAGCTCGCGGTGGCCGCCGGCCTCCGCGTCCTCGAGCTGCGCACGGATCGCGCCCGCGCGGCGTTTGACGCGCAGCATCCCGGGAAGCACGCCGTCCGAGTGCAGGCCCGCCTCCACGCACGCGGCCATGGTGTCCCAGATGCGGTCCAGCCCCTCGGCGATCTCCTCGTCCGACCGCAGCGCCTCCTCGTTCATGCGTGCGGCTTCGGCGATCGTGATGCCGCGCTCGTCGCACAGCGCGATGAGCGCTTCCGCACTGTCGAACGCGAGCGGATACGCGTGTGCGGCGACGCGCGGCGGCTCGCCCTCGCGCCGGATGAACCCGCCCCCGACGGAGTAGTAGGTGTCCGCCGCCAGGGGTGCGGCATCCGCCCCCCAGGCCTCGAGCGTCATCGCGTTGGGATGCCCGGGCAGGCGGGTGCGCGGCGCGAACGTGATGTCGGCCTTCTCGAACGGCACCGCGTGCGTGCCGGCCAACAGGAGCGATTCGCCCGCCGTCCAGTCGGTCCACGCCGCGCGGACCTCTGCGGGCTCGACGGTCTCGGGCGAGAGCCCGCGCAGGCCTGCGACGACCGCGTCGGGGGTGCCGTGTCCGATGCCGGTCGCGCCGAGCGACCCGTACAGGGTGCAGGTCACCCGTGTGACGCGATCGAGCAGTCGCGCCTCGCGCAGACGGGTCGCGAAATCGTGGGCCGCCCGCATGGGGCCGACCGTGTGGGAGCTCGAGGGTCCTACTCCGATGGAGAACAGCTCGAACGCCGAGACGTATGCGCTCACACGCTCCAGGCTACGCCGCCGGCTCGTCGACTACTGGATGCGCGCGACCTGGATGCGGATGACGGTGTCATCTTCCGGGTGCTCTCGAGCAACCGGTCGGCGACGCGGCCCGCCACGTCACGGGCGGAATCGCGCGGGGTCGGTCGGGCCCTCATCACCACAACGAAGGAGATGCCATGGGCATCGGAGACGACATCAAGAACAAGGCCGAAGAGCTGACCGGCAAGGCCAAGGAGGCCATCGGCAAGGCGACCGACAACGACAAGCTCGTCGCGGAGGGCAAGGCCGAGCAGGCCAAGGCAGGCGTCAAGCAGGCGGGCGAGAACGTGAAGGACGCGTTCAACGGCGACAAGTCAGCCGTGGACGACGATGCCCCCGGACCGCGAGGTCCGGGGGCATCGTCATGCGGTCCGGGCTTACTGCTCGACCGGCTGAGGCGCGTCGGCGCTCTCGTGGGCGCGGATCACCGGGGATTCGGCATCCGTGGACACCTCGATCTTGCGCGGCTTCGCCTTCTCGCTCACCGGAATCGTCACGCTCAGCACGCCGTTGCTGTACGTCGCGGAGATGCGCTCGGTGTCGATGCCCTGGCCGAGGTTCAGCTGCCGCAGGAAGCTCGCGGCCTCGCGCTCGCGGGTGATCCACTTCACGCCGTCGCCCGCGGTCAGGGTGCGCTCGGCACGGATCGTGAGCAGCTGGCCGTCCACGTCGATGTCGACCGAGCCCGGATCGATGCCCGGAAGATCGGCGGTCAGGACGTAGTGGTCGCCGTCCCGGTACAGGTCCATCGGCATCCGTCGCGGACCGCGGCGCGGGTCGAACAGCGTCGACGCGAAGCGGTCCAGTTCACGGAACGGGTCGTAGGTGGCCATGATTCACTCCTTTGTCGTCGTCCGGATGCTGCTCCGGAGGGTTCTGAGAGTTGAGTCGGTATGACTCAACTACGCTGAGATTAGCACTCGAGGCAGGAGAGTGCCAGCCGTTCGCTCACGGCGAAGAGGGCCGGACGACAGGGCGGCGAACGGCGGCTCAGCCGCGCTGGAACGCGACCAGGCCGACGGCGTTGCCCTCGGAGTCTCGGACGAACGCCTGCCACTCCTCATGCCCGACGGGGCCGAGCAGATCGCTGTCGTGAGTGAAGATCACGTGCGGGCGTGAGATCACCTCGGCCAGTCCCTCGAGACGCTCGAGGGACTCGTGCACGTTGTCGACCTGCAGGTACAGCAGACCGGCCGGCGCATTGCGATCGAGCAGGAGCCGCACCCCGTCGAGATCGAAGAAGACCAGTCCGGCGTCATCGAACCGCGCGGTGGGAGCAGTCTCCAGCAGCACCGTGTAGAAGTCCGCTGCGCGGTCGAGATCCTCCACGCGCTGCGCCACCTGAACCAACCGCATGAGCGCCCCCTCGGCATCCGTCATCGACAGTCTGTCAGCCCTAAAGTGAGTGCAGGCAACAGCGTCGCGAAAAGGGAGCCCCATGCCGAGACTCACCGCCGAGTGGACGAGCGACATCGACGAAGTCCGCCGCCTGGCCGCGGGAGCCGCCGGAGAACCCGATGCCGCGTTCGCGCGTCGCTTCGCCGAGCACTTCCCGACGCTGCATCCGCTGTTCGTCCAGCTCTACGGCACCCGCGAGGACGGACTGGAGCAGCTCGCGGCGGTCGTCGCCGAGGCGGCCGCCTCGTGGAACGCCCGCCCGCTCGAGCTCAAGGCGCGTGACGACCTGCGCGAGCAGAATCCGGAGTGGTACCTGTCGAACCAGATGCTCGGCGGCGTCTGCTACGTCGATCGCTACGCCGGCGATCTGCAGGGGGTGCGCGAGCAGATCCCGTACTTCCAGGAGCTCGGTCTGACCTACCTGCACCTCATGCCGCTCTTCGAGAGTCCCGAGGGCAACTCCGACGGCGGCTATGCGGTCTCCAGCTATCGGCACGTGAACCCCGCGCTCGGCTCGATGGACGACCTGGCCTCGCTCGCGGCGGACCTGCGCCTGGCCGGCATCTCGCTCGTGGTCGACTTCATCTTCAACCACACGAGCAACGAGCACGAGTGGGCGAAGAAGGCCGTCGCGGGAGAACCCGGCTACGAGGACTTCTACCTGATCTTCCCCGACCGCACGATGCCGGACGAGTACGAGAAGACGGTGCGGGAGATCTTCCCGGACGATCATCCGGGCAGCTTCGTGCAGCTACCCGACGGGCGATGGATCTGGGCGACGTTCTACCACTTCCAGTGGGACCTCAACTACGCCAACCCCGCGGTCTTCCGCGCGATGGCCGGGGAGATGCTGTTCCTCGCGAACCAGGGCGTGGAGATCCTCCGGATGGACGCCGTGGCCTTCATCTGGAAGCAGCTCGGCACGGCGTGCGAATCACTGCCCGAGGCGCACCTGCTGCTGCGGGCCTTCAACGCGGTGCTGCGGATGGCCGCGCCGAGCCTGCTGTTCAAGTCCGAGGCGATCGTGCACCCCGACGAGGTCGTCGAGTACGTGTCGCTCCAGGAGTGCCAGCTGTCGTACAACCCGCTGCAGATGGCGCTCACGTGGGAGGCGCTCGCGACCCGCGACCCGCGCCTGCTGCAGCAGGCGCTCGAGCGTCGCCACGCTCTGCCCGCCGGCACCGCGTGGGTCAACTACGTGCGCAGCCACGACGACATCGGCTGGACGTTCGCTGACGAGGATGCCGCCGAGTTCGGCATCGACGGGTTCTCGCATCGCCGGTTCCTCAACGACTTCTACGTGGGGCGCTTTCCCGGCAGCTTCGCCCGCGGCGTGCCCTTCCAGGAGAACCCCAAGACCGGAGACGCCCGCATCACGGGGACGACGGCCTCGCTCGCGGGGATCGAGGCGCGGGATGCCGGAGGTGTGGACCGCGTGGTCCTCGCGCACGCGATCGCACTGTCCACCGGCGGGGTTCCGCTGCTCTACCTCGGCGACGAGGTCGCGCAGCTCAACGACTACTCCTACGTCGACGACGAGGCGACGGCGGGCGACAGCCGGTGGGTGCACCGGCCGAAGCGCCCGCAGCAGCGCTATGCGGAGCGGTCGGATGCCGCCACCGACGCGGGCCGCGTGTTCCGGGGTCTGACCGA
Source organism: Microbacterium sp. NPDC064584 (assembly GCF_040687315.1). Lineage (NCBI taxonomy): Bacteria > Bacillati > Actinomycetota > Actinomycetes > Micrococcales > Microbacteriaceae > Microbacterium > Microbacterium sp. NPDC064584. The sequence continues at coordinate 130,006 of NZ_JBFBMZ010000009.1, read as the reverse complement.
CCTGATCCGCGCGCGGCAGGGCACGCCCGAATTCGCCGGCGGCGAGCTCATCGGCTTCGATGCGAAGCACCCGGCCGTGCTCGGATTCCAGCGGCCCGGCCGCGATGCGCTGATCCTCGTGCTCGCGAACGTCGGGGACGACCTGGCGCTCATCGATCCGCGCACCCTGAGCGGTTTCCTCGCCGACGCGATCGATGTCGTCACGGGAGACGAGGTCGACCTGACGCACGGCCTCGCCCTCCAGCCGCACGGCTACGCGTGGCTGCGCGTCCGATCGCTCTGACGACTCAGAAGTCGGTGTGCCCGAGATCCGGTCTCGGGGCGAACCGCACTTCGGCCGCCGCGGCGTGCAGCTCGAACACGACGAGTTCGTTGTCTCCGGCGCGCAGGATGGGCGCGGGCACGTAGAGCGTGTGCTGCGGACCGCGGGACCAGTACCGGCCGAGCGGGTGCCCGTTGATCCACGCCGCCCCCTTGCCCCACTCCCGGGTGTCGAGGAACAGATCGGCGGCCTCGTCGAGCGTGAAGGACGCCCGCGCGAAGACGGGACCGCTCAGGGCATCCGGCGCGACGGCGGCCGATCCGGCCAGGGCGCGCTGGATCGGTGCGACGTCGCCGAGGTGCAACGGCAGCACCTGCCACCCGAGCACCGGCTCGCCCTGCACCCGGACGGTCCCGATGAGCCCCTTGTGCTCGCCGATGCGCTCGCCGTAGTTCACGCGCCCCTGGTCCTCGACGAGCAGGTCCAGCGTCCCCCGCGCGTCGGCGGGGAGAGCCAGCCGGCGGTCGTGGTGATCCCGGGCGAGGACTCCGACGGGCGCGCCGTTCAGGCTCACCAGGACGCGGTCCCTGACCTCGCCGATCTCGAGCACCGCGGGCCCAGAGACCTCGATCTCGGCGCGGTACAGCACGAAGCCCTCGAAGATCCCGAGGTGGTCCATCGTCGGCGGGGTCCGATGAGCCTGCCAGGATCCGAGCACGTCGAGGATGTCCGCGAGAGCGGCGACGCGGTCGAACGCGCCGACAGGCGTGGGCGCTTCCGCAGCCGGCGCCGGGATGCCGGCATCCGTCACCGTCGTGTACCGCTTCAGCACGTCACGGAACGCCCAGTACTTCGCGGTCGGGTCGCCCGCCTCGTCGAGCGGAGCGTCGTAGTCGTAGCTCGTGATGAGCGGCTGGTAGACACCCTTGTCGTTCGCGCCGTTCGTGAAGCCGAAGTTCGTGCCGCCGTGGAACATGTAGAGATTGACGGACGCGCCGGCCGCGAGCAGGTCTTCGAGGTCGCGCGTGGACTGCTCGACGGTCGTGGTGTGGTGGTGCGCGCCCCAGTGGTCGAACCAGCCGTCCCAGAACTCCGAGCACATGAGCGGACCGGTGGGCTGATGCGCGCGGAGGGTCGCGAGACGCTCCGTCGAGCGTGAGCCGAACGACGCCGTCTTGTGCAGTCCCGGGATGCTGCCGTTCTCGAGCATGTCCGGGTGCGGCTGGTCGACCGTCGTGAAGGGCACGGTGAGTCCGATCGCGCGATTGATCGCGACGAGCTTCTCGAGGTACACGGGATCGGAGCCGTACGCCCCGTACTCGTTCTCGATCTGGACGAGGATGATCGGGCCACCGCGGTCGATCTGGCGGGGCTCGAGCACCGGCGCGAGCTGGCGCATGTAGCGCTCGATCGCCGCGAGGTACTGCGGCTCGTCCCGACGCACGCCGACGGTGCCCGAGGTGAAGAGCCATCCGGGGAGGCCGCCGTTCGTCCACTCCGCGCAGATGTACGGACCCGGGCGCACGATCGCGTGCATCCCCTCGGCGGCCACGTCGTCGAGGAAGCGCCCGAGGTCGAGGCCACCGCTCAGGTCGAAGACGTCTTCGCTCGGAGCGTGCGCGTTCCACGCGATGTAGGTCTCGATCGTGTTCAGGCCCATCTGACGGGCTTTGCGGATCCGATCCCGCCACTGGTCGGGGTGGACGCGGAAATAGTGCAGCGCCCCGGAGAGGATCTGGAACGGTGCGCCGTCGAGCTCGAAATGCTCGGACCCGATGCGGAAGTCAGACATGTGCGGCCTCCTCGACCGGGGAGAGCTCGATGACCGACCACGACAGGGCCGGCAGATTCACGGTCAGGGTCACCGCGTCGCCGCCGTGATGCACGACCCCGCCCGGCAACGGCACCATGCCGATCGGGGCGGCTTGTGCGGTGTTCACGGTCAAGCGGTCGCCACCGTCCGGAATCGAAAGGGTCTCGGCGCGCGTGAGGGCGACGGATGCCGCTCCCCCGGCGACGCGGAGCTCGAGGTCGGCGGCGTCCGAGGTCGAGCGGTTCGTGATGAAGACGCGGATGCGGCCGTCGTCGGTCACCGTGGCGGCGGCATCCACCGACAGCGTGGAGCCGTACCGCGACGTCACGACGTCGGGGGCGTCCACGGCGCACGCGACGACGCGTCCCGCGGCGAGAGCTGCGGCGCGCTGGAAGGGGAAGAAGGTGCTCTGCCGCCAGGCGGCCCCGTCCGGCTCGCAGCGGATCGGCGCGATGACGTTCACGAGCTGCGCGAGGTTGGCCATGCTCACCCGGTCGCTGTGGCGCAGGAGCGAGTTCAGCAGCGAACCGACCACGACGGCATCCGTCACCGAGTAGGTGTCCTCGATGAGCCGGGCGTGCTCCGGCCAGCCGCCGGTCAGCACGGCGTCCTTGTCCACGTCATTCCAGCGGCTCTGGTACCAGACGTTCCACTCGTCGACGCTGATGCCGACCGGGTGCGCACTGTGCGGCCCGGCGCCCGCTTCGTCGATGATCGTCGCGACCGTGTCGATGTAGCGATCGAGTGCACTGCCGGACGCGAGGAAGCTCTCGGCATCGCCGTCGTGCTCCTCGTAATAGGCGTGCAGCGAGATGTGGTGCACGAGGCCGGCGGTGTGGCGCAGCACCGTGCGCTCCCACTCGCCGAACGTGGGCATCTCCGCGTTGGAGCTGCCGGCTGCGACCAGCTCGATCGTCGGGTCGATGAAGGTCATGAGTCGCGCGGTCTCAGCGGCGAGGCGCCCGTACTCGTCCGCGGTCTTGTGGCCGATCTGCCACGGACCGTCCATCTCGTTGCCGAGGCACCACAGACGGATGCCGAACGGCTCGTCGGCGCCGTGGGCTCGGCGCCGCTCCGACAGCGCGGTGCCGCCGGGGTGGTTGGCGTATTCGAGGACGTCGGCGGCATCCTGCACGCCACGCGTGCCGAGGTTGACGGCGTACATGAGCTCGAGATCCGCATCCGCCGCCCAGGCTGCGAACTCGTGCAGTCCGACCCGGTTCGTCTCGGTGGCGTGCCACGCGGCATCCAGCCGGACCGGGCGTTCGTCCTGCGGGCCGACGCCGTCCTCCCAGCGGTAACCCGAGACGAAGTTGCCCCCGGGATAGCGGACGGTGCTCGCGCCGAGCTCGCGGACGAGCTCCAGCACGTCGCGGCGGAAGCCGCGTTCGTCAGCGGTGGCGTGCGTGGGCTCGTAGATGCCCTGGTAGACGCTCCGGCCCATGTGCTCGACGAACGTGCCGAACAGGCGGCGGTTCACGGGAGCGATCGTGTCCGCGGGGTCGATGGTGATGCGGGCGTCGAGCACGGGGAGTCCTTCGGGTGGGTTGGGGAGGGGCGACGGCCGCCGGCCGCCGCCCCTCGGAGATCAGGGTGCGTCACCGCCCCGATCGGTCTACTTGACGGTGAAGCCCTGCTGGTTGCCGTAGTCGACCAGCTGCTCCTGCCACGCGGTGAGGCCCTCGTTCAGGTCCGAGTTGTTCTTGTAGGCCTGGCCGACGGTGTCGCCGAAGATGCTGTTGGCGTACACCTGGTAGGGCAGGTACTGCCAGCCGGACGGCACGTTCTTCGCGGCATCCACGAGCACTTCGTTGATCTTCTGCCCACCGAAGTACTCCGACTCGTAGCCGAGGAACTCGGGCGACTCCAGCTCGGCGGTCGTGGCGGGGAATCCGCCGGACTCCAGGAAGACCTTGATCGACTCGGGGTCCGAGTTGAGCCACTTCAGGAACGCCGCCGCGAGGGCCGGGTTCTTGCTCTGCTTGAGCACGACCTGTCCACCGCCGCCGTTCTCGGCGGTCACCGGAGTGCCGTCGTACGTGGGCATCGGCGCGACGCGCCAGTCACCCGCGGCGTCCGCCACGGAGGACTCCAGGACGCCGGGCATCCAGGCGCCGATCAGGAGGGTCGCGATCGAGCCGTCGCCGAGACCCTTGAACCACTCGTCGCTCCAGCCGGGGGTCGTGGAGAGCAGTCCACCCTCGACGAGGCGGTTCCAGTTGTCGGCCCACTTCTTCGAGCCCTCGTCCTGGAGGTCGATCGTGATGTCGGTGCCGTCGGCCTGGAAAGGCTTCCCGCCGGCCTGCCAGATCATGCTGGTGGCGAAGCCGGAGTCGCCCGTGTCGGCCGTGATGTAGGCATTCGGGTTCGCCGCGTGCAGCTGCTCCGCGGCCGCGACGTACTCGTCGTACGTCGTCGGCACCGCGATGCCGTACTGGTCGAACACGGTCTTGTTGTAGAACATCGCCATCGGGCCGGAGTCCTGCGGAAGGCCGTAGACCTTCTCACCGGAGGTCACCGCGCCCCACGGGCCGGGGGTGTAGAGGTCTTCGAGGTCGCCGAAGCCGTAGGGTGCGAGGTCGACGAGCGAGTCCGCGAGCGCGAACTGCGGGATGGCGTAGTACTCGACCTGCGCGACGTCGGGTGCACCGGAACCGGCCGTGATCGCGTTCTGGAGCTTCGTGTACTCCTCGGTGTTCGTGCCGGCGTTCACGAGGTTGACCTTCACCTTGGGGTACGCCTTCTCGAACGCGGCGACCTGCGCTTCAGCGGACGGGGTCCAGGTCCAGTACGTGATCTCCCCACCGGCCTCGAGTGCGGCATCGAGGGCGTCTGCGCTGGCCTCGCCGCCGGCGTCGGAGCCGGATGATGCGCACCCGGAGAGGATCAGGCCGAGCGAGAGCGCGGATGCTGTGGCCACAGCGGCCAGTCGGCCGCTGCGAGCGCGTGTGATGGTGGACATGCGTTTCCTTTCACTTCTTCGTTGAAACGGTGGGCAGGACGCCCGGGTAGGACAGGGACTAGCCCTTGACGCTTCCTGCGCTCAGGCCGGACTGCCAGAAGCGCTGCAGGAAGAGGAATGCGACGACGATCGGGATGATCGTCAGGAGCGATCCGGTGATGACCAGGTTGTAGATCGGCTGCGCGCCGACCCCGACCGCCTGCGCGCTCCACTGGCCGAGACCGACGGTCAGCGGGTACCACGTCGGCTCGCTCAACATGATGAGCGGCAGGAAGTAGTTGTTCCAGGTGGCGACGATCGCGAACAGCAGGACGGTGACGATCCCGGGGGCGAGCAGACGCAGCGAGATCGTGAAGAACGTGCGGAACTCGCCCGAACCGTCCATGCGCGCCGCCTCGAGGAGCTCGGTGGGAACAGCGTCCACCGCGTACGTCCAGATCAGGTACAGCCCGAACGGGCTGATGAGCGAGGGCAGGATCACGGCCCACGGCGTGTTCGTGAGACCCAGCTGACTGAACATCAGGAACGTGGGGACCGCGAGCGCCGTGCCGGGGATCGCGATGGCGCCCAGCACGACGGCGAACACCGCGCGGCGTCCGGGGAAGTTGAATTTCGCCATGCCGTAGCCGGCGACCGTCGCCAGCAGCGTCGCGCCACCCGCACCGACGACGACGTAGAGCAGGGTGTTGCCGAACCACTGGACGAAGATGCCGTCGCGATAGGTCAGCGTGTCGACGATGTTCTGCCAGAGGTTGAAGTCCGAGCCGAACCACAGCCCGAAGCTCGAGAACAGATCGCCCTGATCCTTCGTCGCGTTGATGAGCAGCCACGCGAGCGGGACGATCGAGTAGATGAGGAAGACGGCCATGACGATCGTGAGGACGATCGATTTCCGCTTGCGGTTCGGCGCGCGGCGCACGAGAGCGGGCCGGTGGCGGTTCGCCCTGCGGGCGGCGGGCAGTGTCGCGGTGTCGGTGGCCATGTCAGCTCGCGTCCTGTCGTGAGCCGCGCACCTGGACGATGTAGGCGATCGTCGCGGTGATGATCCCCATCACGATCGCCACGGTGGCGGAGTAGTTGAACTGCTGTCCTGCGAAGGACAGGTTGTACGCGTACATGTTCGGGGTGAAGTACGTGCTGATCACGTTCGGGGCGAGGCTCTTGAGCAGGTTCGGCTCGTTGAACAGCTGGAAGCTTCCGATGATCGAGAACACGGTGGCGATCACGAGCGCGCCGCGCAGAGCCGGGATCTTGATGTCCGTGACAACGCGGAACTGGCTCGCACCGTCGATCTCGGCGGCCTCGTAGAGCTCACCGGGAATGACCTCCAGCGCGGCGAAGAAGATGAGCATGTTGTAGCCCATGAACTCCCACGTGACGATGTTGCCGATCGAAGCGAGGATCCACTCCGAACTGAACGGGGCGAACTGGGTGCCGAAGAGGTCGTTGAACGAGGCGGTGAGGCCGAACTTGTCGCCGTAGATGAAGCCCCAGATGAGCGCCGCGACGACGCCCGGAACCGCGTACGGCAGGAAGAGGCCGATGCGGAAGAAGCTCGCGCCGTGCAGTCGCGCGCTGTCGATCGCGAGGGCCGCGCACAGCGACAGCGACAGCATGATCGGCACCTGCACGACCAGGAACAGCACGACCCGGCCGAGCGACTCCCAGAACTTCTCGTCCTGGAAGAGCTCGGCGTAGTTGGCCAGTCCGACGAACGCGTTGCCGCCGACGAGCTGCTGCCGGAAGAGGGTGAGGATGAGCGCGTACACCACGGGCGCGACGAGCACCGCGATGAAGACGATCATGAACGGGGCGACGAACGCCCAGCCCCGCCAGTCGCGGCGCGCGCGTCGCCGCGGCGCTCGCGGCCGAGCGGCCAGTGCGGGGGGTGCCGACGCCGTCGTCATGTGTCCAGTCCGTTCTTCGACCGAGGGATCATGTTTGCGTAACCATGTCCGAGCCGAGCATAACATGTTTGCGTAACCATGCAAGGGTGGGATGATCGACGAGGACAGGAGGATCGTGAGCACGATCGACGACAGAACGGATGCCGCGCGTCGCGCGCCCTCGATGGCCGACGTCGCACGCCACGCAGGCGTGTCGGCACAGACGGTCTCGCGCGTCTCGAACGGGCTGCAGAACGTCGACGACTCGACGCGGGAGAAGGTGCTCGCCTCGATGCGCGCCCTCGGCTACCGCCCGAACGGCGCCGCGCGGGCGCTGAAGTCCGGACGGTTCCAGACCGTCGGTGTCATCATGTTCACGCTCGAGACCCTCGGCAACGTCCGCACGCTCGACGCGATCGCCGTCGAGGCGGCGAACGCCGACTATTCGGTCACCCTCATGCCCGTCCCCGACCCCACCCTCGGTGCGGTGTCGGGCGCGTACCGCAGGCTCAGCCAGCAGGCGGTGGACGGCGTGATCATCGTGTTCGAGGCGGCGCTCCTCGACCAGGTCGAGATCTCCCTCCCTCCGGGTCTGCCCGTCGTCGTGATCGATTCGAACGCGGGCGCGAACTACACCGTCGTCGACGTCGATCAGGCGCTCGGGGCGCGCCAGGCGACCGAGCACCTGCTGAGCCTCGGCCACCGCAACGTCTGGCACATCGCGGGACCCCGCTCCTCCTTCTCGGCGACCCACCGCGCGGATTCGTGGCGGAACACGCTGGAGGCCGCCGGCATCGAGCCGCCCGAGCCGCGCTACGGCGACTGGACGACGGACTCGGGGTATCGCCTCGGTCTCGAACTCGGCGCGCGTCCCGAAGTGACGGCGATCTTCGCGGCGAACGATCAGATGGCCCTCGGCGCGATGCGCGCGCTGCACGAGCTCGGACGCGACATCCCGGGCGAGGTGAGCGTCGTCGGCTTCGACGACATGGACGAAGCGCGCTCGTTCTGGCCTCCGCTGACCTCGGTCCACCAGAACTTCCGCGAAGTGGGCCGCCTGGCGATGGAGCGCATCCTCGCCCAGATCGAGGACCCGTCCGTGCAGCAGGACACCGTGCTGATCCCGACGGAACTCGTCGTGCGCGACAGCAGCGGTCCGGCTCCGCGCTGACGCGGGGCTGCGGGAGTCCGAGTCTCCGCCACCCGTCCGGGCCACCACCGCCCGACGTCGCGTGATCGTTCACCTCCGTTCCCTCTCCGGGCGTGCCAGAACACTGCCACCTGGGGCGTGTGGGCCGCCAGGTGCGGCGACACGCCGACAGCCGTCACAGACAGCAGTACTTCGGCACGTCATCGCGATCGGCCCCGGCAGGTACGGACACGCGGAGGGAGCCCACGAGCACGATGCTCGTGGGCTCCCCTTAGTCCGTCCGTGCTCAGCCGCACCGCGTGGCGACCGCAGTCACCGTCGAGGTGTGGGCCTGACCGTCCGTCGACTGGCCCGTCGCCGAGATCACGTCACGCTCGATCGTCGCCGCGCGGGTCGTGAAGCTCACCGCACTGCTCTTGCCGGCCGCGATGGAGACCGTCTTCGAGCCGTATGCGCCGGCGACCGTCACGCTGGCCGTCACGTCATCGGCGTTGCGCACGGTGATGACCTCGACGACCTTGCCGCTCACGCAACGCGTGGATGCCGTCGCGGAGAGGTCGAGTGCGCCGACGACGGTGATCGCGGCCGACGTCGACGGGCTGACGAGTCCGTCGGCGTAGCCGTCGTAGTGGGCCGTCACCGATGTGACACCCGCCGGCACATCTGCCTGAGCCTCCCCGTCGGCAAGCGGGACGGTCTGGCTCCAGTCGCCGCCGCTGAAGGTCACGGTGCCCACGACGTCGCCGCCGTCGGCGGCCTGGACCTTCGCCGTCACCTGTGATCCGTCCGCCGTGCCGGTCGTCGTCGAAGCGACCGCCGCGACATCGGTCCAGCCGTGCAAGGCGTCCAGAACCGCCTTCGAAACGCTCACGAAGGAACCATGACGCGGACTCGCCGGCAGACCGCCCGCGGGCCGGACGTTCCACGTGCTGCGCTGCGAGAGCCGGTCGGCCTGCGAGCTGGACGCGATCTGCGCGCCGGTCGTGACGAACGCGCGATAGCCGCCGGCACCGTAGTTGTCGACGAGGAAGACGTATCCGTCGCCGGCGTTGCTCGGGTCGCCCTCATTGAGCTTGACGATCTCAGGGCCCTCGCCGGCCTGGCCCGTCTCCAGCGTCGTCATCCGCGTGTCGGTGAGCTGCCAGGTCTGTGTCGGGTCGGCCGTCCAGCTCGAGCGCGTCGTCGGCGCGGTCAGCACCGTCGAGCGCTCGAGGAAGATGTCCTTGCCGGCCTCGAGACCGTCCGCCGCACCACCTTCTTCGTTCTTGGTGAACCGGTAGTAGTAGTCGCCGATCTTCGTGACGGTGGAGTCGATCCGCGCGTAGCCGGTGTCCTGCCAGGTGACCGGCGGGTACGTGAACGTGCGGAAGTCGCGGGTGAGCACGGCGAACATCCGCGCGTAGAGCTTGTCGGAGTTCGAGTGCGATGCGTCGGAGTACAGGCGCGACGCGAAGAAGACGACGTAGGACTGCAGTTCGTCGTCCCAGTACGCCTCCGGCGCCCACGTCATGCCGGCCGCCGGCTGGTTGATCGTGATGCCGGTGTTCTCGCCGTTCGTACGCTCCCAGTTCACGAGGTCGGGTGATTCCCACACCTCGATCTTCAGGCTGCCGTTCGACTGTGCCGGACCCCAACCCGTGCCGCACCCGATGCACAGGTCGGTCGCGATCATGTAGTACTTGTCGCCGTTCGCCGAGCGGAGGATGTACGGATCGCGCAGGCCCGTGGTGTCCGCCGTGGAGGACACGGTCGGCTGACCTCCGTTGACCGGCGAGAACGTGAAGAAGTCGTTCCCGCTCGTCGCCGCCTGGTAGATCTTCTCGTCCGAGTCGGACTTGAAGTACGCAGCGGCATAGCCGGCGTCGGGCGCGCTGCGACCGAGTTCTGCGACGGTCAGGGTGAACGTGCGCTGCGCAGTCTGGCCGTTCAGCGTCGCGGTGGCCGTCAACGTCACCTCGCGGTCGCCTGCACCATACGCGGGGCGGTCGACCAGCCCACCTCCACGGAACGGATCGGCGGAGCCGACGGCCGGCGCGACGTAGGCCGGGTCGGTCGGAGTCACGAGAGCGGCATCTGAGGACTGCCACACGATGTCGGCACCGTTGACGGCACCCTTCGTCGCGAGCGGCAAGTTCTCGGTGGTGCGCTCGGAGAGCACGATCGCGTCGAGATCGGCGCCGACCGTCGGCGCGACGACCGTGACCTCGAATGTCAGCGTCGAGCCCAGTGAGCTCGTCGCCGTCAGCGTCACGGGCGTATTCGCGGTGATGGCCCGCGAGACGACGCCGGTTGTCGAGATGACCGAGGCGTCGGACGAAGACCACGTGAGCGCGACGCCGTTCACCGACGACAGCAGGTTCAGGTTCGTCGTCACGCTCTCCAGCGACGGGTTGGCACCCAGCATCGTGGCGAGCACGTCGCCGCGCAGCAGTGCGGCGGTCGCGGCGGTCTTCTGCTCAGCGGTGGGCATGCTGGCGGCGACTTCCTGCGGCGTCAGCGCGACATCCCAGAACTTCACATCCGCTACGTCGGCGCGCAGCAGCGTGTCTCCCTGGTAGAGCGGGCGGCCGAGGTATCCGAGCACGTTGCCGCTCGGGATGATGGAGCTGAGCGAGCGGGTGTGAGTGACGGTGGAGATCTGCGTTCCGTCACGGAAAACCGTGAGAGTGTTGCCCGATCCCACCATCGTGAGCGTCGTGAAGCCGGGGTTCAGGCCGCCTCCGGCCGGCAGCCGGGTCTCTCCGTTGCCCGAGTCCTTCACGCGGATGGCCGCGAGGACCTGGTTCGTGTATCCGCTCTGCGACGAGCGCGGGGCGAGGAAGATGTGGTTGCCGAGCTGCGTGGTGTTCCAGGCGCCGACGCCGTCGCCGATCACCCAGCCGAACGTCGCGGCGGCGGTCTGGGTGGAGACGGTGTACTCGACGGTGAAGTTGTTGTCGGTCCCGGTGACCAGCCCCTTCGGGAGCGCGGCGTATCCGTCGGCCTTGAACCTGAGGACGTCGTCTCCACCCGCGTTCGCGAACGAGCCGTCCGTCAGGCCGGTGAGGGTGGCGTGGCGCGCGTTGCCGGAGACGTCCAGCAGCTGCGTGCCCGCGTGGGACATGTCGTAATGCGCCGTGGGCGCCGGGAGTTCGGCGGCGACCGCGACGGACGGGGCGAGCCCGACCGCGGTCAGTGCCATCACTCCGGCTACGGCGCCGGCGAGTCCGCGACGCAGTGCGGATCGGCGGGGGGCGGGTTGTCTCATCGGCGAGACCTTCCTCTCATCGGGTGTTTCGTGCGGGGTCAGAAGCCCTGGGCGAGGCGGTAGTACGCCTGGTTCCAGCGCAGTTCGTTCTGGAAGCCGCGGACCGTGGTGTTCTCGTCGATCACGACGAGTTCAGTGCGGGCGATGTCGGCGAAGTCGCGGAAGACCTCGATGCCGGCCGCGGTGGTCATGACCGTGTGGTGCGCAGCGCCCGCGGTGAGCCAGCACGCGGCGGACGTGGCGAAGTCGGGCTGGGGCTTCCAGATCGCCCGCCCGACCGGGAGCTGCGGCAGATCCGGGGCCTCGACGTTCTCCACGACGTTCGCGACGAGCCGGAACCGGTCGCGCATGTCGCTCATCGCGACCACCAGCGCCGGGCCCGGATCGGCGGTGAACACGAGACGGACCGGGTCATCCTTCCCGCCGATGCCCAGCGGGTGGACCTCCAGGCGCGGCCGGGCGGTCGTCAGCGACGGGGAGACCTCGAGCATGTGCGCGCCGAGGATGCGCTCCTGTCCGGGCACGAGGTCGTACGTGTAGTCCTCCATCAGGCTCGCGCCGCCCGGGAGCCCCGCACCCATCACATTGGCGATCCGGACGAGGATCGCGGTCTTCCAATCCCCCTCCGCGCCGAACCCGTACCCGTCGGCCATGAGGCGCTGCACGGCGAGCCCCGGCAGCTGCGTGAGGGCGCCGAGGTCTTCGAAGCTCGTCGTGAACGCGCCGAACCCGCCCTCCTCGAGGAAGGACCGCAGCCCGATCTCGATCGCGGCCCCGTCACGGAGAGACTGGTGCCGCTCCCCGCCGGGAACCAGCTCGGACGCCACGTCGTATTCGTCGAGGTAGACCTGCACGAGCGCGTCGATGTCCGCCGCGGATGCCGCGGCGACGGCATCCGCGAGCTCGTTCACGCCCCACGTGTTCACCTGCACCCCGAAGCGCAGCTCCGCCTCGGTCTTGTCACCCTCGGTGACCGCGACATAGCGCATGTTGTCACCGAACCGCGCGAGCTTGAGCGTGCGGGACGCCGCCCACCCCGCCGCCGCCCGCTGCCAGTCCTCGACCTGCCGCTTCACGGCAGGGTTCGACACGTGCCCGACCACGGTCTTGCGCGCAACCCCCAGCCGGGTCTGGATGTACCCGAACTCCCGATCGCCGTGCGCGGCCTGGTTCAGGTTCATGAAGTCGAAGTCGATCTCCGCCCACGGCAGCTCGACATTCGCCTGCGTGTGCAGGTGCAGCAACGGCTTCTGCAGCGCGTCCAGGCCCGCGATCCACATCTTCGCCGGACTGAACGTGTGCATCCACGCGACCACGCCGATCACGTCGTCGCGCGCGTTCACCTCCAGCGCAAGACGGCGAATCGCCTCCGAATCCTTCAGAACCGGCTTCCACACCACCCGCACCGGCAGACCCTCCAGACCCGCCGCCACAGCCTGCGACTGCTCCGCGACCTGGCGCAGCGTCTCCTCGCCGTACAGATTCTGACTGCCGGTGACGAACCACACCTCGTAGTTCTCGAGCGTGGTGGAAAGAGGGGAACGGGACATGGGTACTTCCTCGGTGATGGGGTGGTCGGCGCGTGGCGAGTCGGCCGGGGATCAGAGCGCGGCGACCGCCGCAGATTCGATCGCCAGTCCGCCGCGGTAGCGATGGAGGTAGGCGGTGAATCCGGCGACGTCTTCCGGGTCGGGGGTCGTGGTGTGAAGTTCGGCGTCGGCGAAGACGCGGGTGCGGAGATAGGGATCGAGCTCGAGGTCGTCGGCCGCCGACAGATAGGCGGCGAGCACCGCGATGCCCCACGCGCCGCCCTCGGACGCGGTCGCGCCGACGACGACGGGCGTGTTGAGCGCGCCGGCGAGGAAGCGCTGCGCGACGCCGGCCGTGCGGAAGATCCCGCCGTGCGCGAAGAGGGTGTCCAGCTCGACGCCCTCCCGCTCGAGCACCTGCATCCCGAGCGCGAGCGTGCCGAACACGCCGTACACCTGCGCCCGCATGAAGTTCGCGAGCGTGAAGCGGCTGTCAGGCGTGCGCACGACCAGGGGGCGCCCTTCGGCGAGTCCGGCGATCGGCTCGCCGGCGAGGTGGTTGTAGGCGAGGAGTCCGCCGGCGTCGGGGTCGGCATCCAACGATTCCCGCAGCAGCGCGCCGAAGACGTCGTCCGCGCTCAGCGTGCCTCCCGCCACGGCCGCGAACCGTTCGAACAGGCCGACCCACGACGCGAGCTCGCTCGCCCCGTTGTTGCAGTGCACCATCGCGACGAGGTCACCGGCAGGCGTCGTGACGATGTCGATCTCGTCGTGCGCCCGGGCGAGCGGCTTCTCGAGGACCGCCATCGCGAAGATGCTCGTGCCGGCACTCACGTTGCCGGTCCGCGGGGCGACGGCGCACGTCGCCACCATGCCGGTACCGGCGTCACCCTCGGGCGGACACAGCGGGATGCCGGGCGCGAGCACACCGGACGGATCCAGCAGAGCAGCCCCCTCGGCCGAGAGCCGTCCGGCCTCCCGCCCGGCGACGAGGACCTCGGGCAGCACATCGGCGAGGGACAGTCCGTACGCGCGCTCGTCGACCAGGCGGTCGAACTTCGCCATCAGGCGCCGATCGTAATCGCGCGTCGCCGGGTCGATGGGGAACATTCCGGACGCATCACCCACGCCGAGGACTTTGCGACCGGTGAGCTTCCAATGCACGTAGCCGGCGAGCGTCGTGATGAAGCGCACGTGCGGCACGTGCGGCTCCTCGTCGAGCACGGCCTGATACAAGTGGGCAACCGACCAGCGCAGCGGGATGTTCACATCGAACAATGCGGACAGGACTCCCGCCGCACGATCGGTGTTCGTGTTGCGCCACGTCCGGAACGCCGACAGCAGCTCGCCTTCGGCATCGAGCGCGAGGTACCCGTGCATCATGGCGGACACCCCCAGCGCGGCGAGGCTCTGCACCGGGACGCCGTGTCGGCGGGCGACGTCAGCGGTCAGATCCGCATACGCCGCGCGGATGCCGGCCCACACGTCCTCGAGCGCGTACGTCCAGATCCGCCCGGCCAGGCGGTTCTCCCACGCGTGCGACCCCGTGGCGATCACGGCGCTCGGATCGTCCGCCCGCACGAGACACGCCTTGATGCGGGTCGACCCGAGCTCGATGCCCAGGACGACCTCGCCGGCGCGCACGGCGGCTGCGGCATCCACCGCGCTCATCGGCGTTCGTCCGCGGACTGGCCGTACACGTTCTGGTAGCGGTCGTACAGCCGGTCGATCGCCTCCTGCGGGATCGGGATCAGCGGACCCGCCTCCCGCGCGTAGTGCACGGTGCGGGCGACGTCTTCGACCATGACCGCGGCCTTCACGGCGTCCTTCGCCGACGTGCCGATCGTGAACGGGCCGTGGTTCTGCATCAGCACGGCGCGCGAGCGATGCCCACGCAGCGTCTGCACGATGCCCCGGCCGATCGAGTCGTCGCCGATGATCGCGAACGGCCCGATCGGGATCGGCCCGCCGAACTCGTCCGCCATCGCCGTGATCACGCACGGGATCTCCTCGCCGCGTGCCGCCCACGCCACGGCGAACGTCGAATGCGTGTGCACGACGCCGCCGACCTCGGGCATGTGGCGATACACATACGCGTGCGCGGCGGTGTCGCTGGACGGCGCCCGCTCGCTGCCCGGAGTCCCCTCGACCACGTTGCCGTCGAGGTCGCAGAGGATCATGTTCTCGGATGTCAGGTCGTCGTAGGACACCCCCGACGGCTTGATCACGAACAGGTCCGCCCCCGGGACGCGGCCGGACACATTCCCGCCGGTCCACACGACCAGCCCGTACCGGACGAGCTCGGCGTGCAGCGCCGCCACATCAGCGCGAACTGCAGCGACCGCCGCATCGATCTGCTCCGTCACCATCAGCTCGCCCCCCTTCGCGCGAGCACACGCTGCAGCAGGACGAAGGCCAGCAGCACGGCGCCGGTGATGATCGTCAGGTACTCGGGATTGATCGTGCCGTCCTTCGTGATGATCAGGCGCAGCGCCGCGATCACGAAGACGCCGACGACGGAGCCGAGGATGTATCCGTAGCCGCCGGTGAGGAGCGTCCCGCCGATCACCACGGCGGCGATCGCGTCCAGCTCCCACCCGATGCCGGTCACGTTCTGCGCCTTGCCGCCGACCTCGGCGGTGTACACGATCGCGGCCAGGCCCGACAGGGCGCCGGAGACGATGTAGATCCAGACCCGCGTCCGGCTGACCGGCAAGCCCATCAGCTGCGCGGAGGACTGGTTGCCGCCGATCGCGTAGACGGTCCGGCCCATCCGGGTGCGGTGCATGAAGAACATTCCGCCGAGAACCACGAGCACCGCGATCAGCAGACCCGGGGTGATCGTGAAGTCGTTGACCTTGGGACCGTCGATGATCTTCCAGTCCGTCGCGAGCAGGAGGATCGGCGAGTCGTCGGCGGCGATGACGGGCGTCGTCGACAGGATCGACGCGAGTCCACGGGCCAGGAACATCATCGCGAGGGTGGCGATGAACGGCTGCACGTTGAAGTACTGGATCATGACCCCGGCGATCAGACCGAAGAGCGCCCCGAAGAGGATCATGAGAAGCATCGAGAGCCACCCGTTGACCCCGATGTTCATGAGCATGACCCCGGCGACGGAGGTGAAGGCGACCACAGCACCGACCGACAGGTCGATACCGCCCGAAACGATCACGATCGTCATTCCGACGGCGAGGATGATCGTGGGCGCGAAGCTCACGAGCAGGCTCGACATCGTTCCGGCGTGGAACACCCGACCGTAGGCGGCCTCGGCGTAGATAAGCATCCCGAACAGCAGGACGAGGGCGGCCAGTGTCGGCACGAGGGGCTGACTGCGCTGCCAGACGCCGGCGAAGCGGTTCACCTGGCCGGGATCCCTGCTCTCGGGGAGATCGGCGATGGGCGGAACGGATTCCGCAAGACTGCGCGCACTCATGCGACGACCTCCGTCTGGACGGGTGAGCTCTGGCCGGCGGCGGGCCGTTCGGGCCCGCTCGGTGTCGGTGTCGTCCCGGGCTTGGAGCGCCCGAACACCAGCGAACGGATGCGCTCGGACTGGAGCAGGACGAGGACGATGATGACGAGCGCCTTGAATGCGGGCGTGGCGGCCGCCGGGATGCCGAGGAAGAGCACCGTCTTGTTCAGGGTCGCGATCAGCAGTGCGCCGATCGTCGACCCGAGGATCGAGAACTTCCCCCCGGCCAGGGACGTGCCCCCGATCACGACCGCGAGGATCGCGTCGAGCTCCATCAGGTTGCCGGTCCCGGACACGCTCACCGTCATGACTTCGGACACGCTGAACAACCCGCCCACCGCAGCCAGGGCAGCGGAGAGGATGTAGACGAAGAACAGGATCGGACGAGGACGGATGCCGGCGAGCCGGCTGGCCTTGGGGTTGATGCCGATCGACTCGATCATGAGCCCGAGCGCCGTGCGGCGCATGAAGAGCGCGACGACGACGACGATGACGATCGCGATCACGAAGCTCGTGGGCAGCCCGAGGATCTGACCGTTCGCGAGCTGCCGGAAGGGTTCGTTCGTCGCGTTGGTGTTCTGTCCGTCCGTGATCACCCGTGCGATGCCGCGCGCCGCGAGCATCATGATGAGCGTGCTGATGAACGGCTGGAGTCCCACGACGGCGACGAGCAGGCCGTTGATGGATCCCAGGATCACCGCGAGGAGGACGGCGAGACCGATTGCGGCGAACATCGCGCCGGCCGACGTCGGGTCATCGATCGTCGAGAGGGTCTGCATCGCGACCGCTCCGCCCACGGCCATCATCGAGCCCACGGAGAGGTCGATGCCCTCGGTGGCGATGACGAACGTCATGCCGAGTGCGATCATGATGATCGGCGCGGAGATGCGCAGGATGTCCAGCACGTTGCCCGTGAGCAGTCCCGTCGTGGGGTTCACGCTGAGCGCGAGGTACGCGGGGTTCTTGATCGAGTTGATCAGCAGCAGCACCGCGATGCCGACGATCGCCCAGAACCACGGGGTTCGCAGCGCGGTCTTGATGCGACTCATGACGCGTCTCCTTCCTTGACGACGGGGGTGCCCGCGGGCGTGTCCTCGGCGAGCGCCGCCGCTCCCGCTTCCGCCTCGGCCTCTGATTCGGCGGCGATGACGGCGACGATGCTCTCCGCGGTGACCTCCGGGCCGTTGACGACCTCGCCGACCTTCTGGTGGTCCTTGAGGATGACGATGCGCTCGGACAGGCGCACGACCTCCTCGAGTTCGGAGGAGATGAACACGACGCCCATGCCGCCCTCGGCGAGTTCGGCGACGGTCTCCTGGATGTCGGCCTTCGCGCCGACGTCGATGCCGCGGGTGGGCTCGTCCAGCAGGAGGAGATCCGGGTTCGTGGCGAGCCAGCGCCCGAGCAGCACCTTCTGCTGGTTGCCACCGGACAGCAGGCGGATCGGGCGATCCGGGTCGTTGGGCCGGACGCTGAAGCGCTCCATATAGGTCGTCACGAGCTCATCCACCTCGCGCGCCGGAACTCGCCGCAACCATCCTCGGCGGGCCTGGACGGCCAGCATGATGTTCTCGCGGATGCTCAGGTCGCCCACGATGCCGTCATCGCGGCGACTCTCCGTCGAATAGGCGATGCCGTGGGACAGCCCTGCGACCGGAGAGGTCAGGCTGACCTTCTTGCCGTGGATCCTGATGTCGCCGGAGTCGGCCTTATCGGCTCCTGCGATGAGCCTGGCGAGCTCTGTGCGTCCCGCACCGAGGAGCCCCGCGAAGCCGACGACCTCACCGGCATGGACATCGATGTCCGTGGGCTCGATCGCGCCCTTGCGCCCCAGCCCCTGCGCAGCCAGCAGCGGCGTCCGAGTGCGATCGCGGACTTCGGTCTGACGGTTGGAGCCGAGGGCGCGCAGCGACTCGAAGTCTTTGCCGATCATCTTCGAGATGAGCTGTGTGCGGTCGAGGTCGCGCGTGAGGTATTCGCCGACGAACCGGCCGTTGCGCAGGACCGTGATCCGGTCGCTGATCGCGTATACCTGGTCGAGGAAGTGCGAGACGAAGAGGATGGCGACGCCCTGGTCGCGCAGGCGCCGGATGACCCCGAAGAGCACCTCGACCTCGTTGGCGTCCAGGCTCGATGTCGGTTCATCGAGAATGAGGACTTTCGAGTCCGTGACCATCGCCCGACTGATCGCGACGAGCTGCTGCATGGCGATCGAGAGGGAGGACAGCGGGGCGCGAGGATCGAGCTCACCGAGGCCCATCCGGCCCAGTGCCTCGCGTGCCCGGGCGTGGGTCTTCCGCCAGTTCACGCCCGCGAGGCCCCGCACTTCGTGGCCGAGCATGACGTTCTCGCCGATGCTGAGGTTCGTGCAGAGGTTGACCTCCTGGTACACCGTGGAGATTCCCGCGGCCTGCGCCGAGGCGGTTCCGGTGAAGTGGCGCACCGCCCCCATGACGACGATCTCGCCGGAGTCGATCTGGTAGACGCCGGTGAGGGCCTTGATCAGCGTGGACTTGCCGGCGCCGTTCTCACCCATGAGGGTGTGCACTTCGCCGGGGAGCAGGCGGAAGCTGACCTCATCGAGCGCCTTGACCCCCGGGAAGGTGATCGATGCGCCCTTGACCTCGACGATCGCAATCGGTTCCAACATCGCTGTGTGACTCCTTGGTGCTGCGGGATGAGTGACGGGAATGGCGCGGGCGGGGCCGCCGAGTTCGGCGACCCCGCCCGTGTCCGGTTTCGTCCTAGCCGACCGTGCGACGGATCAGAAGCCCTTGCCCGCATCCAGCGCGGCCTGACCGGCCTCGGCGGAGTCGAACGTCTCGCCCGGAACGATGATCGTCTTCTCGACCGAGTCGCCCGCGAGTGCGGAGTTCACCGCGTCGACGGCGAGGTCGCCGAAGAACGGGTTGTACTGCGCCACGAAGCTCAGCTGACCGGCCGCGAGCGCCTCGAGGGCGGGCGTCGTGCCGTCGATCGTCGCGATCTTGACGTCGGTGCCCGGCACCAGGCCCGCAGCGGTGACCGCAGCCGCCGCGCCGATGCCCATCTCGTCGTTCTGGGCGAAGATGAACTGCAGGCCCGGGTTCTCCTTCAGCACGGTCTCGATGACCGACTTGCCCTCGTCGGCGGTCCAGTTCGCCGTCTGCGCGCCGATCTTGTTCCATCCGCTCTTGCCGTCGATCGCGGCGTCGAAGCCCTCGTTGCGCTCGTTCACGACGGACAGGCCCGGCACACCTTCGAGGACGTAGTAGCTGGCACCCTCGGGATAGGTCTCCACGGCCCAGTCGCCCACGGATGCGGCGACGTTCACGTTGTCGGGAGCGATGCGCGTGACGTACAGATCGTCGCTCGCATCCACACCCCGGTCGAGCAGGATGACGGGGATCTCGGCCTCCTGGGCCAGCTTGAGCGAGTCCTCCCAGCCGGACGCCTCGGTGGCCGTCAGCAGGATGACATCGACCTCGTCGTTGACGAAGGTCGAGAACGCGTCGAGCTGCGACTTCTGGTCGGTCGGGCTCGCGGCGGGCGCGTACTTCAGGTCGAAGCCGGCCTCCTCAGAGAACGCGTCCTTGATCGCCTGCTCGTTCGCGTTGCGCCAGCCGCCCTCGGGCCCGACCGCCACGAAGCCGACCTCGACCAGCTCATCCCCTCCGGCGCTGCCGCTGTCCGCACTGTCGCTGCCACCACCGGCGCAGCCGGCCAGTCCGAGGGCGAGCACCCCCGCGCCGATCATGCCGAACAGCCCCAGCATCCGCTTGTTCTTTGCCATCAGTTCTCCTCCTTGAGACTCGCCGACCACGTGGTCGGAGAGAAGTCGCCGTGCCCGTGTTCGGGTCACTCCTGGGCGTGTGCGAAACTCATTGTGCGCGCTAACATTCCGCGGCGCAAGTGTTTTCCGCATTTCCGTGACAATTTCGTTACCGCGAACAAAGGCCAGCCCGCACGAGCGGCTCCGGTCAGCGGAATCCGCGTGCGGTCAGGCCTCAGCGAGTGAGCGCGGCGGTCGATCCGCGGATGATGAGCTCTGGTTCGATGACGTCGTGGACGGCACGCTCCTCGCCGTCGATCGCGCCGATCAGCAGCTGGAGTGCGAGGGTGCCGAGCGCGGCGAAATCCTGTCGCACCGTCGTCAGCGGCGGGAGGAAGTGGCGCGAGTCGGGCAGGTCGTCGAAGCCCACGACGCTCATGTCGTCGGGGACGCGGATGCCGCGCTCGGCGAGTCCGTGGATGATGCCGAGGGCCATCTGATCGTTCGCCGCGAAGACGGCTGTGTAGTCGTCGAGCTGACCGGAGCGACCGACCTCGTACCCGTGATCCGACGTCCAGTCCCCGATGATCGACGCAGGCACCGGGAGCCCCGCACCCGTGAGGGTCTCGCGCCAGGCCTGCTCGCGCGCCCGCGCGTCGTACCAGTCCAGGGGCCCTGCGACGTGCGCGATCGCGGTGTGCCCGAGGTCGATGAGGTGCGACACGGCCAGCCGCGCCCCCGCACCCTGATCGACGGCGACCGTGTGCACGTGCGGGTCGGGTTCGGACTTGATCACCAGAGTCGGCATGTTCGCGCTCTGCTCACGCAGCAGGTCCAGCGCCGAAGCGCGCGGAGCGATCACACACAGCGCGTCGATCCCCTGCGCGACCAGGTCGGTGATCCCCGTCGCGATCGGCAGCTCGTCGTCGTCGGAGATCGAGAAGGCACTCACGGCGTACCCGAAGGAGCGCGCCGCGCTCTCGATCGCCCGGAGAGTGCTGTTGGGCCCCCATTGGACAGGACTGTCCACGAGGACACCGATCCGCATCGCCTTGCGGGTCGCCAGCGCCCGTGCGATCGAGCTCCGCGTGTACTGCATCTCCTCGATCGCCTGGAGCACCCGCTCACGCGTGGACTCCCGGATGTTCGGGTGGTCGTTGAGCACCCGCGAGACCGTCATGTGCGACACACCGGCGTGCTTCGCGACGTCGTAGATGCTGGGCTTCGGCCAGCCTCGGGTCGTGTGGTCGGACATTTTCCTCACCTCGCTGTGCGCCATTCTGCGCCGTTTCGGCGTCCACAGTATGTCGGCATCGTAAAATGCGCCGTGGTAGCGCTCACAAGCATAAGTCCGAGGTCAGCCGGGCCCGTCCGGCGCGCCCGTGCGTGGCCGCGCCACGGCACGCCGAAGCAGCAACGCCATCCCTGACACCGTCAGCACGATGCCGAGCACGATGAGTTCGATCGGCGCGTCGGCGCCGGTGGAGCCCAGAACGGAAGGCGCTTCGCGCGGAGTGATCAGAACGTGCACGGTGACGCCGGACGAGGACGTACCGGTCTCGCCCACCGTCGATGAGGGCTCCAGGCCGTCCGTCACACCGGGAGCGAGCATCAGACGAGCTCCTTCGCAGCGGCTCGGCGGCCTTCTTCCCGAGCGGACTCGAGCAGCTGATCGAGTCGTCGGCGGGAGCGTCGGCGACCCCACATCATCGCGGTGAGGATCAAGGCGATTCCCGCCAGCACGATCGCCTGCGGAATCGGGAGGGCCCACACGACGAGATCACCGGTCGCGGCATCCACGACGGCCTCCTCGCCGGAGTACGTCACGACCGTCGGCGTCGCCGTCACCGTCGCCGGGACCGCGACGAGCGGCCAGACGTCATCGAGGACGACCGTGATGCGTCGCGTGTCGCCGGGAAGCATCTCCTGTGGCGACTCCCCCGGACCGGGGAAGAACACGGTGCGCCCGCCTGCGGAGACCGATCCCTCCGCCATGAGCCGCGTGTTGCCCTCGTTGACGACATCGAACGAAACGGTCGCCTCACCCGGGCGAAGCGGATTCCACGAGATCGCGTAGCCTCCGACGAGATCCGCCAGGGCGGCGGCCGGTGCAATCTCGCCGGTCACCCTCGTCAGCACCCGGAAGCCGATGCGGCTGTCCACCCCCACACTCGTACCGTCTTCCGCAGTGCGGACGGACAGAACGGATGCCGTGATGCCGGCCGCGTGATCTCCGGGCTCGGCCTGGTCGGGAACGATGATCGAGAACGGAACCACGACAGTGCTGTCTCCGGGGACGGTGACCGTCTCCGGCAGCGAGATCCAGGTTCCGGCATCCACGGACTGCTCATCGGCGGGAAGGATGTCGAACCGACCGGTGCGCGTCGTGAACCCGTCCGCAGCCGTGAGCGCGAAGACGACCTCATCGGATCCGATGTTGCGGACGGCGAAATGATCCTGGACGACTTCTCCCGGGTCGAGCTCGACTTCGACGGCGCGACGGCCATCGGGTCCTGCATCGTCGGCCGGGACCACCGACCAGCGCACCTGCTGATCGTCATCGGATGCCGCGCGTGCGTCGGCGGGCCAGAAGAGCGTCAGCCCCACCAGGAGGACGACGGCGATCAGTGCCGCGGCAGTGCGCGCGGCCGAGCGGGTACCGACGGAAAGATGAAGCACGGGTGTTCCAGACAGAGCTCAGGGTCGGAGGCCGCCGGCGGCGACCTCCGACCCGATTTCAGCACGAGATGTTCGAGCGCACGGTCAAGATCAGTACGCGTCTTCCCACAGGGTCAGCGTGATCGTTCCCGAGTAGGCGCCGGGAGCGACGGTCGCGGCCGTCTTGAGCTTCAGGTTCGCGTTCGCCGTCCACTGACCGGTCGGACGGGCCTCGCTGGAATCCAGCGCGAGGGCGAGGAGCTCTGCTTCTTCCAGTCCCACGTTGTTCCCCTCCGGGTTCGGCGTGTTCGTCGGCTCGTCCAGCGCGGGCACCGTCTCTTCGCCGGGGGTGACGAAGCCGTCATCGCCGGTGAGGAGCGCGGGCGACCAGCCGAGGTTCTCCGCCCCGATGGACAGCCCGCCGGCCGCCGTCAGGTCGGACGACTGTCCGTTGACGTACCAGAAGACGCCCGCGGGCACCTCTTCGCGATCGTCGGTGACGGTCACGGTGGGCAGCGTGCCCGCGAACTCGCGGAAGTCCTCATCCGCCGACGCGACCTCGGTGAGGGTCGTGGCGTCGTCCGCGACGGTCATGGTCAGCGCGCCGACGGGCTCGACCGCTTCGATGTTGACGTTGACGTCGACCTGGTCGCCGTCGACCTCCGCGGCGATTGCCGCGCCGGCGCCGCCGAGCAGAAGTGCGCCACCCAGAGCGCCGACAGCGGCGCGGGCGATGAAGCCGTGGTTTCTCATTGCTGATTTCTCCGTTTCCGCGGCCGACGAGGTCGCCGGCCGAACGAGTGAGCGGTCGGACGGTCCGACCTTCGGGTTTCGAGGGGGCGCCGAAAACCGCCGGATCCGTCGCGGGCGCTTCGGACGCGCATCCTGCTGCGGGGCGGGGCCCTGCGGAAGCGTCACCGAGTCGAGCATCATGCACCTTTGCTGGGGATCCTGCACTGGATCTGCGGGCTCGCCACCGATGTTAGCGATAACGGTTACCGAGAACAACCCCGAAGTCCGTCATTCATGCATCGGCGCTGTTATCGATAACTTTCGGTACGCCTGATCGCTTGACACCCCGTCCGCGCTCGCCCTACCGTGACAACACTGGAATGTTTCCGGTAACACACCTGTCCCCGACCGCGATGCGGTCGAGAGATCGCGCGACGATGCACACCGTGTCCGGGAGGACGGCGACGTCCCCTCCGCTCCGCGTCGCTCGACGCGATCGCTGAGAGCGAGGAAACCCTGCATGAGAACCACCTCCCGTCCTCGGTGGATGGCGAGAGGCACCGCGGTCGCGACCGCCGTAGCCCTCGCCCTCACCGGTGCCGCCATTCCGACGGCCGCGCACGCGGCCACGACCGCGACGCCGCTGATCCACTACAGCTTCGATGGCGCATCCGGGACGACGGTCGCGGACTCCAGCGGCAACGGCCATGACGCGACCCTCCGTCAGTCCGGCGGGAGCATCGCCGACGGGAGCCTGTCGCTGCCCGGCGGCGCACGCGGCACCGCCGCGTACCTCGACATCCCGACCGCACCACTGGTCGGCAAGAAGGACCTGACGATCTCGACCTGGCTGTCGCCGCGCTCGGGCAACGGCAACACCGCCGCCGCATTCATCGGCGCGCCCGTCGCCGGCGGCGCGTCGTTCTCGTCCGGGTACTGGCTTCTGAATCCCGCCAATCCGAACGGATACGTGAAGTCCGTCGTCACGAACTCCGTGAACGCTTCAGCACCGTGGGGCACCGAGGTCGGCGCGGGTGCCACCAACACCCCGACCGCCGGCGCGCGCACCCCGGCGGGGCTCAGCCTGTACACCACCGTCATCGACGGCACGACGGGACAGCTACGCGTGTACGTGAACGGCCAGCGCATCACCCAGAACACGATCGCGCGCGATGTCGCGGCATTCGGATCGACGCTCGTGGCCAGTCTCGGCCGTTCGACCTACAACGACACCAGCTGGAACGGCCTCGTCGACGACTTCGCCGTCTACGCGCAGGCATTCTCGGATGCCGATGTCCAGTCGCTGTACAGCGGTCAGGCCCTCGACCGCGCGGTCGCCGGGGTCAGCATCCCGACGACGGCCACGGCAGACTTCGTCGTTCCGGTCACGAGCGCCGGAGTAGCGGTCGGGTGGGCTTCCGACAGTGCCGCAATCTCGGTCAGCGGTTCGACGGCGACGGTCATCCGACCTGCTGCGGGTGACGGCGACGCGAACGTGACGCTGACGGCGACCTTCACGGTCGGCTCGGAGACGCGCACGCAGACGTATCCGGTCCTCGTGCCGCAGCAGCTCAGCGCCACCCAGAAGGTCGACCAGGACCTCGCCGCGATCCAGATCGCGAATCTCGACGACATCCGCACGAACTTCTCCGTTCCCGCGGTCGGCGCACAAGGGTCCACGATCGCGTGGACGGTCGCCGAGGGCGGAGCAGACCACGCACAACTGCGCGACGGCGTGCGGACGGACTCGCGCACCGTCGAGGTGCAGCGCCCCGCTGCAGGTTCAGCCGCGATCACCGTCGAGCTGACGGCGACCGCGACGAATGCGGGTGCCACCGCGAGCCGGACGTTCTCGGCCCGCATCCAGCCGATGCCTGGTGGCACCGCGAAGACCGAAGCGTACTTCTGGACGTTCTTCACGGGTGAGGGTCAGGGTGCGGAGCGGGTGAGCATCGCCGCTTCGAAGGGCAACGACGCACTGACCTGGAACACGCTGAACGGCGGACAGCCCATCTTCACGTCGACGGTCGGCACGGAGGGGTTGCGGGATCCGTTCATCATCCGCGCTCCTGAGGGCGACAAGTTCTACATGATCGCGACCGACCTCAAGGTCGCCGGCCTCGCGGGCGGATTCACGACCGCGCAGATCTCCGGCTCGAAGTACATCGAGGTGTGGGAGTCCACCGACCTGGTGACCTGGTCGGAGCAGCGGCACGTGAAGGTTTCGACCGACTTCGCGGGCAACACATGGGCTCCGGAGGCGTACTGGGACGAGGAGCTGGACACGTTCGTGGTGTTCTGGGCGTCGAACCTGTACCCGACGACGAACGCGGCCGATCGCACCGCCGTGACGTACAACCGGATGATGTACGCCACGACGGACGACTTCATCACGTTCTCCGAGCCGAAGATCTGGAGCGACGTGCGCCGGGGCGCCGGCCTCGGCCTGATCGACTCCACCGTCGCCAAGGTCGACGGGGTCTACCACCGCTTCACGAAGGACGAGGCGAGCATGACGATCCGTCAGGAGAAGTCGACGGACCTCCTCGCCACGATCACCGGCACGCTTCCGGGGACCAGTGGAGCGGCGGACCAGTGGACTCTCGTCAAGGAGCGGGTCGCGAGCGGCCTGCCCAACGGTGAGCCGGGCGGCACGTACTCGAGCGGCGAGGGCGCGAACATCTTCGCCGCGAACGAGGGCGACGTGAACGGTCTGGACTGGTTCTTGTTCATCGACCAGCCGAACTACCACGGTGGACCCAACCACTACGTCCCGTTCGGCACGACGGATATCGACGACGGCAGTGCCTGGCAGCCGCTCGGCACGAAGCTGCGGGCGGGCCTGCCGCAGAACGCCGACGGCGGCAAGCCTCGCCACGGCACGGTGATCCCGGTCACGCGCGCTGAGTACCAGAAGGTGCTGGAGGCTTACGCGCCGAACATCGCCGTCACCTCGGTGGCCGCGATCGACGTGGCCACGACGACGGGCGTCGCACCTGTGCTTCCGCAGGCGTCGCTGACCAAGAAGGACGGCTCCCAGCAGACCGTCGAGGTGGTCTGGGACACCGTGGCGGCATCGAAGTACGAGCGCCCCGGCACCTTCACCGTTTCCGGTGTTGCCCAGGACGACTCGCGCATGCCCGTCGAGGCCACCGTCACGGTGACGTCCGCGGTGGATGTCCAGGTACAGGCGGACACGCGTTGCGTGAGCGGCAAGGTGACCCTCACGGTGAAGGTGACCGCCGGCGGTTCCGACGCCGCGAACGTGGCGATCTCGACGGCGTTCGGCACCAAGACCGCGACGGTCGCGGCCGGCAAGTCGTCCTCGTACGCGTTCTCGTCCCGTGTCGCGTCCGTGACAGGGTCCGAGGTGAGCGTGAACGTCACCCAGGGCAGCGCGAGTGCCGTCGTGACCGCACCGTACGCGGCGCGCTCCTGCGGATGACCGAACGGATGCCGCGCCTGTAGGCACGCCATCCGAGGGCCCCGGTGGATTCGTCCACCGGGGCCCTCTCGCGTGCCGCCGACCCACTCTGCCCGCCGCGGGCGACATCCCTGGAGGGACGCCGCGACCGGGGATGTCGTCAAGACGAGGCGCGGCCCGCTCGGGTTCGGTGGCCCCCTGTCTCGACGGCGGGGGGAGAGGCCGCGGCGATCGTCGGGGACCGGGGACGGGTGGAGCGCACACAGCAGCGAGCACCGGCCCCTGGGGGGAGGGACCGGTGCTCGCGGGTGGGGATCGCCGGGCGGATCAGCCGCAGCTGAAGGCGCCGTAGGCGGCAGTGAACTCCTTCGTGCCGGCAGAGGATCCCGTCGTCGACGTCGCGGAGACGGATGCCGAGCCCGGGGGTACCGCGGCGGCACGCGTGCTGATCGCCCACGAGGCGCTCTTACCCGACTGGATGCCGGAGAGGACCTTCGTGCCGTACGGCGTTCTCGCATTCGCGGTCACGGGTGCGTCGCTGAGATTCTTCACCTGCACGACGAGAGTGACCTTGCCGCTCACGCACCGCGCCGTCGTGCTCACCTGCACGTCGGGTCCGAGCCGGATCTCCTGTGCCGCCACGCTCTCGAGGGTCGGGACGACGGGCTGGATCAGGCCGTCCTCGCCGAACCGGATCCGATCGATCGTCGTCTCACGATGTGTGCCGTCCCCTCCCGGGATGGCGAATCGGTGGTAGGCGATGTACCAATCGTCCGTTCCCGGCACGTTGATGATCGAGCTGTGCGCCGGCCCCTTGATACCGAGGGAGAGATCCTTCTGCAGGATCACGCCGCGGTAGGTCCACGGGCCCGTCATGCTCGTCGCCGTCGCGTACCCCACGCGATAGTTCTCCGAGCCGGTGTCATCGATCGAGTACGTCAGGTGGTACAGACCGTTCCGGTAGTTGAAGAACACCCCTTCCCGGAAGTCGGTGAGCCCGTTGATCCGCTGGTATGTCCCCGGCTTGATCGAGACCATGTCATCGGCGAGTTCCGCCAGGACCGGACTGCCGTTGCCCCACCCGAGGTACCACTTTCCGGTCACCGGGTCGTGGAACGCCGCAGGGTCGATCGCCTGCCCCGAAGTGACGGCCTCATTGTTCAGAATCATCGCCGTCGGCTGGGCGACGAAGGGGCCCTCCGGGCTGTCGGCCACGGCGACGCCGATCGTCTTGCGGTTCAGCGCCGCGTTGTGCCCCGAGAAGTAGAAGTAGTACTTCCCGGCGCGCTCGATGATCGTCGGCGCCCACGCGTTCCCCGTCGCCCACGGCACGTTGCCGTTCGCGCCGTCGAGCTTCAGGAAAGGCTGCTCCGCACGTTCCCAGTCCACGAGGTTCTTCGACTTCCAGACGTAGAACTCGTTGCCGCCCCAGCCCGGGAAACCGTCGGTCGTGGCATAGATGTAGTACGTGTCGCCGAACACCGCGATGTTGGGGTCCGCGTAGAGCCCGTCGAGGACAGGGCTGTTCACGACCCGCGCTTCGAAGGTCCACGTCACGTCATCGCCGGACGGGGTGGTCAGGGTGTACTCCACCGGGTCGCTGAGATCCACGGTGGTGCCGCTCGCGGGCGAGACGCTCGCCCCGGCGACCGTGGCGAAGGTGGGCGCCAGTGCCGACACGTCGGTTCCCTTGACGACCGGAATCACCACGCGATGCTCAGTCGCGTCCACGAACGGCGCGACCTTGAGCTTCTCCGGCTGAGTCAGCGACACGTCCAGCAGCTGGTCCTCGACGCCCGCGTTGGCGAGCACCTCGGCCTGCGAGAGCGCGCGGTTGTAGACGCGCACGTTGTCGAACCATCCCTGGAACGCCCGATCGCCGGTGTAGAACGAGCGGCCGAGATAGCCGAGCAGTCCCGTTCCGAGGTCGCCGACCGTCGCGGACAGCGAGTCGTTCGCCCCGAGCTTGACCCCGTCGGCGTAGACGGTCATCGAGTCGCCCTCGAACACCACGTCGTAGCGGTGCCACTGTCCGGAAGAGACCGATCCCGTCACCGCGGACTCGCTCTGCCACGAGGACTGGGTGATCGCGCTGCGCACATCACCGCCGCGCACACGCAGGAAGTAGTAATCCGTGGTGTCCTTTCCGAGGGCGAACGTGAAGAAGTTGCCGCTCGTCAGCTCGGACTTGACGTCCATCGAGACGGTCATCGTGTCGCGCCCGTCGAAGAACCCGGTCGGGAAGGACGCGTAGCCGCCTGCCGCTCCGGTCAGGCGCAGGGCCTTGCCCTTGTCGGCATCCGTCGCCACCGCCGCCGTACCGGCGGCCGTGAGGTCCTTGTCGCCGACCGCGTCCGCGAGCGTCCCGTCGTCGAAGGTGTACTCCGCGATGGGCCCTGCCTGCGGCTCTTCGGGATCGACCGGATCCACCGGCTCGTCCCCGTACGCCGCGAGGAGGCGCTCCTCTTCGGCGGCGGACAGACGCAGCACCGAGCCGTGCCGGAACCGCTGGTCGAAGGAGTACTGATTCGCGCCCGATCCCACGCTGAGCTGCGTGAAGTCCAGGCTCGCGAGGGTGTCCGCGATGTGACCGTAGTACCCGCCGTCATCACCCATTACCGCCCAGCGCCCATCAGGCAGCTGATAGACGGTGTGTCCCTCCATGCGCGCGCGCAAGCCGTAGGAACCGGCCTGGTCGCGCGCGATCACAGTGGTCCAGGGGCCGTCCAGGCTCGTCGCGGTGTCCACGATCGTCCACCAGTCGGATGTGGAGAAGCGATAGTACGTGTCGCCTTCCTTCGCGATGGTCGAGTCGATGATGTTCGGCCCGGTCTGCGCGTCGCCCTGAGCGTTCAGCGACGCCCAGACCTCGGGCTGAGTGAACGTCACGAAGTCCCGGGTCTTGGTGAGGTAGACCCGCAGTGCCCAGTCGGGTGTGTTGTTCTCGCGGCGATCCCGCGCGGACCAGTACACGTAGTACTCCCCGGTCGCTTCGTTGTAGATCGCCTCGGGCGCCCAGACGTCGTACTTCCTCACCGAAAGCGGCTTCGTCTCGGGAGGCATCGGCAGCGCGACCTCCGAGCAGCTGCCGACAGCGAACATGGATGCCTTCGCGTCGTACCTCGTGAACGTCGTCGAGCACCTCGAGGACACGTACGACATCTCCTTCGACACCCTCGATCCCTTCAACGAGCCGAACACGAATTACTGGTCCACGCAGATCGGAGCCGACGGCTGGCCGACCTCGGCGAGCCGTCAGGAGGGTGCTCACATCGGTCCGGCCCGACAGGATCAGATGATCGCGGCGCTGCAGGAGCGGCTCGCGGATGCCGACACCGACGTGCGGATCTCGGCGATGGACGAGACCAACCCCGGAATCTTCGCGACGAACTGGAACGGCTGGAGCACGGCGGCGAAGAGTGCCGTCTCGCAGCTGAACGTCCACACGTACGGGACCTCGGGCCGCACCGTCGTGCGCGATATCGCGAAGAGCTCCGACAAGCCGCTGTGGATGAGCGAGATCGAGGGCAACTGGGACACGTCGGGCGTCGGGTTCAACCAGACCAACATCGACAACGGACTCGGGATCGCCTCGCGCATCACCGACGATCTGCGCGAACTGGAGCCGACCGCCTGGGTGCTGTGGCAGCCGGTCGAAGACCTGTACAACATGGAGAAGGTCGAGCGCCTCAACTGGGGCAGCGTCTTCATCGACTTCGACTGCAACGCCGACGGGAACTCGCTACGACGTCTCGCCGACGGTGACGCCGACCCGTCGTGCAAGGTGCTGACGAACGCGAAGTTCAACACGATCCGCAACTACACGCACTACATCCGTCCGGGTGACCACCTGATCCCGACCGAGAACACGCAGACCACGGCGGCCGTGAGCGCGACCGGCGACAGCGCGACGCTCGTGCACGTGAACACGGGAACCACCTCCCGCGACCTCACGATCGACCTCTCGAAGTTCGGCACGATCGCCCCCGGCGCGACCGTCACACCGATCATCACGACCGAGTCGCCCGCGGAGGACCCCACGGCCAACGCCCTCGTCGCCGGAGCACCGGTGGCAGTGGATGCCGCGGGCAAGGCCGTCGTATCCGTCCCGGCCAAGTCCGTCACGACCCTCGTGGTCAGCGGCGTCTCCGGCGTGTCCGCCGAGGCTCCGGGACTGCGCGACGGCCACCGCTACCAGCTCTTCGGCGTCCAGAGTGATCGCGCGCTGTCCGCCGACGCCTCAGCGGTCGCGATCCGCACGGGTGCGACGACGACGGCTGCCGCGTCCGCGCAGACCTGGACCGTGCGCACGATCTCCGGTGAGGGCTCGGATCGGCACCGGGTCACGTTGCAGGCAGGCGACGGCAGATTCCTCGGCGTCGCAGGCGGCGGGACCACTCTCGTCTCCGCGTCCGCGGATGCGGCATCCGCGGACCCCGCCCTGCAGTGGATCTCCACCACGTCCGACGGCGCGACGTACTCGCTGCTCAGCGTCGCCGGCGAGCGGGTCCTCGATGTCAACGGCCAGAGCACGGCCGACGGAGCGAGCGTCGGCCTGTGGACCTCCAACGACGGAGCGAACCAGCGGTGGCGGCTCGCGGACACGGCGATCGCCGCCGTCGCACCCGTCGGAACCGCCACGGCGACCGGTCAGGCTCCGCAGCTCCCGTCGACGATCCCCCTGACGTATGCGGGGGGTGTGACGCGCGCGGCGGCCGTGTCGTGGGCGACCGGTGGTGTGGACTGGTCCACGGCCGGGACCCGCACGGTGTCCGGATCCGGAACCGATCTGTTCGGCGCGACGTTCGAGGCGATCGCCACGGTCAACGTCGGCGAGTTCCGGGCGACCGAACCCGTCTCCGTCACGACGTACGCCGGCGCGAGCCTCAGCCGTGTGCGTGCGGCCGCGCCGACCTCGGTGCCCGTGCGCGTCGGCGATCAGACCCGCGATCTGTCCGTGACGTGGAACTGGAGCGCGCTCACCGACGCCTCGTTCGCGGCATCCGGGGTGGTGATGGTTCCGGGTGCCGCCACGAGCGGCACGACCACGCTCGAGGCCGCACTGTCGGTGATCCTCACGGCGCCGACCGAGAAGAACGTCGCGCCCGCGTCCACCGCGACGGCGACCTTCACCGAGAGCGCTTCGTACGGTGTCGACAGGACCAAGAACGGCATCACGAATGACAAGGGCTGGTCGAACTGGCGTTCCGGGACGAAGAACACCTCGGACACCCTGACCTTCCGGCTCGCCGGCGCGGAGCGGGTCGAGCACGTGAAGATCCACTTCTTCAAGGATGGCTCGAGCACGAGCTGGGCGCAGTCCCTCCGCGTCGAGCACCGGTCCTCGAGCGGCTCCTGGAACCCGACGGCGACCATCGCGGTGCCGACCCCGACGGACGGCTCGGCCCCCGTCGTCGACGTGCCGGTCGGCGGGGCGCAAGCTGACGAGATCCGCGTGGTGATGGCCGCCTACCCCGCGACTCACATGATCGTCTCCGAAGTGGAGATCTTCGCGGCCTCGGCCGGCACGGCCGATGTCGCCGACCTCGCCCAGATCACGGCGGACGGCATCCCGCTGGACGGGTTCGGCCGTGATCGCGTCGAGTACCAGGTGACGTGGGCAGGCGAGACGCTCCCCGTAGTTCGCGCCGTCGGCGTCGACCGCGATGCGACCGTCTCGGTCCT
Organism: Microbacterium sp. NPDC064584; assembly: GCF_040687315.1. Lineage (NCBI taxonomy): Bacteria > Bacillati > Actinomycetota > Actinomycetes > Micrococcales > Microbacteriaceae > Microbacterium > Microbacterium sp. NPDC064584. The sequence goes on along the minus strand of NZ_JBFBMZ010000009.1, from coordinate 97,432 downwards.
CCAGCCGGCGGACGGGGAAGGTGTCGCGCGGATCACGGTCACCGCGCCCAGTGGATCGACCAAGGTCTACACGGTGACGTTCGTGTCTCCCGCGCCGCTCACGGCACAGACCTCCGCCGTCACGCGATGCGTCGCCGGCAAGACCCAGTTGGTCGTCAGCATCGAGAACACGAGCACGGTCCCGCTCTCGGTCACGGTCGCGACCCCGTACGGCTCTAAGACCGTCGCGGGCCTCGCTGCCGGAAAGCGCACCTCGGCGGCGTTCAGCACGAGGCAGCCGACGATCCCTGCCGGCTCAGCGATCGTCACGCTCGGCGGGACGGTCGACGGCGCGAACGTCTCGCACGACATCGCGACTCCGTTCGCCGCGGGAGGGTGCCTCTTCTGAGGCGACGTGTGCGGCTCTGACCTCGGCATCGTCCGGGGTCAGAGCCGCACGAGTCCCATCCCGAACACCACGACGCCGATGAGGACGAGGATCGCGGCCGTCAGCACGCCGCCGTTGCTCAGCATCCATTCCTGCACGCGAGCGAGAGTCGGCTCCGTCTTTCCCGGGGCAACCGTGACGGCGATGACCGGAGTGGCGACCGTGGATGCGGCGATCACGGTGAAGACGATCACCGCGACGATCGCCATCGGCACCGATCCCGCGTCGGCCCGGAGGACGAGTCCGCCCGCGACCGCGAGCAGCAGACCCTTCGGCCGGAGATTCAGCACGAAGCCCAGCGCGAGCGACGACCAGGCTCCGAGCCGGCTCACCGACCCGAGACCCAACGGCAGCGTCGTGGTCTTCGCCCGCCCGCGCCGCCGGAAGGTCAGCACGCCGAGCACGACGAGGGCAAGGCCCACCAGGATCTCGCCGGCCCCGATCCAGACATCGGGCTCGGTCGCGCTCGAACGCGCCGGCAGCGCGTGCGCGATGAGCGCGCAGACGGAAAGCAGGATCGCGATGCCGGCCACCCAGCCGATCAGGTAGGGAAGGGCGGTGCGGGAGCGCTGCGGCGAGAGCAGGAGCACCATCGCGACGAGGATCGGCACCGAGCTCACGGCGACGGCGACGGCGATCGGGAGCAGATGGCCGATCGCTTGCACGCCGCTCCCCTTACATCTCCTGCCGCCAGACTAGGCCACGCGCGCGGTCCGCTCCGTCCCACCGCGTCACCGTGAGACTGCATCTGCACGCCGAGACCGAGGGGATTCCCCATAGTCTCGGCGTGCAGATGGAGTCTCAGGAGTCGAAGCCGACGCCGAAGAGCCCGGCCGTCTTCAGCAGCAGCCCGTCTTTGCCGCCGTTGCGGTCCGAGGCCGCCACGGCGTTGCGCATCATCTGGATGAGCGGGTATGCGAACGGCTCCGGTGGGATCGGGATAGGGAGCCGCCGGGACATCTTCAGCCCGGTCCGTTCGGTGTCCCGGCCCTCGAGGAGATCGAGCATCACCTCCGCGCCGAACCGGGTCGCCACCACACCGAGCCCCGTGTATCCCGCGCTGTATGCGACGCGACCGCCGCGGGCGACGCCGTGGAACGCGACCAGCTGCGTCGACATGTCGATCGCGCCGCCCCACGTGTGGGTGAAGCGGATGCCGGCCAATTGCGGGAACGTGAGGAAGAAGTGATCGGCCAGACGCTCGAACGTCTCGGGGCGCAGATCCTGCTCCGGCCGCACTTTGCCCCCGCGGTGGTAGACGGCGTCGTACCCGCCGAACAGGATCCGGTTGTCGGCGGTCTTCCGGTAGTAGTGGAACTCCCGCGACGAATCGGTGATGCCGTGCCGCTCGGTCCATCCGATCGCCTGCAACTGCTCGTCGGTGAGCGGCTCGGTCATCAGGACGTAGTCGTACACCGGCACGGTGAACAGGCGCAGACTCGGCAGGAGCGACGGAAAGACGTTCGTGGCGAGCGCCACGCGCTCGGCACTGACGACGCCTTCGCTCGTGGTGACCTCGACGCGGCCGGAGGCATCGATGCGCAGATCCTTCGCGCGCGTGCGCTCGAAGATCCGGACGCCCAGGCGCTCGGCGGCCTCCGCGAGCCCGCGCGCGAGCTTGGCCGGGTGCACGTAGGCCTCCCCCTCCTCGGTGAACAGACCCGCGCGGTAGAGCGGTGAGTCGCCGCGGGCGCGGAGGGCGTCGCCCTCCAGGAAGACAGCATCGTGGTCGTCATCGCTCGCCGCCGCGTCGCGCAGCCACGGCACTTGGTGAGGCTCCGTCGCGACCGTGAGGGTTCCGGTCTCCTCCCACTCCGCGTCGATCCCGTAGCGGCTGATCGTGTCGCGGAACGCGGCGAAGTTGTCCTTCTCGAGCCGGCGGATGAGGGCCATCTCGTCGGCGAAGTGCAGCTCGCCGTTCTCCTCACCGTGCGTCAGACTCGCCTCTGCGAACCCGCCGTTGCGGGCGCTCGCCGCCCACCCCACCCGGACAGCGTCGATGATGGTGACCGAGCGCTGCGGATCACGCTCCTTCGCGATGAGCGCCGTCCAGAGGCCGCAGAATCCGCCACCCACTACGAGGAGGTCGGTCTCGTGGCGGCCGGCGAGCGCGGGGCGCTGCGGCGTCGGGCCCAGATCGTCGATCCAGAACGGCACCGTGCGGGCGCCTGCGAGAGAACTGCGGACGGCGTCGATCGGAGTCTTCAGCTCGTGCCCGTAGGCGGTGGGCGGGATCGCAGCGGTCATGAGTCGCTCGCCTCTCGTTCGATGACGTACACCTTGCGGAGGGCACGCGACACATCCCAGCGCGTCGCGGACCCGGCCGACAGCCTGCACAGGGACCCGGGTCGCAGGTCGATCCGCTCCGTCTCCACCTCGTCCACCAGCAGCGTCACGGACGCTTCCCCCTCCAGCACGATGAAGACCTCGTCGATCTCGATGTCGCGCATGCCGCCTTCGGTCATCTCCCAGATGCCGATCTCGACGCCGAACACGTCGAGTACCGGCTGCACACCCGTGCGCGGGGATCCGGAGGTCACCTGCTCGCGGGGCACCTCGACCAGAGGCAGGTCGGCGGCGAGCACGTCGACGGGGCTGAACGCGTCCATGTCCGTCACGCCTCCCGTCCGTGGTGATCGTGTCCGGAATTCTCGGCTTTCGAGAAGGAGAGGGGAGGCGTCATGCCTCCAGTGTCTGCCGAACCGCCGCGTGGGTCGAGCGCCACTTTCGTCGGCGGACGCGTTCTGACAGCCGCTCTGGCCAGTTTCTTCAGCGGCAGACAAGAAACGGCCCGCCGAAGCGGACCGTTCCCTCACTGTCTCAACACAGTGTGCGCCCGAAGAGACTCGAACTCCCAACCTTCTGATCCGTAGTCAGATGCTCTATCCATTGAGCTACGGGCGCATGGCCGCCCTCGCGAGCAGGCCAGCGTCCAGAATACCCCACGCGTCCGCTCCTGCCGAATCGGGGCTCAATCCGCCACAGGCACGACGGGAGCGGCATCCAATGCCCGCAGCTGGCGGACCAGCGCGACCCGGCGATACGACGTGTCCAGCAGCTCTTCCAACAAGCCCCAGTCGCCGGATGCCGCGTCCACGCGGATCGCGAGCCATCCGTACGCGCCCTCATACGGCGGCACGAACACGTCGTCGCGTTCGAGAAGGGCTTCGCGCTCGAGCGGGTCGGGGAGGAACTCGACAGCGCCGTCGGGTTCGTGCGCCGCGCCGACGATCGCGAACTGCGGCTTGCCGGCGCGAAAGGTGAAGCGGCCGTGGGCGATCACCTCCGCGGCCTCGGGATACCGCATGCACAATCCCCGCACCCGTTGCACGAGCGGGTGATCGGACGCGAACCTCAGCGGATGCTCCGGCATGCGGGCGACCCTACTCCGCAGGGACCTCTTCCGCAGGGTCAGCGCCCGCATTCTCGCTGCGCGCCAGCGTGCGCCGGTGCGCGGAGAGCCGCGGCAGGTCCACGAGCCGGAGCGCCTGCATCCGCGCACCGCGCATCATCTCGTAGTCGGGGTCGACGTCCGGGCGCATCCCCTCCACCTTCAACCGGCGCTGCAGGTTGGCCTCGACGTCGCCCCACGCCGCGTCCCGCGCTTCCTCGACGAGCTCGCGCACCGCGTTCGCGTCGTCCGCCCGGGCGCGCAGCTCCTTGGCCACACCGCGGTACTGACGCTCACGCTTGCGCAGGTTGCGCATGTCGCGGTCCCGGTAGTCGTGCGTGCCGTCGGAGTCGGTGAACTTGCCCCACGCACGCTTGCGCTGCGTGCGTGCGAGCGCTGCCGCGTCCTCCTGCTCCTTCGCGAGGGAGAGGAGAGTCTCCCTCGCGAACGGCGAGATCTGGGCGAGGTCGAACGTCTCGTCGTTCGCGATCGTGGCGACGAGGATGTGGTTGCGCACGCTCAGACGCGCTGCCGCGGACGCGATCGAGACGCCTTCGGCGACGGAATCCGCGGTCTTCCCCATGCGCGCACCTCCCCTGCTCTCGAGGGTACCGTCCGCGCCCGGCGGGGGCGCGCCCAGCGCGGAGCCGCCGCACACGACGACGCCGGTCGCCTCGCTGCAGGAGCAGAGACGACCGGCGTCGAGAGACGGTGACGATCAGCTCGTCAGGGATCCCTTGTTGCGGAACTTCGCGACGATGCCGCACTCGAACGGATCGCGGGCGGCGAGGCCGACGTCGTTCAGGTACCGGATGACGATGCCGTAGGACTTGATGAGCGTCGTCTCGGTGTACGGAACGCCCAGCGTCTTGCAGTGCTCGATCACGATCTCGCGCGCCTGGGCGAGGTGCGGACGCGGCATGCTCGGGAACAGGTGGTGCTCGATCTGGTAGTTGAGCCCGCCCATGAGCCACGTGGCCCACCATCCGCCGGAGATGTTGCGGGACGTGCGGACCTGCTTCGTGAAGAAGTCGAGCTTCGCGTCGGCATCGATGATCGGCATGCCCTTGTGGTTCGGAGCGAACGCCGCACCCATGTAGATGCCGAAGACGGCCATCTGGACGCCGATGAAGGCGAACGCCATGCCCAGCGGCAGGAAGAGGAAGACGGGGGTGAGGACGAGCGCGAAGCGCAGCGTGAGCAGACCGATCTCGAGCCAGCGGTCCTTGACCTCGTGGCGGAAGTTCAGGACGTGACGGAACGCGAGGAAGTGCAGGTTCAGCCCCTCGAGCGTGAGGAGCGGGAAGAACAGCCAGCCCTGGTGACGTGTGATGAGGCTCATCGGCCCGCTGACCTTCTCGGCGTCGACCTCCAGGAAGCGGATCGTGTCGACCTCGATGTCGGGGTCCTTGCTGACACGGTTCGGGTTCGCGTGGTGCCGGGTGTGCTTCGAGCCCCACCAGTCGCGGCTCATCCCCACGATGCCGTTGCCGATGATGAGGCCCAGCATGTCGTTCGCACGGCCGGACTTGAGGATCGTGCGGTGGGCCGCTTCGTGGGAGAGGAACGCGACCTGCGTGAACAGGATGCCGAGCGCCGCGGCGATCAGAAGCTGGAACCAGCTGTCACCCAGGAGGACGAAACCGGTGATCGCTCCCGCGAAGCCGAGCGTGATCGCGGTCGCGACCAGGATGTAGAACCACGGGGTCCGCTCCAGCAGACCTGTCTCACGCACCACCTGGGACACCTTCGTGTAGGCCTGGGTGATGGGCGGGAAGCTCTCCTTGCGTGCGTACGTCTGACGGACGCGGCCCATCGTGGACTCGGGTGCGGTGAGTGTAGTGATTTGCGACACCTGCCTATTCGGGGGATCCCGCGGGGGCGGAACGGGCGGAGGCGAAAGACGGGTGCCGATCGCTTTCACCTCACAGTACGCGCCGGTTTATGCGGGCGCCGGAATGTGATAGCAGTCTCATCACCTGCGGGGCAGATACCCAGTCTCGCCCTCACAGGCTCCCCCCTGCCGCTCGTGCTAGCGTGAACACGGCGGATCCTCCGCCCAGCGTCGTTGTCACGCTTCGCGGCTCTCATGCCGCGGCTCATTTCATACGGCGAACCGATGCGCGAACCCGCGCCGTCGCCCTCTCAGCGCCCCTCATCGGCGCGTCATCCCGAAAGCATCCCCATGCCTACTTTCCTCGACCTCGGCGTGCCCGCGCCGCTGGCAGACTCCCTCGCCCGCGAAGGCAAGACCGAAGCCTTCCCCATCCAGCGCGACACGCTCCCCGACTCGCTCGCCGGCCGCGACGTGCTCGGCCGCGGCCGCACCGGCAGCGGCAAGACGATCGCGTTCGCGCTGCCCCTCGTCGCGCGCCTGTCGGGCGCCTTCGCCGCCGCCCGCACGTCCGGCCGCCCGCGCGGACTGGTCCTCGCTCCCACCCGTGAGCTCGCGACGCAGATCGCCGCGACGATCCAGCCGCTCGCCGCGGCATCCGGTCTGACCGTCACGACCGTGTTCGGCGGGGTCAGCCAGAAGCCGCAGGAGGCCGCACTGCGCACCGGCGTCGACATCGTCGTGGCGTGTCCCGGCCGCCTGGAAGACCTCATGAAGCAGGGTGTCGTGCGCCTGGACCGCGTCGAGATCACCGTGCTGGACGAGGCCGACCACATGGCCGACCTCGGCTTCCTCCCCGGCGTCACGCGCATCCTCGCCGCAACGCCCCAGGGCGGTCAGCGGATGCTGTTCAGCGCGACCCTGGACCGCGGGGTCGACGGCCTCGTGCGCAAATTCCTCCGCGACGAGGTCCGCCACGAGATCGACGACCAGAGCGTCCCCCAGGGCGAGATGACCCACCGCGTCTTCCTCGTCGCCGACGAGGAGAAGTCCGACCTGGTCAAGCACCTCGCCTCCGGTCGTGGGCGCCGCATCCTCTTCACCCGCACGAAGCACCAGGCCAAGAAGCTCGCGAAGGTGCTCACCGCAGCCGGCATCCCGTCGGTGGACCTGCACGGCAACCTGTCGCAGGCGGCGCGCGAGCGCAACCTCGCAGCGTTCGGCGCCGAGCCCTCGAAGGGCGGCGTCCGCGTCCTCGTCGCGACCGACGTCGCCGCGCGCGGCGTGCACGTGGACGAGGTCGAACTCGTCGTGCACGTGGACCCGCCGATGGAGCACAAGGCGTACCTGCACCGCTCGGGCCGCACGGCGCGCGCGGGTGCCGCAGGCACCGTGGTGACCGTGACGATCCCCTCGCAGCGTCGGGACGTGAACGACCTCCTGCGCAAGGCGGGCATCACCGCGCCGCTCGAGCAGGTGGGCGCAGAGTCTGCTCCGATCGTCGAGCTCGTCGGCGAGCGCGCCGAGTACGTCACGCCCGCCCCCGTGCAGGCCCAGCCCCAGCGGGCCGCCAAGCCCCGCACGGGCCAGGCTCGTGGCACCGGTCAGTCCGGCCGCCCGGCGGAGCGCGGCGAGCGCTCAGGCCAGGGTCGCGGTCGCGGCAACGCCGGCGGTTCGGGCCGTGGCGGCAACGCCGCCGGTTCGGGCCGTGCGGCATCCGCAGGTCGTGGCAAGGGCACCGGTTCGGCGCAGGGCGCCGGCCGGGCGGCATCCGGAGCCGGCCAGGCCCGCCCTGTCTACTCGACCGGAACCGGCCAGCCCGCGCAGAACAACTTCACTCCGCGCGCGTCGCGACCGACCGGCTCGCGTCGCGCGCAGCACAGCGGCACCCGCGGCTGAGCTGCGGCATCCGCACGAGAATGGCCCGAGGCGATCGCCTCGGGCCTTTTCCGTATCCGCTCAGGCGCGGACGGGCTTGGTGTACTTGGCGTCGCCGAAACCGAGGATGAAGAAGCCGATGAAGGAGATGAGCCACAGCAGGAAGAACGACCAGGCACCGCCCTTGCCGAATGCGGCGCCCACCTTGATGGCGACGATGATCGAGAACACGATGTTGACGATCGGGATGAGGTAGAGCAGCGACATCCACCCTGAGTAGCCGGCGATCTTGACCAGGATCACGATGTTGACGATGGGGATCAGGGCGAGGATGCCGGGCCAGCCGGCTTTCTTGAAGACCATCCACATCGCGATCGCGATCAGGACGTACCAGAGGAACGTGAGGATGCCCGTCGTGACGTTGAACAGGGCGTCGTTCACGTTCGTACTGATCGGCGTGACTTCGGTGAGCCGGGAGAGGGAGGCGAGGTTCATGCCGCTCATCATAGGGGCGCATCTGCGCTGGTCCGAGGGGATTTCTGCGGTGCGGCAAACCGATCCGCACGCGCCTCCGAACACCCTCTGAGCGCGGCACGAACGCCGCGCACCACACAGGAGGTCCTCATGCGTTCGTCACCCAACCGCCTCATCGCGACCATCTTCGGAGCGGTGTACATCCTCGTCGGGCTGCTCGGCTTCGCCGTCACCGGCGGCGTCGGCTTCCTCGCCACCGAAGGATGCCTGCTGCTGGGCATCTTCATGGTGAACCCGCTGCACAACGTCGCCCACCTGCTCATCGGCGCCGCGCTGCTGATCGCAGGGCTCACGTCGGCGCGCGCTGCGAAGGGCGTGAACATCACGATCGGTGCGGCCTATCTGCTGCTCGGCATCGTCGGGTTCTTCCTGGTCGGCACGGCGTTGAACATCCTCGCGCTGAACACGTTCGACCACTTCCTGCACCTGGCCAGCGCCATCGTGCTGCTGGGCGTCGGGCTCGGGGCCGAGCGCGGCACGCGCGCGGGCCGGTCGACCCGCGCAGCCTGAACGGAGCCGACATGGACAGCCTGACCGCCCCGCGCACGATCGCCACATCGGACGAGGAGGTCGTCGCCTCGGGGGGCCGCGCGACCGCCTCGATCTGGCCCGCGATCGTCGCGTGGGGCGCAGGGCTGGTCCAGATCGCGCTCGGTGCCGGCGCCATCACGACGGTGCAGGACGATCCCGCCATCGGGGTGGTCGGGATCTCCCTGATCGTGATCGGCGCCGGCGCGCTCGGCTGGGGTGCGGTGATCCTGGCCCGCGGACGCATCGTCGCTCCGCGGGCGAGCATCGCCGGATCCCTGGCCGGGATCCTCGTCACAGCGACCGCGCTGGCGCTCGACCCCGTGCGGATCAGCGTGTTCGCCGTGGCCGTGGCGATCGTCCTGCTGATCGCCGTGGCCCTGGGCTGCGCGCGTGCGACTCGCCGATCGGATGCCGGCCGCTCAGGTCTGATCGGGCTCGTGGTCGCCGCGGTGCTGGTCTCGGGCGCCGTCACCCCGGCGCTGGCTGCGACCGAAGCCGGCCGTCACGCGGTGCCGCACGGCGAGATGGTGGAGCACTCGCACCACTGAGCCTCGCACTCACCCATCCCGCCGCGTGGCGTGCTCCCCCCGCCGAAATGGTGGGTTCCCCGCCGAGATGGTGGGTTCCCCGCCGAGATGGTCAGTTCCCCGCCGAAATGGTGGTCACCACCTCGACGGGAAAGAGACCACCTCGGCGAGGATGAGACCACCTCGACGGGAAAGAGACCACCTCGACGAGGAAGAGACCACCTCGACGGGAATGAGACCACCTCGACGAGGAAGAGACCACCTCGGAGTGGAACCCAGGGGCGCGGGCGAGCGAGAACCTCGGGTCAGACGGCGGAGATCCGCCAGGATGCCGAGGCTGACGCCTCCGGCTCGAGGACGATCAGGCCCGCGTCGTAGTCGTATCGGTCCGCGTTGAACGCATCGGGCGCGCAGGTCATCGGCTCCACCGCCAGACCCGTCCGGTGCCCGGGCTTGCCCACACCCTTGTCGGACGTGTGGATCTGCACCCAGGGGCACGCGGCATCCCACGTCATCTCGACGCCGGAACCGGCCGCGCCCGTGACCCGCACGCGCGCGAGGCCGGCCTCGTCGCGCTGCAGCGCCGTATAGGCGTGGTCGATCTCCACCGCACGGATCGCGCGGGCGGCGCGGAAGTCGAACCGTTCCGGATCGTCCGCGTCGACCGGGCGCAGTCCGATCGGGCTGAGGCGATCGGGCGTGACTGCGAGCACCTCGTCGGCCGGCAGCTCCAGCGTCCAGTCATCGACGTGACCGGCGCCCGCCACCAGGTACGGGTGCGGGCCGGTGCCCCAGGGGGCGGCATCCGGACTCTCGTTCGTCGCCGTGACGGTCTGCGTCAGCCCCTCCGCATCGAGCGAGAACGTCGTGCGGATGACGACGCGCCAGGGATACCCGGTCTGCGGCTCGACCGCAGCCTCGAGGGTGACGTGACTCGGCCCCTTGTCGACCGCTTCATAGTCGAGCCAGGCTGCCAGGCCGTGCAGTGCGTGATGCCGGGCCGGTTCGGTGAGTGCGACCTGGCGTTCGGTCCCGCCGAAGGCATACAGCCCGTCGACGATGCGGTTCGGCCACGGCGCGAGCGTCGCGCCCCGATACGAGGGTCGTACCTCATCGGCGTCGAACGGGACGACGAGGTCGCGCCCCGCGAAGGTGAGGGAGCGCAGGCTCGCACCCACGCTCGCGATGACGGCTTCGTAGTCGCCCGCGCGGAGCGCGTGCTGGGTACCGGACAGAACAGTTCTCATGGGATGCGCCTCGCGAGGGTCGGAAGGCCCCATGTTATCGTCACCAGGCTCGATGCCGCGGCCTTACCGCCCCGTCGCGAATCGCTGCTCCGGGTCCAGCTGCTCGCCAAGCTTGGCGGTGATCCGTGCGAGATCGGCGAGGTCTTCGGGCGAGAGCGCATCGATCACGAGCCGGCGGGCGGTGGCGATGTGCCCCGGTGTGGCGCGGACGAGCTCGCGTCGCCCGGCATTGGTCAGCGTCACTCGCGAGACCCGCCGGTCGGCCGGGGACGTCGACTTCTGCACGAGGCCGCGCCGCTCGAGCCGCGAGCACACGTGCGACAGCCGCGAGAGCGTCGCGTTCGTCGCCTCGGCGATCTCGCTCATGGATGCCGTCGATTCCGGCATCCACCGGAGGTAGGTCATGACGCCGAACTCGAAATGAGTCATCGCCGAGTCCCGCTGCAGTTGCGAGTCGAGCTCGCTCGGCAGCAGGTCGCACACGCGGATGAGACCGAGCCACGCCTGCGCCTCCTCCGGCGTCATCCGCGGCACCGGGTGGGTCATCGTCCGCTCCGCTCCGCGCGTCGTCACGCCGCCGGGAGGTTCAAGAGGTGGCCGGTGTGGTCGCGCTTGGCCTGAAGATACCGCGCGTTCGCCGCGGTCAGGTGCACGCCCGTCGGCACGGTCACCTCCACGTCCACTCCGAGCGCCTCCAGCTGCGCGACCTTGTCCGGGTTGTTCGTCAGGAGGCGGACGCGACGGATGCCGACGGCCTGCAGCATCTGCGCGGCCGCGGTGTAGTCGCGCTCGTCCTCGCCGTGGCCGAGCGCCGCATTCGCCTCGTACGTGTCGAGCCCCTGGTCTTGCAGGGCGTATGCGTCGAGCTTCGCGTAGAGTCCGATGCCCCGTCCCTCCTGACGGAGATAGAGCAGCGCACCACCCTCGAGGCTCAGCCTCTCGACGGCTTCGCGCAGCTGCGGACCGCAGTCGCAGCGCTGCGAGCCGAACACGTCGCCGGTGAGGCACTCGCTGTGCAGACGGACGAGCGGGACCTCCGCCTCGCCCGGTCCGTCGAAGCGCAGCAGCAGGTGCTCCGCGCCGTCGGCGAGATGACGGAAGGTCGACACGCGCGCGTCCGCCTCGAAGCCGTCGCTGAATCGGAGCGGAATCCGCACCTCCCTGCGGACCTCCGCGGCGGGCGGGAACGGAATCGGCGCGCTCATGCCGCAGCGCCTTCCGGGGTGACGGTCAGCAGCGTCCCCCAGGGGTCGCGCAGGCGCAGGCTCTCACCATCGTCCTCGGCGGCGACCCCGTGATGCCGGGCGCGGTCGGCGAGCGCGAGCACGTCGCTGCGGTCCGGCATCCGCAATCGCACGTCACCGAGGCCGAGCGAGACGGCACGGGGTCCCGCGCCGGCGCTGTGCCACGTGTTCAGGCCGATGTGGTGGTGGTAGCCGCCGGCGGAGATGAACAGGGCGGAGCCGACGTCGATCGTGACGTCGAAGCCGAGCATGTCCACGTAGAACCGGCGTGCGGTGGGGATGTCGCCGACCTGCAGGTGCACGTGACCGATCGTGGCTTCATCCTGAGTCTCGCGCGCGGGATCGAAGTGCTCGCGCAGGAACGCGTTCGGGTCGATCGCGGTGTTCTGCGGCATCCATCCGGCCGGCTTGTTCTGCCACACCTCGACGGATCGGTCCCAGTACAACTCGATGCCGTTGCCCTCCGGGTCGTGGAAGTAGAAGGCGTTGCTGAACGTGTGGTCGGTCGCACCCTCGTACAGATGAGGAGCCTGGCGCGCCATCGACAGCACGGCAGTGGACAGCGCCGCGCGATCGGGGAACGCGATGGCCGTGTGGTAGAGCCCGGCGTCGCGCCGGTCGAAGGGCGGCAGGTCGGGCGTGTGGGTGAGGGTCATGATCGGGATGCCGTCGCGGCCGAGTGTCGCGCGGGCCCCCGACTGGTCGAGCACATCGAGCGTCACAGCGCGACGGTAGAACTCGGTCTGCGCGTCGAGGTCTCCGACGAGGAGTTCGACGGTATCCATCCGGGTCGCGTCGGCGGCGGCGCCGCGAGTGTGGATCGGCGCCGGGCGCCAATCCAGAGCGGTCGTGGTCATCGGTCTCCCCCCTCGTCGGTGGGTTCGTGTGCGCCCGCCGTTGGTTGACCCAACAACCAATTCGTGCGTCTATTCCCTACTGCTTCGCGAGAGGGCACATCTGTAGGGCAACACGCCGTGGGAGACGCACGTTTGTGCCCTCTCGCGAAGCAGCAGGAACGCAGCGGCGCCCCGGCCGAAAGGCCGAGGCGCCGCTTCGCAAAGAGACGGGATCAGTCGAGCAGACCCGAGACGAGGGAGTCGACGTCCCCGCTCACGTCGCCGACGAGGTCATCGACCTCGGCGCCGATGTCGCCGACGGACACGCCGGTGTCGCCGCCCACGTCGGCTCCGTTCGCGACGTCACCGACCGAGCCGAGCTCGGTGCCGGAGACATCGTTGCCCGAGCCGATCGGGGCGTCGATCGGGGCGGACACGTCGTTGCCGGATCCGACAGGCGCCGAGACGTCGTTGCCGGACAGGTTGCCCGAAACGTCGTTGCCCGAGAGCACAGGGGTGTCGTTGCCCGACAGGACCGCGGGGTTCAGCGAGTCGCTGACGAGCGGCCCGTTGATCAGGCCGCCGTCGATGCCGAGGTTGCCGGCGGTGGTGTCGTTGCCGCTTCCGAGCACGTTCTCGCGGAACCAGGTCTGGAAGCCCTCGATCGAGGTGGAGGCTTCGGTCACGGTCGTCGTGGTCTCCTCGCTCGGGTTCCACGTGTCCGCCGAGGCGGGCAGCGCGAATCCAGCGACGGCGAGGGCCGCGGCGCTCGCGCCGGCGGTGCTGATGAGTCCGAGACGGGTGATCTTTCGCATGTTTCTCTCTCCAATCGATGCGGGCTTTCGCCGCACAGGGGGTGATCCGAAAACATCCGCGGATCGGATTGGACGCACACGCCCGACACGCCGCCGAGCGGTCGCGCTCGACATCCGTATTCCGCGTCTTTCCGGGCCGCGCAGCGGAATCCTGGCAGATCCCTGAAAGTCGCTCTGCCGCCCGCGAGAGGGCACATCTGCAGGGCGACACGCCGTCCAACCCGGACGTTCGTGCCCTTTCGCGCAGGAGCAGGGGCAAGCTGGACGAATGCGCATCGCACTCACCGGCTCGACCGGCAAGCTCGGCTCCGTCGTCCTCCGCGAACTCCGGGATGCCGGCCACGACGTCACCGGACTCGACATCGTCGGGCCGCGGCAGGACGGCTTCGTCCAGGTCGACCTGACGGACTACGGACAGGTGGTCGACGCGCTGGGCGGCGTGGACCGCTCGGACGGTTACGACGCGGTCGTACACCTCGGCGCGATCCCCGCCCCGGGCCTGCGCACGGATGTCGCGACCTTCCACAACAACATGGCGAGCACGTTCAACGTGTTCTGGGCGGCCGTCCGGCTCGGCATCCGTCGCATCGTCTACGCCTCGAGCGAGACGGTGCTGGGGCTGCCCTTCGACGTGCCGCCGCCGTACATCCCGGTCGACGAGGAGTACACCGCGCGCCCCGAGAGCGTCTACTCGATCGTCAAGGTGCTGGAAGAGCAGCTCGCGACCGAGCTCGTGCGCTGGCACCCCGATCTCTCGGTCACCGCCCTGCGCTTCTCGAACGTGATGAACCCGGAGGACTACGCCGAGTTCCCGCCCTTCGACGCCGATCCGCTGCTGCGCAAGTGGAACCTGTGGGGCTACATCGACGCCCGCGACGGGGCGCAGGCCGTGCAGCGTGCGCTCGAGAACGCGCCCGCGGGCTTCGAGACGTTCATCATCGCCGCGGCGGACACCGTCATGTCACGCCCGAACGCCGAGCTCGTGGCAGAGGTGTTCCCCGACGTGCCGACCACCGCGGAACTCGGCGAGCACGACACGCTCCTGTCGATCCACAAGGCGCGGCGGCTGCTGGGCTACGCACCCCGGCACTCGTGGCGCGACCACGTGTGACCGCGAGTTCGGAGGAGATCGAGGTTCGGGAGGTGGTTTCGGCGCCGGAAGACCTCCGGAACTCCGATCTCCTCAGATTCGCGGATGCCGCGCTGCGGCCTCCGCCACGTCCCGCCAGCAGGCCACGACCTCGGCCGTGATCGCATCGGGAGTCTGAGAGATGTCGACCGCGAACCCGGTCTCGTCGGGCTGAAGCCGCTCGAGCGCGACGAGCTGCGAGTTCAGGAGCGTCGCGGGCATGAAGTGGTCGGCCCGCGCGCCGAGGCGCGTCGCCAGCAGCTCGGGTGATCCGTCCAGCAGCGCGAAGCACGTGCCGTCCGCACGGGCGCGCAGCGCGTCGCGATACGCGCGCTTGAGAGACGAGCACGCCACCACGACGGTCTCCCCGGCCGCGGTGCGGCGCGCGATCTCATCGCCGACCGCCGCGAGCCACGGCGCACGGTCGTCGTCGTCGAGCGGGATCCCGGCGGTCATCTTGGCGACATTGGATGCCGGGTGGAAGTCGTCGGCGTCGAGGAAGATCCCGCCCACCCGCGCGGCGACGGCGGCCGCGATCGTCGACTTGCCCGCACCGGACACCCCCATCACGACGAGTGCGGAACCGTCCCCCATGACCTCGAGCGTATCCGTCGTCCCGCGCGCGGCGGACGGCCGGACCCCCGCCCGTGGTGACCGGCGCCTCAGGCCAGCGCGTCCGCCACCGCGTCCCACCATCCGCCGAATTCCGCCAGGTGGCCGGGCCGCCGCCGGTCGGCCTCGGCGCGCACTCCGTCGCGTTCCGCCCACAGCTCGCGCAGGTTCGGGATTCCGTCGCTCTGCGCGGCCGAGATCGGCACGGTGGCCTGTTGACCCCAGTGGGCCAGAGCGCCGCGCTGCTTGACCGCCGTGTACTCGTCGGTCACGAGACCGAGGACCGGGACACCGGAGGGCGCGGCGAAGACCGCGGGGTGATAGCGCCCGGTGATGAGGAGGGATGCCGAGCGGGCAAGAGCAGCCGCAGCGGGCACATCGCCGGTGGGTACGACGGTGGAGCCCGTCCGCATCGCCGCGCGGACCTCATCGTGCAGCACCGCGTCCCCGCGCGGCGACGCGCCCGTGAGCGCGCCGAAGTGGGCGTGGAACCGGACCGGCTCGCCGGTGAGCTCGGCGGCCGCATCCACGAGCGCGGCGACGGCGGCGACGGTCTCGGCCCGCGATGCGCCGCCGAGGGAGAGCGACAGGCTCACGAGCACTCCCCCGGTCACCGGGGCGGCATCCGCCGACACGAAGGAGGCGTCATCGACGCCGAGCCGGGCGGTGACGCCGAGATCCGCGGCGAGCGCATGCGATGCCGCCTCACGCACACCGACGAGGCGCGCCGAGTGCACCAGCTGGGCGACGAGCTCCCGATCGCGGCCACGGAGGTCGGGTCCCAGAGTCTGCCCGGAGACGACGAGCGGGCGGCCGAGGCGCTGCGCGACCCCGCCGAGTGCGGCGCGCTCGTACACGTGCAGGGGCCAGGTCGAGGCCATGTTGCCGCCGCCGGCGATCAGCACGCCGTCGGCGTCGGCGACCGCCGCGATCACCGCATGCGCCGGGTCATCGGCGGCCAGCGCGCCCGCACCGTCGGCCGCGGCGAGCACCGCGCCGAGCCGCGCTTCGGACGCCGCGCGGTCCAGGCCGTCGAAGCGGATACGTCCCACCGCGGTCACGCCGTAGCGCTCCGCCGTCTCGGCGGGCACGGATGAGACGGAGGTGACGGCGGCACCGCGGTCCGCGAGCTCATCGCGCGCGGCGCGGAACATCGCCTCATCGCCGATGTGCATCATGTCGTCGATCACACCGACATCGCCCAGGGTCACGACACGCACGCAGAAGCTCCTCAGACTATTCGGGGGGAACCAGTACACGCTAGTCCACCCGGGACGTCTTCCCGCCGGGCTACCATCGAACGCCCGCCCGCTTGTCGTCGGCGCGGAGGACAGGACCGTGAATGGGCGTTCAGACTGCTCTGGATGCGGTGCGCGACGCGCCCGGAATCGTCGAGGCGATGCGACTCGCCGACGACCTCGCCTTCGAGGCGGGTCGGGACCCGGGGGTGCGCACCCTGCGGATCCTCGCGTCGGCGCTCAACGGCGACGATCAGGTCGCCGCGATCGCCGCGGTGCACGCGCTCGCGGAGATCTTCGACGAGCAGGCCGCGCGCATGCTCACCGCGCTGCTCTCCGACGAGCGCGCCACGATCCGCGAGCACGCGGCGTGGGCGCTCGGTTCGGTCCTGCCCCGTTTCGACGCGATGAGCAGACTCATCGCCCTGGTCGCCGCGGGCGGCTTCACCGGCATGCTCGCGCAGCGCACGCTGGAGAAGTGGTCGTCGACCGCGGCCGAGACCCTGGCCGTCGCGCTCGAGACGGCGCTGCTGGGCGAGCGTGAGCCTTCGACCCGCGCGCGGCTGACCGAGACGCTCGGGCTCGTCCGGCACGCGATCGCCACGCGGCCGCTGCTGGAACTCGCCGCCGACCGCGCCGAACACGAAGAGGTCCGGGTGGCGGCGATCGCCGCGCTCGGACAGCGCCGCGGGGCGCCGGCGATCCCCGCGCTGCTCGAAGACCTCGTCAGCGGCGACGGGCGGATCGCCGAAGTCGCGCGGCTCGCGCTCATCGACCTGGATGCCGTCCCCCACCCGCGCGTCGCCCGCGCGGACGGCCTCACGGTCGGGCAGCTCTTCCTGCACGCCGACATCGACCCCGCTCTCGCGTCGGTCGGCGCCGGGGACAACGGCGGCATCGCGACGCTTCTCGTGCGCCTGGGCGACGCGCTCGTGGCCGATCCCACCACGGGGGTCGACCGCGTGATCACGCTGTCGCGCGGCCCGGTTCCGCAGGCCGCCGAGGACCTGCTCGAGATCGGCTCCGCGACGTCGGGCCACGTGTACGGGCGTGTTCCGCTGCTGCCGCAGCCGGTCCCGTCGGCAGCCGCCTGGCCCCTCCGCGTCACCGCGCGGCGCGGCATCCGTCGCATCCTCCGCGCCGCGGCGCCCGTCGATCTCCTCCACCTGCGGATGGCCGATGTCGGAAGCTTCGCCGCCGCCGACGTCGCCCGCGAGCTCGGCATCCCCACGGTCTTCACGGTCGCGCCCGACCCGCACGCCGTGATCCGCTCCCTCGACCGCTCGGGGGCGCTGACCCGCGAGCGGTTCGGAGAGGTGGACCTGGTCGAGCACTTCTGGTTCCGGGCGCGTCTGGTCACGAGCCTCGCGTCGAACGCCGCGCACACCGTGCTCTTCCCCCGCCCCGATCTGCAGCGGGACATGGCGCAGCTCGTCGGCATCGACATCACCGCGCACCCCGAGCGGCACACGATCGTGGCCGAGGGCGTCGACCTCGCGGTCGTCGACCGCGCCGCGGATGCCGCCCGCGCGCACGCGGACGGCGGCGTCGCACCGGGAGCGATCGCCGAGCTCCGTGCGCTCGTCGAGCAGCTCGCTCCCGAGCGGCGCGGCCTTCCGCTCATCGTGAGCCTCGGTCGCCTCCACCGTGTGAAGGGCATGGCGACCCTCGTCGAGGCGTGGGCGTCGGGACCGCTGCGCGATCGCGCGAACCTCGTGATCATCGGCGGCGAGCTCGAGCACCCGTCACTGGACGAGCGCGAGCAGCTCGACCGCATCCGCGCGGCCGTCCCGGACCCGTCGTCGGGACTCATCCTCGCCGGCCACCGCCCGAACGGCGTCGCGGCGTTCTGGCTCGCCGCCGCGCGGTTCGGGATGCCGGGCCTCAGCCCCGCGGGTGGCGTGTACGTGTGCGCGAGCGTGAAGGAGGAGTTCGGCATCGCGCTGCTCGAGGCGATGGCGACCGGCCTCATGGTGGTCGCCCCCGACGGTGGAGGACCTGCGACGTACGTGCAGGACGGCGTGACCGGCGTCCTCACCCAGACGTGGGATCCCGTCCGGCTCGAGGCCGGCGTCGCCTCCGCCCTCGATGCGGCTGCCCACCCCGACGAGGACCGGGTGCGGGCCGCGCACGACATGGTGCGCACGAAGTTCACGATCCAGGCGATGGCCACGGCGCTCGGACCGGTGTACCGCGGTGTCGCCGCCGAAGAAGAGGCCCTGATCCGCGCGGCGAACGCGGTCGACGGCGTCGCGCTCTCGTGAGGTGCGCGCGATGACCCTGCTCGTCATCAGTCCCGACTACGCCTCGCACCTTCTGCCGCTCGCGACGATCGCCACCGCGTGGCGGGATGCCGGCCACCGGGTCGTGGTCGCCACCGGGCCTGCCACCGACCCGATCGTGCGCGAGTTCGGCTTCGAGCGCCTCGACCTCCCCCTCGGCCGCGGGAGCAATGCGCGGGTCATCCGCGCGGAGGAGCAGCCCGCGGAGGAGTCCGACTCGCTGCGCGGGTTCTTCGACGCGACCCGCCGGGGCATGGTGCCGACCCTGCGCTACCAGGCCCGCGAGCGGCTCACCGACCTCATGTGGGAACCGGTGGATGCCGGCCGCCGCGTGCTCGCCGCGGTCGATGCGGTGCAGCCCGACGCGATCATCGTGGACCATCTGGCCTTCAGTGCGCGGCTCGCCCTGCAGACCGCCGGCATCCGTTACGCCGACGTCGTGCTCGGCCACCCGAGCGCCCTCCCGGTCGCCGGAGAGGTCTACGGGTATCCGCCGTTCTGGCCGACGGCGTTCGACCCCGACGAGGCCGAGCTGAGCGACCTGCGCACACTGTGCGAGGAAGTGTCCGCGCGCTTCACCGCGGAATGGAACCGCACGGCGCGCGCCCTGCGCCCCGATGCGCCGCTCACGGCCGACGCCTTCGGCGAGCACGGCGATCTCGTGCTCTACAACTATCCGGCCGCGCTGGCCGACGGCGACGGGCGCGCACTGCCTCCGCACGCGTTCCTCGGCTCGACCCGACGCGTCGAAGCGGTCGACGACGAGGTGGAGCGCTGGATCGCGGCGACCCCGGCGTTCGCGTACGTGAGCTTCGGGAGCTTCCTCTCGGTGCGCGGTGACGTCCTGCGTCGCGTCGCGGAAGCGCTGATCGAGATCGGGATGCCGGCGGCGATCGCCACCGGATCGACGCCGGTGTCCGAGCTCGGCGAGATCCCCGAGGACTGGCTCGTCCGCGACTACCTGCCGCAGGTGCGACTCCTCTCGGCGGCGACGACGGCGGTCACCCACGGCGGCAACAACTCCGTCACCGAAGCGATCGGTCAGGGGGTGCCGCTTCTGGTCCTGCCGTTCTCCACCGACCAGTTCGCCGGTGCGGCGGCGATCGAGCGGACGGGTGCGGGAGCGGCGCTCGACCCGAATGCGGCATCCGTCACCGACCTCATCACGGCGCTGCGCACCGTTCGCGAGCTCGCCGGTTCGCCCCTCCTGCGCGGGATCGCGCGGGAGCAGCAGCGGATGCCGGGCCCCGCGATCGCCTACGAGCTGCTGAGCGCGCCCGATCCGGCCACGAGCTGAGCCATCGCCTCACGGTCGCCCTCCGCGGCGCGGTAGCGCTCCATGAGCGCCGCGTTCGCGTCGTACCGTGCGCCGGCGCGAACCTCGGCCGCGTGGTGCAGCGCGTACACGTTGCCCTCGTGACGGACCGGCTCCGCGCCGAGCAGCGCGTTGTGCGCGAGGAACCACGCCGCGTCCTCGAAACCCCACCCGCGGAACCGTTCGTCCTGGCCTCCGTGCGACGCCCATGTGCGCGGCGTCGTCACGTACACGCCCGAGCACGCGCCGATCACGAGCTCGAAGTCGCACTCGGCGGCGGGCACACCGGCGCGCAGCTGCGCGTCGCCCTCGCGTCCGAGCCAGTGGTACTCGGTGTACGGCAGATGGACGAGCCCGCTCGTCCGCGCGGCGATCACCGCGGCGCGGAGGGGCTCGGGCTCGGGCAGCGTGTCGGCATCGCACACCACGACGACCTCGTCGGGATCGTGCGCGGCGATGCCCCGGTTGCGGCACGCGGCGAGCACGAAGACGTCGTCTTCGGTGTCGATCGTCTGGATGCGGAACTCCGGCAGATGACGGGCGTACCAGTCCACGACGAAATCGAAAGCGGGCACCCGGGACGGCGCCGGTCGCCACGGGATGATGACGGTGACGGGATGGTCGAGCTGCGGCATCCCCCCAGCGTACGTCTGGGAGAATGAGGGGATGCCCTCAACGACTCCCGCCCTTCTCGTCCCCACCCCCGGCCAGGCCTTCGAGCGCGGCACGATCGAGCGCCGCGAGGTCGGCCCGCACGACGTGCGCCTCGACATCGCGTTCGCCGGCATCTGCCACTCCGACATCCATCAGGCTCGCGAGGAATGGGGTGCGGGCATCTTCCCGATGGTCCCGGGTCACGAGATCGCGGGCATCGTCACCGAGGTCGGCTCCGAGGTCACCCGGCATGCCGTCGGCGACCGCGTCGGCATCGGCTGTTTCGTCGATTCGTGCCGCGAATGCGAGAACTGCCTGGCCGGCGAGGAGCAGTTCTGCCTCGAGGGCAACGTCGCGACCTACAACGGCCGTCAGTACGACGGCACCCCCACGTACGGCGGGTACAGCACCGAGATCGTCGCGGACGAGAACTACGTGCTCCGCATCCCGGACGGCATCGCCCTCGATGTCGCCGCCCCCCTGCTGTGCGCCGGCATCACGACGTACTCGCCGCTGCGCCATTGGGGCGCCGGCCCCGGCAAGCGCGTCGCCGTGATCGGCATGGGCGGACTCGGCCACATGGCCGTGCAGATCGCCCACGCGATGGGTGCGCACGTGACCGTCCTCTCGCGCACGCTCGCCAAGAAGGAGGAGGGACTCGCTCTCGGCGCCGACGACTATGTCGCGACCGACCCCGAGGGCACCGGCGACGCCGGCGCGCTGAAGGAGCTGCGCGGTCGTTTCGACCTCATCATCAACACCGTCTCGGCCGACATCCCCGTCGACCGCTACCTGCAGACGCTGCGCCTGAACGGCGCGCTCGTGTTCGTCGGCCTGCCCGAGAAGCCGCAGACGTTCCGGGTGTTCTCGCTCGTGGGCGGTCGGCGCTCGCTCGCCGGCTCCAACATCGGCGGCATCCGCGAGACGCAGGAGATGCTCGACTTCTGCGCCGAGCACGGCATCGCCTCGGTGATCGAGACGATCAGCGCCGACGAGGTGACCGAGGCGTACGACCGGGTCGTGCGCGGCGACGTGCGCTACCGGTTCGTGATCGACACCGCGACGATCCCCGCCTGACCGGCCGCGCACGACCCGTGCGCGTGCCCGGCGACTGCTGAGCGGTGCCGACGGAGGTCGAACCGGCCGGCGCGGACGACATCGGTCACAGCCAGCAGTCTTTCGGCACACAGCGACGCCGAATGGACAGCTGGCCGGCAGTCCTCAACCGCGCAGAGCCAGGGCGAACGGCAGGACGGCCTCGGCGCCGGCGAGGCGCAGCTCGCGCGCGGCGACGGTGAGCGTCCATCGGCTGTCGGCCAGATCGTCCACCAGGAGCACCGGCCCCGGAGGGATCTCCAGCCCGGTCGCGTCGAAACGGTCCCAGAGCCCGGAGAGGCGGAACACGCTGTTGCCGCCCGGGGCGCCGCTCGGGCCGCCGCCCCGGATGGCCAGCGTGCCCAGGTACGGCAGCCGACCGACCGCCGCGAGCTGCTCGGCGAGGGAACCGACGAGCTGCGGGTGGCGACGGGACGGCAGGGCGACGACGGATGCCGGCCGCGCCGTCCAGGGCCAGTCGGCGAGCACCCGGACCACGGCGTCGCGCATCGCCGGCGTGAGCGGGGCATCGGCTGCGCCGCCATCGAGCAGGGCGCGCAACGAGCCGCCCCAGCCGAGATCGGTGAGCCGCGCGAGCGCCCGGCCCTCTTCGGCGCGCTCGGCCGGCGGGATGTTGCCCTTCAGCGGGATGCCGAGCTTGTCGCCTCCGGTCGGCCACTGCGCCCGCGGCTCGATGGGGACGCCCACGCGCGCCAGCGACGCGTCGGCCGAGCCCGTGGCCGCTTCCGCGATGTCAGTGGGATACCAGGCTCCTGCGCACGCGTCGCACCGCCCGCACGGCGCCGCGGTCGGGTCATCGAGGGTGCGCTGGAGGAACTCCATCCGGCATCCGTCCGTGCGCTCGTAGTCGAGCATGTGCTGCTGCTCGATCCGGCGCGCCTGCGCGATGCGCTCGTAGCGCTCGGCGTCGTAGGTCCACGGCGCGCCGGTCGCGATCCAGCCGCCGCGCACCCGGCGGACCGCACCGTCCACGTCGAGCACCTTGAGCAGCAGCTCCAGCGGCGTGCGACGGATGTCGACGAGCGCCTCCAGGGCCGGAGTGGACAGCGGGTGGTCGCCGAGCTCGGCGATCACCCGCTCGGCGCGCTCCTGCGTGGGCATCGACGCCGTCGCGAAGTAGCGCCAGATGTCGGGGTCTTCGGGACCGGGCAGCAGCAGGACGTCGGCGTTCTCCGTCGCCCTCCCCGCTCGGCCCACCTGCTGGTAGTACGCCACGGGGGACGACGGAGCGCCGAGGTGCACGACGAAGCCGAGGTCGGGTTTGTCGAACCCCATCCCCAGCGCGCTCGTCGCGACGAGCGCCTTCACCCGGTTGGCTTTCAGCAGAGCCTCGGACTCCTCGCGCTCGGCGGCATCCGTCTGCCCGGTGTACGCGTGCACGTCGTGGCCGGCATCCCGGAGCAGCCGCGCGACGTCCTGCGCCCCGCTCACCGTCAGGCTGTAGATGATGCCCGAGCCGGGCAGGTCGCCGAGGTGCGTGAGCAGCCATGCGAGGCGTGCCCGGGCGTCCGGCAGCCGCAGCACGCCGAGCCGGAGCGACGCGCGCGCGAGGGGCCCGCGGATCGTGACCACCTCGACCCCGCCGCCGGCCAGCTGCTCCTCGACATCGGTCACGACCCGGCTGTTCGCGGTCGCCGTCGTGGCGAGGATCGGCACCCCCGCCGGCAGGCGGCGGATCAGCTCGCCCAGTCGCCGGTAGTCGGGACGGAAGTCGTGGCCCCAGTCGCTGATGCAGTGCGCCTCGTCGACGACCAGCATCCCCATGCGCTCGACGAGCGCCGGCAGCTGCTCGTCGCGGAACGCCGGATTGTTCAGCCGCTCGGGCGAGAGCAGCAGCACGTCGACGTCGTCGTTCTGCAGCCGGCCGAGCACGTCGGACCACTCGTGCGCGTTCGTGGAGTTGATCGCGACGGCGCGCACGCCCGCGCGTTCGGCGGCGGCGATCTGATCGCGCATGAGGGCGAGCAGCGGCGAGACGAGCACCGTCGGCCCCCCGCCCCGGCGGCGGAGCAGGAGCGTCGCGACGAAATAGACGGCGGACTTGCCCCACCCCGTGCGCTGGACGACGAGGGCACGGCTGCGGTCGTCGACGAGGGAGCGGATCGCCTCGAACTGCCCGTCGTGGAAGTCGGCGTCCGGCGCACCCACGAGCGTGCGGAGGATCTCGAGGGCGGCCGTGCGGGTCTCATCGCTCATCCGATCGAGTCTCGCATCACCCTCCGACCTCACCCCGCCGATATCACCCGATCTGCATGACGTCGCTCGGTGGAGGTCTGCCTAACGTGATCATGAGCCGCGACGGCTCCCACGAAGAGGAAGGTTTTCCATGGCCGAGAACGAGGACGAGTACGGGCCTGTCGACTATCTGATCGTCGAGTTCCCGGCGGGCGCGCAGAACTTCACCGGCGAGATCGCCGAGGAGATCGTGCGGCTCGTCGACGCCGGGACCATCCGGGTCATCGACATGATCGTCATCACGAAGGACGCCGAGGGCAACCTGGACGCCGTCGAGCTCTCGGACACCGAGGACCTCGGCCCGCTCACCCAGATCGAGGCGGGCCTGGCCGGCCTGCTCGCGGAGGACGACGTCGAGATCCTCGCCGCGGAGATGAGCCCGGGCAGCGTCGCCGGAGTCCTCGTGTACGAGAACCTGTGGGCGGCGCCCTTCGCCGCTGCCGCGCGTCGCGCCGGCGGCGTCGTGATCGCGGACGGCCGGGTCAACCCGGTCGACGTCGCCGCCGCCTTCGCCGCGCTGGAGCTCGTGGAAGCCGAGGCCGAGTTCGACGAGGCGCTGGATGAAGCCGTCGAGGCCGAGATCGCTGCGGAGGAAGCCGCCGAGAACCGCTGATCGCGCCGGTTGCGCGATCGGCCTCCGGGGGGAGGCCGCACGGGGGTCGTCGCCCTGCAGGAGAATGGGTCCTGCGTGGCACGGCCCCCTTGTGTCGCGTCGGAGGGTGATCATGAGCACGTCCACGTCGCCCCAGCGCACCCACCGCTACCTCAGACTCGCGATCGGCGGCACGGTCGTGGTGATCTTCGTCGCCGTCCTCGCGGCGGTCCCGGCGTTCGGCTGGCTCTCGGCGATCAGCGACTACTTCTACACGCCGGCGCGCAACGCCTTCGTCGGGGCACTGATCGCGGCATCGCTCGCTCTGCTCGCCCTGTCCGGCCGCGGAGCCGAGCGCGTGATCCTCGACGCGGCGGCGCTCTTCGCTCCCCTGGTCGCGCTCGTTCCCACCGTGATCGGGTCGGGGTCCGTCCCGGGCGTCGACGTGCCGTGCAGCCCCTGCGTGCCGCCCGTGGCGCGGCCCGACGTCGCGAACGGCGTGGTGACGTATCTGGTCGTGCTCGCCGTGGTCCTGGCGGTCGCGCTCGTCCTGCGCACGCTCGGACAGGCCCCCGGATCGCTGTTCTCGATCATCCTCGGCGTGATCGTGCTGGTGTTGGTGACCGTGACCGGTCTCATCGCTCCGGAGGCGTTCCTGAGCTTCGCGCACGTGAGCGCGACGGTGATCTTCTTCGGGCTGATCGCCGCGGATGCCGTCCTCAACGCGTTCTGGCGCACGTCGAGCCGGACGCCGCCCCGGTGGCTGCGGATCACGTACATCGCGATCGCCGCCGTGCTGGTCGTGGACATGATCGTGCTGCTGGCCGCGACGTTCGCGCGACGGGATGCCGATGGGGCGGCTCCGCCGTGGATCCTCGTCGGCGAAGCCGTCGCCCTCGTGGTGTTCCTGCTGTTCTGGATCCTGCAGACCTGGCAGCGCTGGGACGAGGATGATCCCGCATCGCTGCTCCCGGCCGACCGCCGGCTGCCACCGCTGCGCCGCGCTCAGGCGACGGTGGACCGGTAGATCCGGGCCTCCCACGGCGCCAGCCGGCCCCCGACGCCGGCGCGTTCGGGCAGATTCGTCAGCACGAGCCGGTCGCCCGCGAGGTCGCACTCGACCGTCTCGTCGGAGAGGTTCGCCACCACCAGGAGGCGCGTCCCCTCAGCCTCGCGCGTGTAGGCGAACACTGCCGGGTCGTCGGGGAGCAGCATCCGGAAGTCGCCCTGCACGACGACGGGGTCCTCGTGCCGCAGCGCGATCAGGCGACGGTAATGGGCCCACACAGAACCCGGGTCGCCGACCTGGGCCGCGGCGTTCACGCGCTCGTGGTTCGGGTTCACCCCGATCCACGGGGTGGCGGAGGTGAAGCCGGCGCCGGGCTCGGCGGTCCACTGCATCGGCGTGCGGGCGTTGTCGCGACCCATCGCGCGCAGCGCCGCCAGCACATCCTCCGGCTCGTGACCCAGGAGATCGACCGCGGTCGCGTAATGGTTGATCGACTCGATGTCGCGGAGGGCACCGATGTCGTCGAACGGCACGTTCGTCATTCCGAGCTCTTCGCCCTGATACACGTAGGGCGTGCCGCGTTGGAGATGCAGGACCGTGGCCAGCGCGGTCGCCGACGCGTACCAGTGCTCACGGTCGTTCCCCCAGCGCGAAACGATGCGCGGCTGGTCGTGGTTGTTCCAGTACAGGCTGTTCCAGCCGTGCTCGGCGAGCGCCTCCTGCCAGCGCGCGAACGAGCGCTTCAGGTCGCGGAGGTCGAGCTCGCCGACGTTCCACTTGCCGCCGATCTGGTCGAGTCCGACGTGCTCGAACTGGAAGATCATGCTCAGCTGACCCGTGCGCGAGTCGGTCAGCCGGGCGGCGAGCTCGGGCGTCGCATCGGGCATCTCGCCCACCGTGAGATAGTCCTGCTCCCGACCGTCGAAGACTTCGGCCTTCATCTCGGCGAGGAACTCCTGAAGCCGCGGGCCGCTGCGGAAGAACGGCATGCCGTCGCCGAAACCCGTGGAGAGAACTTCGCCGTCGGGAAGGGCGAGGTCTTTCGAGATGAAGTTGATGACGTCCATGCGGAATCCGTCGACGCCGCGGTCCAGCCAGCGGTTCATCATGTCGTACACCGCGCGGCGCACGACCGGGTTCTCCCAGTTGAGGTCGGGCTGCTTCCGGGAGAACAGGTGCAGGTAGTACTGCCCGCGCGCAGGCTCCCACTCCCACGCCGAACCGGAGAAGAAGGAGCCCCAGTTGTTCGGCTCCGCGCCCGGCCGGCCGCCGACCGCACCTGGGCGCGGATCGCGCCACATGTACCAGTCGGCGTGTTCGGCATCCCGACCCGACCGCGAATCGACGAACCAGGCGTGCTCGTCCGATGTGTGGTTGACGACGAGATCCATCACGAGCTTCATCCCGCGCGCGTGCAGCTCCGCGATGAGCTCGTCGATATCGGCGAGGGTGCCGAACGTCGGGTCGATGTCCTCGTAGTCGCTGATGTCGTAGCCGTTGTCGTCGTGCGGCGAGCGGTACACCGGCGAGAGCCAGATGACGTCCACGCCGAGATCGTGCAGGTAGTCCAGCCGGGAGACGATCCCGGGGATGTCGCCGATGCCATCGCCGTCGGAGTCCTGGAAGCTGCGCGGGTACACCTGGTAGACCACGGCGGAGCGCCACCACTCCCGGCCTGGCTGACTGTGCGACATGCTCCCAGCCTGGCACGCGCGCCCGGTTCCGCGCGGGCGCGGGCGCGCGGGGCAGCAGAAGTCCCGGTACGATCGGAGGGACTTTGGAGAGAGGTAGCGATGATCGTTCTGTTCGCTCTGTACCTGGTGCTGTTCCTGGCGGGCTTCTACCTGCTCGGTCTCGCATTCACCGTGTCGGCGTTCCAGGGGCTGATCTTCGCTGCCGGCATCCTGGTGATCTCCCTCGCCGTGGGGCTGCTCTTCCACACGCAGAGTCGCCGGTCCTGACCTTCCGGCCATGAGTGCAGCTGCCCGCTCCTGGGTGCTGCACGTGGACCTGGACCAGTTCATCGCCGCGGTCGAAGTGCTGCGGCATCCCGAGCTCGCCGGACTCCCGCTCATCGTCGGCGGCCGGGGCGACCCGGCTGAACGGGCGGTCGTCTCCACCGCGTCCTACGAGGCCCGCGCATTCGGCGTGGGGTCGGGGATGCCGCTGCGGATCGCCGCCCGGAAGATCCCCGACGCCGTCATCCTCCCCGTCGACCATGCGGCCTACGACGCGGCATCCGCCGTCGTGATGGCGACCCTCCGCGCGCAGCCCGGCGCGGTCGTGCAGGTGCTCGGCTGGGACGAGGCGTTCGTCGGCGTCGAGACGTCCGACCCGGAGGCGTACGCGCGGGATGTGCATTCGGCGGTGCTCGAGGCGACCCGGCTGCACTGCAGCGTCGGTATCGGCGACACGCTCGTGCGGGCCAAGGTCGCCACCGGGTTCGGCAAGCCGCGCGGCGTGTTCCGCCTCACGGTCGAGAACTGGCTGTCGGTGATGGGTGATCGGCCCACGATCGAGCTCTGGGGCGTCGGGACGAAGATCTCGCGTCGGCTCGCAGGGCTCGGCATCCGCACCGTCGCCGAGCTCGCGCAGGCCGACCGGGCGGCCATGATCGCCGAGTTCGGCCCGCGGATGGGCCCGTGGTACGCGCAGCTCGGGCGCGGCGAGGGCGCGAGCGTCGTGGACGACACCCCGTGGGTCGCGCGCGGGCACAGTCGTGAGACGACGTTCAACGCGAACCTCGAGGACCGTGCCGAGATCGACGCGGCGCTGGACGACCTGCTCGCGCAGGTGCTGGCCGACGTCGCGGCCGAGGGCCGACCCGTCGTCGGGCTCGGGCTCAAGGTGCGGTACGCGCCGTTCACGACGAAGACGTTCACGAAGAAGATCGCCGGCACCGCGGACCCGGCGGTCATCCGCGGGAAGCTGCGGGAGCTCGCGGCGAAGATCGCGCCGGACCGCGCGGTGCGCTTGCTCGGGGTTCGCGCCGAGATGGCGATGCCGGAGGGGGCCCGCGAAGGCCACACCCCCACCCGCGGCGGCTGGTAGCGCACGGGTCGGGGTTGTCAAGCCCTTGTCCGGTCGGCCGGGGTCGGCGTGGGATGGATCCACGAGCGGCGCAGACACGAGCCACTCGACCTCGAACGAAGGAGACAGCCATGGGCCTCGACGACAAGATCAAGAACGCGGCACAGGACCTCACCGGCAAGGGCAAGGAAGCGGTCGGCAAGGCCACCGACAACGAGCGTCTCGAAGCCGAGGGCGAGCGCGACCAGGCGGCCGCGAACCTCAAGCAGGCCGGCGAGAACGTGAAGGACGCGTTCAAGTAAACACACGCCCCCCACCCGGCGGCCAGGACCGAGAGGTCCTGGCCGCCGTTCGCGTATCGGGGCCTCAGCGCAGATAGGCATCGACGAACAGCGGCCCGCGGATCTCGCGCAGGGTGTCGATCAGCTGGTCGATGCCGCGCCGCCCGAGCGAAGAGAGCTGCAGGTCGTACGGGCCGAGCTTCTCGAGCTTGCCGGTGCGGATGCGCACCACCTCCCAGCGCGCGGCGCGCAGCATCCGGTCCTTGCGTCTGTCCGCATCTTCGCGTGAGCCGACGTGTTCGAGGCCGAACCGGCCGGTGCTGTCGTACTCGATCGCGACGCGGAGCTCCGGCAGCAGGATGTCCGGCCACACTTCGAGGTGGTCGAAGAAGGGGCGGCTGATCCGGACCGCGTTCATGCCCGGCGTCACCTCGAGCCGGGCGAAGATGTCGGCGCGCAGTCGGGCTTCGACGGCGGATGCCGGCCGCGGCGCGCACGCGCTGACGAACGGCTCGCCCGCGGGGAGCGCCGGGGTCTTCGGGCACAGAGGGCGCGGCCGCTTCACGCGCGGCGGCGCCGGGGTCGGGCGTTCGGTGCGCGGTGGGGCCGGGGATGCGGCCGACGGCGTCGGGCCTGAAGCGCTCGGCGGGGCCGGGACCGCCGCCGGGACCACTCGCTTCGGCGCGGCGAGCTCGGCGCAGTCGGGACACCACGCGGACCGACGGCGCTGCCGCCCCGGACGTGCGCGCTGCTCGGACGGCGTCGCGACGAACCGGTGCCCGGACTCGCACTCCCACAGCAGCAGCACGTCGGCCGCAGGGGGCACCTGGGTGAGGGTGATGCCCGCGTTGAGCTCCGGGTGGTACTGGCGGATCAGCATCGGGTACGCCGCCCACGCCTCGCGGTAGGTGCCGACCGGGTACGGGACCTCCGCACCGCGCGAGAACTGCCTCCGCGCCCACCACGCCCGCACCGGTTCCGCCATGCCCCGGACGCTAGCGGGGGCCTCCCCCACCGCACCGAGGTGTCACCCGCAAGACGACCAGAGCCGCCACCTTCCCGACGCGAAGAGCCGTCAGCGCCGCCGCTTGCGCCGCGGCTCGTCCAGCCCGAGGCGGATGCGCGTGAGCTTGCGCTCGCGCACGATGAAGACCGCCCCCACGAGCCACAAGGGCACCTGCGTGAGGAACGCGATCCGGAACGCGTCGAGCGTGAACGTGTCGGGCGTGCCCGCTCCCTGCAGGTCGAGCGCGAGACCGATCAGGAAGATCGCGATCATCCCGGCGAGGAACCCGCCCGAGTTCGTGATGCCCGTCGCGGTGCTCAGCCGGTGGCTCGGGTTGTGCGTCCGTGCGTGATCGAACGCGATCATGGATGCCGGTCCCCCCGTCGCGAGGGCGACCACGAGCACGAACAGCAGCCACAGCGGCGCAGGACCGGGCCACGCGATCACCACGAGCCACGCGATCATCTGCACGGCGATCGTCGGCAGGACGAGCGCGCGGGACCGCATGTGCGGCAGGCGCCCGGAGAGCAGACCCATGACCGGCCCGATCGCGATGCCCGAGAGCACCAGCACGGTCGTGATCGCCGCCGCCTCGGCCTGCGTGCGCCCCTCCCCCGAGGTGAGGAACGGGACACCCCACAGCATGATGAACGCGGTTCCTGCGAACGGTGTCGTGAAGTGCGACCAGAACGCCAGGCGCGTGCCGGGGTGCGACCAGGCGGCGCGGATGCCGACCCTCGTGTCCACGGCCGACGTGACGACCCTGATCGCCCCGGTGTCGGTGTCGACCGAGACGTCTTCGGCCCGATCGGGCGGATGGTTGCGGATGACCGCGAACACGAGCACCGCGAACAGGACACCGAGCCCGGCGACGCTGCCGAACGCGATCGACCAGGAGGTGGCGTGCAGGAGCGCAGCGAGCGGAATGATCGCGATGATCTGACCGAGCTGTCCGAGGATGCCGGTCATCTGCACCATCACCGGACCGCGCTGCGCGGGGAACCAGGTGGCGATCACGCGCAGGACGCTCGGGAAGACCATCGCGTCGCCGGCGCCGAGCAGCATGCGGGCGGCGATCGCGATGCCCACGTTCGGCGAGAGGGCCATGACGAGCTGGCCGACCGCCATCAGGATCATCCCGATCGTGATGATCGGGCGCGCACCCCAGCGGTCCAGCCACACCCCGACCGGGATCTGCATGGCGCCGTAGACGCCGAGTTGCAGCACCGCGAACATCGACAGGGTCGACGCGTCGGCGGAGAACCGATCGGCGGCGTCCACGCCGACCGCGGCGAGCGACGTGCGGTTCGTGATCGCGAGGACGTAGGCGGCGACCCCGACGCTCCAGATCGTCCACGCGCGCCAGGAGGGCGTGGGGAGCGCGGGAGAGGTCACGGGTGTCCGACGGTCGGCAGTGGGGGGATCCCTCCACCGTACTCCCGCCGGACACCCGGCCCCGCGGTGCGCCTCAGAGCGCGCGCAGCTTCTCCAGGAGCGGAGCGGCCGCTTCGGCGAGGAAGCGCTCCTGCCCCTCATCACCGACCTGGACGAGGGCGACGTCGGTGAAACCTGCGTCGAGGTACTCCTTGACGCCCTCCGCGATCCTGTCGAGATCGGGGCCGCACGGAATCGAATCGGCGACGTCTTCCGGCCGGACGAACTGGCTCGCCGCCGAGAAGCCCGCCGGCGTCGGCAGGTCGGCGTTCACGGCCCACCCCCCGGCGAACCAGCGGAACTGGTCGTGCGCGCGCTCGCGCGCGACCTTCTCGTCCGGATCCCAGCTGATCGGCATCTGACCGATCTTGCGCGAGCCCTTCCCGTGGGCGGCATCCCACGCTTCGATCAGGTCTCCGGCGGGCTGCACCGCGATCAGGTGATCTGCCTGATCGGCGAACCGCTCGATCGAGCTGTCACCCGAGACGGCGACGCCGATGGGAACGCCGCCCTCGGGGGCGTCCCAGATGCGCGCGGAGTCCACCCGGAAGTAGTCGCCC
Source organism: Microbacterium sp. NPDC064584 (assembly GCF_040687315.1). Classification (NCBI taxonomy): domain Bacteria; kingdom Bacillati; phylum Actinomycetota; class Actinomycetes; order Micrococcales; family Microbacteriaceae; genus Microbacterium; species Microbacterium sp. NPDC064584. The sequence continues at coordinate 65,675 of NZ_JBFBMZ010000009.1, read as the reverse complement.
TCCCACGTGACGAGCTCACCGGTGTGCAGCTCGCGGATGATCTGGATCGCCTCCTCGAGCATCGCCTGGCGCACCTGCACCGCGGGCCAGCCCTCGCCGATCACGTGCTCGTTCAGGTTCTCGCCCGAGCCGAGCCCGAGGGTGAAGCGCCCCTCGGAGAGCAGCTGCAGCGTCGCGGACTGCTGGGCGACGACCGCGGGGTGATATCGCATCGTCGGGCAGGTGACGTAGGTCATGAGCTCGACGTTCGACGTGGCCTGCGCGACGGCGCCGAGCGTGACCCAGGCGTTGGGCGAGTGGCCCTGGCTCGTCAGCCACGGTGTGAAATGGTCGCTGGAGACTTCGAACTCGAAGCCGGCCTCCTCGGCCGCGACGGCGTAGCGAACGAGGTCGCGGGGTCCGCTCTGCTCGGTCATGAGGGTGTAGCCGAAACGGGGCATGGGGTCCTTCCGGGTCGTCGGGGGGGGTCTCCACTCTGCGCGCCCGCACCCCGGTGCTCCGGGGGCTTGACCGAGGCGACTCGGCGTGCCACGACGGCTGTCGCCGGAGGGGGTGTGCCGCGCGGCCGGCGCGAGTAGAGTGTCGCCGTCGACTCGGGGGAGCGGCGCAGTGCGGGGGCACGATGGCGGGGCAACGGGATCCACGCATGGCCGCGGCGGTGTCGCGCGTGTTCGAGCGGGCGCCCTCGATCACGGTGCCGGTCGGTGAGCTGGGCGGCGTGGTCGACATGGTCGCCGGCGCGTCGGGCGAGACGCTTCCCCGGCTGGATCTTCTGCGGGCCGGCGATCTGCTGAACATCGGATTCCGGTTCGTGAACCTCGACCGGAACGAGGATGCCGGCATCCCGGTCCTCGTCCGCCGCGACGCCGGAAAGCCCGCCTTCCTCGTCGCGGTGTTCGGACCCCAGCACCTGCTCGAGCAGGCGTTCTTCGACCCGGCCGGTCCGGCCGGCGCCTTCGCGACGGAGCCGGTGCCCGGTGACGGAAACCGTGCCGCGGCACCGCCCGGCGGCGCGGAGGTCCCGAGCTATCCGGTCAAGGCGCGCATCGCGCGCGAGAGCCGGGTCGCGTACGCGGTGGCCGATGAGCGCATCCCGTTCACGGCGGCCGGTCTGCTGCACGCGATGCGGGTGCTGCCCCTGAGCGTCGTGCCGCACGCCGAGCACGCGGCGCCGCTGATCCGGTGGCAGGAGCTCGCGGTGGAGCGCGGGGCGATCGCATCGGTCGACGCGCGGGTGCGGGTCTCCCGCCGCGCCGCGGTCCGCCGCAGCCTTCGGCGGACGGACGCCGCGTTCGTCGACCTGACCGCGGCGGTGCAGCTGCGGCGCACCGCCGCCGAGCTGGAGGAGCGGTTCGGGGCGGCCGCGGCGGTGGCCGCGGTCACGACCGACATCCGGCCGGGCCTGGAGATCGGGCCGCGCATCCCCATCGACGTGCGCCCACCGATCCCGCGGCCGCCGACCGAGACCGAGACGGCCCTGGAGATCCCGTGGCGGCTGCAGCTCAGCCCGCACTCGCGCGGGGCGTTCGCGCACGCGCTGCATGAGGCGGAGCACGACGGACGGATCGAGCTGTGGCACTCACGGCTCGCCACGCGCACCGACGGCCCGGCCGACCTCGACCCGGCGAGCGCTCCGCCGCTGGACGAAGCCCGGGCTGCCGCGCGCACGGTGCGCGCGGTGTGGACCCGTGACTTCCGGACGCCCGAAGCCGCGGTGGCCCGCGAAGCCGTCTTCCCCAGCGAGGACTTCGGCAACCCCGCGACCCTTCCTCCGTTCCGCGCGAGCCTGACCGTCCGCGATCGCATGCAGCTCGTGCACCTCACCTCGAACCACCGGTGGCCGGGGTACAAGCCGCAGCCCGCGGCTGTCGAGCGCCTCATGCTGACCGCCCCGGGGGGATGGCTGGCGCTGGAGGCGCACTTCGATCCGGCCCGCGCCGAAGGGCTGTCGATCCAGGAGTGGCGTCACCGGGCGACCCTCGGCCGCGATCACTACGTGAAGGTCGTCTATCAGGGCGTGCTGCTGCCGTTCGGCCACCGCGCCTCGCTCGTCAAGGTCACCGAGCGGCGGGTCAAGGCCGACGGCCGCGCGACGCTCTACCAGCGGCTCTTCGTCGTCGTCCGCGAGCCGGAGCGGCGGTTCCTCGCGACGGGAACGAAGAAGTTCGACAATCGGATGCCGCTGCGCTGGGTGCGGCTGCTCACGCAGGAGACACCGCCGCTCTCCGCCCCGCGCACCCTCCTGACCGGAGCACCGGGGCAGATCTTCGTCCCCGAGGTGGCCGAGGGCGACGGTCCGGCACCGGGACCCGGCGCGCCGGGCGCCGGCACGCACGCCTTCCACTTCCGCTTCCTCGCGAACGACATCGCCAACCGGCTGGTCGAGTTCGAGGGCCCCGCGGTGTTCGTCGAGAAGACCGTCTTCGAGGGCGCCGCGTCCCGGGAGGCCGCACTGGCGGCGGCGAACGCGGTGGACACCACCTATCCGCTCCTCGGCCAGCGGCTCGCGTTCGCGCCGCCCCTGGACCCCGACGACACGACGCTCGCGACGCAGCGCATCCGCTTCGACGCCGAGTTCGACACGGTCACGAAGGAGAAGTCGATCAACTTCGTGCTTCCCGTCATGCGCGTCGCCCACGCGCCGGTGCCCGCGATGTCCGCGTTCACCGGTCAGACCGGCGCCCAGGCCCTGACGTATGCGAAGGCGTATCGCGAGCACGGTGTCGGCGCCGGGGCGAATGCCCCCGGCAATCAGGGCGGGCTGTTCCTGCAGCTGTCGGATGACAGCGGCACTCCTCTGCCTCCGGCATCCGCCGTCACGATGGGGTTCTCCACGCAGTCCCAGCGCTCCGGCGGCTTCGTCAGTCCGAGCGTCGGCGTGACCGCCCTCGCCCGCCGCGTCGGTCCCGTCGGCGGCGACCTCACCCAGCTCGCGTCGAACGCCGCGGGATTCGACGTCGGCGGCATGTTCGGCCTCGATGCGGCGAAGCTGTTCGGCATCCTGCCTCTGTCCGAGCTCCTGCCCTCCTCGGGCGGACCGCTTCCGGCCTTCGTCACCAAGTCGGTCAACGTCGTCGTCGACCTGGGATCGTCGATCACCGAGGCGAGGGCGTTCCTCGCGGCGCAGAGCGCTCCGCTCGCCGCGCAGTCCGCGGCGGTGCAGCAGGCAGCCGCCGATCTCGGCGTCTCCGCGGCGGCGGTGGCCGATGCCCTCGCGGCGGTGCTGCAGCCGCCGCATCCGCCTCAGCCGTTCGACGTGCTGCTGACGCAGGTCGCCGGTGACGCCCGCGCCCTCGCCGATCGTCTCCGCGAGATCGGCGACGCGCTCGCCGTGGCGCGACCGGAGCGTGAGCGCCTGCTGGCGCTGCTGGACCGGCTGGCGGACCTCGTGACGGATGCCGCGACCGTCGCCCAGGCCGTTCAGGCCTTCGCGACCGGCGCTCTGCTGCCCGAGCGGGTGAGTGCCCGACTGGAGTGGAGCACACCGCTCGTCCCGTGGCCGCCCACGGGCGTCAGCCCGCCGGTGTTCCGCCCGGAAGGCGACGGCGTGCTGCGGCTCGTCTCGGAAGTGCAGGCGCCGCTACGCGGCGGAACGCCGACCACGCTCGTCTCGTGCGCCCTGCCGCCGTTCACGGTGACGCTGTTCGGCGACACCGGCTTCCTCGCGATCCACGTCACGGTGATGGAGTTCTCCGTCCAGCCCGGCCGCAAGACCGACGTGAACGTCGAGCTGAGCGACGGCGAGGACGGCCGCGCCGAGGGCATCGAGTTCCTGGGGCCGCTCGCGTTCGTGAACACGCTCAAGGAGATCATCCCGTTCGACGGCTTCAGCGATCCGCCCTATCTCGACATCCAGCCGAGCGGACTGAAGGCCGGCTTCGATCTGCAGATCCCGGATCTCGCGGTGGGGGTGTTCGCACTGAGCAACATCCACGTCGGCGCCGAGCTCTCGGTGCCGTTCATCGGCGAGTCCCTCGAGTTCCGGTTCTTCTTCGCGACCCGCGAGAACCCGTTCCGACTGCAGGTCGCGTTCTTCGCCGGCGGCGGGTTCTTCGCGCTGACGGTCTCGCCGAAGGGACTGAAGGTCATCGAGGCGGCGTTCGAGTTCGGCGCCGCGGTGGAGATGAGCTTCGTGGTCGCGTCGGGCAGCCTGTCGGTCATGGCGGGCATCTACTTCCGCCTCGAGCGGCAGGGCGACACCGAGGCCGTGCAGCTCACCGGCTACTTCCGGGCGCGCGGTGAAGTGGACGTCCTCGGACTCATCACCGCCGCGATCGAGCTCTACCTCGAGCTCAGCTACCGCTCGATCGGAGGAGCCTCCAAGGCCGTCGGCAAGGCCTCGATCAGCATCGAGGTGTCGGTGTGCTTCCTGTCCTTCTCGGTGTCGGTCTCGTGCGAGAAGCAATTCGCCGGCTCGAGCGGCGACCCCACGTTCCTGGACACGATGGACCGGTACGTCGATGACCGCGGGCTCGAGCAGGACCCGTGGGCGCAGTACTGCGAGGCGTTCGGAGTGGAGACGCCGTGAGCACCGAGGCCGCGATCTTCACGGCGATCCCCGCGGGCCGGATGCCGGAGCACGGGCTGCTGAAAGTGACGGTGTTCGTCACGCCGAGACTTTCCACCGGCGCGCCGGCCGGGAGCGGCATCCGTCTCCCCCTCGCGGACTTCGCGGCGTTCGCGAACTGGCCGAAGACCCTGACCGAGGCGCGCTGGGCCATCGAGGTCGACGGGCTGGGGGTGCTCGACGGCATCCCGCTCACCGAGGTGCGTGACCCCGGGGCGGTGACGCCAGACCCGCAGGTGTGGGAGGAGCTGTTCGGGGCGACCGCGGTGGGCGAGGCCGGGTTCCAGGACTTCTCGCAGGCCGTCGTGCATTCGTACCCCGTCGCCGATGTCGCCCGGGCCGTCGCGGGGCTGTACCAGACCGTCGCCGTCACGAGCCCCACCGCCTTCCCCACGATCACCCGCGGACCGCTCGCGGGCAAGCTCGCGGAGCTGCGTTCGCCGTTGAGCGTGCGCGAGCGGTTCGGCGAGGGCGGTCACCGGCGCGCGATCCGCGAACTCATCGCCGGTGTGCGGCGGACCTCCGACCCGCGTCCGGGCGGATTGCCCGGACGCTTCCTGCGGATCGAGGACGTCCCGCCGGCCGAGCGGCCGGCCTTCGCACTCGCGGCGGCGACGACCTTCTACGACCGCACCGACGACCCCTGGGACGAGGCCGCCGCCACAGCCGTCGCGCCGCCGCCGATCGCGCCGGAGTTCCATTCGTTCGTCGCCCGGTGCGCGGACTACCCGGCGCTGCTGCGCCATCTCGGGCTCGCGATCGACATCGGCATCCCCGATGACGGCGGCATCCGCGAGATCAGTGAGATCCGCGTCGCGTCCGGGTTCAACGGGGGGCGGCTCGAGGAGCTCATCGTCCCCGCGACCGCGCCCGAGCAGGCGCGACCCCGGACGCTGGCGCACCGGACGGACCGCGCGTGGGCTCCGGCATCCCGCTCGGAGGTCCCCGACATCGTCGACGGCAGCCTCACCGTCGACGATGCCCGACGCTTCCTCGTCGACCAGCTCGACCCGGACGGCGCCGCACTCAAGCTCACGACGCTTCTCGCGCACCTCGAACGCACCGATCAGGATCTGCGCGACAGCGCCCAGGCGAACAACGGGGCGGAGTCCATGACGGCGGATGCGTCGTCGCTGCCGGCCCTTCGCTCCACCGGGATCATCGTCGCCCGGCAGGACCGGGCGGCGGACATGGTCGCCCAGTTCGACCGGTCCGCCCGACACGATCAGCGCCACACGGCCGGTCAGCCGGCGCAGCTCGGCGCCGAGGATGTGACCCGCGGGTGGCGCATCGACATCCAGGACGAGAAGTCGGGGACGCGGGAGTGGTTCTCGCTGCACCGGCGCGAGGGCCGGTACGAGCTCGTCGCGCCCGGCGCCGACGCGCGGCCCCTCAGCGTGCAACCCGCGCCGGACGAAGGCTACCTGAAGGCCGCCGCCACCTCGAGTGCGGCACCGGACCCCGCCGCCGACCAATACCTGCACGAGACGCTCGCCGGCTGGGACGGATGGTCGCTCGCGGTGAAGCGGCCGGGAAAGGTCGTCGGCGAGACCGCGCCGGTGGATCCCGCCACCCCGCCCGAGGTCGCCGACACCGGCTTCCCGCTCGCCGCGCGATTCCGGGTGCAGCGCGGGTCGCTTCCCCGCCTGCGGTTCGGGCGCGCGTACCGGCTGCGGGTGCGGGCGGTCGACTTGTCCGGGATGTCGATCCCCGACGATCAGCTCGACGAAGCCCACGAGCGCGATCTCGAGACGTACCAGCGCTGGGAGCCGGTCCCCTCCCCGGCGGTGATCCCGCTCACGCAGTACACCGAGGGCGAATCCCTCATGCGTCTCGTGATCCGGTCGACGCTCGACGTCCCGGTCGAGGAGTACATCGCTCTCGATCGCGTGCGGACGCTCCCCGGGCACGAGCCCGGCGGCGACGCCGGTGTGGTCTACCGCGCGCGCAATGAGCGCCACCTGGCCGCTCCGATCGGCAGCGTGCAGCTCGCCGAGATGCACGGCATGTTCGACGCCGCCCTCACCGGCGACGCCGGTGCGGTCGCCGCCCAGTTCCAGGTCGCCGCGCGCGAGGCCGGCAGCTTCCTCACCGCGCCGGGTGCGCAGGTGATCAACCCGCGCGGACCGGCCGATGCCCTGACCGGCCAGAAGGATCAGGTGCTGCCCGACGGCCAGTACGTCGTGCACCCGGCCGCGTCGCTCGACCTGCCGTATCTGCCCGATCCGCTCTCCCGGGGCATCTCGCTCACCACGCTGCCCGGCGACGAGGCCGGCGGCGCACCGGACGTGCAGGGCGATCCGCCCACCCGACTCCTGCGCTGGCCCGGAGACCCCGCCGATTGGACCGACCGCCGGCCGGTGCTGCTGCGCGTCGTCGAGGGCGACGGGCCGCCGGACTTCGACGCGGATGCCCGCGTCCTGACGGTGGCGCTGCCGAAGGCGACACTGCGCACGGTCCACCTGAGCTCGTTCCTCGACGACGCCGACATCGACCTGATGCGCGTGTGGCATCTGATCGACGAGGACCAGGCGCCGGCATCGGCCGCGCAGCGCGAGACCGTCCGGCGCGGTCGCCACTGGATGATCACCCCCGCGAGCGACCTGACACTCGTGCACGCGGTCGAGAAGCCGCTCGAAGCTCCGGAGATCCGACTCGAACCGGGCTGGATGCGCGACGTCGACGCGACGTTCTCGCTGCTGCCGGGTGTCGTGCACAACCACGCCGCGAGCACCGGGCGCCTCGACATCGATGCGGCGTGGTCCGACCCCGTCGACGACGTCCTCGAGCCGATGCCGCGGGAGGAGGGCAAGCGATCCCACGTGTCGGACTTCGAGATCCAGCCCTTCGAGGTCGACGCGCGCCTGTGGCGCACGAACGGCCCGCCGGCGGGACCCGACGGTCCGCGCCACGCCGTCCGGCACGAGTTCGGCGACACCCGGCATCGGTGGGTCGACTACACCCCGACCGCGACGACGCGCTTCCGCGAATACTTCCCGGCGCGGATCACCGACGACCCGGCGCTGACCACATCGACGGGCGCGGCCCTGCGGGTCGACGTGCCCTCCAGCTCGCGACCCGCCCCGCCGGACGTGCAGTACCTCGTGCCGTACTGGGAGTGGCGCACCGAGGCGCTCGCGGTGGAGGCGCCGTTCGCGGTGCGCCGCATCCGCACCGCCGGCGGTCTGCGTGTCTATCTCGGCCGCCCGTGGTTCTCCAGCGGCCCCGACGAGCTCCTCGGAGTCGTGCTGGCCCGCCAGCCGCACGTGCGCTGGCCCGTCGACGTCGACGCCGGAATCCTCGTGGACAGCGCCACGCGCGGTGCCGCGCAGGCGTGGGCGCAGGAGGTCGTCGCGCAGAGCGCGATCGGCGCACCGGGCGGCGACGCCACGACGCTCATCGCCGAGCGCCTCGCCCAGGCGGCGCAGGCCACGCCGGCGCCCGAGCGCGGCATCCGATCGGCCCGCCCCCGCACCGCGCTGGATCGCTTCCTCGTGAGTGTCGACCGTTCGATCGGCGAGGCACGCACCGCGGATGCCGACCTCTCGGCGGCCGCCGACGTCCGCGCCACGGCGGCGCTGGTCACCGAGTTCCGGACGTTCACGCCCGGCACCGGGGCGGCGGGGCTGCGCTTCACGACAGCGTGGGGAGCGGATCCGGTCTTCGCGGGAGAGTCGCTCCCGGCGGGACCGTACGCGACGCACTTCCCGCGGCGCACAGCGGTCGGGACCGTCGCGCTGGCCGAGGTGCCCGACACCGTCGTCGTGGTCGGCCATCAACCCGAATTCGATCCGGAGCGTCGCCTCTGGTTCTGCGACGTCGCGATCGAATCCGGTGACGCGTACACGCCGTTCGTGCAGCTGGCGCTCGCGAGGTATCAGCCCCATTCGGTGCCAGGGGTGGAGATCTCCAGCGTCGTCCGCGCCGACTGGCTGCAGCCGCTCCCCCGCCGTGAGGCGACGTTCACCGTCACTCCCGACTCGTCGGCGGTCATCCTCTCGCTCGCCGGAACCGTGGGCGTTCCCGAGCATGCACGCGGACTTCCCGATCTCGCTTCCGAGATCCGTGCGTCGCGGCGCATCGCGGCCTGGGCGGAGCGTCTGCCCGCCGATGCGACGAGCGATCTGGATTGGACCGCGGTCGGCGACCCGGTGGAGCTCGATGTGCGCCTGAGCCTTTCGGCGGTTCGACAGGAGCGCTTCGCCGAGGCGGAGTGGGTGGGCAGCGTCGCGCTGCCCGAGCGGGTGGCCGGCGAGCGCCTGCGCGTGCAGCTCGCCGAGTACGAGGTGCACGAAGCCGACACGATCGGGCTGCCGCCCCTCCTCGCGGTCCTGCCTCAGCGCGACCACCGCCTGGTGTACGCGGACTCCGTCGAGCTGCCCTGAGCACGCCGCCTCCGGTTCTGCAGGGTTTCGCGCTTTCGGAGGGACGATCTCGCTGAGATCGTCCTTCCGAAAGCGAGATAGCCTCCGATCGTGCGGCGTCAGTACGGGAAGAGGCCGATGCCCTCGGTCGTGCAGCGCCGGACCCCCTCCGCGCGCAGCGCGCGGTCCAGTTCCTCCCGGGTCGGCGGATCGGCACCGGGACGCTGAACGGTGATCGCCGCGGCGGCGGCGGCGTGGCGCCCGAGGGAGGTGAGGGCGTCGGCATCCGGTGTCTGCAGCAGGTCGGGCTGGTGCAGCACCGCGTCGATGAGCCCCGCCGAGAACGTGTCGCCCGCGCCGACGGTGTCGCGCACCTTGACGTGCGGAGCAGGCACGGTGACCTTGCCGTGCGCCGAGCCGATCAGCGCGCCGTCGCCGCCCATCGTCACGGCGACGACACGCGCACCGGTCTCGAGCAGGCGGTCCACGACCGCCTCGGCACCCCAGCCGGGGTAGAGCCACTCGGCGTCCTCGTCGCTCAGCTTCACGATGTCGGCGAGCGCCGTGATCGCGTCGACCTGCGCGAGCGCCGCCGCGCGGTCGCCGACCAGAGCCGGGCGGATGTTCGGGTCGAACGAGATCACCGTCGGCTCCGGGGTGTTCTGCAGCGCGGTGAGCACGGAGTCCGCGCCGGGCTGGACGAACGCGGCGATCGAGCCGACGTGGACGATGTCATCGCGCACGACGGGCACCGACGGCAGCGACCAGGTGACGTCGAACTCGTACCGCGCAGAGCCGTCTGCGGTGATGCGGGCCAGAGCCGTGGACGTGCGGTCGAGGCTCCAGGAGGAGGGATGCATGGCGACCCCGGATGCGCGGAGGTGATCGGCGATGCGCCGGCCGCGGTCGTCATCGGCGATCGCGGTCAGCACACTGACACGGTCGCCGAGACGGCCGAGTGCGAGCGCGACGTTCGCCGGGGACCCGCCCACGTGCTCGACGGGTTCGGAACCGTCTGCGGTGACCACGATGTCGATGAGGGCCTCACCGATCACCAGGATGCCGTTGTTCGAGGCGCCGACGGCATCATCGTTGTGCGAGGTCATGACGCGACGCTACCGCGCGAGGGGATGCACGGTCACGTCCGAGTCGTCACCGGCGGTCACGGTCAGCGTGTCGCCACGAGGCGCGATCGGTGCACCGAACAGTCCCCTGCGGCTGACCACCTCGAGCACCGGCCCGTCGACGATCACGCGGACCTCCCCCGCCGCGGGGAAGGCGTGCACGGCATCGCCGATGCGGACGGTCAGCTCCCCCGCGCCGCTCAGCTCCAGCGTCGCCGCGTCCTCGCCACCCGACGTCAGTCGCAGACCGGCCGCGTCGGGCGTCCACGTGATGTCCGCGGCGAGTCCGGTCGCGCCGGGCTCCCGGTACTGCTCGATGTCGGGGTGCGGCGTGGCGACGAGCACGTCGCCCTCAATGGAGAGGATGTACGGGATGCTGTGGGCACCGGCCCAGCCGGCATCGAGGTCCTCGATCCCCCGCATCCAGAACACGAGGCAGGGCCGGTCCTGCTCGTCGCGGAAGAAGGACGGCGCGTAGTAGCTGTCGCCCCAGGTCAGACGGCCCCAGCGCTCGGCGACGAAGCGGCCGGCTTCATACGTGCCGATCGCGTAGCCGGAGTAGTAGAGGACGTCCGCCTGCCAGATCGAGGACACCATGACCGCGCGTCCGTCGACGTCGATGATCTGGGGGCACTCCCAGAGGGCTCCCATCCACACATCCGCCGTTTCGGCGGAGGACCGCTCGAGGGCGACGCCCTCGTAGGTCCACTCCTGCAGGTCGTCCGAGCGGTAGCTGAGGGCCATCGCCGTGCCGGCGCGGTCGCCCGCGCCGACGAACATCCGCCAGCCGTCGGAGTCCTGCCGCAGGAACGGGTCGCGGTACGCGATGAGGTCGAGCCCCGCCGGAGCGTCGACGACGAAGTCGCCCTTGGACCAGGAGATCCACTTCGCGTCATCGGGAGTCGCGATGCGGACGCGGCCGATCCCGATGTCGGGCTCGGACGTGGAGGTGTAGAAGACGCGCGTCTTCCCGTCGGCCCCGGTGACGAGAGATCCCGTCCAGATGCCACCGTCGCCCTCACCCGGCGCGATCGCGACGGGCAGCTCTTCGAGGGAGAACAGGTCGCGGCCGCGCGCGTGGCCCCAGTGGCAGTTCGGACCCCAGACGGTCTGGCCGGGGACGTACTGGAAGAACGTGTCGTACCCGCCGTCGCGGTAGGTGATGCCGTGCGGATCGTTGATCCAGCCGGACTGCGGCGTGAAGTGGAAGTGCGGGCGCATGGTTCGATTCTTTCTCATGGGCGTCGGCCGGGAACCGGGATCAGCCGATGGACGCGCGCAGGACCGGCGGGCAGGCGACGAGCGTCGGGCCCTCACCGGCCGGGTCGATGCCGAGTAGCACCCGCACCCCCGCGGCACCGAGCTCGTAGTGCGGGAGGGCCACCGTGGACAGCGGCGGACGGAGGTGCGCGGCGATCACGTCCTGGTTGTCGAATCCGATGACGGCGATGTCGGCCGGGATGCGGACTCCGCGCTCGCGGAGGCCGTCGTAGAGGCCCATCGCGACGCGGTCGTTGTGGCAGAACACCGCCGTGACGCCCGAGGCGACGATCGCCTCCGCCGCGGCGTACCCGCCTTCCTGCTGCGGCTCCGCCTCGAGCACCAGGCGCGTGTCGAACTCGACACCGGCCGCCTCGAGCGCGTCGCGATATCCGGCCAGTCGGTCGGAGCGCGCGGGCGACGGCGTCGTGGTGTTGATGAACGCGATGCGCCGGTGGCCTGCGGCCAGCAGCTGCTCGGTCGCGGTTCTGCCGCCCTGGCGTTCATCGGGCACCACGGCCGGCAGCGCGCCGTCCGCGGAGAAGCAGTCGACCAGGACGGCGTCGGTCTGCTGGAGGATCTCGGGTACGACGATCTCGCGGTGATACCAGGTGGAGTAGAGGATGCCGTGCACCTGGTGCTCGAGCATCATCGCGATCACGTCCTTCTCGACCACGGGATCGCCCTCGGTGTTGGCGACGAGCAGGACGTAGCCGTGCTTCCACGCCTCGTCCTGCGCACCGTGGATGATCTGGCCGGCGAACGGGGTCGTCGCGATCGCGTCGGCGACGAGTCCGATGAAGCGGGATCCACCTTGCGAGAGGGTCTTCGCCAGGGCGTTCGGGCGATATCCGAGCTCGAGGACGGCATCCTGAACGCGCCGACGCGCGTCGTCCCCGATGCGGGCACCGGGCTTGTCGTTCACGACGTGCGAGACGGTCGCCACCGAGACCCCGGCGGCTTTGGCGACATCGCGCATCGTGACGGCAGGTCCGTTCCTGCCGTGCCCGGTAGAGCTCATCCCTTGGTAGCCCCGCTCTCCAGTCCGTTGATCATGGCCTTGTTCAGGACGAGGAAGACCAGCAGCAGCGGCGTCACCGTCACGCAGACGGCGGCGAACGTCGCTGTCCAGTCCGTATTGCCCATCGCTCCGATGTAGTTTTGCAGGCCGAGCGGGATCGTCTTCAATCCGTCGGAGAGCACGAACGTGTTCGCGAAGATGAAGTCGTTCCAGATGAAGATGCTGTTGACCAGGACGACCGTGATGATCGTGTTGGCAGACAGCGGGAAGGTGATCTGCCCGAAGATCCGATACGGACCCGCGCCGTCCAGCGACGCCGCTTCGTACATCTCGCGGGGGATGTACTCGTAGAACGACGAGAACAGGTAGATCGCCATCGGCAGCGAGAACGCGGCGAGCGGCACGATCATCGACAGGTGCGTGTCCAGGAGGCCGACCTGCGCGTAGTCGATGAACAGGGGCACGAGCGCGATCTGCACCGGCACGATGATGCCGAGGAGGAACAGCGCCCGCACGAGGTTGCTGAAGCGGAAGCCCAGCACCTGCAGTGCGTAGGCGGCCATCATCCCGGCGATCACGATGAGCGCGCTCGCGCCGAGCGTCACGATCAGGCTGTTGAGGATGTTGAGCCACAGGTTGCCGGTCGAGAACGCACGCGCGTAGTTGTCGAGAGTGAACTCCGACGGGAAGGCGAAGGGGTTGCCTCCGGCGAAATCGGATGCCGTGCGGAAGCTCGTGAGGAACAGCCACAGCAGCGGGTACACCTGCACGATGACGATCAGGACGACCGTGACGGCCAGGAGCGTGCGCTGCACGCGCAGCCGGTACGAGCCGGCGCTGCGCGGCGGGCGGTCGGGAGTCGACGCGGTGTCGGTCATGATCGGGCGGTCCAGGACGGGGGCGGTCATGAGTCGTCCCTTCGACGAAGCAGCGCGATGATCAGGCCGACCGCGACGAGGCACTCGACCACGATGAAGACCGAGATCGCGCTCGCATAGCCGTAGTCCGTGTGCACGAACGCGGTCTTGTACATGTAGGTGGTGAGCAGCTCGGACGCCTGTCCGGGACCGCCGTTCGTGAGCAGGTAGGGGATGTCGAAACCGCGCAGCGCGAAAGTGGTCGCCATGATCGTCGTCGTGATCCAAACGGGCCGGATGTAGGGGAACCGGATGCGCCAGAAGATCTGCCACCACGACGCGCCGTCCAGGCGCGCGGCCTCCTCCAGCTCTTTGGGCACCGCGATGAGGGCCGCGTAGATGATGAGCATGTACAGCCCCGTGAAGCGCCAGCCCTCGGGGATCGAGACGGCCGCGAGGACCGTCTGGACGTTCGACAGCCAGGCGGTCTGCATCCCCTCGAGTCCGACCCAGGCCAGCAGCTGGTTCAGCAGGCCGACCGGCTCGAGCGAGTAGATGCGCACGAACAGGAACGCGATCGCCACGGTCGAGATGACTGCCGGCAGCAGGTACAGCGTCTTGACGAGCTCTCGGGCCCGCGGCAGCGCGGTGAGGAGCCCCGCCACGGCGAGCGCGCCGCCCAGCTGCAGCACCAGGCAGATCGCGAGGTAGCCCAGCGCGTTGCCGAACGCCGTCCAGAAGACGTCGTCGCGGGTGAACATCTTGATGTAGTTGTCGAAGCCGACGAAGACCATGTCGGTGATGCCGTCCCAGCGGAAGACGCTGAGCACGAGCGACTGCAGGATCGGCAGGAGCACGGCGATGCCGTACAACAGGAGCGGCGGGACGAGGAAGACGATGACCGACAGCGCCGAGCGGCGCGGCAGCATCGACGACCTCATCGCCGGGCGGCGCCGAGGGGCGCGCGGACGGACCGCGCGCACCCCGGCTTCGGCGATGTCAGTCACCGACGTTCTCCTTGAGGGAGGCATCCATCGTCTCGATGAACTCGTCCGGAGTGATGTCACCCTGCACGAGGAGCGTGAGCTCCTGCTGGAGCCGCGTGTTCGTCGCGGGATCCAGCTGCGTGTCCCACGGCATCGCGATCGCGGGGCCCACTTCGGCGGACTGCTCGACCGCGCGGCCGTACAGCGGGGTCGCGTTGTCGGGGATCACCGGGTCGACGCCACTCGTCGGCGACAGGGCACCGGACGCGGTGTAGACCTCGGGGTAGCGCTCGAGGGCGAAAGCGAGGAAGTCGCGCACGAGCGGGTCGTAGGTCTGGGCGTTCACGGCCATGCCGATGCCGGAGGGCGTCACGTATTCGTTGTCGTCGGTGACGGCACCCTCGATCGTGGGGAGGGTGAAGTAGTCGACGGAGTCTCGGACGCCGGCATCCAGCGCATCGGTGGCGAGGTTGCCGAGCTCCCACGTGCCGATGTTGTACATCGCGGCCTTGCCGGAGGTGAACAGCGCCTGCGCGTCTGCGTAGCCGGTCGAGGAGAAGCCCTCCTGGAAGCAGCCTGCCTTGCCGAGGCCGGACAGCCACTCGGCGGCCGCGCGACCGGGCTCATCACCGAAGGACGCATCCCCCGTCTTGAGCTTCTGCACGTACTCGGGGCCGGCGAGACGGAACGGGTAGTACGCCATGTAGCGCTCGAGCGGCCACTGGTCCTGTCCGTCGAGCGCGATCGGGGTGATGCCCTCGGCCCGCAGGGCCTCGCACGTGCCGGCGAAGTCGTCGAGCGTTGCGGGGATCGGCACCCCCGCCTGCTCGAACAGGGCCTTGTTGTACCAGAAGAACTCGAGCTGGAACTCGAACGGCACCATGTAGAGCGACCCGTCGTCGAAGCGCTGATAGTTCAGCGCCGCCTCGCGGTAGTCGTCCGCGAGCCCGAGGTCCTCGAGCAGCAGGTCGACGTCGACCATCTTCCCCTGGGCGGCGAGCTTCTGCGCGAACGGCGTCGCATCGGTGTCGAACAGCTCGGGCAGCTTGTTCGCCGCGGCGAGCGTCTCGTACTTCTGGATGTACGACGGCCGGTCGGGGGTCGTGATCAGGTTGAGCGCGAAGCCGGGGTGATCGGCGGCGTACTCGTCGGCGATCTGCTGCATCGCGGTGATGACCCCGCCGTCCGCCGGCCGGGAGAGCAGCCACGAGATCTCGCGCGGCTTCACCTCCCCGTCGGGGTTGACGTCGGTCGGGTCGGCACCGCCCGACGATCCGGCGCAGCCCGTCATGACGAGGGATGCGGCCAGAGCGAAGGCGGCGAGGGTCGCGGTGCGCTGTGGGATGTACATTGCGTGATCTCCATTGATTGTGTCGCGGGCGGGTGAGGAACAGGAATCGAGGTCGGTTTCGGGTGGGTCATGCGGGTGCGGCGATGAGTTCGGCCGTGACGGATGCCGAGTCCTCGGCATCCGTCAGCGGCGAGTGGACGGTGAATTCGGTGACGACGACGGAGCCTTCGCCGACGAACGCCCCGACCCGGCCGGCCGGCCGGTCGTAGAGTCGGGTGCTGAGGACGACCGCGTCATCGAGCGTCGCGACGCACAGGTCGCCGTCGACGATCACCTCGAGGGTGTGCTCCCCCGGATCGATGCGGGCCGACCGCTCGAGCTCGACCGCATGGGGCACGTCTCCGGAGATCTGCCACTGTTCGGTGCCGGTGCGCAGGCGCGGCCAGCGGTCGAACACCAGGCGCCCGCGGCGCGGCTCGAGGCGGAGGACGTATCCTTCGTCGCCGTCCGCGCTCGCCCGCAGCAGGATGCCGCACTCGGTCGTATGGGGCGCGATGTCGAAGCGGGCGCGCACGCGGAAGGCGCGCGGCGCCTCGACCGGGACGAGAGCATCGGCATAGCCGTCGAGCGCCCGGAGGATCGTTCCGGCAGCGAGGCCGGGTTCGGGCTCGCCGAACGTGTCGGCGAACTCGCGCGGGGGGTGGAAGCGCAGCGTCCCGTCGGCGCGCTGCTCGGCCTCCAGCACGGAAAGCGTGCCGGCCCACTGCCACGCGCCGTCGTCGACGCCGCCCTCGCGGGAGGCGATCCACCCGAAGAAGAAACGGCGGCCGTCACGGGCGGCGGACTTCGCGGCGTAATACGCACGACCGTCCAGGGAGTCGTCCTCGGGGACGATCCACGGTCCGTGCAGGCTCCGCGACATGCGGTACCGCGTCGTGAAGGATTCGCTGAACTCGGAGTAGACGAGGTACCACCACCCGTTCCATTCGAACACCTCGGGGCATTCGTGCGCGACGTAGCGACGCGGGTCCCAGAACGGTGCGGCCGGGGTCCAGGTGCGCAGGTCGGTGGACGTGCACTGGGCGATCACGCCGCGGCGCCGATCGGGCCCGTCGGCGTGACGGGCGGTGATCAGCATGCGCCAGATGCCGGCCTCGGCATCCCGGAACACGAACGGGTCGCGCCAGTCCGCCGTCTCGTAGCCGGCGGTCGCGCCGAAGGTGTCGGCGGGGTGCCGCTGCCACGTCGCCATGCCGTCGCGGCTGGTCGCGTGCATCACGAGCTGAAGCGCGAGGCCGTCCGCGCCGCGGCGTTCGGGGCTCTGTCCGGTGTAGAAGGCGTGGTGCACGCCCTTCTCATCGAGGACGATGCTGCCCGTGTAGATGTTGAAGTCCGGCGCGTCCGGGCCGGCGGAGGCGATCGCGGGGCCGGTCTCACGGAACGCGACGAGGTCGTCGCTGTCGAGCCGGTGCCACGGCATCCCGTCTTTCGGAGTGCGGCGCGATTCGTACAGGTAGAAGAGGTGGAAGACCCCGTCCTCCTGGAACGGGATGACATCCCCCACCCACGCGCCCTCGGGCCGGTAGAAGCCTCGCTGATCCATGAACACCTCGTCGCTGACGGTCCGTCACCGGATGGTTAACCGGTTATGCATGACGGTATCAGGGCGCTGACGATGTGGTCAAGCGGTTAATCACGTCTCTGTACGCGCATGCCTCCGGCCAACCCGTCGAGTGTCCAAGACACGCCGCATGCTGGATGCCGGACGCGGCGTGTCCTGGACACTCAGCGCCGCAGGAACGGGGTCAGTGGGTGCGGAGCAGGGTGATCAGAGCGGACTTGCGCATGCGCGAGTAGCCGGAGAGGCCGAGCTCTTTCGCGCGCTTCCTCAGCTCGGGCACGGTCCAGTCCTCGTAGTCGCCGGACTCCCCGCCCTTGCGCCCGACCTGGGATCGGCCGGCCTTCGTGCCACCGGCGGCGTTGGAGATGCGGGCCGCCTTCTCTTTGGACGCACCGTCCCGGCGCAGCGCCTCGTACATCTCGGGATCCTTGAGTCGGGAGTCTTTCCCACGCGGCATGATCGCCCCTTCCGTCAGCTCTTTTCAGGCAACCACCGCGTGCCCGCGAAGCCGAGCGGGTTGACAAGCGTCGATCAGCCCGCTTCGGACCCGGCGTTGGACGCGCCCGCGGCGTTCAGGAGCGTCCACCCTCGCGCTTCCCGCCGCCTCCGCCGCTCCACCGACGGGCTCGCAATGCTGGATCATGCGGCCGGAGCGCCTCCCGCGCACAGGCCTTCCGGGGTCGGGCTCGAATGTCGGAGGCCCGTGGAATGATTCGAACATGTCTTCGAATGATCGCGTCGGCGGGATCGGACCGGTGGGCTTCAGCGACGCCGACGTGGCCGAGCTGGCGGCGGTCGTGAATGGCATCGAGTCGACCGAGCGCGAGCTCGCAGCCGTCGAAGTCAGAAGGGTTCGCCTCTTGGCCCGGGCCGGCCAGGTCGCCCTGCGGCAGACGGCGGAGCAGGATCGCCGGATCGCCGTGCGCGACATGGCACTGCGGGGCATCGCGGCCGAGGTCGCCGGTCCCGCTCGACGCTCGGATCGAGCGATGCAGGCACAGATCGGCGAGGCACTCATGCTGGTCGAGAACTATCCGGCGGCCATGGCGGCGTGGGAGACAGCGCAGATCACATCCCGGCACATTCGGGAGATCACCCACGCCGGTGCCGCTCTTCCCTTGGATGCGCTCTCCGCCTTCGACACCGCAGCTGTGGAGATCTGCACGACCGACATTCCGTCCCGCGTACGCCCACGGCTGGAGATGCTGGCGGCCGACCTGCATCCCGACACGCTGACCGAGCGGCACGCCGCTGCGGCGGAGTCGCGTCGAGTGCGGACGATCGCCGTGGGCGAGGGCATGTCCGACGTGATCGCGACAGTCCCGACCGTGCTCGCCGTCGGGATCGAAGACCGCCTGACCCGGCAAGCGCGCCAGATCGCCGACGCCCGTTCGTCAACTGCCGCGCGGCTGCGCGAGCTCGCCGGTGAGGACGGAGCGGATGCCGATCGGGAGCGGGCTCGACTGGAGGTGATCAGGTCCGATACACGCACGATGGATCAGCTTCGCGCGGACCTCCTCTGCGACCTGCTGCTCACAGGGATGCCGGCGATCGACGCGACCCGCTCCGACGACGGGCCCGGCTCCCTCGGCGCGATCCGCGCTCACGTGCAGATCACGATTCCCGCGACCGTTCTTCTCGGCGCCGACGCCCCCGCCGACCTCGTCGGACACTGCCCCATCGATGCAGAGGCCGCTCGTACCCTCGCTGCGCAGGCGCGGGGTCCGTGGGAGCGCGTCATCATCCACCCCGTCACCGGTGTCGTCCTCCACACCGACACCTACCAGCGCACCGCCGCGATGGACCGACATCTGAAGGCTCGGGACGGGCACTGCCGCTTTCCCGGATGCCGGATACCCGCGATCCGGTGCGAGGTCGACCACACCGTCGACTGGGCGCGCGGCGGCACGACCGACGTCGGCAACCTCGCCCATCTCTGTCAGCGGCACCACTCGATGAAGCAGTTCACCCCCTGGAAGGTCCGACAACTCCCCGGAGGCGTCCTGGAGTGGACCAGCCCGCTCGGCGTCACGGGACACGAGCATCCACCCGCCCATACGGTGCGGTTCGTCGCCGCCGTCGCCGAGTCACCTCCGCCGTTCTGAGATTTCTGTGCGCGGCAGGAGCACCTCGGCCAGACTGAACCTGCACGGCACTTGCCGCGAACGTGGATCCCGAGAAAGAGACCGAAATGCGCCCTTCTCCTGTTCACCACCCTTCGCTGCGCACGCGCACCTTCGGGGCGCTCATCGCCGCCGCAGCAGCCACGCTCGTTCTGGCCGCGGCACCGGCGTACGCGTCCTCCACCCCGCAGGTCGCCGCGAGCGAGACGACGATCGCCGTGGGCGACACCACGACGATCACGGCGTCCGGACTCGGCGGTCTCGAGGAGGCGAGCTTCGGCTTGAGCGACAACAGCCTCGGCCAGTTCACCGAGAACGCGGAGACGAGCTATCAGGCGCCGGTGTCGGACGGAACAGCCACCGCCACCTTCAGCGGTCTCGCCGAGGGGACGGTGACCGTCGCGGTCGGAAACGGCGAGACCGTCCTCGGCACCGTCGAGATCACGATCACGGGCGGCGGAGGCTCAACGGTCGAGGTGACCGCGAGCCCGGCATCCGTGGCCGTCGGCACGGCCACGACGATCACCGTCACCGGACTCGGCGGTCTCGAGCAAGCCAGCTTCGGGCTGGACGACACCGCGGCGGGCACGTTCGAGCCGGGCGGTCAGTCCAGCGCCACAGCACCGGTGAGCGACGGGCAGGCCACGATCAGCTTCACGCCGTCGAAGGCGGGCAGCGTGACGATCGCGGTCGGAGACGGTGAGACGGTGCTCGGCACCACGACGGTGACCGCCAGCGCCGCACCGTCGCCCACCGCCACCCCGACGCCGACGGTGAGCCCGGAACCCGCCTCGGACGGGATGTCGCCCGTGCTCTTCTGGGTCATCATCGCCCTCGTCGTGCTGATCGCGGCGGGCATCGTCGTGTGGATCGTTCTCGCTCAGCGCCGCAAGAACCCGACGGCCTGACGGCCGGAGAGCGGGCCGGCAGACTGTCGCCCCGACGCGTCCTCTTCTTGCTCATCTGAGTGAGTGGTCGTACACTCACTCCTATGAGCCCCCTCTCCACCGCCGAGTCGCGTCGACCGCTCGTCACGTCGGCCGCGGTCCGCGCCTTCGCGCGCGGCGGCTATCGCGGCACCACGATCGCCGACGTGGCCGCGGTCGCCGGCATCTCCGCCTCCTACGTCTCGAAGCTCTACTCCACCAAGGAGCTGCTCTTCGTCGCCGCACTCGACGAATGCTTCGACCAGATTCTCGGCGCGCTCGCGAGCGGCGCCGACGCCGCAGGATCCGACGACTCCGCCGCAATCCTCGACGCGATGGGCGACGCCTACGCCGAGCTCATCGCGGATCGCGACCTCCTGCTGCTCCAGGTGCACGCGCAGTCCGTCGCGGACGTCACCGAGATCCGCAGCGCGATGCGCGAAGGCCTCTCGAACGTGACATCCTTCGCGCAGGAGCGATCGCGGTGCACCGATGAGGAGGTCCAGCAGTTCATCGCCTTCGGTCAGCTGTGCCATCTGATCGTCACACTGGACCTCGACGCCGTCCCCGCATCCTGGGCATCCGCTCTCACGCGCGGCATCCGACACCCCTGACACCCCCATCGACCCACCCCTCTTCGCATGTCCAAAAGAGTGATTGATCAGTCACTCTCTCAGAAAGGAAGATCATGACCACTGTCGTCCATCCCATCCGCACGACACATCGTTGGCTCGCGCTCACCGTGCTCGCCCTGGCGCAGTTCCTCGTCGTGCTGGATGCGTCGATCGTGAACATCGCACTGCCCGCGCTGGGAGAGCAGCTCGGACTCGGCACCGCATCCCTCGCCTGGGTCATCACGGCGTACGTGCTGCCCTTCGGCAGTCTTCTCCTGCTCGGCGGTCGACTATCCGATCGATTCGGCCACCGCCGCCTGTTCCTGATCGGTACCGCCGGGTTCGTGGTCGCGTCGGTTCTGGCGGGCCTCTCACTCTCGGGAGGAATGCTGCTCGGAGCACGCGCGCTGCAGGGCGCGTCGGCCGCCCTTCTCGCACCAGCGGCCCTCGCCCTGCTGACCCAGCTGTTCCCCGCGCCGCAGGACCGCGCACGCGCGCTCGGTGTGTGGGGCGGGGTGGCGGGTATCGGCTCGGTCGCCGGCGTGCTTCTCGGAGGAGTTCTGACCGCCACGTGGGGCTGGCAGTGGGTCTTCTTCGTCAACGTCCCGGTCGGCGTGATCGTGCTCGCGGCCGTGCCGGTCCTCATCTCCCGTGATGCGGCATCCGTTCGCGTGCCTCTCGACATCCGCGGAGCGGTGACGATCACGGGTGCACTGGTCGCCGTCGTCGCCGCACTCAGCGCCGTCGAGCGCACCGGCTTTGGTCCACTCCCCCTCGCCCTCGCGATCGGCGCGCTCCTGCTCGGCGCGGCATTCATCGCGATCGAGCGACGGACGCCGCACCCCCTCGTGCCGGCCGCCGTCTTCGCCAACCGCAACCTCGCCGTCGGCAACATCGTCGTGCTGCTCGTCGGCGGCGCGGTTGTCGCCCTCTTCTTCGCACTCTCGGTGTACTTGCAGGCGGTGCTCGGCTACGACGCGCTGCAGGCGGGCCTCAGCCAGCTGCCGCTCGCCGGCATCCTGGTCGTCACGGCGGGCCTCGTCCCGTTGTCGATCACGCGGCTCGGAACACGTCCCACTCTCATCGGAGCCTTGCTCGTGCTGGCGGCGGGCATCGCCTGGCTCGCGTTCGCACCGGCCGATGCGTCGTTCGCGGCGCACCTGCTCGGACCGACCCTGCTCATCGGCATGGGCATCGGCGGCGCTCTCGTCACCGCGACCCAACTCGCGGTGGACGGCGTCGACGGCGGAGAATCCGGACTCGCCGGCGGTCTCGTGAACACGAGTCAGCAGATCGGCGGAGCGCTCGGCCTGACCCTCCTCGCCGCCCTCGCCTCGGCGAGGACGTCCGCGGTCGCAGAGAGGGCGCCGTCGAGCGGTGCGGCCCTCACGGCGGGATTCTCCTGGCTGTTCCTGGGGGCAGCGGCGTTCTGCCTCGCCGCTGCAGCGGCCGTCCTGCTTGCCGGATCCGCACGTGTGAAGACCGCCTGAGTCCGCCGGGCAGACCTCAGCCGTGGGCGTCCCTTACACCGTCGGGAACCTCCGGCGCCAGCCACCCTCGACCGTCGAGAGCGCGCGTAGCATCCCAATCGTCACGCCGGCCGCCGATGCCGGCAAGGGGAGCGACACATGCCGCACGACCAGTACACGTTCGACGATCCGGTGACGCGTTATGCACGGGTGGATCCTCCCGTTCAGCACCAGCCGGAGCCGGGCATCCAGGCGCGGATGACGCCGGTGCCGGACCTCGGGGAGAAGACGTACCGAGGCACCGGCCGCCTGGCGGGCCGCCGTGCCCTCATCACCGGCGGGGATTCGGGCATCGGCGGCGCGACGGCGATCGCCTTCGCCCGGGAAGGGGCGGACGTCGTCATCGTGCACCTCGACGGGGAGCAGCCGGATGCCGAGCACATCCTGAGCGAGATCACCGCGGCGGGCCGCACAGGTGCCGCGATCGTCGCGGACATCTCGGATCGCACCCGGTGCGCCGAGATCGTGGCGGAAGCCGTCGCGCACCTGGGCGGTCTGGACATCCTGGTGAACAACGCCGGCAAGCAGGTCACGGTGCAGCGCGTCGAGGATCTCAGCGACGAACAGTTCGAGGCGACGTTCCGCACGAACGTCTTCGCACCGTTCTGGCTCATCAAGGCGGCGCTCCCCCATCTGCAGCCCGGCGCGACCATCATCAACACGGCCTCCCTCGAGGCCTACGTCCCGGCGCCGGACCGCCTGGACTACGCCGCGACGAAAGCCGCGATCAACAACCTCTCGAAGGGACTCGCGCAGCAGCTCGCGCCGCGCGGCATCCGCGTCAACGTCGTGGCTCCCGGCCCGACCTGGACCGCACTGCAGGTCTCGGACGGCGTCTCCGACGAGCAGATGGCTGCCTTCGACGAGGAGAACGAGTACAAGCGGGCCGGCCAGCCGGCGGAGATCGCACCGGCCTTCGTCTTCCTGGCATCGGCCGAATCGAGCTACGTCTCGGGCGAGACACTCAATGTCAACGGCGGCATGGTCACCCCGTGACCCGTGACGAACAGGCGGCCGCCACCGTCTACGCCCTGCACGGTCTCGGCGGCAGCGGCGCCTGGTTCGATGCCGTCCGCGAACACCTCGCCGACGGCATCCGCCTGGTCGCGATCGACCTCCCGGGCTTCGGCGACGCGGTGGACGTCCCCGGTATCTCGCTCCCTGAGATGGCCGATCACGTCCTGGCGGCGATCGCCCGCGACGGGAGCCCGCGCTGGGTGCTCCTCGGGCACAGCATGGGCGGCAAGGTCGCCGCCCTCGTCGCGCGGCGCGCGCTCTCGGGTAAGGCTCCGGTGTTCGGACTCACCGGGCTCGTCCTCCTCGCGCCGTCACCGACCCTTCCCGAGCCGATGTCCGAATCCAAACGCACCGAGATGCTCGGCTGGGCCGCAG
The DNA here is from genome assembly GCF_040687315.1 of Microbacterium sp. NPDC064584. Taxonomy (NCBI): domain Bacteria; kingdom Bacillati; phylum Actinomycetota; class Actinomycetes; order Micrococcales; family Microbacteriaceae; genus Microbacterium; species Microbacterium sp. NPDC064584. The sequence continues at coordinate 42,000 of NZ_JBFBMZ010000009.1, read as the reverse complement.
ACGGCCCGATCAGCGCGGGCGACGCCCGCGGGTTCCTCGACGCGAACACCGCCCGACCGCTTCGCACGGATCGGGCCGATCGGGTGATCGCCGACGTGCGACACACGGCCACGGCCGCCTGGCGCGCGTGGCTCGAGACGGGAAGCCGCGCCGACCTCACGGGCGAGGTGGGCTCCCTGGACCTTCCCGCGATCGTGCTCGGCGGCGAGGACGATGATGATCTGGGCGCCGACGCCCAGCCGCGCTTGGCCTCCCCGACTTTCCCCCGGGCGCGGTTCCGGCGCCTGCCGGACACCGGTCACCTCATCGCGCAGGAACGACCCACAGAGGTCGCGGCAGCGATCGCCGACCTGATCGCCGAGGTGTCGGCATCCGCCCCACTCGTTCCCGACGAGTGGTCCCGGTTGATCGCCTCCCCGCGCATCGAGCCGAGAGTCCGCGCCGCACTGGCAACCCGGGCGATCGCCGACGACCCGTCGTATGCCCCGCGCGCGCTGACCCCTCACCAGCTGAATACCCTGCGACTCCTCGCTGACGTCGTCGTGCCGCAGCCCACGGGCGGACGGATCGACCTCGCTGCGCGGCTCGACCGACAGCTCGCCGCCGGCGACGGAGACGGGTGGCGCCCCGCGGACCTGCCCCCGGACGCGATCGCCGCCCGACTCGCGCTCGACGCGCTCGAAGAAGAGGCAGCGGCGAGCGCGCGCGCGACGGTCGAGGCCCTCGTATCGGGCACGAGCACCCCCGGAGGCTCCGCCTTGTCGGCCACCCAGCTGCAGGCATGGTTCGAAGACGTCCGGGTCGACCTGGTGCGGCACTGGCTCGCGCATCCCGCCTCTCTCGCCCACACCGGGTACGACGTGTTCGCCTCACGCGGAGGACCTCAGCCGCTGGGCTTCACGGTGCTGGGCGCCGGTGCACGCTCGGCGTGGGAGCCCGCCGAACTCGGGTCGGAAGAGAAAGACCGCGAGGGCGCCGCATGATCGGGCAGCTCGCGATCGACACCACGGACATGCGGCGCTTCGCGCCCGGCACCGAGGTCGACGTTGTCGTGGTCGGCACCGGCGCAGGCGGCGCGCCGGTGCTCGCCGAGCTCGCCGCCGCCGGGCTCGACGTGGTCGCCCTCGAGGCCGGCCCGTTCTTCGATCCGGTCCTGCACACGCCCGATGAGACCGACGCCGCCGAGATCAACTGGATGGACGAGCGACTCTCCGCCGGCGAAGATCCGACCGCGTTCGGCCCGAACAACTCCGGCCGCGGAGTCGGCGGCTCGACGCTGCACTGGGGCGCCTTCACCCCGCGCCCCGATGCCGGTCAGCTGCGCCTGCGAACCCGTCCGGTCAGGGTCGCGACTGGCCGCTCTCACTCGACGAGCTCGCTCCCTTCCTGCTCCGCGCCGAAGCCGACCTCGGGGTGAGCGGCCCAGCCGCCTATCCGTGGGATCCGTCGCGTCGCTACGCGTATCCGCCCGCGGCACGCAACGCGTCGGCCGACCGGATGGCCGACGGATGCTCCGCGCTCGGCATCCGCGCGACGGATGCGCCCGCCGCCGTGCTGACCCGCGAGCGTCACGAGCACGGGCAGACCCGTGGGGCATGCATCTCGTGCGGGACCTGTCACCAGGGCTGCCGCACGGGAGCGAAGGCTTCAATGGGCACGACCTACCTGCCCGCCGCGATCCGGTCCGGCGCCGAGATCCGTGCCGACGCGTTCGTCCACACGATCGAAACGGATGCCGCAGGCCGGGTGACCGCAGCGGTGTACCGCCAGGGGGACACCGACGTGCGCCAGTCGTGCCGCGCGCTCGTGCTCGCCGCCGGTGGGGTGGAGACGCCGCGTCTGCTGCTGCACAACACCCTCGCGAATTCCAGCGGGCAGGTCGGCCGGAACTTCCTCGCGCACCCCGCCACGCAGGTGTGGGGCACGTTCGACACCCCGCAGCGCAGCTATCGGGGCTATCCGTCCTCATTGATCACCGAGGACTTCCTGCGCCCCACCGACGCGGACTTCGCGGGCGGCTATCTGATCCAGAGTCTCGGAGTCATGCCGCTCACGTATGCGACGAGCCTGGTGCGCGGGGGTGGGCTGTGGGGCGACGAGCTCATGTCCGCTCTGGAGGCCGCCCGCTTCACCGCCGGACTCGGGATCAACGGCGAGTGCCTGCCGAGCGAGGACAACCTCCTCGAGCTGAGCGACGAGATCGACCGATTCGGGGTGCCGCGCGCACGGGTTTCGTTCACCGCCGCGGACAACGAGAAGGCGCTGTCACGTCACGCGGTCGCGGTGATGACCCGCATCCTCGAGGCGGCAGGCGCCACAGCGACGCGCGTGCTCGAGCGCACCGCGCACACCCTCGGCACGTGCCGGATGAGCGATGACCCGAGTGACGGGGTCGTCGACCGCTACGGGCGCAGCCACGACATCGACAACCTCTGGATCGCCGACAACTCGACCTTCCCGAGCGCCCTGATCGCGAACCCCGCGCTGACGCAGGTCGCGCTCGCGCTGCGGACGGCGGAGCGGATGCTGGCCCCGCAGCCCTGACCGGGCGCGAGGTCAGTGACCGGCGAGCTTCCGGGCCGGCGTGACATCGGTGATCGTGAGCGCGGCACTGATGACCGCGAGGTGGCTCAGCGCCTGAGGAAGATTTCCCCAGAAGGCGCCGTCGTCCGCGGCGATCATCTCGCTGTAGATCCCGACGTCGTTCGCGTGGCCGACCAGCTCGTCCATCGCGGCGATGGCCTCATCGTGCCGACCGACGCACGCGAGTGCCCCCGCCCGCCAGAAGGCCGACGCGACGAACGTGTGCTCCTCATCCGCCATGCCCGTATAGCGGTAGATCAGCGCGCCTTCCCCGAGCGCGTCGGTCAGCGCGTCGATCGTGCGCGACATCCGCTCGCCGCGGTCGAAACCGCTCTCGGCATGCAGGAGCACCGAGGTATCCAGGCGCGGGGAGCCGGGCATCATCGTGTACGCGCCGAGATCCTCGGACCAGCACTCCTCACGGACCCACAGCGCGATCCGATCGCGCTCCGCCTCCCACCGCTCGCTCGATCCCATGATCGCGCCGACCTCGGCCAGGTGCACGGCATCGCGCAACGCCTGCCAGCATCCCATCTTCGACGAGGTGTAGTGCTCGAGCTCCGGCAGCTCCCACATGCCCGAGTCCCGGTTGCGCCACAGGTCGCACGTCTCGTCCGCCAGGCGGGCGAGGAGCCGCCCGGTGTCGGCGTCGAGCACGTTTCCGGCATCCACATAGGTCCGGCAGACGGCGAAGAGGTCGCCGTAGACCCCCAGCTGCAGCTGATCGTGCGCGGGGTTTCCCGAGACGACCGGTCCGATGCCGCGCCATCCGGGCGCGTCGTACTCCGTCGTGCCGTCGACGGCGTCGCCGCGGAGGGTGTACATGACGCCGAGCTGACCGTCGTGTCGCCGGATGGTCCTGATCAGCCAGGAGATCGCGGCGTGGGTCTCCTCCCGCAGCCCGAAGCGGACGAGGGCGTGCGCGGTGTACGCGAGGTCGCGCACCCACGCGAACCGGTAGTCCCAGTTCTTGCCTCCGTCGGGATTCTCGGGGAGCGAGGTCGTGGCCGCGGCGGCGATCGCCCCGGTGGGGGCGTAGACCAGGAGCTTGAGCGCGAGGGCGCTGCGCTGCACGGTGTCCGCCCATGGCCCCTCGTACGAGAACTCCCGGGACCACTCCCGCCAGCCCGCGATCGTGCGGTCCAGACTCGCGTCCAGGTGCGCGATGTCGGGGACGTGCAAGGGCTCGTCGTGCGTGGAGACCACTCCCAGCACGTGGCGCGACCCGGCGCCCGTCACGAACGTCCCCCGAACGGCGGGGAACGGGAATTCGTCGCCGCCGGCCCGCATGGCGCCGACCCCGTCTCCGAGCACGGCGAGCGTGGTCGAACCCACCTGCAGCAGCTGTGTGCCACCGTGCTTCTGCACCCACGGCGACGCGGTCCGCAGACGGGTCCCCGGTCGGACCGCCCAGCGGAAGCGCACCTCGCCGCTCACGCCCTCGATCCGCCGGACGAGCTGCGCCCACGGCAGTCGCCCGGCGACACCGGTGACGAGCGCATCGGTCACGCGCGCCGAACCGGTCTGCGTCGTGAACGTCGTCCGCAGCACGTTGGTGGCGCCGACGTAGCTGCGCCGCACGGAGTACGCGCCCTCCGGGGCGAGTTCCAGGCAGCCGCCGTTCTCGTCGTCGATGATCCGCGCGAACACCGGTGTCGAGTCGAGGTTGGGCATCGGCATCCAGTCGATGCCGCCGTCGGCGGCGATGAGCGCCACGGTCCGACCGTCACCGATCGCCGCGTAGGTGCGCAGATCGGTGCGGTCGGACGGCGAAGGGTGGGCGGCGTGCCCGTGTGACGGCATCCGGCGATCAGGTCAGGGTCATGCCGCCGGTGACGGCGATGACCTCTCCGAGGACGTAGCTGGACTCCTGCGACGCGAGGAAGACGTAGGCCGGCGCGAGCTCGACCGGCTGACCGGCACGCCCGATCGGAGTCTGCTCGCCGAAGCTCTCGATCTTCTCGGTCGGCACGAACGCCGGCTGCAGCGGGGTCCAGATCGGTCCCGGAGCGACGCCGTTCACGCGGATGCCGCGCTCGATGAGCTGCTGCGCCGTCGCGCGGACCCAGTTCGCGATCCCCGCTTTCGACACCGCGTACTCGGCCAGCGACGGCGAGGGGTCGAAGCCCTGGATGCTGGAGGTCGCGATGATGGCCGAGCCCGGCTTCAGGTGCGGGGATGCCGCCTTTGTCATCCAGAACAGCGGGTAGATGTTGACCTTGAGCACCTCGTCGAGGGTCGCGGTCTCGAAGTCGTCGATGCTGTCGACCGTCGGCATCGCGCCGGCGTTGATCACGAGGATGTCCAGCCCGCCGAGCTCGGCCACCGTCTTGTCGACGATGTCGATGTTGTATTGCTCCTGCTGCAGGTCTCCGGGAAGCAGGATCGCTTTCCGACCCTCCGCCCGGACGAGCTCGGCGACCTCTTCGGCCTGCGTCTGTTCTTCCGGGAGGTACGAGAGCGCGACGTCCGCACCCTCGCGGGCGTAGGCGATCGCGACCGCGCGGCCGATGCCGGAGTCCGCACCGGTGATCAGCGCCCGGCGACCCGGGAGCCGGCCGAAGCCGACGTAGGAGGTCTCGCCGTGATCGGGCGCCGGATCCATCTTGTGGATGTCACCCGGTCCGTCCTGCTGCTGGGGCGGGAACGGCGGCCGGGGGAACTGCGTGTTCGGGTCCTGCATCGCGTACATATCGGTCATGTCGTCACCGTTCGGGCACGCTGGACAGCGCGCCCCCTTTCGATCGGAATGGGGCGTCGGGGGTGATGCGGGGGTGGATCAGCTGCGCGGAACCCGGTTCTCGGCGCTGATCATCCACGCGAACTGCTCGAGCTTCTCGATGACGGCGTGCAGGATGTCGGCGCTCGTCGGGTCTTCCTCGTCGACGGCGTCGTGCACCTCACGGCACGTCGACACGGTGTCCTCGAGACGGACCGTGATGAGGTCGATGACCTTCGTGGTCGCGATCTCGCCCTGCGGGAATTCGGGCAGCGACGTGGACTCCGCCACCGTGTCGCTGCGCCCGTCGGGGAGGGCGTGGAGCGCGCGCATCCGCTCTGCGATCGTGTCGGCGAACTCGCGCGCCGCCTCGATGATCTCGTCGAGCGCCAGGTGGGTGTCGCGGAAGTTCGTGCCCACTACGTTCCAGTGCGCCTGCTTGCCCTGCGAGGCGAGCTCGATGAGGTCGACGAGCACCTTCTGCAGGTTCTCGCTCAGGGTCTCGGACGCGCTGAAGCCGCTCTCGGCATTCTGCTCGTCGGTGAGACGGGCGCCGTGATCGGCCTTGCGCTTGTTCTTCGTCGTCGTGGTGGTCGCCATGTGGACAAACCTACGGGTGCCCGGCCCGACGCCCGGGGGATTGCACACCGTGGAGGCGAGTGGTACCGGACGGAACGTTCACCGGTATTCGGGGTTGAACCCGAAGCGCTCCCCGTCGTTCCACGCCTTCCGCAGGTTGCCGTACGCCGGGATCCCCCCGGCGTCTTTCAGCATTCGTGCGAGGTGCAGCAGATTCCAGGTCATGAACGTCGTGTTGCGGTTGGTGAAGTCGTTCTCGGGTCCCCCGGACCCCTCGTCGAGGTAGCTGGGCCCGGGCCCGACTTCGCCGATCCAGCCGGCATCCGCTGCCGGCGGGATGGTGAACCCGATGTGCTGCAGACTGTAGAGGTTCGCCATCGCCGCGTGCTTGATGCCGTCCTCGTTGCCGGTGATGAGCGTGCCGCCCACCTTGCCGTAGTAGACGTATTGGCCCTTGTCGTTGAACAGCCCGCTCATCGCGTAAAGACGCTCGATCAGACGGCGGGTGACGCTGGCGTTGTCACCGAGCCACAGCGGGCCGCCGATGACGAGGATGTCGGCGGCATCGACCAGCGGCCAGATTTCGTCCGGCCACGCGTCGACCGACCACCCGTGGTCGCGCATGTCGGGATAGACGCCGGTGGCGACGTCGTGATCGATCAGGCGGATCGAGGTCACCTCGACCCCCTGCGACCTCATCAGCTCGATGCTGCGGTCCATGAGCCCCTGGGTGTTGCTCACCTCCGGTGAGCGCTTCAGCGTGCAGTTGATGTAGACCGCTCTGAGGTCGCTGTAGTCGGCGGTCGTCTCACTCATGGTCGCTCCATTCGTCCTGGTCCCATCCCATCAGCGGAGCCGGGCGAGCGCATCCCCGTGATGTGACGAACTGCAGACGGATGCCGCGCTCACCAGCCCGTGGCGAGCAGATGCTGCACCGCGATCGCGAAGACGATCTGCCCGGTGAGCCCCCACTGACGCCAGCGGGCGGACAGCAGGGCGGTGCCGACCAGGAGCCACGGCACGAACGGCAGCCAGATCCGTTCGACTTCCGCTTTGCTCATCTGGGACAGATCGGCGAGCATCACGGTGATCACCGCAGCCGTGACGAGGGAGACGACGACCAGATCGTCGCGGACGGCCGAGCGCACGCCCCGCAGGCGGGTCAGGACGACGGCGACCCCGGCCCCCACCAGTGGCCCGGCGCTGAAGGCCAGCGCGGCCAGATTCGCCCACACCCAGTATCCGAAGGGCCGGTTGCTCGCGACACCCGCCCAGTACCGCTCCACGAGGACGGGGTACGCATCCCACCAGACGAAACCGCCTGCGGCGAACACGAGCACCACGAGGACCGCTGCGCCGACCGCCCAGGGCAGCGGCGCCCACCGCCGACAGACGATCAGGATCGTCACCGCGAGCACCCCGAGCAGCGGAAGCCCGTACGAGAGCATCACGCAGTAGCCGAGGACGAGTCCCGCCACGATCGCCCACACGGCCGTCACGACGGGCGATCGCGAGGTCGACGCCCACGCCAGGGCGCACAGGCCCCACGCGGCGAAGGCGCCGAACAGCGCGTCGGCGGACACCGACATCCAGATCGCCGCCGGGCCGAAGACGAGGAACGGCGCCGCCTTCCGGGCAGCGGCTTCGGCGCCCAGTCTCTTCAGCACCAGGAGGACAGCGACCGGAATCGTCGCGGCCACGACGGTGACCACGAGTCCTGCGGCGAGCCCGCTGCCCAGCCCCAGCCTCACGAGCAGCACGAAGACCAGGACGGCGCCCGGCGGGTGGCCGGCGATGTGCACCGGCCAGTTGTCCACCGAGTCCAGCGGGATGTGAGCGATGTACTCGCGCAGCAGCGCCCCGACGTCGGTCACCTCGCGTGCCGTGCGCAAGTACTCGTAGGACGTGTCGAGGATGACGCCGATCCCGTTCGCGCCGTCGACGGCGGCAAGGCTCAGCATCCACAGCAGGGCACCGCCGAACGCCGCGACCAGCAGCACGCGCCACGAGATCCGCGCAGACAGGACGACGGCATAGCGCACGGCCAGCGCCCCGAGAACCAGGGCCGCGATCGTTCCGGGCCCCACGCGCGGCATCCATTCGGCGTGCAGCGGCGGGAACCACCGGACGTGCACGTTCACCCCGGAAAGCACCGGGTAGAGCATGGCCGCGATCATGAGCACGACCGCAGCCCCGAGGCCGATCCACGGCGCCGCGACGCGCCTGCGGGAGCGGGTGCGGGGCGCGGTGAACGGGTCGGTGGTCACCCTCCGAGGCTAGGGACCGCCCACTCCCGCCGCCGAGGCAAGACATTACGGAGTCAGGACATCAGATGTCCCCGGTTCGTCATATCTCGAGGCCGTCCCGGTCGACCTCGGCACCCTACAGTCGGCACGACAGGGGGTGATCGACGTGCTTCTCACAGCCAGACTGCAGCGGATTCTGCATCGCACCAGACATGCGGTGGCTTCCCCGGCACGCACCCCGCGCATGGCCGTGGTGATCGGGCGTCTCCTCGCGGTGGCGTTCCTGATCTGCTTCGGCACGGGGCTGTACAGCCATCTGCTGCAGAACCCGCTTCCGTGGGTGACGTTTCCCACCCGGCCGGTGTGGATCTACCAGGTCACGCAGGGCGTGCACATCACCGCGGGGATCGCGTGCTTCCCGCTGTTGTTCGCCAAGCTCTTCGCGGTCTTCCCCGAGCTCTTCCAGCACCCGCCGGTGCGCTCGCTCGCTCACTTCCTCGAGCGCGTCTCGATCGCGGTGTTCGTCGCCGCCTCGCTCATGCTGATCACGACCGGCTTGCTCAACACGTATCAGCTCTATGCGATCTTCGGCTTCTCCTTCCGGTTGACGCATTACGCCCTGTCCTGGATCGTCGTCGGCTCGCTCGCGGTCCACATCGGCGTCAAGCTCCCCGTCATCGCCCGCTTCTGGCGCAGAAGGGATGCCGAGGCGACTCTCGAGACGCAGCCCGATCCGGATGCCGGATCCGAGGTGCCCGACGAGTTGCAGCGACGGACCGGCTGGGGCCCGGACCACGGGGTCACCGGGCGGCTGTTCGCCTGGATCGACCGGAGCCCTGCGGTGCGCGAACCTCGCGCGGCCGACCAGACCCGCCGAGGATTCCTCACGACCGTGGCGGTCGCGACCGGGCTCGTCGTGACCACGACGGCCGGTCAGTCGTTCCGTGTGTTCGAACCGTTCAACGTCTTCGCGCCGCGCCGACGCGGGGTCGGCCCGCAGATGCTCCCCGTCAATCGCACTGCGGAGGCCGCGGGTGTCCTCGAGAGCGCGACGGCCCCGGACTGGACCCTGACGGTCGTCAACGGACCGGTGCGGGAGGTCTACACGCGCTCGCGTCTGCGCGCGATGCCCCAGCATGACGCCGTCCTGCCGATCGCGTGCGTGGAGGGGTGGAGTCAGGACGCTGCGTGGCGGGGACCGCGCCTGCGCGATCTGCTGGACTCGGTGGGAGCCGCCGGCGACGCGCACCTGCGGATCACGAGCCTGCAGACGCGCGGCGGTTTCGCCGTCACCCAGATGCAACCCGAGTTCGCGCGCGACCCTCTCACGCTCGTCGCCCTCGAGCTCTTCGGCGAGGAGCTCGACATCGACCACGGCTTCCCGGCTCGCCTCATCGCCCCAGGCAGACCCGGCGTGTTGCAGACCAAGTGGCTCAGCACGATCGAGGTGATCACGTGACGCCCGCGTCCCCGCCGTCGCGGGCGCCCCGCACGTGGAGGCTCACGGTGGATGACGTCCGCGCGATCCTCATCGGGCTCGGCATCCTCACCATGCTCGTCGGATGCCTCGTACTGATCAACGACATTCCGCCCCGCCAGTACCCGGCCATCCTCACGTGGCTCGTCCTCGTCCTCGTGGTGCACGATGTCGTCATCGCCGGGGCGGTCTTCGCGCTGGCGGTCGCCGGCCGCCGGGCGGAGGGTCACGTGCCGCATGGCACGATCCTGCTCTTCCAGGCAGCGGTGGCCACCGGCGGTCTCCTGGCGCTTCTGGTCGCGCCCGAGATCGCGAAGCAGGCGATCGGGACGGCCAATCCGAGCGTCCTGCCGCTGGACTACGGCCTGAACCTGGCGATCCTGCTCATCGCTCTGCTGCTGGCCGCCGTCGGAGCGAGCGTGCTCCAGGCGGCGATCAGCAGGCGGCGGCGCTGAGCAGGCGGCGGCGCTGAGCAGGCGGCGGCGCTGCCCCTGATTCAGCGGGCGCGGCCGGGTGTGCGCACCTGGACGAAGCGGCGGTCGCCTGCCGCCCAGGCACCGGCGGCGATGAACCCGCATTCGAGGGCGAGTCGCACGAGCGGCACGGCTCCGATGCGCGCCCAGGGGAAGACGCCGCTTTCCCGTCCGTCCTCGGCGACGGCGGTGTAGACCGCGCTCTCGTCAAGTTCGGGGTCCCGGTCGACCTCCACCAGGACCACACCGCCCGGCGCGAGGAGCTCGCCGCACCGCTCGAGGAGGGTCCGCGGGTCACCCCCGATCCCGATGTTCCCGTCCATGAGCAGGATGCTCGCCCAGCTGCCTTCCAGAGGCAGCCGCTCGAAGACCGAACGACGCAGCACCGGCGTGCCGTCGGCCGCCGCATGGCGTGCGGCGTGCGCGGAGATGTCGACGCCCAGTGCGGCGAGCCCGATCTCTTCGGCGGCGCGCACCATGCGGCCCGGGCCGCAGCCGACGTCCAGGAGCGGCCCGGAGAGCCCGGTGAGGACATCGCGATCGGTGACGTTGGCCGGGGCCCGCCACTCCGTGACATCCACGTGCAGCGTCGGAGACGCATCACCCACCCTCCGCAGCGCGAGCCGGCCACCCTCGGCCGCGCGCAGCAGGAGCGCGTACGGCTCGTCTCCCCCCGCCCCGAAGGCGACCACGGCGCTCATGCGGCGCTCCGGCGTGCCGACGCGGCGGCGACGGCGCGCGCGAATCGCGACTGCGGGACAAGCGCCGCCACCTCCTGCGCGTCAGCGGCCTCGTCGACGTCACGCAGCACCGACGCCTCCCTCACCGAAAGTCCTGCGCGCTCGAGCGCGGCGCGCTGCAGAGCCCCGGTGTCGGCGCGCGACATCGGCACACCCCGCACGACATCGCCGCACGGCTGACGCATGCCCAGCATCCAGAACCCGCCGTCCGCAGCCATGCCGATGACGGCATCCGTCTCGACGGGCCAGACGAGGTCCGCGACCCTCACCTGCGGGGTGTCCATGCCGATCAGGAGTGTGGGCTCGTCGAGGATGTCGAAGAGCGCGGCGATGCGTTCGTCCAAGCTCCCCTGCCGCTGCGGGATCACCTCGAAGCCGGCCGGGCATGTGCCGTCCGGCTCGCCGTCGAAGTAGAGGATGCGCCGGGCGGCGAGCGATGCGACGGTCGCCAACGTGTCGGCGAGGCTGGCCGCAGCGATCTCGGCTGCCTCCTCGAGCGAGAACGGCGGACTCAGCCTGGTCTTGACCCTGCCCGGAATGCACGCCTTGGCGACCACCACCAGCGCCGTCACGCCCGCGCCTCCCGCAGGATGCGGTTCATGTCGTGCACGGCGGTGAGCGTTCCGCGCACGGTCCCGGTCACTTTCGACCGCCCGATCCGCGGGGTGTAGGCGACCTCGGTCTCGACGATGCGCCAGCCGGCCGCCGCTGCACGCAGCACCATCTCGAGGGGATATCCGCTGCGGCGGTCGCGGAGATCGAGTCCACGCAGAGCATCGGTGCGTGCGACGCGCATCGGTCCGATGTCGGTGACCCGGACCCCGGTGAGCCGTCCGATCCGTCGGGAGAGGACTCCGTTGGCGATGCGGGCGTGCGCGGGCCACGCCGACCGCTTCGTGGGGATGCGACGGCCGAGGACGAGATCGGCGCCGTCGTCGAGCAGAGCAAGCAGCCGCGGCAGCTCGGCGGGATCCAGCGAGGCGTCTGCGTCGCAGACGGCGATCAGCGGGGCCCGGGCTGCCTCCACTCCCGCCGACACGGCCGCACCGAACCCGCGCCGGGACTCCGTGATCACCGTGGCGCCCGCGGCCCTCGCGACGTCCGCGGACCCGTCGGTGGATCCGTTGTCGACCACGATCGCACGGACGTTCGCCGGGACACGCTCGAGCACCCAGGGCAGCGCCGCCGCCTCATTCAGACACGGGAGCACGAGATCGACATCGGCCATGCTCTGAACGTAGGCTCGCGGTCGGTCGCCGTCTCCGGGAAAGTCTTACGGAACGCGGACGACTGCGGAGGACCCGGAGTCGCGGCCGGGCGCGAGGCGTACTGTGTGCATGTGATCGCAGAACCCTCGCGCACGCTGGGCAACGAGGACCTCATCGATCGTCGGATCCTCGTCGTCGATGACGACCCGACCGTCGCGGAGGTCGTCGGGCAGTACCTGCGTTCGTCCGGGTTCGTGGTCGACCGCGTCGCCGACGGCTTCGAGGCGATCGAGGCCGAGGCCCGCATCTCACCCGACCTCATCGTCCTGGACCGGATGCTGCCGGGCATCGACGGGATCGAGGCATGTCGCCGCATCCGGGCCACGAGCTCGACCCCGATCATCCTGCTGACCGCCCTCGGGAGCGAGGAGGAGAGGATCCGCGGCTTCGAGGCGGGCGCCGACGACTATCTCACCAAGCCCTTCTCGCCGCGTGAGCTGGTGCTGCGCGTGCAGTCCGTCCTGCGCCGCTCCCTCGGCGAGCACGCCCCCGAATCGGCCCTGGACCGCGGTCCGTTCCACATCGACCCGGCTGCGCGCGTGGCGAAGATGAACGGTGTGCTGCTGCCGCTGACGGTCAGGGAGTTCGATCTGCTCTCGTTCCTCGTGAAGCACCCGCGCCAGGCGTTCAGTCGTGACGAGCTCTTGACCTCGGTGTGGGGGTGGACGTACGGAGACCTCTCGACGGTCACCGTGCACGTGCGCCGGCTGCGCGAGAAGATCGAGCCCGATCCCACGCAGCCGACCTTGCTGACGACGGTGTGGGGCGTGGGCTACCGACTGGACATCGGACGGGCAGACGCATGAGCTGGCCTGACCTCCTGCAGGTGGCGGGCCTGTCGCTCGCGATCACCCTGGCGATCGGCGGCGTCGCCGTCGCCGCGCTGTTCGTGCTGCGCCGGTCCTCGCTCGCCGTCCAGGTGTGCGTGCTCGTCTTTGCCGCAGTGCTCGCGGTGATCGCGAGCATGGTCGGTGCGTCGTGGCTCATGTTCATCTCCGCGCACGATCTGACCGTCGCCGTGAACGTCGCGGTGCTCTCCGGCGCCGTCTCGCTCGCCCTGGTGGCGGTCCTCGGCCTGGTCGTGGTGCGCAACACCCGGTCGCTCTCGCACGCGGCGCGCAGCATCGGCGCCGGGGAGCGCGTGGATGCCGTCGGGCCGCAGTCCGGCGCGGAGTTCCGGGCGCTGGCCGCCGAGCTGGTGGCCATGAGCACGAAGCTCGCCGAGTCGCGCGAGCGCGAGCACCGCATCGAGGAGTCGCGGCGGGAACTGGTCGCGTGGATCGCCCACGACCTGCGCACGCCGCTGGCGGGGATCATGTCGATGGCCGAAGCGCTCGAGGACGACCTGGCCACGGATCCGCAGCGCTACCACCGGCAGATGCGCGAGCAGGTCTCCCGGCTGTCCGCCATGGTGGACGACCTGTTCGAGCTGTCCAAGATCGACTCGGGAACCCTCCGGCTGAGCCTGCAGGACGTGTCCCTGTACGACGTCATCTCGGACACGGTCGCGGAGTTGCGACCCGTCTCCCAGGGCCACGAGATCCGGATCGAGGCGGGACTGGACAACGACGCCGTCGTCCACGCCGATCCGCGGGAGCTGTCCCGGGCGATATCCAATCTCCTGCTCAACGCGATTCAGCACACCCCCGCCGGCTCGCCCATCACCGTCGCCGCATCGGTCGTCGAAGGACGCGCCTCGGTCACCGTGATCGACACGGGCGGCGGAATCGACGAGGACGACCTGCATCGCGTGTTCGACCCGGGCTGGCGCGGAGTCCCGGCGCGGACCCCCGAGCAGCATCCGCACAGCATCAGCGGCCCATTGCGCTCCAGCGGTGCGGGACTCGGCCTTGCGATCGTCCGCGGCATCGCCACGGCGCACCAGGGCGAGGTGACCGTCCAGAACGTCGCGGGCGGATGCCGCTTCGACCTGATCCTGCCGAGCGTCACGCACGGTCGCGAGGAGTCCTTCGCCTGACTCAGCCGCGCAGCGGCGCCCGGGCGAACTCCCGCATCCCGTCGGCGACGCTCACCGTCGGCATCCACCCGAGTTCCGCACGCGCGCGAGCGGAGTCGGCCGTGATGTGACGGACATCGCCGGCGCGATACTGCCCGGTCACCACAGGAGCGGGGCCGCCGTGTGCGCGGGAGAGCTGGTCGGCGACGTCGAGGATCGTGGTCACCACGCCGGATCCGATGTTGAACGCCCGTGCATCCGAACCGGCGCCCGCGGTCCACTCGAGCGCCGCGATGTTCGCCCCGGCGATGTCATCGACGTGGATGAAGTCGCGCCGTTGACCGCCGTCCTCGAACACCCGCGGCGCGTCGCCGCGCTCCAGCGCGGACCGAAAGATCGCCGCGACCCCGGCATAGGGCGTGTCGCGCGGCATGCCGGGGCCGTAGACGTTGTGGTAGCGGAGCATCGCCGCACGCCCACCGGTCTCGGCCGCCCATACCCTGACGAGCTGCTCCTGCGCGAGCTTGGAGACGGCGTAGAGGCTGCGTGGGTCCAGCGGCGCATCCTCGCGCGTCATCTCCGGCATCAGGGACTCGCCCGTCTCCGGGTCGCGCGGCTCGAACATCCCGGCACGCAGGTCCGCCTCGTGCCGCGGCCCCGGCCGCACGAGGCCGCGCGGCCCGGCGTACCGACCCTCGCCGTAGACCACCATCGACGAGGCCAGGACCAGCCGGCGAACGTCCGCGCGGCGCAGGGCGGCGATCAGCTCTCCGGTGCCCACGACGTTGATCCGCATGTAGGCGGGCGCGTCGGACACGTCCACGCCCATGCCCACTTTCGCCGCCTGGTGGCTCACCACCTCGACGCCGTCCAGAGCGGCATCGAGCGCGGCGGGGTCCGTGACGTCGCCGCGGACGAACTCGACTCCGGCGACGGCCGCCGGCGCGGAGGCGTGGACCTCCGGCGACAGGGAGTCCAGCACGCGAACGGTCCATCCCTCTGCGAGCGCCGCCGACGCGACGCGCGAGCCGATGAAGCCCGCTCCCCCGGTGACCAGCAGCACGCTCACCGGCTGCGGCCCGCCATCACCCCGGCGACCGCATCCCGGTCGATCAGCTCACGCGCGACGTAGTCCCGCGGGACGGACGCCGCGATCCGTGCGATCGCCGAGATCAATCGGGGTCGCGCCTCGGCCAGGCGGGCGAAGACCGTCTCCGCGGTCACGGCCTCCTCCGCCGTCTCGCCGCTGTCCACGTCGGTCACCAGGCACAGCGCCACCATGTCGATCCCCAGCTCCGCGGCGAGCGCCGCTTCGGGGTAGAGGGTCATGTTGACGAGGTCGATTCCGGCGGTGCGGTTGATCATCGACTCGGCGCGGGTGGAGAACCTCGGCCCCTGGATCACGAGCACGGTCGCGCCGTCCACGAGCTCCGGACACGACTGCAGCGCGAGCTCGCGCAGACGGGACCCGAACGGATCGGAGAAGGGCAGGTGACGCACCGTGGAGCCGTCGAAGTACGAATCCCGCCGACCCCACGTCCGGTCCACGAGCTGATCGGGCACCGCGATCGTGCCGACCGGAAGAGCCGGGTTCAGGGACCCGACGGCGGCGGTCGAGATCAGCGCGCGCACCCCGAGCGAGGCGAGCGCCCAGATCGTCGAGCGCGCGGGGATCAGGTGGGGCGGAACGGAGTGGTCGGCTCCGTGCCGCGGAAGGAACAGGATCTCCCGACCGCCGAGCTCTCCCGAGGTGAGGACGACGGTGTCGCCGAAAGGCGTCGCGACCTCGACGCGCTCGGACGGACCGTCGAAGAGCTCGTAGAGACCCGACCCACCGATGACGGCGACGGCTGGAGAAGAGGTGTTGTCCACTCTTCGACAGTGCCACCGCGTCGTGCCGCGGCACAGCCGCGATCCTTACGGTTCGATGACCGATCGCGGTCGGAGCCCGCGAAGGAGTGCGCTTATCGCGCGTGCGCCGCCTCGTGCGCGTGCGGGTCGGCGGCGGGCGCAGAACCTGCCGGATCATCGAGGACCGCGCCGACGGCATCCGTCACCGCACCCCGCGAGTGCTCGACGCGTCCGCCGACGAGCGTGACCTCGGCGTGCTCGCCGAGCAGTCGCGACGGGTCGTGCTCGTGCGCAAGGAGGTCGCCCGACCACATGACGATGTCCGCGAGCATCCCCGGCGCGAGGCGGCCGATCTCTCTCTCCCGATGCCAGGCGCGTGCGCCGTGCACGGTGTACGCCTCCAGCGCGCGATCGATTCCGACGCGCTCCGAGGCCGTCCACGCGTCCGAGCCGTCCAGGCCCGCGCGTGTGGCCGCCGAGTACATCCCGACGAGCGGATCCATCTCCCCCACCTGCCAGTCGCTGGAGAACGCCACGGTCGCGCCGTCGTCGAGGAGGCTCCGGAACCGCCATGCCCGATCCCAGCGCTCCTCGCCGACGTTGTCCATCCATGTGCCCGCGACCAGGTCGGGTGAGCAGTGCCGCGGCTGCATCGCCGCCGTCACGCCGAGCTGCCGGAACCGGGGGAGGTCGTCGGGATGCAGGCACTCGACGTGCACGACGCCGTGGCGGCGATCGCGCGTGCCGTTGGCCCGTGCCGCGTTCTCGATCGCGTCGAGGGCGAGCCGGATGCCGGCATCCCCCGTCGCGTGCGTGTGGGTCTGCAGGCCCAGCCTGTCCAGTTCGGTGATGATGTCGACGAGTTCGCGGCCCGGGTAGCTGGGCCGGCCACGACGCCCCGCGCGGTTCGCGTAGTCCTCGAGCATGAGCGCGGTGTGGGGCTCGATCACGTCGTCGGCGTACAGCTTCACGGGGCCGACGCTCAGCCGCGGGTCCGCGGGGAAGCGGTCGATGGTGTCGCGCAGGGTGCGACGGAACGCCCCGTCCGCGCCCACCGGATGGAACAGGGCCGCGATCACGCGCGAGGACAGCTCCCCCGCAGCGAGCGCGCGCTCGAACAGCGGCAGCTCCGCTAGCGGCACCTGCGGCTCGACCACGGTCGTGATCCCGACCGAGGTCGCCATCCGCATGCTCGCCAGGATCTTCCGGTAGCGGCGCTCCGGGGAGTACATCGGGATGTCGCGCTGGAGCTCGGCGAGTCCCGCGGCGGTCATCGCGCTCGTGTAGAAGTCGGTCACCCAGCCGGTCGGCTCGCCGGTCTCGGCATCCCGTTCCGGCCGACCCCAGGCGATGTCGCCGCCGCGGGAGATGCCGAGCACATCCAGTGCCACGCGGTTCAGCCACACCGAGTGCTGGTCGTACGTCGTGACGAAGACGGGCCGATCGGTCAGGCCGTCGAGGTCGCGGAGATTCGGACGGCGGTTCTCGACGATCGAGTACACCGCGTTCTCGGCGCACACCCATGCCAGCTCGGGCCGCCGCGCCGCGAAGTCCGCGATGCGCCGCCGCACCTCGACGAGATCATGAGCGCCCTCCAGGCTCACGGCGTCCTCGTCGAACCCGAGCAGCAGGTGATTGTGGCTGTCCACGATGCCCGGGGTGACCAGCCGCCCGTCCGCCTCGATGACGCGCTGCGCCGCGGGAGCCTGGGCGGCATCACCCACGTAGGCGATCCGGTCGCTTACGACGCCGATCGCTTCGGCGAAGGGGGCATCGGGAGCGAACGTGCGCACACGGGCGCCGGTGATGAGCAGGTCGAGCATCAGAGGGTCTCCTCGTCGTCGGTTCCCGAGAGCAGGTGGGCGGTGGCGGGGTTCGTGCGGAGATAGACCAGGTAGTAGAGGAATCCGGCCGCGACGATGCTCGCGGCGATGCCGAGACTCAGCCACTGCGCCGGATCGAGGATGCCGATCACGAAGATCGTCGCGATCGCCAGGATCGCCACGACGGGCGCGACCGGCCATGCGGGCATCCGGTAGATCCCCGGCGCATCGCCGGACCGCGTGCGACGGGCGACGAGCGCGGCCACCGCGATGAAGCCGTAGCTGAACGCGAGGGTCGAGCCCGTGGCGTTCAGCAGCACATCCAACGACACGAAACACGCCGCGAGCGAGATCACGCCCACCGTCAGGGTGGCCGTGATCGGCATCCGGGTGCGCGTCGAGATGCGCGAGAGGGGTCGGGCCAGCGCGGCGGGCATCGCCTGATCGCGGGCGGCGGCGAACAGCAGCCGGCCGGACTGCAGCGCGATCGCGATGATGGCGTTGATGATCGCGAACGCGATCGCGACGAGGACGAAGATCGTGATCACGGGCCCGGACCGCTCGGCGAGGAAGTGCTCGACCGGCAGCGCCGCGCCGAACAGCTCGGGCAGGGAGCTCGCTCCCAGCAGGATCCGCGGTGAGCGGCACGAGCTCGGCGATCACGGTGATCAGCGCGCTCCACAGCACCGCACGGGCGATCGTGCGACGGGCGTTCCGGGTCTCTTCGGCGAAGTAGATCGCCCCGCCGTAGCCGTTGTACGAGAAGATCCCCTGCGTGACGGCCAGCACGAGCCCGGCGATCCCCAGCGGCGCGAGGCCGCCGGTCGCGGTGTCGAGGAATTCGGCTGCAGCAGCGCGGTGATGGGCCTCTCGACGTGGATGAAGCCCAGGAGCGCCAGCAGCGCGAGCGCCGCCATCTCGATGAACAGGAAGACACCGGTCACCCAGGCGTTCGTGCGGATGTTGAAGCACGCCGTGATCGTGGTGAGGACGATCACGATGAGCGCGGTCCACAGCGGATCCAGACCTGCGATCGCGACGCCGAGGTAGTCCGCCACGCCCAGGGCGAAGATCGCGATGATGAGCGGGAGGCTCACCAGGCTGATGAAGAAGACCGCGGATCCTGCCGCCGGACCGAGGACGCGGCTGACCAGCGTGTAGTCGCCGCCGGCGATCGGATGCCGCGACCCGAGTTCGGCGTAGCAGAAGCCGACCAGGATGCTGATCACACCGGCGAGGAGGAATCCCCAGAACACCCCGGTGCCGTAGACGGCGAGCGCGGCGCCGCCGAGGATGAACACGCTGGATGCCGGGGAGATGCCCGAGAGCGTGATGAGCACGTTGCCTCCCAGCCCGAGCGAGCGGGACAGGCTCGCACCGTGCGTGGTGAGGGTCGCGGTGTCCAGGGGTGCGTGGTCGCCGGTGTCGGTGTGAGGGGACACGATCGCTCCTTTGCGTCGGCGGGGAGTGATTCTTTGACACGATCGTTAAAGAATGATCGTGAGCCTGACATTCTTTTGCATTAGTGTCAAGGAATGGCTCGTCCTCGTCGTCAAGAAGGCCGGCGCGCATCGCTGATCGACGCGACGCTCGCCGTGGGCGCCGAGCGCGGCCTGCGGGCGCTCTCCCTCACCGACGTCGCGCAGCGCGCCGGCCTCACGCGCGGTGCCGTCCTCTATTACTACGACGATCTCGACGCGCTGCTGCGTGAAGCGCACGCGGCAGGCATCGAGCGGTTCTGCACCGCGCGCGACGCGGCCCTGGCAGAGATCGAGGATCCGCGTGTGCAGCTCGCAGTCGCGATCGCGGCGGGTCTGCCGACCGGGCCGGACGATGCGCTGATGGGCCTGCTCTACCAGTTCGACGCGCTCGCCGGCGATGCGTCGGCGCACGACGAGCTCGTGCAGGCGCTGTACCTCCGCCAGCTGGCGACCTACCGCGGCATCGTCTCGCGGGGTCGCGCGACAGGAGCGTTCGCCCCGCGCCTGGACGATGAGACACTCGCGATGACGTTCGTGGCGCTCGAGGACGCGTACGGGCTGCACATCGTCGGCGGAAATGCCTTGATGACCGTGGAGGCCGCGGCCTCGGCGATGCGCGCCGTCGCGGCCGACCTGGGATGCCCGGTGGTCGCGTCGTGACAGCGGTCGGGCCGCGAAAACGAAGGAGGACGACATGCGTGTGACGGGAGCAGTGCTCGAGCGCTCTGGTGCGAAGCGGCCGTATTCGGCATCCCGCCCGCTCGTGGTCGAGGACATCGAGCTCGAGGCCCCCGGCGCGTCCGAGGTGCTCATCCGCGTCGAGGCGGCCGGCGTCTGTCACTCCGACCTCTCGGTCGTCAACGGCGACCGCCCGCGGCCGCTCCCCATGCTGCTCGGACACGAGGCCGCGGGTGTGGTCGAAGCCGTCGGCGACGACGTGCACGACCTCCGACCGGGGGATGCCGTCGTGGCGAGCTTCCTCCCGCGCTGTGGTTCCTGCCCCGAGTGCGCGACCTATGGACGGGTGCCCTGCCGCAACGGGAGCGCCGCGAACGGCGCGGGCGAGCTCCTCGGCGGCGGTCGCCGCCTCACCCGCCGGGGCGAGCCGATCGCGCACCACCTCGGCGTCTCCGGATTCGCGACCCACGCCGTCCTGCACCGCAGCAGCCTGGTCGCCGTCGGCGACGGCGTGCCCGCAGACGTCGCCGCGCTGATGGGCTGCGCCGTCCTGACCGGCGGAGGCGCGATCGTCAACGTGGTGCGCCCCGCGCCGTGCCGGCGCGTCATCGTCGTCGGCCTCGGCGGGGTCGGTATGGCAGGCCTGCTCACCGCGCTGGCGCACGACGGCGTCGAGGTCGTGGGAGTGGATGCCGCACCCGCGAAGCTCGAGGCCGCGCTCGCGCTCGGCGCCCACGCGGTCTACTCCCCCGCTGACGCGATCGCCGCCGGGATCAGCGGAGACGGCGTCCTGGAGGCCGCCGGAAGCGCCCGTGCGTTCGAGACGGCGCTCGCACTGACCGCGATCGGCGGAGCCATGGTCACGGTCGGCCTCCCCCACCCGGACGCACGAGCCGCGGTCTCACCGCTCGACCTCGTCGCCGGCGCCCGCACGATCACGGGCAGCTATCTCGGCTCCGCCGTCCCCGCGCGCGACATCCCGCGCTTCGTCCAGTGGTGGCGCAACGGACGACTCCCCGTCGAGCGCCTCATCTCGTCCTCCGTGCCCCTCGCCCAGATCAACGAAGCGATGGACGAGCTCAGCGAAGGTCGGGCGACGCGCCAGATCATCACGATGGGCTGAGGGCCGGTTCCACGCGACGGCTCGGTGGGCACGTTGCGCGGCATCCACAAGCCCGATACCGCAGAACGCGCCCACCGAATGCGGTCCCGGCCGGCTCGGTGGGCACGTTGCGCGGCATCCGTGCGGCGGAAGCAGCACGGACCGCCCACCGAGCGCGCTGTGGTTCTCCGGGACACCCGTGTCAACCCTTTGCGATCCGCCGCGCGGCCGTGTGGAGTGGAAGCATGCCTTCTCCTGCCCGCCGCCATCGCGTCCTGATCATCGGCGGCGGAAACGGAGGGCTCTCGGTCGCGGGTCGCCTGCGCCGGGCCGGCATCCAGGACATCGCGGTGATCGAGCCGCGCGAGCAGCACGTGTTCGCGCCCCTGCAGTCGTACATCGCCGGGGGCCTCGCTCGGGCGTCGCAGGCGGGACGCCCGCAGGCATCCGTCACGCCGCGCGGGGTCGCGTGGATCCGCGATCGCGTCGTCCGGGTGCATCCGAACGACTCGTCCGTCGAACTGGAATCGGGTGACCGGGTCGGCTACGAGCACCTGGTGATCGCGGTGGGGCTGGAAACCCGCCACGACGCCGTCCCCGGACTCGAGGACGCGATGAAGCGCCCGGACGGCGTCTCGAGCTACACGCTCGATCTCGCCGCGAAGGCCTCGCACGCGCTGCGCGACGTCCGCGGCGGAACGGTCGTCTTCGTCCAGCAGCCCGAACCCGCCTCGGCCGCCGGCGTCTCGCAGAAGCCGATGTACCTCGCGTGCGACTGGTGGCGTGCGCGCGGAGTCCTCGCCGGCATCCGCGTCGTCTTCCTCTCCCCCGAGCCCGCCGCCTTCGGCATCCCGGCGATCAGCAGCGAGCTCCAACGCGCGCTCGACGCCTACGGCATCGAGTCGCGCTTCTCCGCCCGCGTTCGCGAGGTGCGCACGGGTGAGGTCGTGATCGAACAGGACGGCCGGACCGAGGTGCTCGCCTACGATCTGCTGCACGCCGCCCCGCCGCAGTCACCGCCGGCGTTCATCGCCGCATCCGGCCTCTCCGATCCGGCGGACCCCCACGGGTTCGTCGACAACGACCCCGGCACGCTCCGCTCGCGCCGGTTCGCGAACGTGTGGGCCGTCGGCGACGCGGCGACCGTGGACACCCTGCGCTCGGGCGGCGGCATCCGCCCGCAGGCGAAAGTGGTGACGACGAACATCCGCGCGGCTCTGCGCGCGCAGTCGCCGACCGCCCGGTACGACGGGTACTCGGTCTGCCCCATCACCGTCAGCAGACGCGCGCTCGTGTTCGCCGAGTTCGACGGGCGTGGGCGCCTGGCACCGACCGTACCCGGCTGGAAAAGCCTGTATCGGGCGCGCCGCCTCTCGTTCCTCGTGGACCGGCACATCCTCCCGTGGGTCTACTGGAACCTGATCCTGAAAGGACGAGCATGATGACCGGTGCCGATATCGCCGACGCGACGTGGGCGCGCGTCGACGACGGGTTCTACGTGGGCAGCCTCGAGGGCGCGTTCCTGGGCTGCATCGACACGCTGCCGGACGGGCGCTTCGCGGCGATGGACGCGCACACGCAGCCGATCCGCACGTGCGCCGATCTGCCCGAAGCGATGCGGACGGTACTGGAAGCGGCGGCGCAGGGGGAACGACCATGACGGATGCCGCACCCGAAGCGGGTCTGTACTCCCTGGTGTACGCGAGCAACGCCGCCTCGACGTTCGGCGACGCCGACCTCGCCGAACTGCTGAGCCAGTGCCGCGTGCTCAACGAGTCGAAGGGCATCAGCGGCCTGCTGCTGTACCGCAGCGGTCGATTCGTGCAGTTCCTCGAAGGACCCGAGGCGGAGGTGCGCGCCCTCTACGCGAAGATCGAGCGGGATCCCCGCCACACGTCACCGCGCATCCTGAACGAGGGCCACCCGTCGCACCGGCAATTCGGGGACTGGACGATGGCCTATCAGCCGACGTCTCTGTCGGATGCACCCCCGCCACCCGGGTTCCGCAGCACGTTCGACGACCTCGACGACGCGGATGACCCGGACGGCGTCGTGAGAGCCACCCGGGAGCTCAGCATGCTCTTCCGCGTGCGGAGCAGGGCGTCGGAAGCCCGCTGAGCATGTCTTTCACCGCGGATCTGAGCGCGTGGGTGTCGCGTCAGCGCTGGTTCGCGGGCAAGAGCCACGACCCGCGCCTGAGGATCCTCGACGCCCAGCCCGCCCGGGAGGCCGTCCGCTACCTCGTCATGGACGACGCGGGTTCCCGGCCGACGCTGTACCACGTCCCGCTCGCCCGACCCGCAGCGGGCACGGATGCCGAGACCGTCGCGTCCGACGCCTCCGGGCCCCTGATCGATGCGGCGCAGCATCCGCCGTTCACGATCGGTCTGCTCGCCGACATGGGAGTCGACGTCGAGCGCGTGCGTGGATCGCGTGTGCTGACGGGAGAGCAGTCGAACACGTCGATCGTGTTCGAGGAGGACGACCGACCCACGATCATCCTGAAGCTCTTCCGCACCCTGCATCACGGGGAGAACCCCGATGTGACCGTCCAGCGTGTGCTGAGCGACGCCGGATCGCCGTATGTCCCGCGCTTCTTCGGGAACCTGGACGCGCAGTGGCCGGATATCGGCCGTCCGGGCGGCACCGCGCACGGCACTCTCGGATTCGCGCAGGAGTTCCTGCCCGGAGTGCGGGACGGCTGGTCGATCGCCCTGGCGGCCGCGCGGGCGGACACCGACTTCACACGCGCCTCCGGTGAACTCGGGGCGGCCGTCGCCGGCGTCCACGGCGCCCTCCGCACCCACCTCGAGACGATGCCGGCGGATGCAGAGTCCGTCGGCGCGACCGAGGTCGCCTGGCGCCGACGCCTGTCGATCGCGATGAGCGAGGTGCCCGCCGTCGCAGCGCGCGCCGACGCGATCGCCTCCGCGTACGACGACGCGCTCGCGCGACCGTGGCCGCGGCTGCAGCGCATCCACGGCGACCTCCACCTCGGGCAGGCGCTCGCCGTTCCGGAGGACGGCTGGCGCATCATCGACTTCGAGGGCGAGCCCCTGCGTCCGATGGCGGAGCGTGCGATCCCGGACCTCGCCACCCGCGACGTCGCCGGCATGCTCAGGTCGTTCGACTACGCCGGCGCCGTCGGCGGCCGCGATGACGCCGCGCTCTGGGCGGCCGCGTGCCGCGCCGCGTTCCTCGATGCCTACACGCGTGCGCAGGGCGCCGTCGAACTGGACGATGTCGTCCTTCGGGCCCTCGTGCTGGACAAGGCGGTCTACGAAGCGATCTACGAAGCCCGGAATCGTCCGGACTGGCTGCCCGTCCCCCTCGCCGGGATCGACGCCGCGCTCTCCTGAGTCAGCCCTGCTCGTCGGCTTCGAGCAGGAGGAACGCCGCCCCGTATCCCGGCAGCGAGACCGTGAAGCTGTTCAGGTCATCGACCCGGCCGATCGCCGCGCCGGTGGATACGTCCACCACCGCACTGCCCGGCGTGAGGTGCTCCGATCGGACCGTCCCGTCCGTCGGTTCCGCCGAGAAGTTGAAGACCGTGACCTGCGTCGCGGCGTCGGAATCGGCATCGCCGTCGTCGAGGCGGTGCACGAGGACCAGCATCCCGGCATGGGCGACCTCGGGGATGTCGATCTGCGTCGCGGTCGCGATCGCGTGCTCGCGTCTCAGCGCGATGATGGAGGACAGGCGGGACGCGAACGAATCGGGGTCGGACAACTGCGCCGGCAGAGATCCGTAGAGCGAACGCCCGCGCGGCATCCCCGCGGCCGAACGGGTCGCCTCGGGCGCCACGTCGAGGAGGTCGTGGGCGCCCCGCTCGATCCAACGGGTGTCGCCGGCCGCGATCAGATCGCGCACGTCGGTCGCCGGAACGGTGAGCATCCCCACCAGGTCCCAGCCGGACAGCGCGAACACCCCGGGCTGCCACGCGTTGTAGGCGCAGAGGAGAAGGTGGGCGTCACGGATCGCCGGGATCTCGGCCTCGGTGATGTCCTCGAGCCGTTCGACACCCCGCGCCGCGGCGATGAGCGAGGTCGTCGTGCACGCGATGCCGTTCTGCGTGAACACCCGGTTGTAGTCCGCCGTCCCGGTCAGGCTCTCGGTGAGCTCGGCGCGCACGACTTCGGCGAGATCGCGGCCCGAGATCTCGTCGCCACGGAATCGGTACAGCTCATCGGCGTGACGCGTCGCCCAGTGCACGAGTTCGTACGTGAGCTCGTCGTGATTCTGCAGACCGTGCACCAGCTGCACGGGAGCGACGCCCAGCGCGAGCGAGGATGTGAGGGCGAGGCGGAGGAACTCGGTCTGGCCGGTCGCGAGGGCGTGGTGGTAGCCCGGGCGGCCGACGAAATCGTAGGACAGGTCGGCCCCGACCGCCGCGGTGTCGCGGATGTCCTCCATCGTGAGGTTGAGCTCCTGGAACGTGAAGCCACCGACCTTGCGCACCATCCCCGCGATGATGTGGTTCGCCGCGTGTGAGAGCGGGTGCCCCTCCGACCAGGCGGGCAGGCCCCCGGCACTCACCTCCACGCCGAGGAATCCGTTGGCGTCCAGGCGCAGTGCGCTCGTTCCCAGCTCGCCGAGCGAATGCAGGGCGTCGCCGATCACGAGGCGCATGCCCGCGAACGTGGGGTCGAGCCAGTTGATCGAGGGCTGCCCCTGCTTGAAGTAGTGCAGGTAGACCCAGCGCCGCGTGACGCCGTCGGGGCCGAGGACCGGAGCCGTCGCACTCCAGTTCGTCTCCTTGACCCCCGGCGTGTAGAAGATGACGCGCTGCAGGGCGCCGATGATGTAGCCCCGGTCCGCGAGTTCGGCTTCCGTCGCCGCGTCGAGGTTCACGCTGTCGGTGCCGTCGGGCACGTCCGGCAGCAGCATCCAATCCTCCGGCTGGATCTCGACCATGTGGTAGATGCCGGGGTAGTCCTTGAAGCCCATCTCGGCGAGGCGGAAGTCGGCGCCCTTGCCCGTGTGGCCCGGCACGATGTCGTCGATCACGCTGCCGCCGTGGCTGTCGGCGACGTCGCACAGCGCGCGGAACTCGTCCTCGGTGCCGAACGCGGGGTCGATCGCGGTGCTGATGCGGTCGAAGTGACCGTCCACGCTCGGGGTGTCCAGCCAGCCGGCGATGCCGCCCGCGCGCTTGACCGGTCCGGTGTGGATCGCGGTGATACCCACCCGGTCGAACGCGGCCCACAGCTCTTCCGCGCCGAGCGCCGAGAGGAAGGACTGGCCCGGGCGGGTGATGAGCGAGATGGGGTACGCCGTGAACCACACGTCGCTCGTCGCGATCGCGCGCCGCGCGTCGGGCCGGGCGTAGGGGTTCCGCCACATCGAGGGCTGGCCCGACAGCTGGCGGGCGAGCACATCGGCGTCCTTCAGCATCGACTGCCGGACGAGCCACTCGATGTAGGACGGGTTCGAGCCGTTCGCGGTGCGCGGGTCGGTCGTGTTGCGGCGCACCCGGCCGCCGACCACGTCGCGCGGGCGGAGGCGGCGCGGGCGGGCGGGATAGCGCTGCTCGTCGTAGCTGATCTCGGGCTTGTCGGCTTCGCCTGCCTCGTCGTCGACGATCTGCTGCAGGGGAAGATCGATCGGACCGGTGTAGAGCTCTTCGGGTCGATACTCGTCGCGCGCCATGCCTCGACGCTACGGAATCCGGCGCACAGACGCGAGGGCTGGCGTCCGCGCGGCGGAGGGATTAAGTGGAGGCTCAGGCCCGCACGATGACCGACGGCCTGGAGCTGCTACTCAAGGGCGGTCAGGTCGCCGGGGACGACCTGTTCGAGCGCATCCGCTCTCTCACCGCCCGATCCCGCTCATCCGCGCGGGTCGAACCTCGCCGGCGGAAGGCCCGCGCGACGTGCGCGCGCATCGTCGCGAGCGAAGCGCCCTCGCCCAGCCAGCCGTGCGCGCGGGCCTGCACGAGCACGTTCCCGAGCGCGGTCGCCTCGACCGGGCCCGCGAGATCCGGGATGAGGAGTGCGGCATCCGCGTCGGAGAGGCGCGCGTCGGTGACGTACTGGTACAGCTCCGACGTCGGCTGATCCAGCGATCAACGATTTCAGCCGGTCGGCGGAGTCAGTTCGTCGCGGACGATCCGGGCACCTTCGCTCAGCGCGGCAAGCTTGCCGAGCGCGACATCCCGAGGCAAGGGCGCCATCCCGCAGTTCGTGCTGGGGACGAGGTCGCCGGCGTCGACGTACGCGAGCGCCTTCCGGATCGTGTCGGCGACCTCCTCCGGGGTCTCGATCGTGGTGCTGGCGACGTCGATCGCGCCGAGCATGACCTTCTTTCCGCGGATGAGCTCGACGAGCTCCATCGGGACGTGGGAATGGTGGCTCTCCAGCGAGACGACGTCGATCGCGGACCGCTGCAGAAGCGGGAAGGTCTCCTCGTACTGCCGCCACTCCGAGCCGAGCGTCGCCTTCCAGTCGGTGTTCGCCTTGATGCCGTAGCCGTAGCAGATGTGCACGACGGTTTTGGCCCGCAGTCCTTCCGCGGCGCGCTCGAGTGTCGCGACACCCCAGTCCCGGACGTCGTCGAAGAACACATTGAACGCGGGCTCGTCGAATTGGATGATGTCGACCCCCGCCGCTTCGAGTTCTCTCGCCTCCTGATTGAGGATCGTCGCGAACTCCCATGCGAGCTTCTCGCGACTCTTGTAATGCCGGTCGTACAGGGTGTCGATCATCGTCATCGGGCCCGGAAGCGCCCACTTGATGGGCTGATCGGTCTGGGTGCGAAGGAACGCGGCGTCATCGACGAACACGGGCTTCTCGCGGCCGACGGCACCGACGACGGTCGGTACGCTCGCGTCATACCGGTTGCGGATCCGCACCGTCTCGCGCTGCTCGAAATCGACCCCACTCAGATGCTCGATGAAGGTCGTGACGAAGTGCTGGCGCGTCTGCTCGCCGTCGCTGATGACGTGGATGCCGGCGCGCTGCTGCTCGTGGACGGCGATGCGCAGCGCATCCTGCTTGCCCTCGGCGAGCGCGTCGCCCTCCAGCTTCCACGGCGACCAGAGGGTCTCGGGCTGCGCGAGCCAGGACGGCTTCGGCAGACTGCCGACGATGGAGGTGGGCAGAAGCGTGGTCATGGCGGACGATCCTTCGGAGGTCATGCGACGGGGACGGGCCGGCCGGTCGCCCACTGCTCGAGCGCTCTCCCGTGCGGCTTCAGAAAGTGCTCTTCCGCGTACTTCCCCTGCTTGACCGCGAGCTGACTGCGCTCCGCCCGGTCGTACGTGATCGGCACCCGCGCGAAGTCCTGATGCTCCAAGCGTGGACGGTACACGGCCGGAGCGGCAGCGCTGGCGTTGTAGATCTCCGGCCGGTAGATCTTCTGGAACGTCTCCATCGTGCTGATCGTCCCGATCAGCTGCAGAGGGGAATAGTCGTTGAGCAGATCACCGCGGAAGTAGAACGCGAGCGGAGCGACGCTGCCGGGGGGCATGAAGTACCGGACCCGAAGGCCCATCTTGGCGAAGTACTCGTCGGTCAGCGAGAAGGCGTCCTGACGGTACTCGACCCCGAGGATCGGATGGCGATTGTCGGTCTGAGAATAGGTTCTGCTCGTCGAGACGCTGATGCAGATGACGGGAGGGAGCACGAAGCGCTCGCGGTACGCCGGAGAGTCCAGGAAGTGCTGGAACAGCTTGCCGTGCAGCTCGCCGAAGTCTCGCGGCGTCGCGAACTCGGCCGATTGCTCGTTGACAGCCGGCAGCAGGATGCTGAAGTCGAAGTCGCGGACGTAGGACGAGAAGTTGTTCCCCACGATCCCGTGCCGGCGGATGCCGGTGACCTGGTCCACGATCTGGATGTCCAGCATCTCCAGCAGCGGGAACTCCGGCTCCTCGCTGTCGTCCGTCAGCTGCACGCCCACCGAGACGATGTCGAGTTCGAGGGTGTACCGATCACCGTCCGGGTTGTCCCACGAAGCAAGATCGTTGAACCGGCGGTCGATCATCATCAGCGCGTTGCGCAGATTCTGCTGCCGTTCCCGCCCTCGCGCCAGGTTGGCGAAATTCGTCGTGAGCCGGGAACTGTCGGATGGTGCGTAGTCGGCATCGAAGCGCGTCGTGGTGATGCGGAAGGTGAGAGCGGTCGCCATGAGCGGGCCAATCCAGTGGCTGATCGGCCGGGCTCGGCCTGAGGGGAGTCGATGCGTCCCATCGTGCAGTCAGAGGCGTCCCATCGGGTAACTCGCCCGCGCTATGCCTGCATATAGTCTCTGCCTATGGCTCGCGGATCGAACGGCATCACCCTCCAGCAGCTCGGATACTTCATCGAGGTCGCGGCGGAAGGGTCCATCAGCGCCGCAGCCGACCTGCTCTACGTCTCGCAGCCGACGATGTCCGCAGCGATGAAGGACCTCGAGTCCCGCGTGGGTCGGTCCTTGCTCCTGCGCTCCGCGCGCGGGGTCACGCTCACCGCGGACGGTGCGGAGTTCCTCGGATACGCCCGGCAGGTGATCGAGCAGGTCTCCCTCCTCGAACAGCGCTATCTGGGCCGGCCCCCGTCGCGGCGCCTGCTCGGGGTCTCCGCGCAGCACTACTCGTTCGTCGTCGACGCGTTCGTGAGGATGGTGCGATCCAGCGGTGCGGCGGAGTACGAATTCTCCCTGCGCGAGACCCGGACGTGGGACATCATCGAGGATGTCCGCACACTCCGCAGCGAACTCGGCATCCTGTACCGGAACGACTTCAACCGGAGGGTGATCGACAAGCTGCTGCGCGACTCCGGGCTCGCGTTCCGACCGCTCTTCCTCGCCGAGCCGCACATCTTCATCTCCCGGAAGAACCCGCTCACGACTCGAGATCGGGTCACACTCGCCGATCTCGCCGACCTGCCGCGGCTCACCTTCGATCAGGGAGCGAACAACTCCTTTTACTTCGCCGAGGAGATCCTCTCGACGCTCTCGAGCAGGCAGGAGATCCGGGTCTCCGACCGGGCGACGATCTTCAACCTCATGATCGGCCTCGACGGGTACACGATCTCGACCGGAATCATCAGCGACGACCTCGATCCCGAGATCACCGCGATCCCGCTCGAGGTCGAAGAGTCCATCGAGATCGGCTGGATCGGCCACTCCGCGATCCCCCTCACCGAGCAGGCACAGCGCTACCTCGCCGAACTTCGATCGGTCGTGGCCGATTTCGGGGTGACGTTGATCGGCTGATCCGCGCGCCCTCGCTTCACAGCGAGCGCTGCGGGCGATCGGCGACCTTCCGGGTCAGTCCAGTCCCCAGAACGGGCCGCTCAGTCCGTCACTGCGGAAGTAGTCGGTCGCCGCGATGGGCTCCCGCCGGACGTAAGGGGTGCCCAGCCGCCCCTCGTACCAATGCGCGGCGAGATTCCATAAGGTCTCGAGCGACATGACATAGCCGCGCTCGCAATCTTTTCTCGCGTCGGACGTCCGCTGGCAACATCATCGCGGCGATTCCCCTATTGGTGACTGATCGGGTCGGTTCGCATCCGGGTGGGCGACGGGAGCGATGCGAGGAGCTCGCCATCCAGCAGGATCGGAGCACCTGCCCGCAGGCTTCCGTGAAGGACTTGCTCAAACTGATATCGGTCAGTTGACGATCAATCCGCCGAGTGATCGAAGGCAGGGAGAAGGGATTCCGCGATCTCGACGAGAACGTCTTCCACGGGGCGTCGGCTCGGTCGGAAGTTCAGCGCCACGTGCGCGACGCCCGCTTTCTGAAGCTCGAGCAGATACTCACGGAGGGCGTGGCGGCCACTTCTCGCACCGAAGCGGATCGGCTCGAGCGGTGTGTGCGGATCCTCCTCGAGATCCACCAGCATCGTGGTGATGACCGGCTTTCGCTCGCCGGGTGGCGTGGACGCATTCCACTTCGAAACGACGCCGGCCATGGCAGGCCCCGGCCGGTGATAGGTGACGTAACCGTCCATGTTCTGCGCGGCCCACTCGGTGGTCTGCTGACCACGACCCACGGCGACGAGCGGGACGGAGCCATGCGTGAGTTCCGGCAGAATACGGCCACCTGAACTCCCGCCGACCCACGCTGCACGCATCCGAGCGACGGACTCGCGATATGTGCGTCCGCGTTCCTCGAAGTCCGCATCGAAGGCGGGGTACTCCTCCGGCCGGTCGCCTGTGGCGACTCCCAGAATGAGCCGCCCTCCGCTGAGAACGTCGATGCTGGCGGCCTGTTTCGCGAGCATCAATGGATGCCGGATGGGTAAGCCTCAGATGTCGTCGTTATCGATCCGCAATAGCGCAGCCGGGTGAGGCGTTCGGGTTCGCAGCAACGATCGCCTGCGTGATGCCCGTGCGGCGGGATCCCTCCCGACGTCTCGCAACGCGATACCCGGGGGAATGCGCCCTCGCCCACCACTCGAGGTATCGGAGACGGAGTGTCAGCTCGCGGGATCGAGGTAACCCTGCAGTCGGTCCAGCATGGGTTGGGACCGCGGATCGGCAACGGCCGCGGCGCCGACCCGGCAGGCAGCACGGAGGGCTTCCTCGTGCGCGATGCCGCGCAAGAGCGCCACAGTCAAGGCGGCAGCGAACGCGTCGCCTGCGCCGACCGTGCTCACCACGCGGGCGGCGACCGACGGCGCGGAAGCGACGAGACGGCCGCGGCGAAGAATGCGGGCGCCCTCCGCTCCGAGAGTCAGCGCAACAAGCGGCGCGGTATGGATCTCCGCGAGCGCGTCGTACTCCCCTTCGTTGACGATGAAGAGGTCGACACGCTCGCGCACCCGCGCCGAGAGCGGTTGCGCGGGAGACGGGTTGAGCACCACGAGACCCGTGCAAGCGAGCGCAGCCGTCTCGACGATCTCACTGTCGACCTCGAGTTGGGCGAGCATCGCCGACCCGTGCTCGATCCGCACCGCAGAGGGATCGATTCGACCGTTGGCGCCGCGGCAGACGACGATGGAGTTCTCGCCGGTCGAATCCACCACGACGATGGCCGTGCCTGTGGCGTCATCCACGACCTGCACACCGTCGGTGTCGACTCCGGACGCCCGCAGTCCGGACAGGAGGTCGATACCGGCCGCGTCTGCACCGACGGCGCTCACCAATCGCGCTCGAGCACCGAGGCGTGCCGCGGCGACCGCTTGATTGGCGCCCTTCCCTCCCGCCTGGGTGACGAGCACACCGTCGGCGACGGTCTCGCCCGGCCGCGGCATCCGTTGGACTCGCACGACGTGGTCCGCGTTCGTCGCCCCGACGACGGTCAGGATCGGCGCGGTCACTGGCGCGATGCCCGGCGAGCGACGACGACGTTGACGCCCTTCTCCCGCAAGCGAGCGAGGTGCACAGGATCGATTCCGGTGTCGACGATCACGGTGTCGAATTGCGCCAAGGGCAACATCGCGTGCAACGCGCGCCGCTCGAACTTGGTGTGATCGGCCAGAAGGATGCGACGGCTCGATGACTCGAACATCGCGCGCTTGACGTCAACGGTCTCCTGCGTCTGGTGGAACGCGACGTCGTCCGAGATCGCGGAGGTCGACATCACGAGCAGGTCCGCACGGAGGTTCGCGATCGTGGTCGTCGTGATGCGTCCCATGTACGCGCTGCACCAGTTGTAGTACTGGCCGCCGAGCCCGAGCATCGTGATGCCGTTCGCGGACCGCAGCTCCTCCATGATCGTCAGGGTGTTGGTGATGACCGTGAGCGGCTTCTTCGCAGCCAGGTGAGGGACGAGATGAAGCGTCGTCGTGGAGTCGTCGAGCATGATCGCCTGCCCCGGCTCGATGAAGTCGAGCGCTGCGTGAGCGATCGCTTCCTTCTCGACGAGCTGCCTGCTCGCTCTGTACACGTCGCTGGACTCGACGAGCGCCGACGAAAGGGCCGTGGCCACGCCTCTGCTCTTGCGCAGCAGACCACGCCCTTCGAGTTCGTCGAGATCACGGTGGACGGTCATGACGCTGATGTCGAACCGGGCCGCGAGCTCCTCGATGCGCACGGCACCCTCTGACATGACCGCTTCGGTGATCGCACGCTGGCGCTGGGCTTGCCGGCCCTGTCTCGCATCGCCGGCGACGACCGGATCATCACGCATCGCCGTCATGTCAGGTCCTCCGTCGTCACGTCGTCAGGAGCGCGGCTTCGTCTACCATCCGCGCGAGGTCGATCGGGTTATGGGCGAAGCGACCCATGAAGAGGCCGTCGACGCCGCGGCCCAGTTCGTTCAGGGAACCAGCCTGGGCACTCCCCCCGTAGATTACCCACGACCTGGCGATTCTTGGGTTCCGATCGAGCATCTCGCGCAAGGCGGCGACGACGCGGGAGACATGCGCGGCGTTCGCCGGCTTGGGCCTGCCGATCGCCCAGACGGGCTCGTACGCGACAACCAGATCCCCGCGCACTGCGTCGTCGAGGCCGTCGAGTGCGGACGCGAGCTGAGCGGTGCTGGTGAGGACGGCATCCTCGGCCGGACCCTCGTTCTCCTCACCGATGCAGAGCACCGGAGTGAGCGAGTTGCGCATGGCTGCGGCCAGCTTGCGGGCGACGATGTCGTCTGTCTCGCCGAACAGAGTACGGCGCTCCGCGTGTCCGACTTCCACGAAGGTGCAGCCCGCATCTCTCAGGTCGACGCCGCTGATCGCGCCGGTGAAGGGCCCGCGATCCTCCCAGTGGAGATCCTGTGCCCCGACGGCGACCTTCGTACCGGCGAGAGCCTGCCGCACCGCAGGCAGCGCGGGAAGCGACGGCAGCACGAACACCTGCACCGATCCATCCACGACAGCGGGATGACGTCCTGCGATCGCGGCGACCCCCCGCGCCCAGGCTTCGCTCGCGCCGATATCGAGATAGAGCTTCAGGCTCACTCCGAGCAGGGTCGGCACCGAGCGCGGCTCGGGCGCGGGATGCTGCGCCTCACCCACAGCTACCCGTCTGCTCGTACGAGATCATCTCCGCGACCTTGTCCGCGGATGCCGAGGTCTCGTCGAACTCGTATCCCAGCCATTCCCGCGCGAGGCGGCGGGCGAGCTCGAGTCCCACCACACGCTGACCCAACGTCAGCACCTGCGCGTTGTTGCTGAGCACGCTGCGCTCGACGCTGAAGCTGTCATGCGCAGTGACCGCGCGGACGCCCGGGACCTTGTTCGCGGCGATCGCCACACCGAGACCCGTACCGCAGACGAGGAGGGCGCGGTCGGAAAGGCCGTCGCGGACGCGTTCGGCGGCAGCGATCGCGATGCGCGGATACGGCGTATGCCCGTTGTCATCCACCCCCACGTCCACGACTTCGGCGACGCGGGGGTCGCCGAGGAGATCGGCCTTGAGGGCCTCCTTGTATTCGAATCCGGCGTCGTCCGAACCGACGACGATCCTCCACTGGCGGGTCATGACCGCTCCTCTCCTGTTGCCGCGAGCACCTGGCCCGCAGCGGTCATCGCGAGCGCGAACGACACGGCTCCCGGGTCGGGCGTGCCGAGACTCTTCTGGACGTGCGGACGGGCGCGCCCGAGTCGAGGCACGAGGTCGCTTGTCGCGGCGGCCGCCGACGTGGCGTCCGCCGCAGCGGCGTTCCAGGCCTCGACGGTCGGCGTGCCTCCGTCGACACGACGACGCAGGCTTTCGACGAACGGCACGAGGGCGTCGACGAGGGTTTTGTCGCCCAGTTCGGCCTTGCCGTAGGCCTGGACCATGGCCCTGGCGGCCTCCACCGCGTCGGCCAAGGCGCTCCCGTCCGGAGCCGTGGTGTCGCCGATGCTCTCGCCCGCGGAGCGCAGGCCCGCGCCCCACAAGGCGCCCGACGTACCGCCGGCGCGCAGCGCCCAGGCGTCGCCCGCGAGCGCCAGCACCGTCCCGGCTCCGGCACCTGCCGTCTGTGCACGGTGTGCAGCTTCGGCAGCGGCGCGCGCGCCGCGCTGCATGCCGATGCCGTGGTCGCCGTCGCCGGCGATGGCGTCGAGGCGGCCGAGGTCGTCGGCATTCAGATCGATCACGTCTCTGATCGCCTGCACGACGGAGAGCACGGTCGCGGCAGCCGTGACGGACTCGTCGGATGCTGCCGGGATCGCGTGGGCGGTCTCGTCTGCGACCACATCGCCCATCAGATCCGTGCCTGCCGCGACGGCTCCCTTGCGATACGCAGGGGTGTACGCGGGTGACGCCCAGGCCGCCTCGAGGTCCTCGTCGAGCCAGAACAGGGTCAGCGACACCCCCGCCATCTCGAAGCTTGTGGCATACTCGCCGACCTCGGGTTCGACGACGACGACGCCCGCGTCCTCGAGCTCACGTGAGACGGTGGCGTAGATGACGAACAGCTCTTCGGACTTGACAGCACCGAGTCCGTTGAGGATCACGGCGACGCGCGCGCCACGGATGGAGGCGACGCCGTCGGGCACTTCTTCCAGGAGACCTTGGACGAACAATCGGCCGAGCTCGTCGGCGCGGGCGAGGGGGCGGACATCGATGCCGGGCTCCCCGTGGATGCCCATCCCGACGCCCATCTGACCTGCGGGGATGGTGAACAGCGGCTCAATCGCTCCGGGAAGGGTGCAGCCCGTAAAGGCGACGCCGAAGGAACGGGTGCGCTCGTTGGCGCGATCGGCGATCTCCGCGACGGCATCCAGATCGAGACCCCGTTCAGCCGCCCACGCGGCGGCGCGGAAGACGGCGAGATCGCCGGCGACTCCGCGTCGCTTCGCGCGCTCGTCGCGCTGGCCGCTGTAGATGTCGTCGGTGACGCGAACCGTGCGGCATGGGATGCCTTCGGCGATGAGTCGGGCCTGCGCCTGATCGAAATTGAGCACGTCGCCGGCGTAGTTGCCGTAGCTGAGCAGCACGCCCGCCTCCGTCGCGACGGACTTCGCGACCGAGTACACCTGCTGGGCGCTGGGCGAAGCGAAGACATTGCCCATGGCCGCACCGTGGGCCAGGCCCTGACCGACGAGGCCGGCGAAGGCCGGATAGTGGCCCGAACCGCCGCCGATGACCACCGCGACCTGCCCTGCGGCGGTCGCCGTCGAGCGGGCGACCCCGCCCGGCACGCGTCGGACGAGGGACCTATGGACCGCGACGAAGCCGTCGGCCGATTCGTCTGCGAAGTCGGCGGGATCGTTGAGGACGTAGCTCATGGGAGTTCTCTCCGAAGTCTGGGGTGGGTGGGACGGGGGCGGACGCCGTTGGGCATCCGCCCCCGTCATCGCGGCGCGAGGCGCCGCCTGTGTGCTCCGGTGCTCAGCCGGAGTAGGTGAAGGGGCCCGTCATCTGCGCGACGTTCTCCTTGGTGATGAGAATGCAGTCGAACGACTGCTTCTCGGTCTCGGGCGCCTTCCCCGTACGGATGAATTCGTCGGCGAGCACGACGGCTTCCTTCGAGAAGACCGCGACCGGCTGCAGGACCGTGTACGCCATCTCTCCATTGGTCACGGCCTCGACCGCGTCGGGGTTTCCGTCGAACCCACCCACGATGACGCCCTCGAGCTTGCCGGCTTCCTTCAGAGCTGCGATGGCACCGAGCGCCATCTCGTCGTTGCCCGAGATCACACCCTTGATGTCGGGGTTGGCCTGCATGAGGGCCTGTGTCTTGTTGCGGCCTTCGGTGCGGTCCCAGTTCGCGACCTCCTCGCCGACCTCGACGAGATCGGGGTACTGGCTGATCACGGTCGAGAACCCGTTCGAGCGCGTCTGCGCATTGTTGTCCGACGGGGCACCGAAGAGCTCGATGTAGTTGCCCGCCTCGGCCATCTGCGTGACCCATTCCTGCGCACCGATCGCCGCGCCCTGCGCATTGTTCGACACCAGCTGCGCCTTGGCGAGTCCGGACTCGTTGATCTCGGCGTTGACCAGGAACACCGGGATGTTCGCGGCGTTCGCCTTCTTCACTGCCGCGATCGAGCCGTCGGCGTTGGCCGGGTCGAGGATGATGGCGACGGAGTTGTTCGAGATAGCGGTGTCGATCAGCGTGTTCTCGGTGTTCGTGTCGCCCTTGTGGGCTCCGACTACGGCGTCGTAGCCGAGTTCCTTCGCCGCCGCCTCGGCGACGTCGCCTTCGGTCTTCCAGTAGGGGTTCGCCGGGTCGTTGACGATGATCGTGATGAGCCCGCCGGCCTCACCGCTGCCGCCGCCATCGCCACTGTCGCTGGACTCGGATCCGCTGCCCGCGCCGCCGGCGCACGCCGTGAGAGCGAGGACCAGCGCGCCTGTTGCTGCGATAGCAGCCAGAGCCTTCTTGCGCACCATGTGATGTGTGTCCTTTCTTGGGTGTTCGGCAGCGTTCTTCGATGCCGAGTTTCGCGGTCAGGAGGAGGCGGCCGGAGCCGTCGCGTCCTGTCCCGACGTCTGGGTGGGTGCCCCTGCTTTCGGCGCGGGAGCGGAGGGGGCGGGTGCCTTGCGGCGCCGCCCGTACTGGAGCGTGTTCAGCAGGACCGCGAGGACGATGACCGAGCCGATGAGCACCATCTGCCAATAGGCAGACACTCCGACGATGACCAGTCCGTCCCCGAGGAATCCGATGACGAACGCCCCGAGCAGAGTCCCGCGCACGTTGCCCCGCCCACCCGTGAGGGCCGCACCGCCGATGACGACCGCGGCGATCGCCGTGAGCTCGTACGTGTTTCCGGCAGTGGGGCTCGCGCTGGTGAGGGTCGATGCGAGGATCAGTCCCGCGATCGAGGCGCAGATGCCCGAGATCACGTAGACCCAGACCTTGACCTTGCGCACCGGCACACCTGACAGCTCGGCTGCTCGCTCGTTGCCGCCCGACGCGTACAGCCAGCGACCGAACTTGGTGCGACCGAGCACGAAGCCGAGGATCAGCGCCACGATCCCCATGATGATCACGCCGATCGGGATGCCGAGGATGCGGTTGAACCCGAGCCAGTCGAAGCCGGTGTTGCCGAGCTCGGGGTCGCCGGCGAGGTCGTTGATCGTGAGGCCGTTCGTCATCAGCAGTGCGAGGCCGCGCACGACGTAGAGCATGCCGAGCGTCGCGACGAACGGTGCGACTTTGAACTTGGAGATCAGGATGCCGTTGACCAACCCGACCGCCGCGCCGACCCCGCAAGAGAGCAGCACCACCACCGGCACGCTCGGGAAGAGCGTGATGCCGAAGATGTTGATCGGCACGCCCTGCAGAAGGAAGCCGGCGATCACCGCGGAGAACCCGAGCGTGGACCCGACCGACAGGTCGATGCCTCCATTGAGGATCACCATGAGCATGCCGAGCCCCAGGAGCGCATAGATCGCCACGTGCGAGGCCATGATTAGAACGTTCTCGACCGTCAGGTAGTTGGGCGAGAGCAGCGAGAACACCACGACGATGAGGATCAGCGCGAGGAACGCACGTCCTTCGAGGAGGAGCTTCGCGATCGAGAACTGCTTCTTGTTCTCGATGATGGTGTTGGTGGTGGTCGTCGTCATTGTCCGATCCGTTCTGGAGTCAGGCGGCCACGGCCTCGCCAGAGGCGGCCATGATCATGTCTTTGGTGGCATCGGGAGTGAACTCGGCCGAGATCCGGCCGCGACGCATCACGATGATGCGGTGGGCGATGCTCAGGCATTCGCCGACCTCGGAGGTCGAGTACACGACCGCGAGACCCTGCCGGGCCCGCTCGGCGAGGAGCCGGAACACCTCGCCTTTGGCCCCGACGTCGATGCCGCGGCTCGGTTCGTCCAGCAGCATGACGCGCGGATTGGTCGCGACGATCTTGCCGATCACGACCTTCTGCTGGTTGCCTCCCGACAGCGCGCCGATCGGGAGTTCCGGTCCCGGCGTCTTGACCGTGACGGACGTGATGAGTTCCCTGGACCGCGCCTTCTCGAGCCGACGGGAAATGACTCCGCGCACGAGGCTTTCGTCGAGACTCGCGAGCGTGAGGTTCGTTCCGACGTCGAAGGTCTGCACAAGCCCGTCACGCTGGCGGTCCTCGGGAACGAGGCCGACACCGGACGAGATGCGCTCAGCGATGGAGTCGCCGAGGATCGAACGTCCCTCGAGGAGGATGTCTCCCGAGGCGACGACCTCCTTGCCGGCGATCGCCTCCAGCAGCTCGGTGCGTCCCGCGCCCATAAGACCGTAGATGCACACGATCTCGCCGGCGCGCACATCGAGGTTCAGCCCGCTCACGATCGCCCGTTCGGGGTTCTCGGGGTCGAGCACGGTGAGCTCCTTCACACGCAGGGCTACCTCGCCGAACTCGTATCCCCCGGGTGGCGAGCCCAGGTCGAAGTTCTCCCCGACCATGTTCCGCACGATCCACTCCAGGTCGATCCCGCTGCGCTCACCGCGCGCAGTCATGGTGCCGTCCCGCAGAACGACCGCGTGGTCGGTGACTTCGAGCGCCTCCTCGAGGTGGTGCGAGATGTAGACGATCGCGACGCCACGAGCCAGGAGGTCGCGAATGACGCCGAACAGCACTTCGACCTCGGCCGCCGCCAGGGCCGACGTCGGCTCGTCCATGATGAGGATCCGCGAGTTCGCCGACAGCGCGCGGGCGATCTCGATGATCTGCTGCTGTCCGACCCGCAGGTCGGCCACGAGCGTGTCCGGATCGATCGGGAGCTGCAGCTCGGCGAGGAGCGACCGCGCCTGCCGGGCCTCTTCGGCGTAGTCCACGCCGAACGCGCCTGTGAGCTCGCGTCCCATGAAGATGTTGTCCCTCACCGACAGGTTCGGCGCGAGACTCAGCTCCTGGTGGATGATCGAGATCCCGCGATCGCGGGCATCGTTCGTCGAGGCGAAGACAACCGGTTCGCCGTCGAGCACGATCTCACCCGAGGTCGGCTGCTCAACTCCCGACAGGATCTTCATGAGCGTCGACTTGCCGGCGCCGTTCTCGCCGAACAAAGTCGTGACGGTGCCCTTTCGGATCTCGAAGTTCACACCTTTGAGGGCGCGCGTGCCGCCGTAGGTCTTGACGATGTTGCGCGCCTCGAGCACCACCTCGTCAAAGTTTCCGTCGCCGCTCATCGGACCGACAGCTCCACGGGAGTGACGAGCCACGCCGCCGGATTCACGAGGGTGAACGCGCCCGTGACCTCGATCGTGCGACCAGTGAGCGACGCCGTGTCCACGTCGGCGAGAACCTGCGTCTTGAGTTCCTCATTGAGGGCTGCTGCAGCGTTCTGATATTCGATCTGGTTCGTGAACTGGCCGAACACGATCTCTCCCGTGGCGTCGCGCAACTCGGTGCCGTTGATGGCAGGGCCGGTCTGGACGCGGATGAGGAGATCATCGGGAACACCGTCGACCTGTACTTCGTAGATGCCCGACTGCCCTTCGCCGACGACGCCGGTGAAGGTGACGCTGTAGACCGGGCCGCCCGAGCTCTCACTGGCGTACTCGGCAGCCGCGGCTTCGGGGTCGGCAGCGATGGCGTCCGCGAGAGTGGCGGCGTCGACCGCACGGTCGATGATGCCTTCCTGCACCGTCGGGAAGTTCTCGGCCCCGAAGGTGGCCGGGTCGAACTCGACGTTGCCCTGGGCAAGCGGATCGCCGCTCGGGACGACCTTGGTGCCCAGCACGACGCCCAGCACGACGAGCGCGATGACCCCGATCCAGATACCGCGCTTGGCGCCCCGGCCGAGCTTCTTGCCACGAGGCTTCGTCGCTGCCGCCGCGGTCACAGGAGCACCTTGGATTCGGCGTCGTTCGGACGGATCTGCAGCTTGCGCCCCTCGCCGCGACGGAACATTTCGAGCGCCTGCGAGTAGTCATCGAGGGTGAACGAGTGGCTGATCATGGCCTTCGCGTTGATCGCGCCGGCTTCGAACAGCTCTACGGCCCGACCGAACGAGTTGAGCACAGCCATGGTGCCGACGATCGAGATCTCGTCGCGGTAGACCCGGAAGGGGGAGAACTGAGCGGTCCGGTCCGAGGGAGCGACGCCGAAGTCCTGGAAGAAGCCTGCCGGCTTGACACGGGTCAGGGCGTCTTCGATGGCACGGATGTTGCCGGTGCAGTCGATCACGACATCCCACTTCTCACGCGCGGCGTCATCGGCGGAGGTGTGGCGGAACGCGATTCCGCACTCTTCTGCCGTCTTGAGCCGCTCGGCGTTGAGGTCGACGATCGTGACGGTCGACGCTCCGGCGCGAGATGCGAGCTGCGCCATCAGAAGGCCCATCGTTCCGGCGCCGTAGACGAGCACGTGGTCGCCCAGCCGTCGGGGCAGCACGTCCCAACCGCGGATCGCGCAGGCGAGGGGCTCGATGAGCGCCGCCTCGTACAGGTCGGTCTCCGGCTTGAGCTTGTAGACGTTGGCGGCGGGGGCGGTGAAGTACTGCTGCGACGCGCCGTCCGACGCGACGACGCCCAGACCGTTCCAGAAGCGGCACAGGTTCGCGTGGCCGTTGAGACAGAACTCGCACTCGCCGCACGTGGTGCTCGGGTTCACCGCGACGTGATCGCCGACCGCGAAGTCGAACACCCCGCTGTTCACGCCCTCGCCGAGGGCGATGATCGTTCCGGTGGCCTCGTGGCCGGGAACGAGCGGGAAGATGGTGCCTTCGAACTCGCCGTCGAAGACGTGCGTGTCGGTGCCGCAGATGCCCACGGCCGCAGTCTCGATCAGGATCTCCTTGTATCCCGGGACAGGGGTGGGCCGCTCCTCCAGGGCGAGTTCGCCCTCGGATGTGAATACCACTGCGCGCATCGTTGCATCCCTTCGCGCCGCGTCGTCGGCGGCATCGATCTCAAGTCTCAGCTCTCGGATCCGTCGTCGTCGCGCGGCGTCGCGCGAGTCCGTGGCCCGATGTCGAGGTAGACCCTCATGTTATCTTTATGTGATCTTGCATTCTGATCACGTTAGATTCACCATAAGTACATGGCGCAGCGATGTCAACAGACTCATTGCGGAACTTCGAAGGAGAGGCGGCCCGGTGTCGGATCTGCGTTGGGATGAAATCGATCGGCGCGCGGTGGACACCGCTCGCGTGCTGGCGGCGGACGCGGTCGAGAAGGTCGGCAACGGTCACCCGGGTACGGCGATGAGCCTCGCCCCGGCCGCCTACCTGCTCTACCAGCGCGTGCTGCGGCACGACCCGAACGACGTGCATTGGCCCGGGCGCGACCGGTT
>NZ_JBFBMZ010000008.1:0-198848 GCF_040687315.1 Microbacterium sp. NPDC064584 | reverse complement strand
CACCCTTCATCGAGCATTACAACGCTCATCGCCACCACACCGCCATCAACGGCACACCCCTCAGCCGAGTGTTACCAACGTGACTGCCGAGTACAGCTAGGGGCCGCAGCGCCTCCGCGCACAGGGCATGACCGTGCATATTCCCGCGCTGCCGCCGCATCGGCGTCCCCGCAGGATGAGCGCGGATGCCGCGGCCTTCACTCTGCTTCGGGGGTGTGTGACGAGGCGATCTTCAGGGCGAGGTGGCAGCGGTGCGGTGTCACCAGCGGCAGGAGCCGGTTGACCTCGAGAGGTCCGCCCGCCTGTTGCAGGACACCACGGATGAGCTCGGCGTGCACATGGCACAGCATCGCCATGCGGTCATCGACGAGATCGTGGAACGCGCACGGCGAGAGGTCGACAGTGAGCGTCTCCTCATCCAGCTGGGGGTCGAGCCCGACGTCGTCGAGGTGCTCGTAGAGGGCATCGAACTGGTGAGCCACCGTCTCGTCGGCGGCGGTGGTCTGCAGCACCACGCTGCGCATCAGGTCGCCGTGGCGCTTGGCCGTCTCGACGCGTTGCGCAGTGACGGGACTCGGTGTGTCGGGACCGGACGGGTCGAAGATGTCGCGGGGCCGTCCGCGCTTACCCCTGTGCTCTGTCCGGCGCACGACGAACCCCTCAGCCTCGAGCACGCGGAGGTGATCACGGAGCGTGTTCTCATGCAGCTCTGTGACCGTGGCGAGATCGGTGAGCGACTGACCGGGGCGGACCAGCAGCTCGTGCATGATGCGCAGGCGAGAGGGCTGCGACAGTCCGCGATAGGCATCGACTCGACGAGTCATCTGTCCATTATCCCCGGGGCCACGCGCCCGCGCACGAGCCGCACTTCGCGATCGATCAGCCCTGCCGGCACGGCGACGTGTGAAATGAGCACGACCGCCTGGTCATCTCCCACCGCCGACAGCAGATCTCTCAGCAGCGCATCGGATGCCGCGGGGTCGACGCCGGCGGTGGGTTCGTCGAGCACGAGCACCGGGAAGCCGCGCAGCAGCGCCCGCGCGAGGGCGATGCGCTGGGCCTGACCGCCCGAGACGAGCGCACCCCGCTCGCCGACGCGGGCATCGAGTCCGCCGCGCGCGCGCACCCAGTCGGCGAGACCGACACGGTCGAGCGCGGCGAGGAGTTCGGCATCCGTCGCGGTGTCCTTCGCGAACAGCAGGTTCTGCCGGATGTCTTCGTCGAAGAGCATGGGCCGCTGCTCGCACAGACCGATCGTGAGGCGCACGTCGTCTCCGGCGAGATCGCGCACCGAGACGCCGCCGATCGTGAACGATCCGTCCACCTCGAGGAAGCGCACGAGCGCGTGCGCGAGGGTCGTCTTGCCGGCGCCGCTCGAACCCACGACGAGCACGCGCTCGCCGGGTCGCACGTCGAGGTCGACGCCGTGGAGCGAGTCGGCATCCGCACCCGGCCACCGCGCCGAGATTCCGCGCAGGCGGATGCCGTCGCCGAGGCGCGGAGCGACGCCGGTGGGCTCGACGGACTCGCGCACCAGTCCGTCGGGGAGCTCGGCCGGCAGCGCATCGGCGATGCGTGTCGCGCTCGCGCGCACCTGCCGCCACGCGGATGCCGCGAGCGGCACCGAACCGAACACTTCGAACACCGCCATCGGCACGAGCACCGCCACGGCGAGCCACGGGCCG
Organism: Microbacterium sp. NPDC064584; assembly: GCF_040687315.1. Lineage (NCBI taxonomy): Bacteria > Bacillati > Actinomycetota > Actinomycetes > Micrococcales > Microbacteriaceae > Microbacterium > Microbacterium sp. NPDC064584. Next base: position 197,163 of record NZ_JBFBMZ010000008.1, on the reverse strand, counting down.
CCGACCGTGCCGTCCGCGTGCAGCGGGGCGGTCGCGACGAGCGCGGCGATCGAGGCGATGCCCGCGATGAACGAGATGACCGCTGCCGTGCCCGCCTGCCCGAGAGCCCGACGCACGACGGCGCGGCGCACCGCCGCGTCGGCATCCCGGATGCGGGCGCGGGCGGCTTCTTCCGCGTCGTAGGCGATGAGCACGTCGAGGCTGCCGAGGTGATCGAGTACGGCGTCGGCGAGGGCGGCCCGAAGCGGCGCGATCGCGCGCTCGGCCCGGGCGCCTGCCGCCCAGCCCCACAGTGCCGATGCGAGACCCGCGGCGACGAGGCACGCGAGCAGCGTGAGCGCCGCCGGCCACGACACGAATGCCATGAACACGACCGACAGGAGCGCGACGAGCGCCGAGGCGACGAGCGGCTGCACCACGCGGAGGGGGAGGTTCTGCAGCTCGTCGACATCGTCGACGAGCGCACCGAGGATCGATCCGCGACGAGTGTCGGCGAGGCCGTCGGGGGAGAGCGGGATCAGCCGTCGCACGAGCGCGGATCGGGTGGTGGCGAGCTGACGCAGGGCGGCGTCGTGGCCGCTGAGGCGTTCGAGATAGCGGAACGTCGCGCGCGTGAGTGCGAACAGGCGCACGCCCACGACGGCGGCCGACAAGTACAGCAGCAGCGGCTGCTCGCTGGCCCGGACGATGAGCCAGGCGCTCACCGCGAGGAGGGCCACGGCGGAGGCTTCGGAGACCAGACCCGCCGCCGCCCCTGGCCAGAACCGACGAAGTGGCGGCATCGCCCCCCGCAGCACGTCGGCGGGTGTGGTCGTGGTACTCATGCCGTCACCTCGCGGGGCTGCAGCTCGACGATCGTGTCGGCGATCTCGCGGGCGCTCGTGCGGTGCGAGATGAGCAGCACGGTCGCCCCGCGGTCGGCGAGCCCGCGCAGATTCGTCCAGAGCGCGGCCTCCGTGACGTGGTCGAGGGCCGAGCTCGGCTCGTCGAGCGCGATCACGTTCGCGCGCCCGATGAGGTGGCGGTAGATCGCACGCGCGACCGACACCCGCTGCGCCTGGCCTCCCGACAGGCCGGCGCCCTGCACGCCGAGCGCGAGCTGCGGGTCGATCTCTGCGGCGGTCGCCAGCTCGAGTGCGGCGGCGATTGACTCGGGCCGGGGTGCGGCATCCCCCAGTGCGACGTTCTGTGCGACGGTGCCTGCGATGAGTCCCGGCTGCTGGCCCGACCACGCGAGCCACGCCGCCGGGGCGAGCCGCGCGACATCGGCGCCGCCGTAGGCCGTGGTGCCGGTGAAGGATGCCGCGCCCCTCAGCGCCGCGAAAAGACTCGACTTGCCTGCCCCGCTCGGCCCCGTGATGACGGTGACGCTTCCGGGCGGTGCAACGAGCGAGACCGGCGGGAGCCCGATGCCGTCGTGGACCACCGCGAGCTCGCGCACGACCAGGTCGCCCGGCGACAGGTCGGCGTGCTGCTCGGCGCGGGGGGACGAAGGCGCGGTGCGCGCGGCATCCAACACGGCGAACACGTCGTCGGTCGCGGCGACCCCTTCGGCCGCAGCGTGGAACTGCACGCCGACCTGGCGGAGCGGAAGGTACGCCTCGGGAGCCAGCAGCAGCACGAACAGACCCACCGCGAGCGTGAGCGACCCGTCGAGCAGCCGGAAGCCGATCGAGACGGCGATGATCGCGACCGCGATGCTCGCCAAGAACTCGAGTGCGAAGCCCGACACGAATGAGATGCGCAGCACCCGCATCGTCTCGCGGCGGTAGTCGTCGGTCACGCGCTCGATGGATGCCGCGGCCCGCCGTTGCCGCCCGAAGACCTTGAGCGTGCTGAGCCCGTGCACGGTGTCGGAGAAGCGCGCCGCGAGATGCTGCAGCGTCTGCCACTGCCGCTTCTGCACCGAGCGCGTCGCGAGGCCGATCAGCACCATGAAGATCGGGATGAGCGGCAGCGTGAGCAGCACGGTCAGCCCGCTGATCCAGTCCTGCCACCACATCACCGCGACGATCACGGGGGTCGCGATGACGGTGAGCACGAGCTGGGGGAGGTAGCGGCCGAAGTAGGCGTCGAGGGCGTCGAGTCCGCGTCCGGCTGTCACGGCGAGCTGCGCCGAGTTGCGCGTGGACAGCCATCCCGGGCCGAGCCGGCCGACGGCATCGACGAGACCGCTGCGCAATTCGGCCTCCACGCGGGCCGCAGCGCGCGCGGACGCCCATTCGCGCAGCCACAGGAGCGCCGCCCGCGCGGCGAACGCCGCCGTCAGCCACGCCAGCGTCTCGCGCAGCTCGCCGATCGGCATCCCGTCGAGAGCTCCGGTGATCGCGCTCGTCAGCAGCCACGCGATCGCGACGATCACCGCGGTCTGCGCGGCGCCGATCAGGCCGATCAGGACGAAGAACGAGCGTGACGTGCGGGCGTAGCGCAGAAGGCGCGGATCCACCGGACGCCGGCGCTCACGCGGGGGCACGGGAACCGTCTGAGTCATCACAACGATTCGACCCTATCCCGCCCGCACGCCCCGTCCTCCGGGGCCGTCATCAGTGCGCGGTGAGCGCGGCGGCCTTCTCGATGCGCGACCGCGTCACGCGCTTGCGGAACACCCAGTATGTCCACGCCTGGTACGCGAGCACCAGAGGGAGGAAGATGAGCGCCGCCCACGACATGATCGTCAGCGTGTAGTCGGTCGACGAGGCGTTCTCGATCGTGAGGCTGTTGTTCGCCAGATCGGTCGAGGACGGCATCACGTACGGGAAGAGCGCGAACCACAGCGTCAGGACCGCTGCCACGATCGTGGCGGCTCCGAACCCGAACGCCCAGCCCTCGCGGTCGCGCATGTTGAACACGAGCGACATGATCAGCGCGACCGCGGCGATCGCCGCGCCGGCGATCACGAGCGAGAGGAGCGGGGCACCGCGCCCGGCGGCGATGAAGATCGTCCACACGAGGAACGCCGCGGCCACCACGACCGTCAGCATCCCCGATCGCCGCGCCAGCCGACGGGCGTCCTGGTGCACCTGGCCGTCGGTCTTGAGGGCGACGAAGTAGACGCCGTGCGTGAAGAACAGCAGAAGCGTCGTGAGACCGCCGAGCAGGCCGTACGGGTTCAGCAGCGTCAGCAGAGACCCGGTGAACTCGAAGTCGGCGTCGAGCGGAACGCCCTGCACGATGTTCGCGACGGCGACGCCCCACAGCAGAGCGGGGACGGCCGACCCGACGACGATCATCGTGTCGAAGCCCTTCTTCCACTGGAGGCCCTCGCGCTGATGGCGATACTCGAACGACACGCCACGGGCGATCAGCGCGAGCAGGATGAGCAGCAGCGCGAGGTAGAAGCCGCTGAACAGCGTGGCGTACCACTCCGGGAACGCGGCGAACAGGCACGCGCCGGCGACGATGACCCACGTCTCGTTGAGGTCCCACACGGGACCGATCGTGTTGATGATCTGGCGGCGGCTGATGTCGTCCTTGCCGAGGAAGGGCAGTGACATCCCGACGCCGAAGTCGAACCCATCGAGCACGAAGTAGCCGACGAAGAGGAATCCGACGATCCAGAACCAGAGGTAGGCGAGATCCATGTTGTTGTCCTGAGATTCCTAGTAGACCGTCGTGGGGGTGTCTTCGAGCGCGGGCGGCTCGGCGGCCGCGCTGCCCGGCTCGGGCAGCGGATCGGGGCCCTTGTGCGCCGTCTTCAGGATCAGCCCGACTTCGACCACCGCGAGGATCGCGTAGATCAGCGTGAACGAGACCAGTGAGATGAGCACCGTCCAGCCGGGGACGCTCGGTGAGACGCCGTCTTCGGTGAGCATGAGGCTGAAGACGATCCAGGGCTGGCGGCCCATCTCGGTGAACACCCAGCCGACGAGGATCGCGAGGAGCGATGCCGGCCACGCCCAGATCGCCAGGCGCCACGCCCACACCGGAACGTCGCGCTTCGCGCGCTTGCGGGTGAGCCAGAGTCCGACGACCGCGGTGAGGGCCGCGACGCTGCCCAGACCGATCATCCAGCGGAACGACCAGTACGTGACCCAGAGGATCGGGGCGAAGTTGCCGTCGACCTGGTCGGCGAACTGCGGGAACAGCTCGGTGGCGTACAGCGCGTTCAGGTCGTTGATGCCCTCGACGCAGCCGTCGAACGAGTGCGTCGACAGGAGCGCGAGCAGATACGGCACCCGGATGGAGAACAGCTCGCTCGTCCCGTCGGGGGTGCCGAGGGTGAAGATCGAGAACGACGCGTCCGCCCCGCAGGCGCTGTCGAACATGGCCTCGGCCGCGGCCATCTTCATGGGCTGGGTCGCCACCATCACCAGGCTCAGCTGGTCGCCCGACAGCGCGACACCGGCGAACGCCACGATCATCCCCCACAGGCCGTAGCGCAGCGAAGAGCGCATCATCTCGATGTTCTGCTTGCGCACGAGGTGCCAGGCGGAGATCGAGATGATGACCCCCGCGGTCATCATGAACGCGGCGAAGAGGGTGTGGGGGAGTGCGGCGAGGGCGACGGGGTTCGTGAGCACCGCGAGGAAGTCGGTCATCTCGGCGCGGCTGCCGTCTTCGGCCATCCGGAAGCCGACCGGGTTCTGCATGAACGCGTTCGCGGCGAGGATGAAGTAGGCCGAGAACCAGGCGCCGATCGTCGCGATCCAGATGCTCGCCAGGTGCAGGCCCTTCGGCAGCTTGTCCCAGCCGAAGATCCAGAGGCCGATGAATGTGGCCTCGAAGAAGAAGGCCATGAGCCCCTCGAACGCGAGGGGAGCGCCGAACACGTCGCCGACGAAGCGGGAGTAGGACGACCAGTTCATGCCGAACTGGAACTCCTGCACGATGCCGGTGACCACGCCCATCGCGAAGTTGATCAGGAAGATCTTCCCGAAGAAGCGCGTGAGGTGCAGCCACTTGAGGTTGCCGGTGCGGTACCACGCACTCTGGAAGATCGCGACGGTCAGTGCCATCCCGAGCGTGAGCGGCACGAACAGGAAGTGGTAGAGCGTCGTCAGACCGAACTGCCAGCGCGCGAGAAGCAGTGGATCGAACAGGTCCATGGATTCCCCTTCAGGTCCGCATCAGTAGGCGAGTGCTGCGGCGACACTGGTCACGGTACACAGGCCGGGCGTGCCCAGGCGATGTCGAAACCGTGCAAAATACCTCGACGTCGAACGACCCGCGCTCAGCGGAATCCCCGGCCGACGCGCTCATGAGCGCACGAGTTCGACGGTGCAATCGGTGGGGCGCACCGACGTGCGGATGCAGCCGGCCTGGAGGGGACCCCCCGCTTCGGTAAGCACGGCTTGCATGAGTCCCAGGTGCACTGCGCAGAGCGTCTCGCGATGGTCGGCCTGGCTCGCGGCGTGCGGACACGGTGACAGCTCGATCGTGAGCCTCTCCTCGTCGACCGCGGGATCGAATCCGGATTCGGCGAGGTGCTCGACGATCGCGTCCAGCTGGTGGGTGGCGGCCTCTCCGAGCCGGGCGACACCGCGTCCGGTCCAGGGCATCACCCGGCGCATGACGTCACCGCGATCGGCGGCCTCCTTCACCTTGCGGCGGGCGATCGGGCTGGAGGCGTGACCCGTACCGGTCGCGGCGGAGTACAGCGTGCGCGGGCGCCCGCGCCGCGTGCGGTGTTCGATGCTCGGCAGGACATGACCCGCCTCGATGAGTCGCTGCAGATGCTCGCGCACCGTGTTCGGATGAAGTCTCGTGAGCTCGGCGAGCTCGGCGATCGTACGCTCGGGGCGGGCCTGGACGAGTGCGAGGATCTCGACGCGCGAGTAGCTGGAGATCGCACTGTATCCGGCGCGGGGCATCGACATGCCCCCGATTATTCAAGGCGCGGAATGCGTCGCTCAGGGTCGAAGGTCCTACCGGAGCCGATTCACGCGTCGGCGCTCGTGCAGCGTCTGCGGATTCGCCCCGCCGATCAGTCTGTCGTCGTCTTTTTCCGCGCCGTCCTCCCGCCAGCCGTGTCTCTCGTAGAAGGATGCCGCCCGCGTGTTCCCGTCGAGTACCCAGAGGTGCGCGAGATCGAAGCCCGCCTCGATCAGCCGTCGCTCGGCATCCGTCAGCAGTGCGTGCCCGATGCCCGACGACCACTCCTCCGGGAGGGCGTAGATCGCGTAGAGCTGGCCGTTCGCCGGCAGATCGTCATCGAGGGATCTTCCGTACGCCGCCCAGCCGACCACGGCGCCCTCTCCCTCGGCGACGAGATCGCCGCCGCGCGGGTCCGCGTGGTATTCCTCCCACAGTTCGGCGCGGCGTGCGGCCTCGCGGTCGATGTCCATGTGATCCAGGACCGCCTGGTCGATGAGGCCTTCGTAAGCCGCGCGCCACGAGCGCACCCGCACCGTCGCGATCGCGCGCGCATCCACGATGGTCGCTGGTCTCACCGTCACCGTCATGGCTCGACCGTAGCGGCGGGCGGCGCAATCCGAATGGGCGCCGGCGGCGAACAACAGGCATGGTCAGCGAGAAGAGCGGTCGTCTGCGGTTCTGGGTGTGGGCTGCAGTGTCCGGAGTCGTCAGCGCCGCGGTCTTCCTCGCCGCGGCTGAGTTGATGGCGCTTCTGGTCGCGCGGGAGGGCAGCCCGATCCTCGCCGTCGGCTCGTTCGTGATCGACATCGTGCCGCAGCCGTTCAAGGAGTTCGCAATCGCGACCTTCGGCGAGTACGACAAGATCGCGCTCCTGGTCGGGCTCGCGCTCGCCGTGCTGATCGCGTCGGCGATCGCGGGGGTGCTCGAGTACGTGCGACCTCCGCTGGGCGTCATCGCGCTCGGCGTCGCGGGCGCGCTGTCCGTCGCGGCGATCCTCACGCGGGCCGGTGCCGGCCCGCTCGCCGCGATCCCCCCGATCTTCGGTGCGCTCGCCGGGGGCACACTCTTGTGGTTCCTGTCCGCACGGCTCCGCCGGTGGGCTGGGGGCGCAGCGGGTGCTCGTGCCGAGGGCCCGGCATCCGTCGATCGCCGTCTGTTCTTCCGGGTGTCCGCGATCGCCGGAGCGGCAGCGGTCGTCGTGGGTGTCGGAGCGCGAGCGCTCATCAACGCCACGGCGTCGTCGATCACCGCGGTGCGATCGGCGCTCAACCTGCCCGCGCCGCGCAGCACTGTGACCGTGCCGGCCGGGGCGGAACTCGACATCCCCGGGATCTCGCCCCTGTTCACGCCGAACGAGGACTTCTACCGCGTCGACACCGCCCTGACCGTTCCCTCGATCGACCCGAACACCTGGCGACTCGTGATCGACGGGATGGTCGACACGCGCGTCGAGTTGAGCTTCGACGACCTCGTCGGCATGGGGCTGGACGAATACGCGATCACCCTGACATGCGTGTCCAACGAAGTCGGAGGTCCGCTGCTCGGTACCGCGAAGTGGCTGGGCGTCCCGGTGCGCGACGTCCTGGCACGTGCGGGAGTGCAGAGCGGCGCTGACATGGTGCTCTCGCGCAGCATCGACGGGTTCACCGCCAGCACGCCGCTCGAGTCGCTCACCGACGACGGTCTGGATGCGATCCTCGCGGTCGCGATGAACGGAGAGCCCCTGCCGCTCGAGCACGGCTTCCCGGTGCGCATGGTCGTCCCCGGCCTGTACGGCTACGTGTCGGCGACCAAGTGGCTCACCGAGCTCAAGGTCACGACGTTCGACGCCGACGAGGCCTACTGGACACCGCGCGGGTACAGCGCGAAGGCTCCTATCAAATTCTCCTCGCGCCTGGACACCCCGCGCACCGGTACGCCCGTGACCGTGGGCCGTACCCCGCTTGCGGGTGTCGCCTGGGCGCAGACCGTCGGGATCGAGCGCGTCGAGGTCAGCATCGACGACGGCGACTGGCAGGCCGCGACCCTGTCGACGCCGATCAACGACGACACCTGGGTGCAGTGGTACCTCGACTGGGACGCCACGGCGGGCACCCACTACGTCACCGTCCGAGCCGTGAACAAGGCCGGTGAGACCCAGATCGAGGAGCGCGCACCCATCGCTCCGGACGGCTCGACCGGCTGGCAGCGCAGCCTGATCACGGTCCGCTGACGCGGACGACGACACCGCACGATCGCGGCCCCGTGTCAAGCCTCCTTCGCGGCATCGATCCTCCTGCGATCATCGATTCGATGACGGAGACGGTCGTCGCCGGGCCTACCCGACCCGGCGATCTGCTCGGCGGACGCTATCGGCTGGAACAGCCGATCGGCGAAGGCGGAATGGGGTCGGTCTGGCGTGCCGTCGACACCGCACTCGGGCGGACGGTGGCCGTCAAAGTGTTCTGGGGCAGCACCGGGGGAGAGGGCGACGCGACCCGGCGTGAGTCCGAGAAGCGGCTGCTCGCCGCGGTGAGTCACCCGTCGCTCGTGACCCTGTTCGACGCACACATCGCGGCATCCGGTCCGTCGTACCTCGTCATGGAGTACGTCGACGGCGGAACGCTCGCGTCGCTCATCGAGAAGGGGCCGATCGGGCTGCGGGATGCCGCGTCCCTCGCGACCGACCTCGGCGAGGCCCTGCACGTCGTGCACGCGGCGGGGATCATCCATCGCGATGTGAAGCCGGCCAACATCCTCCTGCGTCCCCCGCTCACACCCGATCACACGTTCCGAGCGGTACTCGCGGACTTCGGCATCGCGTATGTCGCCGATGCCGCCCGGGTGACGGCCCCGGGAACCGCGATCGGAACGGCCGCGTACATCTCGCCCGAGCAGGTCCGAGGTCACGAGCCGACGCACGCCTCCGACATCTACAGTCTCGGACTGGTGCTGCTCGAGGCGCTGTCGGGGCGGCGCGCGTACGCGACGCAGACTCCGGTGGAGGCGATCGCCGTCCGTCTGACGGCATCGCCCGTGATCCCCGGCGACTGGGGGTACGGGTGGCGGTCACTCCTCACGGCGATGACGGCTCTGGACCCCGCCGATCGTCCCGATGCACTCGAGGTCGCTCGTCGGGGTCGCGACCTGGACACCGCGGACACCGCTCCGGCACTCACCCTGCCGGTCGGCGTCGTGGTGCCGCCGAAACCGGCGGTCCTGCCGCCGCTCGCCGCGCCCGCTGTCCCCCCGGTCTCAGCCGAGCTGACCCAGGTGCTCCCGGCGGAACCGCCGTCGACCGCGGCGACGGCACCCGGTCTGCGAACCCGGCATCGCCCGATCCGTCACACGCGCCCCAAGGCACTCGGCCTCGTGCTCGCCGCCGGTGCCGCCGCGGCAGTGGTCATCGCGATCGGGTCCTGGCTCGGTGTCACGGCGTCGGATCCGTCGCCCACGTTCCGCCCCGAGGTCGTGAACCCCGCACCGTCGGAGCCTCAGCCGATCTCGGAGACGACCGATCAGCCCGAGGAGCCGGCGACCGTCGATCCGAGTACGGTCGACCCGGCGCCGGTCGAGCCCGCCGCGCCGGTCGAGAACAACTCGGGGAACGAGAACGCCGGCCCAGGTAACAACAACGGCAACGGCAACAGCGGCAAGGATGGCGGCAAGGGCAAGCCCTGACGGTGGCTCAGGCGGTGACGCGCGGTTCCGTCGTCGCGGCAGGCAGGATGCGGAACTGCGGCACCTGCGAGACCAGGAGCCACGCCGGGAGCACCACGAGGCACAGCACCGGCAGCAGAGCGATATCGCCCGGGATCGCCACTGCGACGAACAGCGCGAGCCATCCGTCCCGGGCGACGACGAGCACCATGCCGAGCACGGCGCACGCGACGACCAGGCTGATCGAGAGTCCGGGGAACAGCGCGCTGACGAGCAGGCCGAGCGCCACTCCGATGAATGCCGCGGGGAAGACCCGTCCTCCGCGGAACAGCGCGGACGCGGCGACCAGCAGCGCGACGATCTTGATGCCCGCGATGATCGCGAGCTGACCGGCGTCGTACTGCGTCGGGTCCTTCAGCAACTCGCCCATCTGCGTGAGCCCCCTGAACATCGTGATGGGCCCGCCGATGAATCCCAGGATGCCGAGGATCAGTCCGCCGACCGTCGTGATGATGATCGGGTGGCGAAGGGCGTGCATCGTCTTGTACACGAGCGGGAAGAGGTACAGCGCGATCAGTCCGACGACGGTCACGGCGCACGCGACGAGCGCGCCGATCAGGATGTCACCGGCCTGCGGCGGTCCGTAGGCCGGCATGTCGAAGTCGAACGGGGGCGCACCCAGCAGATGCATCGTGATGGATGCCGCTCCCGCGGCCGCGAGCGGGAGGAAGAGCTTGTCCCAGAGCGAGCCTCCCGCGCGGACCGCCGCCACGAGACCGGTGAAAACCAGCGCCGCCGCCACCGGCGTACCGAACAGCGCGCCGATCGTGGCTGAGGCGGCGAGGAGCGTCGACACCTGCGGCGTCACCGCGGGCAGGAACCGCGCGAAAACCGCGACCATGATCGCGGTGTTGGTCGCGATGATCGGGTTCTCCGGCCCGAGGCTCACGCCACCCGCGAGTCCGAGCAGGGTCACCAGTGCAAGGCCGGGCAGGGTCTTCAGTGGCAGGGGAGGGGCGACGAGCTCCGTCGTCGCCGAATCTGCGCCGCCGTGTCCGGGGAGCACCTGCAGGGCGATGCCGACGGCGAGTCCGGTGACGGTCAGCACCAGGATGATCCACCACCCGTTCGGATCCACGCCCAGCGCCGTGGGAGCGGCATCCCAGATGACGTTCGACAGCGCGTCGGCCGCCCTATCGAGCGTCCAGAGGATCAGTGCCGAGACGATGCCGACGAGCAGGGCGGGGATCGCGAGCAGCAGAAGTCGCCGCGGCGTCACGTTCGGATCGGTTTCGGTGGGCGCGAGGGTCATGAGCGGAAAGTACCACCAGCCCCGCGGTTCGCGCCCGCAGTCTGTGCGGCGTCCTCAGACCCAGACGCCGGCGGATCCCAGCATGCGCTCCGGCGTGATCCGGATCACGACGCGCCGGGGGTTCGGTCGAGGCTGTCGATAGCGCCGCGCGTACAGCTCGACCGCGCGTGCGACCGCGTCCGGGTCGCGCTCGATCACAGCGTGTCCCGAGATGCTCAGCCATTGCGGCCCCGAGACCTGGCCGACGCTCGCGCGAGGATCGCGCTCGATGTTGCGCACCTTCTGGCTGCCGTCGCTCGTGATGATGCGCACCACGCCGTCCTCGAACGTGAAACCGACCGCGACGACGTGGATGCTCGCATCCCGCGCGAAGGTGGAGAGGGTCGCCAGGTGGTAGTCGCTCAGAAGGCGCGCACCGTCGGCGCTCGGCTGGAGTACGGGCATGGTTCCATCATGGACGGGTCAGCACGGTCGCGGCGCCGATTACTCTGGAGGGATGAAGGTCACCGCCTCCTCCGACTGGCGCGACGACATCCCCTTCGAGACTCCCACGCTCGTGGCCGATCTCGTTCCGGGCGAACCGGCGCGCTGCTCGGTGTGCGGCGCGGCCTCCGCGCCGCTGGCGCGCACCGAGCTGTGGGCCGTGAAGCATCGTCACCCGAATCAGCACGCGGGCTACATCCGGTTCTACTGCCTCCTGCACCGACCCGAGCCGCGACGTGCGCCGGTGGAGCCGATCGCCGCTCCCGTACGCCGCGCGCCGCGGGCCCGTGCGGAGAGCGCGGCGCCGGCGCGTCGACCGGTGTCCCTGGATGCCGCTCCCCGCGCCATGTGCCCGGATTGCTTCGTCGAGGTCTCGGCGACGGGGGAATGCGGGATGTGCGGCCGGCAGGTCGCCTGAGCCTCAGCCGGCCGCGCGCCGGACGATGTCGCGGAGCGCCGCCTCGACGGCATCCGTCACCTCGATCACGGCGTAGGCCGTGGGCCACATGACGCCGTCGTCCAGCAGGGCGTCCTCGTTGAAGCCCACCGTGCCGTAGCGCGTGTCGAACTTCGAGGCGGGCTGGTAGAAGACGACGACCTTGCCGTCACGAGCGTAGGACGGGAAGCCGTACCAGGTCTTCGGGTCCAAGTGCGGAGCCTCTTCGAGGACGATGCGGTGCAGGGCCTCGGCGACATCCCGGTCGGTGCCGCTGAGCGCGTGAACGGCATCCACGCACGCCTGAGCCTCGCGTTCCTTCTTCGCCGATCCGGTCCCGCCCTTGCTCTGCTCGCGCAGCTCGGCGGCGCGCTGCTTCATCGCGTCTCGCTCGGCGTCGCTGAAGCCCGTGGATCCTCCGTCGCGCTTGTCGGCCATGTGCTCATTCCCTCCTCGATCGGTCTGTATGGTCACGATACGGCGGGGCCGCGGACATCGCTTCTCCGATCCTGCTCGGTCGGCATCCCCGGTTCTTTGCGCGGGCCGGTGGGGACGGAAGGGCCGAGGCTCGGTTGAGGTGTTCAGAACGGCGCGCTGGCGTTGCTGGGGTTGCTGGGAGCGAACGCGACTGCGGGCGGGTACGCGGAGGGGATGTCGAAATAGACGGTGCCGGCGGGGGAGGTCCACTCGAGGACTCCGTCGGGGAGCTGCCGAAGTCTCCACGGCGTGAACTGCTTCATCGTGTGGTGCCGTTGACACAGATGCGCCAGATTGCGGGTGTCGGTGGGCCCACCTCGGGCGTAGTCGATCGTGTGGTCGACCTCGCAGCGGATCGCGGGTGTCCGGCATCCGGGGAATCGGCAATGTCGGTCTCTCGCTCTGAGGAGTCTGTCGATGGCGGCGGGTCGTTGGTACGTGTCCGGGGCGAGAACGGCGCCGGAGACGGGGTGGGTGAGGATCCGTTCCCAGGGGGACCGGCTGGTGCGGGCGAGTTCGCGGGCGGTGGTGGCGTCGATGGGTCCGTTGCCTTCGAGGGTGGCGGGTTCGTCGGTGACGCCGAGGAGGGCGAGGACGGGGATCACGATCTGCACTTTCGCGTGAATCGCACCGAGTACCGCGGTCCCGTCGGTGTCCCGGGTGGGGTCGGTGGTGGGGTGGCCGGTGAGGAGCATGTCCACGGCGAGGTCTGCACGGAGCTGGTCCATCGTCCGGGTGTCGGTGGTGATCACCGCGAGCTGTTCGTCGTCCAGCCCGGCGGGTGGCGTTCGCCTCGTGTCGACGATGACGCGGGCTTGCTGGGTCAGCCGGTCGTAGACCGTGTCGGCGAAGAGTGACGGGACGGCCAGCATGATGGTGGACATGCCCTCGGTTCCGCGGAGGACTTTCACGCACCGGGTCGCGTGCGCGGCGTCGTGGCGTTCCTGCATGCTGATCGGGTGGACCTGCTCGGCGAGGACCCGCAGCCGGGGGCCGACTCGGCCGGCGGTGTCCTCCGCACAGATCTCGGCGGCTGAGCGGTCGAACTCGTGTCGGTTCTCCGGAGGCAGGATCGCCCCGGCGTCCTGCACGGCGCGGACGTGCCCTCTCCTGATCCGCCCTTCTTCCCACGACGCCAGTGTCTCCGGGTAGTCCCCGACGAGCGTCGCGGCCTCGCCGATCTGGCGTTGCAGGGACCGGTCCGACAGCCGTGCGGCGACGGCGATCTCGGACGCGACCGTCCGCAGCACCATGTCCGCCTGCCGCTCCCGGGCAGAGACACCGGTCAGCACATCGTCGACGAGGTCCGCCGCCTGCGCGAGCACCCGCACCCGCGCCGCTTCTGCCGCGGCGATCGCCTGGTCGAACGCGGCGACCTGGTCGCGCAACCCGCGCAACGTCTCAGTCTGCGAGTCGGTGAATCCGACCACCGCGTTCGAATGCATGTTCTAAAGTTACCGCCGCCCACCGACATCGCGCCGGCGATCCCGCAGCCTGTGGAAACGCTGCCCAGGGTCACCACCGCTACCTGTCCGCGGGGTGGCGCATCTTCCCCTGAGGCAGTACATCTTTCGCCGAGATGGTGGCTCTTGCACCGAAATGGTGGGCACCATCTCGGCGAAGAACCCACCATCTCGGCGGAGGAGACGCCATCTCGCTGGAGGGGGCGCCCGTCCGGCACGTGCGATAGGCTTGGCAAAATACCCCATGGGGTATAAGGTGAGCAGGCGTCACTCCGCGAGCAGTCCGCCCGCAGTCCACCATTCTGAATACCCCGGAGGGTAAATTTGAGAATCGTCATCGTAGGCGGCGTCGCCGGCGGAATGAGCTGCGCCGCCCGTGCGCGGCGGCTCGACGAGTCGGCCGAGATCATCGTGCTCGAGCGCGGCGCCCACGTCTCCTTCGCGAACTGCGGCCTTCCGTACTTCGTCGGCGGCGAGATCGACGACGAGCGCTCGCTCCTCGTGCAGACGCCCGCGTCTCTGCGTGCGGCGCTCGCGCTGGATGTGCGCCCCGGCCACGAGGTGATCGCCGTCGATGCCGAAGCGCGGACGGTGACCGTCCGCACCGCGGAGGGCATGAGTCTGCTCAGCTACGACGCCCTCGTCCTCTCGCCCGGAGCCAGCGCCTTCGTGCCGCCCATTCCCGGCGTGGAGTCCCCCCGCGTCCGGACGTTGCGGACGGTGGAGGATGCCGTCGCCCTTCGGGATCGTGTCCGCGCGGGTGCCCGTCGTGCCGTCGTCCTCGGTGCCGGATTCATCGGCATCGAGGCGGCGGAAGCGCTCGCCGCGCAGGGGCTCGAGGTCACGGTCGTCGAACTCGCCCCTCAGCCGCTCCCGCCCGTCGAGCCGGAGTTGGCCTGGCTCGTCTCGGAGGAGCTCCGGGCGCTCGGCGTCGACCTGCGCGTCGGGGTGGCGGCATCCGCCATCGTGCCGGGAGCGGATGCCGATAGCGTCGTCCTCGCCGACGGTACGGAGGTGCCCGCTGATCTGATCGTCGTCTCGGTGGGCGTCCGGCCGGACACCGCGACGTTCGAGCGGGCGGGCATCGCATGCGAACGTGGGGCGATCATCGTCGATGATCACGGTCGCACGAACCTGCCCGGTGTCTGGGCGGTCGGCGATGCCACCCTGAGCGTGGACGCGGTCACCGGCGCGCGGCGACCTGTCGCGCTCGCCGGTCCCGCCAACCGCGCGGGACGCCTCGTCGCCGACGACATCATCCGACCCGAGACGGCGCGGGCGATCCCGCGGCCGGTCGGCACCGCGATCGTGCGGGTCGGCTCTCTCACCGCGGCGCTCACCGGTGCCAACCGGATGGTCCTCGACGCGGCCGGCGCCGACTATCGGACGCTGCACCTGCACGCGAACCAGCACGCCGGATATTTTCCGGGTGCGAGTCAGATCCACCTCGTCGTCCATGTCGATGCGGAGTCCGGTCGCCTCCTCGGCGCGCAGGCCGTCGGGGCGGAAGGTGTCGACAAGCGCATCGACGTGCTGGCGACCGCGATCCGGGCGGGCATGGCCGTGGATGAGCTCATCGATCTCGACCTCGCCTACTCGCCGCCGTACGGGCAGGCCAAGGACGCGATCAATCTGACCGGCATGGTGGGCGAGAACGTCCGCGGGGGGACGCTCGCGCTCTGGTACGCCGAAGAACTCGATTCCGTTCTCGATCGCGCTCTGGTCCTGGATGTCCGGCGCGAAGACGAATGGCTCACCGGGCACGTGCGGGACGCTCTCCACGTCCCGCACACCGAGTTGCGCGACCGCATCGACGAGGTGCGCGAGGCGGCAGCGGGCCGACCGGTCAGGGTCATGTGCGCATCCGGTGTCCGCTCGGCGATCGCCCATCGCGTCCTGACGCAGGCGGGGATGGATTCCGCGTCGCTCTCGGGCGGCATCCTCACCCTGCGCGCGACTCTCGGCTCACGTGCCGCAGCGATGCTCGACACTGAGGCGTTTATCCGTGGCTGATCCGCAAAGGCTCATCGCGAACCGGCTGCGGCGGGCGCGGGGACAGCTCGACGCCGTCATCGCGGCCGTGGAGGCGGGCATTGAGTGTCGTGACGTCGTCACCCAGCTCGCCGCCGTCGCCAAGGCGCTCGATCGCGCGGGCTACGCCATCGTCTCCTCGGCGATGCGCGAGTGCGTCGCGGTTCCCGAGGGTGAACGTCCTCAGGACGCCGTGACGGAGGACGAGCTCGAGAAGCTCTTCCTCATGCTGGCCTGACGACCCCCCCACCAACAGAGAACCAGAAGAAGGAGACGCCCCGTGTGCTACGCGGTGACATGCAAGAAGTGTGGAAAGACGACCTGGAACGGCTGCGGACAGCACGTCGATCAGGTCATGCGCGCGGTGCCCGCCGCGCAGCGCTGCCCGGGGCACGACGCCGAGCCGTCCAACGGTCTGTTCGCCCGGCTCTTCGGTCGGTGAATCGAGCGCGAGGTCACGCGAGCGTGAGGAACAGCTTCTCGAGCTCCTCGGGCGTCATCGACGTGTCATCGGGATCGGCCAGGCAGGTGCGCATCGCCGAGGCGACGATCGCATAACCGGCGCGATCGAGGGCCTTCGAGACCGCGGAGAGCTGAATCACGATGTCACGGCACTCCGCTCCGGACTCGACCGCCCGGATGACCGCCGCCAGCTGACCCTCCGCGCGGCGCAGTCGATTCACGATCTTCCGCTGCTGTGCGACGAGATCCGCTTCGTAGTCGTTGTCAGCTGCCTGAGCGATGTTCATGTCTCCTCATTCCGAGCGCGGTCGGTGGGACCACGATACCGCCCTGGGTATCCCCGCGGCCGTCAGCTGTCGGTGTTCGATCCGTGGTCCTGGGTCGGGAACAGGAGAATGGCCAGGCCGAGCGCGACGGTTCCTCCGATCAGCTGGGCTCCGAGGAACGGGAGGACCGAGGCCGGGGCGATGCCGGCGTACGTGTCGGTGAAGATGCGACCAATGGTCACGGCAGGGTTGGCGAACGAGGTGGAGCTGGTGAACCAGTACGCCGCGCCGATGTAGGCGCCGACGGCAGCCGCGATCATGGGCACGGGTCGTCGTGTGCGGGTCAGTCCGATGATGAGCAGGACGAGCCCCGTTGTGGCGACGACCTCGGCGAGGAAGGTGGCCGGTGTCGCGCGGTCGGTGGTCGAGATCGCGGTCGGGGTGTCGAACATCGTGTTCGCGAGGACCGCGCCGCCGATCGCGCCGAGGATCTGCGTCGCGGTGTAGGCAAGCAGAGCGCCGGGGGTGAGGCCCGTGCGCGAGCGGCGGCCGAGGACCGCGTCGGCGAGCGAGACCACCGGGTTGAAGTGCGCTTCCGAGACCGGCGCGAGCATCAGGATGAGGACGCCGAGACCCAGGGCGGTGGCGAGGGAGTTCTCGAGGAGTTGCAGCCCAGAATCGGTGGAGAGCCGCTGTGCGGCGATGCCGGAACCGACGACGACGGTGACAAGGAGCCCGGTCCCGACGAATTCCGCGAGGCAGCGCCGCCAGAGGGGGGCGCGCACGAGGACGGGGGTGTCGATCGTCACCGGTCGGCGGCCGTCGCGGCGGGGGTGAGCTCGGCAAGCAGGGCCTCGATGTGTCGACGGATCTCGTCGCGGACTGCGCGGATGCCGTCCAGGTCCAGTTCTGCAGGGTCCTTGAGGTCCCAGTCGAGGTAGCGCTTGCCAGGGTAGAACGGGCAGGCGTCGCCGCAGCCCATGGTCACCACGGCGTCCGCGGCGCGGACCACGTCGTCGGTGAGGGGCTTGGGGAATTCTTCTCCCACGTCGATCCCGGCTTCGGCGAGCACAGCGACAACCTCGGGGAGGATGCCGGAGCCGGGCTGCGAGCCGGCGGAGCGGACGTGCACCCGGGCTCCGGCGAGGTGGCGTGTGATCGCAGCGGCCATCTGGGAGCGCCCGGAGTTCTGCACGCAGACGTAGAGGATCTCAGGCACAGGTTTGGCGATCAGCCCCCGGGACTGCGCGAGCGCGGTGAGCCGATCGCGGGAGAACTTCTCGGCGATGGAGGCGAGGTGCGTGGAGACGCTCGCGGTGCGGGCCAGCGCCATGTACGACTCGAACACGACCCGCTCGACCGTCTCCGCGTTCACCAACCCCGAGAACTGCTGCGCGAGACGCTCCGCCGCCCGCTGCAGCACCTGATCCGCAGACAGCAGACCGTCCTGCCCGCGCGTGACGGTCACGACGGGTCTCCGGCCGGCACCAGCTCGCCTATCAGCGACTCGATGCGTCGGCGGATCTCGTCACGGATCGGGCGCACCGCTTCGATCCCCTGGCCGGCCGGGTCATCCAACTCCCAGTCCTCGTAACGCTTGCCAGGGAAGATCGGGCACGCGTCTCCGCAGCCCATCGTGATCACGACATCGGATTCCCGTACCGCGTCGACGGTCAGCACCTTCGGGGTGTTGCCGGCGATGTCGATGCCCTCTTCGGCCATCGCGGCGACCGCGACCGGGTTGATCTGGTCCTTCGGTGCGGAACCGGCCGACAGCACCTCCACCCGGTCGCCGGCCAGGGCACGCAGATAGCCGGCGGCCATCTGCGACCGGCCGGCGTTGTGGACGCAGACGAACAGGACGGTGGGCTTGCTCATGGGTGATCTCACTTCCTCTTGACTGAAAGCATAGATCACTGTCTATTTTTTGTGAGAGGGCTCCGGTGTCACTTCGGTGAACAGTTCGGACAGCAGCATGCGGACCCGGGTGTCGATGTCGTCGCGGATTCGGCGGACCGTTGCCAGCGGCTTGTCGACGGGATCTTCGAGGTCCCAGTCGAGGTAACGGCGGCCGGGGTAGACGGGGCATGCGTCGCCGCATCCCATCGTGACGACGACATCCGCCGCCCGGACGGTGTCGTCAGTGAGAGGCTTGGGAAACTCGGCGCCGACAGTGACACCGATTTCGTCGAGCGCGGCGACGATGGCCGGGCGGACCTGCCCTACCGGTGCCGAACCGGCAGTGCGGACGATGACCCGATCGCCGGCGAGCTGACGGAGGATCCCCGCTGCGAGCTGGGAGCGACCGGCGTTCTGAACGCAGACGAACAGCACCGTCGGGATCTTCGCATCAGGGTGGCCGGCGCGGTGCAGGTCATCGAGCCGCGCTGCCGCGAACGTGGCTGTGCGGGACGCGAGGAGCGGGGCGGGCCCGCTCGCGGCGAGGTGGTCTCTGCTGTCGGTGACGTATCGTGCCACGGTTTCCCGGCTGAAGGTGCCACGGTAGCGGGCGGCGAGATCATCGATCACGCGGTCCCAGTCCGGGTCCTCCATCGGCGTGGCTGCGCGACCGAGGAGAGCGGTGACCCGGTTCTGCTGGTCGGGATGCACGGAGTACCAGACGCGCCGACCCTCGGGCTGTCGGACCACGATGCCGGCCGCGCGGAGAGCGGCCATGTGGTGACTCACCGTGGGCTGTCGCAACGAAAGGCGTTCGGCGAGCTGTCCGACCAGCGCGCGACCATCCGGTGCGGCGTCGATCAGCTGCACGATGCGCGCCCGCGTCGGATCGGCGAGCGCGGCCAGCTCCGACACTCCGACCTGTGAAGTCATAGACCTCAGTCTATGACTCGGCTCGTGCGGCCGTCAGATACCTTGGGTGGCGGGTGTCGTGCATCAGATTCCGTTGCGCTGGCTGCGCCGCTCCACCAGGACCGTGTCCCGCCAGTGCCCGGCGTGCGGACCGAGGGGTGAACGGGCGATCCGCTCCCTGGTGCCGACGACCCGGAATCCTGCGGAGTCATGGAGGCGGAGACTGGCGAGGTTTTCGGGGAAGATGCTCGACTGGATCATCCAGTACCCGGCGTCCTCCGCCGCCTGAACGAACCCGGTCAGCAGCGCTCGCCCGATGCCTCGGCCGTGATGGGCGGACGCGACGTAGACCGAGTGCTCGATGACGCCGCGGTATGCGTTCCGGGTGGAGACGCGCGACGCGGCCGCCCAGCCGAGGACGGCGCCCGTGTCATCGACGGCGACCAGGCGGGCATCTCGGATCCTCCCGGCGTCGAACTGTGCCCACGATGGGGTCTCCTTTTCGAACGTCGCCTCACCGTCGGCGATGCCGGCGGCGAAGATCGCCTCGACGTCCGGCCAGTCCTGCGCCGTCATCGGTCGCAGCTCCGTCATGAGCAGCAGGAGGATTCGCCGCCGGCGTCGGTCGAGCAGACCCCCGTTGCCGGGAGGGTGAGTTGGACGCGGCCGGCGGAGCGCATGTCGCCGTCCAGCCAGGCGACCACGGAGCGGACCTGCTCATACCCGGTCGCGAGCAGGAACGTCGGTGCGCGGCCGTAGGACTTCATCCCGACCAGGAAGAACCCGGGCTCCGGGTGTCGCAGCTCATCGAACCCGTGCGGGGCGACCGTCCCGCACGAGTGCAGGTTGGGGTCGATCAGCGGCGCCAACCGCATCGGTGCTTCCACGATGTCATCCAGCTGAAGCCGAACCTCCCGCAGCATCGCCAGGTCCGGCCGGAACCCGGTCGCGTTCACCACCAGATCCGTGTCATGCGCGGCTGGTTCGCCGTTCCGGGATCCGGCCAGCCGGACCTTTTTGCCCTGGCGGCTCACGGCGGAGATCTCGAAGGAATCGATCTTCCGGATAGTCCCGGCCTGGACGAGCTGGTCGACGCGGGATCCGAGCCGGGCCCGGTCGGCCAGTTCATCCTCGGGCGAGGAGGACACCCGGGCCGCGGATGCATTGCGGATCAGCCAGGTCACCCGCGTCCCCGCTGCAGTCTCCGCAAGCTCGGCCAGGCCGATCAGCGTGTTCGCCGCGGAGTGCCCCGCCCCGACCACGGTGGTGTGGCGGCCGACGAACCGCGACCGGTCTGCGCCGAGCACGTCTGGAAGGGCATGGATCACCAGATCCGCAACCTCAGCCTGCCCGATCGGGTCCAGGCCTGACGAGCTCAGCGGGTTCGGGGTGGTGTAGGTGCCGGACGCATCGATCACCGCCCGCCCCGTCAGCTCCTCGATACGCCCGTCCTCCACCTGAACCCGGACCAGGAACGGCGTCTGCGCGCGACCAGCGGTGCGGGTGCGGTCCATTCCCTCCCGGGTCACCGCGACAACCCGGGCGCCGTAGCGGACGTGGGAGCGCAGAGCGTCCAGTTCGGCCAGCTGCGCGAGATACTCGTCCACCAGTTCCTGACCGGTCGGCGCGCGGTCCTCGTCCGCGGGTGGAACCCATCGGCCTTCTGCTTCGAGAAGGCGACGGGAAGCCGGATCGATCAGGTGCTTCCACGGGGAGAACAGGCGGGTATGACCCCAGAGCCTGATCCCCGCCGCGGCCTCAGCGCCCGCCTCGAGCACGACGAAGTCGAGGCCCCGCTCGACCAGGTTCGCCGCCGCCGCCAGGCCGATCGGGCCGGCGCCGATGATCACCACCGGCAGCGTCGCCAGCCGGTCGGTGACCGTCGCGCGGGGAGTCAGATCGAGCAGCGTCATGAGGCCCTCCAAACAACATCGATGAACGTCGATGACAGTATCGAACGCTCTATCGATCATTGTCAATATCGATTACCATCGATTCATGACCACGACATTCGCCGTCACAGACGTCTCCACCGCCGTGCAGTGCTGCGCGCCCCTGGTGCGAGAACCGATTCCGCAATCCGAAGCGGAACGTCTGGCCGTGACACTGAAGGCCCTCGCAGATCCCGCGCGGCTACGCCTTCTGTCCATCGTCGCGTCCTCCGCGGATCAGGAAGCGTGCGTGTGTGACCTGATCGAACCTGTCGGGCTATCCCAACCGACCGTCTCCCATCATCTGAAGGTGCTCACCGAGTCCGGATTCCTGTCCCGGTCCAAGCGAGGAACATGGGCCTACTACCGGCTTCAGCCTGACGCGCTTCGCACCGTGGCGACCTTCCTCGCCGCCTGAGCCACTCGCCGCCGCCTGCGGGTTCCGAGGAGGATGGTTCTCGAGATGAGATTCCTGGAGGACGTTCCACGGTTCCTGTTCTTCACCGGAAAGGGCGGTGTCGGCAAGACCTCGGTCGCATGCGCCACCGCGGTCCGCCTCGCGACCCTTGATCGACGCGTGCTGCTCGTGAGCACCGACCCCGCGTCCAACCTGGGCCAGGTGTTCGGTCTCACGATCGGCAATAACGTCACTGTGATCCCCGCGGTGCACGGACTGTCGGCGTTGGAGATCGACCCCGAGCAGGCGGTCGAGGCGTACCGGGAGCGCATCATCGGACCCGTGCGCGGCTTGGTGCCCGACGAGGAACTCGCAAGCATCACCGAGGGCCTTTCCGGTTCGTGCGCAACGGAGATCGCGTCCTTCGACGAGTTCACACACCTCCTGACCGACGACAGCCTGTATGGGCTCTACGACCACATCCTCTTCGACACCGCACCTACCGGGCACACCATCCGGCTTTTGCAGCTGCCGGGATCATGGACCGAATTCCTCTCGACCGGTGGCGACGCGTCGTGTCTTGGTCCGCTCGCAGGACTCGACAAGCATCGCGCTATTTATGCGGCCGCGGTCGATGCGCTCACCGACCCCGCCAGTACCCGGCTCGTTCTCGTGGCCAGGCCCCAGTCCTCCGCGCTGAGGGAGATCGAGCGCACCTTCTCGGAGTTGACGGCGATCGGGATCACCAGTGGATTCGTCGTGATCAACGGCGTCCTTCCCGACAGCGCCGGCGAGGAGCCCATCGGCGCCGCGCTGCGCCAGCGAGAAGCCGCCGCATTGACGGCCATACCCGCTGCCGTCGCCGACCTGCCGCACGACGTGCTGGAGCTCAAGGCCGAAAACGTGGTCGGCCTCGATGCCCTCCGTTCGTTCTTCGGTTCGGGCTCGGCCGAAACCACGGCGCCGGGACCGGCGGATCCCGCCGATGTGCCGGAGGCGCCCCTGGTGACATTGGTCGATGAGATCGAGCGAGACGGACACGGACTCGTGATGTGCATGGGCAAGGGCGGTGTCGGCAAGACCACGGTCGCGGCGGCCGTAGCCCTCGCCCTGGCCCAGCGCGGCCACGAGGTGCTCCTCACCACGACCGATCCGGCCGCCCACCTCGCCGACACACTCGTTGACGTGGTCGGCGGGCTCACCGTGACGCGGATAGACCCTGATGTCGCGCTCGAGCAGTACAAGGCTCGCGTCATGGCGACCAAGGGAAGAGGACTGGATGAGGTGGGCCGCGCGGCACTCGCCGAAGACCTGATGTCGCCGTGCACGGCAGAGGTCGCCGTCTTCCAGCAGTTCTCGCGGGCTGTTCACGATTCCCGCCGAACATTCGTCGTCATGGACACCGCCCCGACCGGTCACACGTTGCTGCTGCTGGATGCCGCCGGCTCGTACCACCGCGAGATCGCACGACAGATGGGGGAGGCGAACATGACCTACTCCACGCCGTTGATGCGCCTTCAGGATCCTGCTCAGACGAAGGTGATCGTGGTCACGCTCGCGGAGACGACCCCGGTCCTCGAAGCGGTCGATCTTCAGAACGACCTGGAGAGAGCCGGCATCCATCCCTGGGCGTGGGTCGTGAACAACTCCATCGCCGCCGCCCACCCGCAGTCAGCGTTCCTGCGCACCCGCGCACGCAACGAGGTCCCGCAGATCGCCCGCGTCCGGGGTCTGGCGGATCGCGTGGCGATCATCCCGCTGCTGACGGAGGAGCCGATCGGAGTCGCCCGGCTTTCCGCAATGACCACCGGCGCCGGCACACTCTCCTGAGGCGTCCCGAGGCGGGACGGCGTGACGACTGTGCCGGACACAGACCGGGACCGGCTTGCGACCGGGAGGGTCGGAGATCCCGAGAGCGGAGGATAGGGGATTCGAACCCCTGAGAGCTTTCACTCAACACGCTTTCCAAGCGTGCGCCATAGGCCACTAGGCGAATCCTCCGTGGCCCTCGCGGGCCGTCGACCATCCTACCCCGAGGCCGGCGGCACTCGAGTCCGCGGGTGTCGCAACCGGTTCTCGCGGCTTCAGTGGACGATGAGATCGGCATCCGTGACCCGGTCCTCGCCGATATGGCCCACTGAATCGCGGGGCGGGCGCTTCGGTGGACGGCAGGTGAGGCCTCGCCGGGGAATTTCCGCGAAAAGTGTCCAGCCAGGAACCCGAGCCCGGTAAAGCGAAGCCGGCACGCCTACCGTGCTCGGGCAGACCTTCCCGACCCGGCGTACACGCTGCCTGGACGCACCACGAGCGATCGGGGCGCGATCAGCGCGAGGATCCGCCGCGGAGTGTCGACGGCGGCGAAGAGGGCACTGCGCACCGATGTCGCGGCATCCGCGATCGCGTCGCCCTGCCAGAAGGCGTGCTTGCCTCCGGGCGCGTAGCTCGCCCGCTCGATCGCGCTGATCAGCACACTCATCTCCGCAGGCGGTGCGCCGTGGTCCTGGACAAGTCGGACGCCGAGGCTCCGCGGGCTCTCGCTCGCGGGCACGTCGATCCCCAGGTCGATCGCGGCGTCCTGCACCGCGAGCCACGCTTCGGCGGCATCGCCCGTCCGTGCCGCGGCGAGGGTCTGCCGACGGCGGACCTCGCGGAGCAGGGCGGGGATCGCGAGCGCGAACAGGATGCCGAGCACGATCGACAGCGTCGGCAGGGGGTTCACGGTGGTGCCGCTGGCGTCGCTCGTGCCGACCTCCGGCGCGTTGTCCTCGCCGTCCGGAGTGAGGCCGGAGTCGGTCGGCGCCGATGCCTCCGGGGCCGGGGTCGCCGCGGCGGGATCGTCCACGACGCCCGGAGCCGAGCCGGCCGAGGTGAAACTCGTCGGTACGCCGAGGCCGTTCGTCGGTTCGAACGGCACCCAGCCGAGTCCGTCGAAAAGCACCTCGGGCCAGGCGTGCAGCTGACCGCTGGAGATCGAGTACACCGTCTCGCGGTCGACGGCGTCACTGGTCGCACTTCCCGGGAGGTAGCCGACGACGATGCGCGTCGGCATCCCGAGTGTGCGGGCCATGAGCGCGAAGGCGGATGCGTAGTGGATGCAGTAGCCCTCGCGCACCTCCAGGAACCTCGCCACGGCATCCGTTCCCGACCCGTCGAAGCCGTCTTCAACGGGCGCGTCGAGCGAGTAGCGGAACTCCGGGCTGCGGAACCACCCCTGCAGCGCCACGAGCGCGTCGTAGTCGTTCGTCGTCCCGGCGGTGACCTCCGCCGCGAGCTCGCCGATGATCGGGTCGATCTCGGTGGGCAGCGCGGTCGTCCCGTCGGGCGGATTGTCGGTGCCCGCCGAGAGCGCGCGGATCTGCTCGAGCGTGGGCCGCGGGACGTTCGTGATGACCTCGTAGTTCTGTCCCTGCGTCGATCCGCCCTGCGGCAGGACCGTCCGGTTGTATGGGGCGACCGCCCACGTTCCGCGCAGTCCCTCGACGTCGACCGCGGGGTACGCGACCGGCAGCCACGGCGAGGACAGGTTGGTGACTTCGACGGTTGTGACGTATTCGGTCAGCCGGATGTCGGGATCCACCTCCACCGCCCCGAGGCTCTCCTCACTCGCCAGCGGCACCGTGCGTACCTTGTCGGGCTCCCACACGGTGCCCTCCAGCTGCGAGAGCGTCGTGACCCGCAGGTAGGGGGCGCTCGGCGCACTGCTGCGCACGAGCATGACCTCGACCTCGGTCGGGCGGCGCAGGTCGTCTCCGAGCTGGAGGGTCGCGTCGATCCCCGGACCCGTCCCGATCGTGCCCGACCCCGCGCGGGCCACGGGCTGGGGCAGGAGCGGCGCGGCGGCGACGGCGACGACGACGGCGATCGCCCCGATGCCGAGCGCCGTGGCGGGAACACCCGCCGTGCGGGTGGCCGCGCGGTCCTTCGGCTCCTCGCGCGAGCGCGTGTCAGTCCGGATCAGGAACAGGATCGCCGCGGCCAGCAGCACGAACGCCATGATGTCGACCTCGCCCGGCACGGCGATCGAGGGGATCAGCCAGACGGCGATCAGTCCGATCGCGGCCAGGAGCGGCATCCGTGCGGTCAAGACGACGTGATCGATGATGATCGTGAGCAGCCCCGTCCCGCCGACGATCAGCATCGACAATGCGGTGCTGGCGTCCAGAGGCGCGGCGCCGAGGGCGATCTCCTCCCCGGCGACCTGCACGAGCCCCGGGAGCGCCCGCACCGTCTCGGGTGTCGGGATGATCCACAGCAGCGCCGTGTCCCGCAGGAACACGAACGTCATGAAGACGATCCAGACGGATGCCTCGATCAGGCTCACGGCGAGGGCGGGGAGCCGCAGCCGGCGTGCGAAGAACCCGGCGGCCAGGACGGCTGCGGCGAGGAGGATCGCGCCGACCAGCCAGCCGCTCGGCCGGACGACCCGCATGAGGGGGAGGAGGGCAGCGAAAACCGCGACCAGGACGCCGATCGTCAGCGGCAGGTCCGCGCCGCGCCGCGCCGCTCGGTCATCGGAGGACATGACTGATCCCTCGCTGGGCGGCGCTGGACCACGCGAC
Source organism: Microbacterium sp. NPDC064584 (assembly GCF_040687315.1). NCBI lineage: Bacteria > Bacillati > Actinomycetota > Actinomycetes > Micrococcales > Microbacteriaceae > Microbacterium > Microbacterium sp. NPDC064584. Next base: position 171,082 of record NZ_JBFBMZ010000008.1, on the reverse strand, counting down.
CGCGAGATCGCCGTCCGGGTCCACCGCGGCGGCATGCCATCCACCGTCCGCGGCACGTTCGAGCGCGTCCCCGACCGGGGCGACCGCCAGCAGCAGCGGAAGGGTGCTGTGGTGAACGACGGGCGCGACGGTGTCGGCATTCGCCGGATCGAACCGACCCACGATGAGCACGACCGGACCGGTCATCATCCCGGCGAACACCCGGGGGAGCTTGCCGAGGTGATCGTCCCGGCGTGCGGTGAGCCCGGCGAAGGAGTTCACGAGCCCCTCGACCTCGCTCATGTCGCCGCCGTCGATGCGCTCGGCGAGCGGGGTGCCGTCCGAGTCGATCACCTCGACCGCGTAGCCGTCGTGCACGAGGCGGGTGACGACCGAGACGCACGCCGACACCGCCGCCTCGAAGCCGGCGTCGGCGCCGGGAGCCTGCATCGCCTCGGGCGAGAAGCGCAGGACGCCGCGATCGATCACGACGGTGGCCTCGGGCGTGGACTCCTGCTCCTCCTGGCGCACCATGAGCTCGTCGCGGTGCGCCGTCGCACGCCAGTGGATGCGCCTCATCGAGTCCCCCGGCGCGTAGGGGCGCGCGATCAGGTTGTCCGCGCCCTGCCCGAGCTGGTTGTTCGTGGTGTGGAGTGTGCCGCCGGCTTCGCCCGCGAAGTCGCTCAGGGCCGGCAGATCAGTTACTGCGGGGGCGACCGTGACGGGGGTGCGTTCGCCGAACACCGTGGTGCGCCGCGCGAGCCCGAACGGGTCGGACGTGGTCACCTGCAGCGGGCCGAGGGGGTGGATGCCGCGCCGCTCGCCCGTGACGACGTATGAGAACTGCACGACGCGTTCGGCACCGCGCAGCCCCGAGCCGAGGGCGGGGAAGACGCCGCGCGCCTGCGCCGCCAGGCCCCGCGGGATCGTGTCGCGCCACGTGCCCGGGGCCGTCGGAAGCGCGGTGCGCACCCCGACCCGCACGGTCACGAGCGACTCGCGGCCGACAGCGGCGACGTCGGGGGAGAGCGAGCGCGTCACGGTGTCCGAGCGCCGTGTGAGGTAGAGCGAGAGGATGCTGGCCGCGAGCACCGCGACCAGCAGCAGACCGAAATACATCAGCTCGACGATGCCGACCTCGTTCGCCACGACGAAGCACGCGACGGCCAGCACGGCGGCCCCCGTCCCGCGGGCGGTCAGCGGCCAGAGGCGTCTCATCGCGATGTCACTGTCGCGCGGCGATCGGAACCCGCACGCTCGCGGCGATCCGCTCGAGGATCGAGGCTATCGCGTCGGCCGCGGTCCGGGCTCGGGCACCGCCCGCCGAGCGGGTCGGGATCAGCCGGTGGGCGAAGACCGGAACCAGCAGAGCGGTGATGTCATCGGGGATCACGAACCCGCGGCCGTCCAGCGCGGCCCACACCTTCGCGGCGCGCACGAGCTGCAGCGTGGCGCGGGGGCTCGCGCCCAGCCGGAGATCGGAGTGGGCGCGTGTGGCCCCCGCGAGGGCGACGGCGTAGTCCTCGATCGCCGGGGCGACGTGGACGGCGCGGGCCCACGCGATCAGCTGCGAGACACCCGCCGCGGTCGCCACAGGGGCGATGGATTCGAGCGGGTTGACCGTATCGCGCTGGCGGAGCATGAGTGCTTCGCTGCGCGGGTCGGGATAGCCCATCGAGATGCGCATCATGAACCGGTCGCGCTGCGCCTCGGGAAGCGCGTACGTGCCCTCCATCTCGAGCGGGTTCTGCGTGGCGACGACCAGGAACGGGTCCGGCAGCAGGTGCGTCCGTCCGTCGACCGTCACCTGGCCCTCCTCCATCGCCTCCAGCAGCGCGGACTGCGTCTTCGGCGATGAGCGGTTGATCTCGTCGGCGATCACGATGTGCGCGAAGATCGCGCCGGGCTTGAACTCGAACTCGCGGTCCACCGGGTTGAACACGCTGACCCCTGTGACGTCTCCGGGAAGCAGATCGGGGGTGAACTGGATGCGGCGCACCGTGGCGTCGATGGATGCCGCGAGCGCACGCGCCAGCATGGTCTTCCCGACGCCCGGCACGTCCTCGATGAGAAGATGCCCCTCGGCGAGGAGGCACACGAGTGCGCTGCGCACGGCTTCGGGCTTGCCGTCGATCACCCGGCCGACCGAGGCGAGGATGCCGTCGGTGGCCCGGGTGAAGCTCTCGGCCGTCATCGTGGACTCCGTCACAGCGACCCCCTCGTCCACCGTCGCCTCCGGGCGTGGGCGAACCCTTCCGATCCTAATCGCGGGTTCTCGGGGGTGGGCCTGGGAGATCCCTGCACGCGGGTCTCGGCCTCGCCGAAACGTGGGGCTTTGGTCCCGGACCGCGCACGCGCGACGGACCACGATGAACCCATGACCGACGACGCTCCCGCACCGGACCCGCGCCGCATGCGGATCCTGCTGATCAGTCTGATCGGCGCGGTCGCGCTCGTCGTGGTGATCGCGCTCGTCGCGGTCTTCGTGCAGCGCGACCCCGCGCAGTTGGACGCAACGACGCCGGAGGGTGTCGTGCAGCGCTACGTGCAGGCCGTGATCGCCGGCGACACCGACACCGCCGTGTCCTATCTCGCGCCCGACGTCGCCGCGGAGTGCGAGCTCATCCCGCTCGACACCCAGGACCGGCGGGTGACGCTGACCGCGACGACGCAACGCGCGGATTCGGCCACCGTCGAGGTCCTCATCGTCACCGTGTACGGCTCGGGTCCGCTGGGCAGTGACGAGTACGAGAGCGAGGGCGCCTTCGATCTCATCCGCTCCGACGACGCGTGGGCGATCCGAACGGCGCCGTGGGAGTTCGCCGTGTGCACCGAGACGGGTCGCGGCTGATGTCCGCTCCCGGTCGCGCCCAGACCGCAGTGCGCCGCGTCCTCGTCTACGGCATCCTGTTCGCGCTGATCATCGTCGCGGCCGTCGGACTGTCCGGCCTGCTCGAGCGGGCGGTCTCCGGCGGCGTCCTCGCCGCCGACGAAGCGGGTCTCGCGCGTTCGCTCGCTTTCACCGTCATCGGGATGCCGCTCGCGGGCGTGCTGTGGTGGTGGCAGCGCCGCCGGTTCGCCGACCCCGCGGAGAAGGATTCGCTCGTCTGGGCGCTGTACGTGGTCGCCGTCTCGACGATCGCGCTCGTCACGGCGACCGTGGCCCTCGCGTCGACGCTCACGGCGGCGATCGAGGGACGGTGGGATGCCGGCGCCTTCGCGGTCGCGCTCGTCTGGGCGGGAATGTGGGTGTGGCACCGCGCGATGCGACGGAGCCACGTCACCGGCCCGACCCGACTGCCGACGGTCGCGGTCACGATCGGCGCGGTCTACGGACTCGCCGTCCTGACCGTCGGCGCGATCAGCGCGGTCTCGGCGCTGATCGGCGCAGCGCTCGCGGGAGCGCAGCCCGTGCTGGGGGCATCGCAATCCTGGGGGATCGACGCACTGCAGGCGCTCGCCTGGGCGGCGATCGGCGGCTTCGTCTGGTGGTGGCACTGGTACCGCGACGGCGGGGCGGCGGCATCCGGCGGGTTCGCCCAGGTCGCGCTCGTGGTCGTCATCGGCGCGGCGGCCGCGACGACGCTCTTCGCCGTCGGGACGGTGCTGTTCGTCGTCCTCCGCCTGCTGTTCGACGTCGACCCGCGCGCGGACGTGCTCGCCCCGCTGGACGTCGCGATCGCTGCCGCGCTGTTCGGCGGGATCGTCTGGGTCTCGCACGCGGCGGTCGTGGCTGCGCGCCCCGAGGGCGTCCGACGCGGCGACCGCCTCCTGGTCTCCGGAATCGCGCTGATCGGCGCGGCCAGCGGATTCGGGGTCGTCGTCAATGCGCTCCTCGCGGCGCTCGCGCCGGTGATCGCGGGCGCCGACGCCCGGACTCTTCTGCTCGGCGGCCTGAGCGCGCTCGCGGTGGGCGCGCCGGTCTGGTGGGTCGCGTGGCGCCCGGCCGTCGCGGCGTCCCCCGACGAGGTTGCCGACCGCGCGCGCCGGGTGTACCTGGTCGCGATCTTCGGGGCCAGTGCGGTGGTCGCGATCGTGACACTCCTGCTGATCGGGTTCCGCGTGTTCGAGTTCACTCTGGGAGCAGCGGTGGGCGGGAGCCTTGTGGAGCGGGTCCGGGCCCCGCTCGGGCTGCTCAGCGCGACCGCGCTCGTGTTCGGGTACCACTTCGCGGTCTGGCGCCACGATCGGTCGATCGCGCGCCCCGAGACCGCGCCCGCGGTGATCCGAGGGGTGCTGCTCGTCGCCTCGCCCGACGCGGCGCAGCTGCGGCGCGACGTGCGGGCTGCCACCGGAGCGGCCGTCACGATCCTTCCCGCGGTGCCGGAGGACGGCGGTGACGCGCTGGGCGATGACGACGTGCCTGCGGTGGTCGCCGCGGTGGCCGGTGTCGCCGGGCCGCGGGCGCTCGTGCTGCGGGTCGACGGCGATGTCCGCGCGATCGGGCTGCAGGACGGCCCGGCACGGGAGCTCGGGCCGGCGGGTTAGACTTGTGTCAGCTCTCCGCGAGGCGGCATCCAGGCCAACTCCCCCAGGACGGAAACGTAGCAAGGGTAACCAGGCTCTGCCGGGTTCGCGGAGAGTCTTACTTTTCCCCGGGGGCTGCCGTCACCCGGGCGAACGGGCCGTCGATCGCCGCCCAGTGCAGGAGCATGATCGTCTTGGCGTCCTGGATGCGCCCGTCGCGGATCATCGCGAGCGACTCGTCGAAGTCGAGCTCGAGCACGTCGATGTGCTCTCCCTCCTCCTCCAGTCCGCCGCCCGCACCGGTCCGAGTGCCGGCGTCGTACGGCGCGGCGAAGAAGTGGATGCGCTCGGTCACCGAGCCGGGGCTCATGAAGACGTCGTACACGTGCTCGATCTCGCCGATGCGCACTCCGGTCTCCTCGGAGGCCTCGCGCCGGATCGCGGTGATCGCGTCGTCATCGTCGAGGAGGCCTGCGGCCGTCTCGATCAGCATCCCGTCCGGATGGCCGTTGACGTACACCGGATAGCGGAACTGCCGCGTCAGCAGCACCGTGCGGCGCGCGAGGTCGTAGAGCAGGACCGTCGCTCCGTTCCCCCGGTCGTACGTCTCGCGCTGCTGACGGGTCCACTGCCCGTCCGGGCCGCGATAGTCCAGCGTCGTGCGCCGCAGCACGTGCCAGGCGGATGCGACGAGCTCGACGTCGACCACGCGCACATCGGGATTCCCGTTCAGTTCTCGACCGGTCAGGTCGAGCCCGGTCCGCCCGCGATGATCGGGCACGACAGTGCCGGGACGGGGAGCGGGGGAGGCGGCGTCTGTCACGATCCGGAGCCTAGCGGGACGGCATCCGCGCCCTGCCGCAGCCCAGGCGAGGCCCGTAGGCTGGCGGTGTGGCGCAGAGCATCTTCATCACATCGGCCGAAGGCCATTCCGGCAAATCGACCGTGGCCCTCGGAGTGCTCGACGCCCTGAGTCACGCGACACCGCGCGTGGGTGTCTTCCGGGCGATCGCCCGGTCGACCGTGCAGCGCGACTACGTCCTGGAGATGCTGCTGGACCACGACGGCGTGGACCTCGATTACGACGAATGCGTCGGCGTCACCTACGACGACGTGCGGGCGGATCCGGATGCCGCTCTCGCGGTGATCGTCGAGAGGTACAAGGCGGTCGAGGCGCAGTGTGACGCCGTCGTGATCGTCGGCAGCGACTACACGGATGTCGGAAGCCCCGCGGAGCTCGCGTACAACGCCCGCATCGCCGCGAACCTCGGGGCGCCCGTGCTGCTCGTCCTGAGCGGGCGCTCGACGCAGGACGAGACGCAGCCCGAGCTCCTCGGCTCGTCCCTGCCGCGGACGGCCGCCGAAATGGGACAGATCGCCGATCTGGCGCTCGCCGAGCTCGCCCACGGCCGCGCCGAGCTCTTCGCGGTGATCGCGAACCGCGCCGATCCCGCGAGCGCCGCCGCGGCGACCGCGGCGATCGAGCGCTCGCTGCAGTCCTGGCTCGCATCGGCGCACGCGCGGGTGCCGGTGTGGACGATCCCGGAGGACCGGTTCCTCGTGGCGCCCTCCATGCGCGGCATCATGCGCGCCGTCGACGGCGACCTCCTCGCGGGCGACCCCGACCGGCTCACGCGCGAAGCCCTCGGCGTCGTCGTCGCCGGCATGTCGATGGTCAACGTCCTGCCGAGGCTGCTGGAGAGCTCGGTCGTGGTCATCCCCGCCGACCGCTCGGAAGTGCTGCTCGCGACCCTCCTGGCGAACGCCTCCGGCACGTTCCCCTCCATTTCGGGAATCGTCCTCAACGGAGGCTTCGAGCTGCCCGAACCGGTCATGCGGCTCCTGGAGGGGCTGGGCTCGAACGTGCCGATCATCACGACGGATCTCGGCACGTACGAGACCGCCGTGCGGATCATGAGCACACGCGGGCGGCTCGCCGCCGATTCGCAGCGCCGTTACGACACCGCGTTGGCGCTCTTCGAGACGAACGTCGACACCGACGAACTCCTGCGGGCGTTCGGCGTGGCACGCGCGACGGTCGTCACGCCCCTCATGTTCGAGTTCCAGCTCATCGAGCGCGCGCGGTCCTCCCGCAAGCGCATCGTGCTGCCCGAGGGCGACGACGACCGTGTGCTGCGGGCCGCCGCGACCGTGCTCAAGCGCGGCATCGCCGACCTCGTGATCCTCGGCGAGCCGTTCGAGGTGCGGGCGCGCGCGATCGAACTCGGGATCGACATCCAGCGCGCCGAGGTGCTCTCTCCCTTCGACCCCGTGCACGTCACGAAGTTCGCCGAGGAGTACGCCCGCCTGCGTGCCCACAAGGGAGTCACGATCGCTCAAGCCTCCGACACCGTGACGGACGTCTCCTACTTCGGCACCCTCATGGTGCACATGGGACTGGCCGACGGAATGGTCTCGGGTGCCGCGCACACGACGGCCCACACGATCCGTCCGGCGTTCGAGATCATCAAGACGAAGCCCGGCGTGTCCGTCGTGTCGTCCGTGTTCCTCATGGCGCTCGCCGACCGCGTCCTCGTCTACGGCGACTGCGCGGTGATCCCCGATCCCACCTCCGAGCAGCTCGCGGACATCGCGATCTCATCGGCCGCCACCGCCGCGCAGTTCGGCATCGATCCGCGCGTCGCGATGCTGTCGTACTCGACGGGGGAGTCCGGCTCGGGTGCGGAGGTCGAGAAGGTTCGCGCGGCGACCGCACTCGTGCGCGAGCGTGCGCCGGAGCTCCTCGTCGAAGGGCCCATCCAGTACGACGCGGCAGCCGACGTCGCCGTCGCCGCGGCGAAGATGCCCGGCTCGCAGGTCGCGGGGCGCGCGACGGTGTTCGTCTTCCCCGATCTGAACACCGGCAACAACACGTACAAAGCGGTGCAGCGCTCCGCGGGCGCGGTGGCGATCGGCCCGGTGCTGCAGGGCCTCAACAAGCCGATCAACGACCTCTCCCGCGGAGCGCTCGTCGAGGACATCGTCAACACGATCGCGATCACCGCGATCCAGGCGCAGGGTGAACCCGCTGCGGCGTCGGAAAGTGCGGTGCACGCATGAGCGTCGTCCTCGTGGTCAACAGCGGCTCGTCCTCGTTCAAGTACCAGCTGATCGACATGCGCTCCGAGACCGTGCTCGCATCCGGGCTCGTCGAGCGCATCGGCGAGCCGGTGGGGCGCTCGACGCACACGGTCGTCGCGCCGCCGGCGGACGGGGCGTCACCGACGCTGCTCGACGCGACGTACGAGCGTGAACTGCCGATCCCCGATCACACCGCCGGCTTCGGCGTCATGATCGACGCTTTCGCCGAGAACGGTCCCTCACTCGCCGAGAACCCGCCGACGGCCGTCGGCCACCGCGTCGTGCACGGTGGCGCCCGCTTCTTCGAGCCGACCGTGATCACACCGCTCGTCGAGATCAACATCGACGAGCTGTCCGTCCTCGCCCCGCTGCACAACCCGGCGAACCTCGCGGGCATCGTCGCGGCGAAGAAGGCCTTCTCCGACGTCCCGCACGTCGCGGTCTTCGACACCGCCTTCCACCAGACCCTTCCGCGGGCGGCCTACACGTATGCGATCGACGCGGAGCTCGCCGCCGCGCATCGCATCCGCCGCTACGGCTTCCACGGCACCTCGCACAAGTTCGTCAGTGAGGCCGCGGCTGCCTTCGTGGGCCGGCCCCTGGCCGAGCTGAAGCAGATCGTGTTCCACCTCGGCAACGGAGCCTCGGTCACGGCCATCGACGGCGGCAGCTCGGTCGAGACGTCGATGGGTCTGACGCCGCTGGAGGGCCTCGTGATGGGGACCCGGTCGGGGGATGTCGACCCCGCCGTGCTCTTCCAGCTCGCCCGCCGGGCGAACATGACGATCGACGACCTCGACGACCTGCTCAACAAGCGGAGCGGCCTCCTCGGAATCGCGGGCTCTGCGGACTTCAGGGACGTCAGTGCCGCGGTGGAGCGCGGCGACGACGACGCCCTCCTCGCGTTCGAGGTCTACGTGCACCGTCTGCGCGCGTACGCCGGCGCCTACATCGCCCAGCTCGGCGGGGTCGATGTGATCTCCTTCACGGCCGGCGTGGGGGAGAACGCGCCGGTGGTGCGCGCCGCAGCTCTGGAGACCCTCGGCTTCGCGGGAATCGAGATCGACCCCGAACGCAACGGTGCGCGCGGGCGCGGCATCCGGCGCATCTCCACCGACGATTCGCGCGTGGTCGTGCTCGTCGTGCCCACGAACGAAGAGCTGGAGATCGCCCGGCAGACGCTCGTGGCCGTCGCCGGCTGAGCCCTCCGCCGCGGGCGGCGATCCGGTCACCGGGGCGGGGCGCGTCCGACTACGCTTGCACCGCGGCACGACGCGCGCCCAGCCCTCATTTCTCACCCTCGCCCGGAGGTCCTGCGTGGCTCACGACTCCCTGCCCGATCTGACCGCGTACGACGCGGTCCTGTTCGATCTCGACGGCGTGCTGACCCCGACCGCCGAAGTGCACATGCACGCGTGGCAGAGCATGTTCGAGGAGCTGTTCGCCGAGTGGGGCATCCAGCCGCCCTACACCGAGCGCGATTACTTCGATTACCTCGACGGCAAGAAGCGCTACGACGGCGTCGCGAGCCTCCTGCGCAGCCGTGACGTCGAAGTCCCGTGGGGTGACCCGTCCGACGACCCGAGCGCCGACACCGTGTGCGGAATCGGCAACCGCAAGAACGAAGTGTTCTCGCGCGTCCTGCGCGCGGAAGGCATCGTCGCGTACCCCGGTTCGGTCGCGCTTCTGGACCGGCTCGATGCGGTCGGCATCCCGACCGCGGTCGTCTCGAGCTCCAAGAACGCCGAAGAGGTGCTGCGCTCGGCGGGGCTCCGGGAGCGTTTCACCGTCGTGATGGACGGCGTGATCGCCGAGCGCGACCATCTCGCCTCCAAACCCGCACCCGACGTCTTCCTCGAGGGGGCGCGCATGCTCGGCGTCGACCCCGCCCGTAGCGCGGCGATCGAGGATGCGATCAGTGGCGTGCAGTCCGCCGCAGCCGGCGGCTTCGCGCTCGTCGTGGGCGTGGATCGCGGCACCGGACCGGACGAACTGCGCGCGGCGGGAGCCCACGTCGTCGTGGCGGATCTCGCCGAGCTCGTCGGCGCCGCGTCGCACGATGCCCAGAGCTCGACCGGGGAGGGCCGGGCATGATCGACCGCGACCGGTTCCCGATCGACCCGTGGTGCCTGATCGAGAGCAGCTTCTCGCTGGATGACGTCGGGGTGACCGAGACCCTGTTCTCCGCGGGCAACGGCTACCTGGGCCTGCGCGGCAACCACATTGAGGGGCGCTTCGCGCTCGAGCACGGCACGTTCATCAACGGCTTCCACGAGACCTTCCCGATCCGCCACGCCGAGCAGGCCTACGGCTTCGCCGAGGTCGGCCAGACGATCATCAATGCCCCCGACGCGAAGATCATGCGCGTCTATGTCGACGACGAGCCGCTGTCGCTCGACGTCGCCGATGTCCGCGAGTACGAGCGCGTGCTGGACATGCGGGCGGGCGTCGTGCGCCGCCGGGTGCGCTGGACCACGCCGTCCGGCAAGGACGTCCTGATCGAGGACGACCGGCTCGTGTCGTTCGAGGAGAAGCACCTCGCGGTCCTCCGGCTCGAGGTCACGGTCCTGAACGCCGACGCGCCGGTCACGATCAACTGCCAGGTGCTGAATCGGCAGGACGGGGAGAACGTCTACGGCGGCAGCCCCAAGGCGACCAAGAAGGCGGGCTTCGACCCGCGCAAGGCCGAGCGCATCCAGGAGCGCGTCCTGCAGCCGGAGGAGTACTGGCAGGACGGCCAGCGGTCGGCACTGTCGTACCGGGTGACGGAGTCGGGCATGACGATGGCCGTGGTCGCCGACCACATCATCGAGACCGAGAACGAGTACAACGCCCGGACGCTCGTCGAGCCGGACATCGCGAAGAACGTCTTCCGCGTGCAGGCCAAGGCCGGCGTCCCGATCCGGATCACGAAGCTCGTGAGCTACCACACGTCCCGCGGGGTTCCCGCGCGCGAGCTCGTCGACCGCTGCCGCCGGACGCTGGATCGCGTCGAGGTCGAGGGCGTCGAGCGCCAGTACGACCGCCAGCGCGCGTGGCTCGACGGGTTCTGGGACCGCTCCGACGTCTGCATCGGCGGACACGACGACCTGCAGCAGGCCACCCGCTGGTGCCTGTACCAGCTCGCGCAGGCCGCAGCGCGTGCGGACGGACAGGGTGTCCCGGCGAAGGGTGTCACGGGCTCCGGCTACAGCGGTCACTACTTCTGGGACACCGAGATCTACGTCCTGCCGTTCCTGGCCTACACGACGCCGCTCTGGGCGCGGAACGCGATCCGGATGCGGTACCTCATGCTCCCGGCGGCGCGCCGCCGGGCGCATCAGCTCAACGAGCACGGCGTGCTGTTCCCCTGGCGCACGATCAACGGCGAAGAGGCGTCGGCGTACTACGCCGCCGGCACTGCCCAGTACCACATCAACGCCGACGTCAGTTTCGCGCTGGCCAAGTACGTCCGTGCCACGGGTGATGTGGAATTCCTCCACCGTGAAGGCGTGGACATCGCCGTGGAGACCGCGCGGCTGTGGGCGACGCTGGGGTTCTGGCGCACGAACGACAGCGACGGCGAGGAGTCCTTCCACATCCACGGCGTGACCGGGCCCGACGAATACACGACGGTCGTGAACGACAACCTGTTCACGAACGTCATGGCGCGCTTCAACCTGCGCTTCGCGGCACGGACCGTTCGCGAGATGGCCGAAGACGATCCCGAGGCGTACCGCCTCATGGTCGATCGGCTGCGCCTGGATCCGTCCGAGGCGGAGTCCTGGGACCGTGCGGCCGAGGCGATGCACATCCCGTTCAGTCCGGCGCTCGGTATCCACCCCCAGGATGCGGTGTTCCTCGAGCGCGAAGTGTGGGACCTCGAGCACACTCCGAGCGAGCAGCGACCGCTGCTTCTGCACTTCCACCCGCTCGTGATCTACCGCTACCAGGTGCTCAAGCAGGCCGATGTCGTGCTCGCGCTGTATCTGCAGGGCAATCACTTCTCCGATGAGGACAAACTCGCCGACTTCGAGTACTACGACCCGCTGACCACCGGGGATTCCACGCTTTCGGCGGTCGTGCAGGCCATCCTCGCCGCCGAGGTGGGATACCAGGATCTGGCGCTGGAGTACTTCCGCGAGTCGATCTTCGTCGACCTCGGAGACCTCCACCACAACGCCTCGGACGGTGTGCACGTCGCGTCCGCGGGAGGTGTGTGGACCGCGCTCGTCGCAGGTTTCGGTGGCATGCGCGACCACTTCGGTGAGCTGTCGTTCGACCCGCGCCTGCCGGCGGACTGGCCTGAGCTGTCGTACACGCTGCGGTGGCACGGGACGGCGCTGCGGGTGCGGCTCACGCGCGACGCGCTGAGTCTCACGGCGGGGGAGGGTGAACCGCTCGTGTTCAGCGTGCGGGGCGCGGCCTACGCGATCGGCCCCGGCGAGGAGGTCGTCGTGCCGCTCGCGGGACAGGGTCCGGTGATCCCCGGACGTCCGTCCCTCAAGCAGTTCGCCGACGTGCGCCGCGAGGACGGCACGCTGCTGTCCGCATCCGTGCCGACGGTCACCACGACGATCCCGGTGATCGGCTCGGCATCCGACGTGGAGCACGGCGCGGACGCGTGATCGGCGCTGCACCTCAGGCGACGACGGCGGCCCCCGCGATGTCGGGGGCACGCCGTAGGCTGGTGATGTGACGACCGCTCTGTACCGCCGATACCGTCCTGAGGCGTTCGGCGAGATGATCGGACAGTCGCAGGTGACCGAGCCGCTCATGACGGCTCTGCGCAGCGATCGCGTCGGGCACGCCTACTTGTTCTCCGGTCCGCGCGGCTGCGGCAAGACGACGTCGGCGCGCGTCCTGGCGCGGTGCCTGAACTGTGCGCAGGGACCGACCGATGTGCCGTGCGGCGTGTGCGAGAGCTGCGTCGAACTCGGCAGGGACGGCGGCGGTTCGCTCGATGTCGTCGAGATCGACGCCGCGAGCCACAACGGTGTCGACGACGCGCGCGATCTGCGTGAGCGCGCGGTGTTCGCCCCCGCGAGGGACCGCTTCAAGATCTTCATCCTCGATGAGGCTCACATGGTCACCCCGCAGGGCTTCAACGCCCTGCTCAAGCTCGTCGAAGAGCCGCCCGATCACGTGAAGTTCATCTTCGCCACGACCGAGCCCGAGAAGGTCATCGGCACGATCCGCTCGCGCACGCACCACTATCCGTTCCGGCTCGTTCCGCCCGCCCCGATGCTCGAGTACGTGCAGCAGCTGTGCGAGGCGGAGGGAGTGTCGGCAGAGCCGGGCGTGCTGTCGCTCGTCGTGCGGGCGGGCGGCGGGTCGCCGCGCGACACGCTGTCACTGCTCGACCAGCTGATCGCCGGCTCGGAGGGCACGGTCGTGACGTACGCGCGCGCGGTGGCCCTTCTGGGCTACACGCACGCCGAACTGCTCGACGAAGTGGTGGACGCTTTCGGCGCGGGCGATGCGGCGGCGGCCTTCACCGCCGTCGACCGCGTCGTGCAGACGGGGCAAGACCCTCGGCGCTTCGTGGACGACCTGCTCGAGCGACTGCGTGATCTCATCGTCGCCGCGGCGACCGGTCAGGGGGCCGCCGCCGTTCTGCGCGGTGTCCCCGCCGAGGACCTCGCCCGGATGCTGCGTCAGGCCGACACGTACGGCACCCTGCGCCTTTCGCGCACGGCCGACATCGTGATCTCCGCGCTCGACGAGATGACCGGCGCCACCTCCCCGCGACTTCAGCTCGAGCTCATGGTCGCCCGCGTGCTCGCGCACACGGGCGCTGACGTCGGTGCGCCTGCGGACCGGCCGGCGGCGGGTGCTCCGGTGGCGACCGCACGCGAGGCGGCGGTCGCGCCCGCGGCCTCCGCGCCGAGAGCCCCCGCGACCACAGCCGCCGCCGCACCGACAGCCACCTCGCCGACCGCCGTCGAGTCCGGCGGCAAACCGTCCTCTCCCGTGCCCACACCTCCTCTGGCGGACCCGGGCCCCGCTGCGGCGGCGCCCGTCGCCCCGGGAACACCGGAGCCCGCGCCGGCCGCCGCCGCACCGCCGTCGGGTCCGGTCACTCTGCAGCACATGCGCGATTCCTGGCCCGAGGTGCTGGGCCGTCTGGAGGCCGCGAGCCGCTCCTCGTGGCTCCTCGCCTCGAACGCGCGCGTCGTCGATCTCGACGGCGATGTGCTCACTCTCGCTTTCCAGAGCCAGTCCGATGTCGCGAAGTTCAAGAAGCTGGCCGCCGGCTCCGGTCCCAGCGAAGACCTCCGTCAGGCGATCCTGGCCGTGCTCGGCATCCGCGTGAAGTACCTGGCCAAGCACGACGGCGGCCCGGCATCGCCGCCGCCCTCGGCACCCCCGCCGTCGGCCGGCGCGGTGCCGCCGCGCGGCCCCGCGACCGTGCCCCCGCGGCCCGTCACCGCACCCGCCGCCGGGCCCGTCACCGAATGGGCGGTCGCGACGATCCCGAGCGACGCCGACGCCCCGCCGGTCGACATGCCCGAGTCGCCCCGCGCGCTCGGACAGTTCGCGGTCGACGACGAGCCCGAAGAGGCGGGCGCCGTCCGTGCCGGGGTCGCCACGATCGCGCCGCCGCGCGAAGGCGAGGTGCTGCCCGATCGCGAGGTGGCGCCGCCCGTCGACGCCGACGACGAACCCGACGACCTGGATGCCGCTCCCGACGCGGTGCTGCCCCCCGTAGTCGCCCCGCCGCTTCCGCCTACGACCCGACCCGCGCCCGGTGCGCAGAAGTACGGCGAAGCGGTCGTCCGACAGGTGCTCGGTGCCAGGTTCGTGCGTGAAGAGCCCTACCAGCCGCCCACGAGGTTCAGCTGATGTACGACGGCATCGTCCAAGACCTGATCGACGAGTTCGGCCGGCTGCCCGGCATCGGCCCGAAGTCCGCCCAGCGCATCACGTTCCACATCCTGCAGTCACCGTCCTTCGACGTGTCGCGGCTGGCGGTGCTGCTGGGTGAAGTGCGCGACAAGGTGCGCTTCTGCGACATCTGCGGCAACGTGTCCGAGCAGGATCGGTGCAGCATCTGCCGCGACCCGCGCCGCAATCCGTCGGTGATCTGCGTGGTCGAAGACGCGAAGGACGTCGCGGCGATCGAGCGCACGCGGGAGTTCCGCGGCCTGTACCACGTGCTCGGCGGTGCGATCAGCCCCATCGCCGGGATCGGACCCGAAGATCTCCGTATCGCACAGCTCATGCAGCGGCTCGCCGACGGCACGGTGCAGGAAGTCATCCTCGCGACGAACCCGAATCTCGAGGGCGAAGCCACCGCGACCTACCTCAGCCGTCTGCTGCACACGCTCGAGATCGCCGTGACGCGCCTCGCCTCGGGGCTTCCTGTCGGCGGTGACCTCGAGTACGCCGACGAGGTCACCCTCGGTCGTGCCTTCGAAGGTCGCCGCGCCGTCTGACGACGCCGGCCCGTGAGCACCATGACGGCGACCCTGTCGCGCTTCGACGGCCGCGCCTGGCTGCTCTTCTCGGCGATGGCGGTCCTCTGGGGGATGCCGTATCTGTTCATCAGCATCGCGGTCGAGTCCCTGTCGCCCCCGGCGGTCGTGGCCGGACGCACCCTCATCGGCGCCCTGCTCCTGCTGCCGTTCGCGTTGCGACGGAAGGCGCTGCGTCCGGCGTGGTCGAAGCTCGGCTGGGTGCTGGCTTTCGGGGCGATCGAGATGGCGGGCCCCTTCCTCCTGCTCGGCCACGCGGAACAGACGCTCCCGTCGGGGCTCACCGGGCTCCTCGTGGCCACCGTGCCGCTGTTCGCGGCAGTCATCGCGTTCACCGGCGGCGACCGGGCGGTGCTGCGTCCGGCCCGACTGATCGGGCTGATCGTCGGCTTCGTCGGCGTCGGCATCATCGTCGCGGGCCCCGGCCTGGCTGCCGGCGGAACGGCGGGGCTGATCGCGATCGGCGAGGTGCTGCTCGTGGCGCTGTGCTACGCGATCGCGCCGTTCATCGTCGCGCGACAGCTCAAGGGTGTCCCGGCGCTCGGCACGATCACCCTGTCCCTCGCGGCGGTCGGCGTGTTCTACCTGCCGATCGCCCTCCTCACCCAGCACGAACCGCCCACCGTCCGCAGTTCGCTCTCGCTCGTCGCCCTCGCCGTGCTGTGCACCGCGGTCGCGTTCATCGTCTTCTTCGCTCTCATCGACCGGGTGGGCCCCGCTCGCGCTCCGCTGTTCACCTACGTCAACCCCGTCGTGGCGATCCTGCTCGGCGTCCTGATCCTCGGCGAGCAGATCACGATCGGACTCGTGATCGGCTTCCCGCTCGTGATCGCCGGGTGCTGGCTCGCGGCGACCGGCGGAACGCTGCGGTCCAAGCCGCCGTCCGGAGACCTGCCGCCGGTCGCGTCCGGCTGAGTTCAGCGCAGGACTTCCACCAGCGCCACCCACGACACGATGATCGCCGTGATGATCGCCAGGATGCAGCCGGCCGCACAGAAGTAGAGCGCGGCCGGATCACCGGCCACGGCCAGGACGCCCGCGGCGGCGTAGGCGGCGACGGGCAGGAAGCCGACGGCGGCCTTGACCGCCTTGGCCCGCGCGGAGGGGTTGTGATCGGCATAGATCTCGCGCGTCGCCACCACCTGGAAGACGCCCGCAACGGCGGCGGCTGCCAGCAGCGCGCCCCCGAACCAGACCGCACTGATGGCGGGGACGAGCCCGAGACCCGACCCGATGATCGCCAGCACGAGCGAGGAGATTCCGGCCGCGAGGCGAGCCGTCAGCGACCGGGCCTTCACGATCTCGCCGATGTTGACGCTCGCCGCCACGATGACCAGACCCGCGAGCGCGGCAGTGCCGCCGACCATCGCGACGTTGAATTCGCTCCACAGTTCGAGTTCGTCGCCCATGGCCGCGATGCTATCGCCCTGCCGGAGGCGCCACCGCTGCCCGGCCCGTGGGAAGAGCCGGCCTGGACACATGACCGAGGCGGCATGGCCGCGTCCCTAGAATGATCCCTTGGGGCGCGGCATCCGATCGTCCGCCCGTCATCCACCCGCGTCACCGCAGTGACGCCCCCGGGAGTCTCATCGTGGCGTTGTTCGTGCAGAAGTTCGGCGGATCGTCGGTCGCCGACGCGGAGAGCATCAAGCGGGTCGCCAAGCGCATCGTCGATACGCGCCGCGCCGGTCACGACGTCGTCGTCGCGGTGAGCGCCATGGGCGATACGACCGACGAGCTCCTCGACCTCGCCGGCCAGGTGGCACCGATCCCCGCGCCGCGAGAGCTCGACATGCTCCTCTCCAGCGGCGAGCGCATCTCGATGGCGCTGCTGGCGATGGCGATCCACTCGATGGGCTTCGAGGCGCGCTCGTTCACCGGGTCTCAGGCGGGCATGATCACCGACGCGACGCACGGGGCGGCGCGCATCGTCGACGTCACCCCCGTCCGACTGCGCGAAGCACTCGACGAGGGGGCGATCGTGATCGTCGCCGGGTTCCAGGGCTTCAACCGCGACACGCGCGACATCACGACGCTCGGTCGCGGGGGGTCCGACACGACCGCCGTCGCGCTCGCCGCCGCTCTCAAGGCGGACGTCTGCGAGATCTACAGCGACGTCGACGGCATCTTCACCGCCGACCCCCGGGTCGTGCCCCGCGCGCAGAAGCTCACGCACGTCTCGAGCGAGGAGATGCTCGAGCTCGCGGCGAACGGCGCGAAGGTGCTCTACATCCGCGCCGTCGAGTACGCGCGCCGCCACGGCGTGCTGATCCACGCCAGATCCACGTTCAGCTCCGGTGAGGGGACGTGGGTGCTCGGTCCCGGAATGTCCCTGCCCGCGGGCACAGAAGGAGCAGAAATGGAAGAGCCGATCGTCGCCGGGGTCGCCACCGACCTCAGCCAGGCCAAGATCACCGTCATCGGCGTGCCCGATGTGCCCGGCAAGGCAGCCGAGATCTTCAAGATCGTCGCGAAGTCCGGGGCGAATGTCGACATGATCGTGCAGAACGTGTCCGCCGCCGCCACCGGTCGCACCGACATCTCCTTCACGCTGCCGAAGGAGGACGCCGCGCTGGCGCTGCGCGCCCTCGCCGCCGAACAGGGCGAGGTCGGTTTCGAGAGCCTCGTGCACGACGATCAGATCGGCAAGCTCTCGGTCGTCGGCGCCGGGATGCGCACGCACTCGGGTGTCTCCGCGACGCTGTTCGAAGCGCTGAGCGTCTCTGGCATCAACATCGAGATGATCTCCACGTCCGAGATCCGCATCTCGGTCGTCGTCAGCGGCGACGAGCTCGCCGAGGCGGCGCGGGTCGTGCACACCGCGTACGGCCTGGACGGGGATGCCGAGGCCGTCGTCCACGCCGGCACCGGGCGCTGAGCGCCTCGTCGAGAGGCTTCCCTCTCATTCGTCCTGATCTCGTAATCTGATCGCCCGGCACTTTCCGGGGGACCGCCGTACGCTCGGTTCGTCGGAGGGGGGCACGATGAGCAGAACGACGCTGTCGACGAGGGCACGCTGGCTCTGGGGGATCGGGGCCGCACTTGCGGTCTCCGCGGTCGTCGGCGGGGCACTGGTCTTCCAGCCATGGCTGCTGTTCATCGACGTGCGGGTCGACGACGAGATCCCGGCAGCCGTGGCGACGGCGACGCCGGAACCCACGCCGGCGGCGTCGGCGAGCGTGGAACCCGCGGAGCAGATCACACCTGCTCCGCCGGCGGGTCCGGTCGACCTGCTCACCGGATCCTTCATCAGCCACGAGCACACCACGTCCGGGTCCGTCCGCGTGATCGAGAACCCCGACGGCACCCGCCAGCTCGCGCTCGTGGGGCTGGAGACCTCGAACGGGCCCGACGTGCACGTGTGGCTGAGTGCGGGTCCGGTCGTGGAGGGCACCGACGGGTGGTTCACCGCCGCCGGGTACGAGCACATCGATCTCGGTCCGATCAAGGGCAATATCGGTGACCAGCTCTACGACATCCCGGCTGACGTGGATCTGACCGTGTTCCGCACCGTCGACCTGTGGTGCGTGCAGTTCTCCGTCTCCTTCGGCGCGGCGGCGCTGTCGTAACACCGGATCCGGGGCGCGGCATCCGTTTCGGGTGGCCGATAGAATCTGGATTTCACCCTCGACCCGCAAGGAACCGCCATGACCCGCATCTCCGATTCCGGACTCTCCGTCGCCGTCGTCGGCGCCACCGGCCAGGTCGGCACCGTCATGCGCGAGATCCTCGCCGAGCGGTCGTTCCCGATTCGCGAGCTCCGCCTGTTCGCCACGGCGCGCTCCGCCGGCACCGCGGTCGAGTTCGGTGGGCAGACGGTCATCATCGAAGACGTCGCCACCGCCGATCCCGCGGGCATCGACATCGCCCTGTTCTCCGCCGGGGCCACCGGCAGCCGCGCCCACGCGCCGCGCTTCGCCGAAGCGGGAGCGACAGTGATCGACAACTCCAGCGCGTGGCGCATGGACCCCGAGGTGCCCCTCGTGGTGAGCGAGGTCAACCCGCACGCGATCCGCGAGGCGCACAAGGGCATCATCGCGAACCCGAACTGCACCACGATGGCCGCGATGCCGGTGCTGAAGGTCCTGCACGAGGAGGCGGGCCTCGAGCGCCTGATCGTCAGCACCTACCAGGCCGTCAGCGGGTCCGGGATCGCCGGCGCGGAAGAGCTGCTCGGACAGGTCGAGGGAGTGCTCGCGCAGGGCGACACGCTCCGGCTCGTGCACGACGGCTCCGCGGTGGACTTCCCCCAGCCCGAGAAGTACATCGCCCCGATCGCCTTCGACGTCATCCCGTTCGCCGGCAACCTCGTCGAGGACGGCATGAACGAGACCGACGAGGAGAAGAAGCTCCGCAACGAGAGCCGCAAGATCCTCGAGCTGCCCGAGCTCCGCGTCGCGGGGACGTGCGTGCGCGTTCCGGTCTTCACCGGCCACTCGCTCAGCATCAACGCCGAGTTCGCCCGCGACATCACGCCCGAGCGCGCCCGTGAGGTGCTTTCGGATGCCGCCGGCGTGCGCCTCGAGGAAGTGCCCACTCCGCTGCAGGCTGCCGGCACCGACCCGAGCTATGTGGGCCGCATCCGCGCCGACCAGTCCGCTCCCGAGGGCAAGGGTCTCGTGCTGTTCATCAGCAACGACAACCTCCGCAAGGGCGCCGCGCTGAACGCCGTGCAGATCGCCGAGCTGGTCGCCGCCGGTCTCGGCGTGTCCGCCTGACGCCCGCCGTCGCATCGTCTCGGCATGCCGAGGGGATAAGAAACGCGGACTTTACGGGCGCAGGAGCGTTCGGCCGTGGCGGGCGGGGTCGGAGCGAGAACTACACTTGACGGGTGAGTGAAACCGTCGATGTCGTGCTCATCGGGGGTGGCATCATGAGTGCCACCCTGGGCACCCTCCTCTCCGAACTGCAGCCCGACTGGAAGATCGTCGTCTACGAACGGCTCTCCGACGTCGGACTGGAGAGCTCGAACGCGTGGAACAACGCCGGCACGGGCCACGCGGCCCTCTGCGAGCTGAACTACACGCCCGAGTCCTCCGATGGCACCGTCGACCCGGCCAAGGCGATCTCGATCAACGAGCAGTTCCAGCAGAGTCGTCAGTTCTGGTCCGCGCTCGTGGACGAAGGCGCCCTGGATGCGCCGTCGACGTTCATCAACTCCACGCCGCACATGACTTTCGTCCGCGGCGAGAAGGATGTCGCGTTCTTGAAGAAGCGCTACCAGGCGCTGAAGGACCAGCCCCTGTTCGCCGGCATCGAGTACTCCGAGGATTCCCGCGTCATCAACCAGTGGGCCCCGTTGCTCATGCAGAAGCGCCGTGCGGGCGAGCCGTTCGCCGCGACCCGTGTGCCCGCCGGCACCGACGTCGACTTCGGCGCGCTCACCCACCAGCTCTTCGACAACCTGCGCGAGGGGGGTGCCGAGATCGTCACGAACCGCGAGGTGAAGCGCCTGAAGCGCCGGGCCGACGGCACGTGGGACATCTCGTGGCGGAACTCCATCGGTCGCACGCCCGGAAAGACCAACGCGCGCTTCGTGTTCGTCGGCGCGGGCGGCTGGGCGATCAAGCTCCTGCAGCGCTCGGGGATCCCGGAGATCAAGGGGTACGGCGTGTTCCCGATCGGCGGGCAGTGGCTCAAGACCTCGAACCCGGCGCTCGTCGCCCAGCACAAGGCGAAGGTCTACTCCCAGGCCTCGGTCGGGGCGCCGCCGATGTCGGTTCCGCACCTGGACACCCGTGTCGTCGACGGGGAGACCTCGCTCCTGTTCGGCCCGTTCGCGACCTTCAGTCCGAAGTTCCTCAAGAACGGGTCGATGCTCGACCTGTTCGCCCAGATCCGACCGAGCAACATCTTCGTGATGCTGAAAGTCGCGGTCGACAACCCGTCGCTGATCACCTACCTCGTCAGCGAGCTGCTGAAGAACCACAAGAAGAAGGTCGACAGCCTCCGCACGTTCATGCCCACCGCGAAGGACGAGGACTGGGAGCTCCTGAACGCCGGTCAGCGCGCGCAGGTCATGAAGAAAGACCCGAAGAAGGGCGGCGTGCTGCAGTTCGGCACCGAGGTCGTCACGGGCGCGGACGGCTCGATCGCCGGACTCCTGGGCGCATCGCCGGGTGCGTCGACCGCCGTGTCGATCATGCTGGGCCTCCTGCAGTCGTGCTTCCCCGATCGGATCGACGAATGGGAGCCGCGTCTGCGCGAGCTCATCCCGAGCTACGGCGAGAAGCTCAACCCGCGCCCCGAGCTCGCGCAGGAGATCCTCGCCGAGACCGCCGAGACCCTCGCACTGACCGCCTGACCCACCGTGCCCGCAGGCCCTAGGGTGGGCTCATGCGGGTGCGCGGGGGGCGCCGGTCCAGGCTGGCGGGTGCGGTGGCCGTCGTGCTCGCCCTGCTGCTCGCGGCGCCGCCCATGGCCTCCGCCGCACCGCGGGCGCCCGCGGATTCCGGTCGCGTGGCATCCGTCGAGGACTTCACCTACGACTCGTTCACGGGCGATTACTACCTCGTGCGCGGCACGGGCGGGCGCAGCGAGCTCTACACGGTGGAGACGCTCGTCGCGCGCTTCCCGGAGTTCGACCAGAACAAGGGCATCATCCGATCGATCCCGAAGGCGGACGGGGAGATCGAGCACGACACGCAGGTGCTGGACGTCACGGGTGCCGCCGGCGCACCCATCCCGTGGTGGACCGAGCAGGACGACGACTACGTGTACGTGCTCACCGGCGACGACAGCTACGTCCGGGGCGTGCAGACCTACGTCATCACCTACACGATGAACGACGTGGTGCTGCGCTACGAGGACACCGCGGCCGACGAATTCTTCTGGGACACCGTGGGGACCGACCACGCACAGCCGTTCGGATCGGTGACCGCGCGCGTGCACGTGGGCGGGGATGCCGCATCCGGCGTGCTCGATGACCGTGCGTACTGCTACGCCGGACCGTACGGGTCGTCGGATCCGTGCGGGATCCAGCGCGTCCGCGCCGAGGCGTGGCCGGCCGAGATCGCGTCGTGGGCGGGGGCGATGGGGTCCTCGGCGGAGCCTCGGGTGTCGTTCACGGCGGCCGAGGACGACCTCGGCGCGGACGAGAACGTCTCGGTGGCGATCGGCTTCGAGCTCGGGACGTTCTCCGCCCCGGAGCCGCCGCCCTACCCCTGGTGGCTGTGGATCCTGCCGGCCCTCGCGCTCCTGTCCGGCATCGGGGGGCTCCTTTTCGTCCTGGTCATGAAGGTCGTGCTGCGCCGCAATCCGGACCGCTCGCCCGTCATCGTGCAGTACACCCCGCCACCCGACGAGTCGCCGACCCTGTCGGCCGGTGTCCTGGACGTGCCCGAGCGCGCGCTCGCCGCGCACGTCGTCGACCTCGCGGTCCGCGATGCGGTCGAAGTGCGCGCCTCCGGCGACCGCGATCATCCGGACGACTTCGAGGTCGTCCTCGTGAGCAAGGAGGGTCTGGACGCCGACGACCTGCGCGTCGTGTCCACTCTGTTCTCACGCAAGGCGGAGCCGGGCGCGGACGTCGATCTCGGCGCGTTCGCCTCTTCGCCGCCCGTGCGCGCGGTGACCTACGTCCGACGCATCGACGAGTCGACGGTGCAGCGCGGCTACCGTGCGAAGGTGCCCGGATGGGTCGCCGCCGTCCGGGGCCTGTTCCAGATCGGCGGGCTCGTGCTCGCCATCGGGATGATCTTCTTCGGAGACGGCGCGTTCGCCGTGCTCGCGCCGCTGGCGCCGCTCGGCAACGTCCTGTACATCGGGGCGATCGTGAGCGGGTTCTTCGCTTTCCTCGTGCTCCCGTTCTTCCGCCTGCCGAAATCCACGCTCACGCTCGCGGGCGGCATCCACAAGACATATCTGGACGGCATCCGCGAATACCTGCGGCTCGCGGAGAAGGATCGCCTGGTCGCTGCGCAGTCGCCTCGGACGGCCGACCTGGTCTCATCCGGACGCCGCGCCTACGGGGACGCGCCGAACGGTCCCGGGGCGGACATCGTGAACGTGTACGAACGCCTGCTGCCGTACGCTGTCCTCTTCGGCATGGAGCGGGAGTGGTCGCAGGTCGTCCGCA
Source organism: Microbacterium sp. NPDC064584 (assembly GCF_040687315.1). Classification (NCBI taxonomy): domain Bacteria; kingdom Bacillati; phylum Actinomycetota; class Actinomycetes; order Micrococcales; family Microbacteriaceae; genus Microbacterium; species Microbacterium sp. NPDC064584. The sequence continues at coordinate 148,021 of NZ_JBFBMZ010000008.1, read as the reverse complement.
GCGCCGTCCCCGTCGCAGCTCCCGCGACCCTCTCGCTCCTGGACGCGGTCTCGTCCCGATCGCTGTCCGAAGCGTCCTCGTCGATCGGACGGCTGGCGAGCACTCCGGTGAGCAGCTCCGGATCCTCCAGCAGCTCGTCCTCGAGCTCGAGCTGGTCCTCGTTCGGCGGTTCGTCCGGAGGCGGATTCTCCGGCGGCGGGGGCGGTGGCGGCGGTTTCGGGGGGCGCTGAAGCGGCGACTACGCTCGGCACGTGGCCAAACTGTACTTCCGCTACGGTGCGATGAACTCCGGCAAGTCGTCGTCCCTCCTGCAGGCGGCGTACAACTACGAGGAGCGCGGGCAGCACGTGCTGCTGGCCAAACCCGCGATCGACACGAAGGAGTCCGACAAGATCTCCAGCCGGCTGGGGATGTCGCGGGCCGTCGATTTCCTGATCGCGCCGGATGCCGACCTGCGCGCCCTGTTCGCCGAGCACCGCGCGCGCGTACAGGCATCCGGCTCGGAGGCGCTGTTCGACGAGCAGACCTCTTTCGGCCGGCCGGTGGACGTGGCGTGCCTCCTGGTCGACGAAGCCCAGTTCCTCACCCCGGAACAGGTCGATGATCTCCTCCGGATCGTCGTCCTGGACGGGGTGCCGGTCCTGGCGTACGGCATCCGCACCGACTTCCGCACCGAGGCGTTCCCGGGATCCCGACGACTGCTCGAGCTCGCCCACAGCCTGGAGGAGCTCAAGACGATCTGTCGGTGCGGGCGCAAGGCGATCTTCAATGCGCGCCTCGTCGGGGGCCGGTTCGTCTTCGACGGCGATCAGGTCGCGATCGACGAACTGTCCACCGACCGGGTGACCTACGAGTCGATGTGCGCCGAGTGCTACCTGCGCGAATCGGGCGGGCGGCTGGACGGCCGCTGACGACCGGGGCCCGTCGCTAGGCTGAAGCCATGCGAGTTCTCCTTGCCGGCGGCGCCGGCTACATCGGCGCCCACACGGCGGTCTCCCTGCTGGATGCCGGTCACGATGTCGTCCTCCTCGACGACCTCTCGGGCACGAGCGCGATCGCCGCCGACCGCATCGAGACGATCACCGGCCGCACCGCCCCGCTCGTGGTCGGCGACGCGTCCGACGACGCCGTCGTGGAGGAGGTGTTCACCGCGTACGGTCCGATCGACGCGATCATCCACCTCGCCGCCTTCAAAGCCGTGGGGGAGTCCACGCAGAAGCCGCTGGAGTACTACTCCAACAACGTCGACACCACGTTCGCGCTCCTGCGCGTGGGCTTGGCGCACGGCATCCGCTCGTTCGTGTTCTCCAGCACCGGCACCGTGTACTCCGACCCGGCGGACCTGCCGTTCACGGAGGAGTCGACGACGAGCATCGACCTGTCGAACGCGTACTCCAAGTCCAAGCGCATCAACGAAGTGGTCCTCGCCGACGTCGCGCGCGTGAACCCCGATCTGAACGTCACCGTGCTGCGGTACTTCAACCCGGTGGGCGCGCACCCGAGCGGCCTCATCGGGGAGGATCCGGCCGGCATCCCGAACAACCTCATGCCGTTCGTCGCCCGCGTCGCCGTCGGCAAGCTCGACCGCATCGGCGTGTTCGGGGACGACTACGACACCCCCGACGGCACGGGACTGCGCGACTACATCCACGTCGTCGACCTCGCGGAGGGTCACGTCACGGCGCTCGAGAAGGCCGAGCCGGGATACGCGGTCTACAACCTCGGCACCGGGCGTCCGGTGAGCGTGCTCGAGCTCATCGCGTCGTTCGAGAAGGCCGTCGGTCGTGAACTGCCCAAGCGGATCCTCGCCCGTCGACCCGGCGACGTCGCCGCGACCTACTGCGATCCGGCCAAAGCCGCGCGCGAGCTCGGATGGGTCTCCCGACTCACGATCGACGACTCGTGCCGCGACTACTGGAACTGGCAGTCGAAGAACCCGGACGGGTACGCGACCGTCTGACGGCTATGGCCTCCGCGGGGTGCGGCGAGGCGGCCACGGGATCAGCATCGACGTCGTGCGCCGGTAGTCGGCGTACGACGGATACTTCGCCGAAGTGATCGACTCGGTGAAGATCGTCGACCCGATGAACAGCACCGTCAGCAGCGCCGCCCCGATGATCGTCCAGTTCAGCGCACCGCCCCACACGCCCTCGCCCGCCGCGACCGCCGCGCTCGCGCCCAGCAGGTAGAAGACCCACCACTGGGCCTGTTCGAAGAAGAAGTTCGGGTGGCGGCTGAAGCGGAAGAGCCCGCCGGTGGCGAATCCCGGTTCGAGTCGGCCACCGGCGGCGGCCTTCGCCCGGTGGAAGTCCCACTGCTGCTGGTCGGCGGCGAACTCTCCGGCCAGGAATCCGAGGAACACCACCGCGAGCAGGACGTCTCCGATTCCGGGCGCACCGGGGTACTGCCAGGCCACGAGTGCGGGCATCGTGATCAGCACGAGGAGGGCGTTCTGGTACAGCACGATGAACAGCAGGTTGAAGATCTGGAACTGCCACGGCTTCATCCGTCCGCGCAGTATCGCCCAGCGGTAGTCCTCCATGCCGGTGTATCCGCCCTTGCGGGCGAAGTTGAAGGTGAGCCGGATCGCCCACGCGGAAACCAGCACGGCCATCAGGACGAGACGTCCGGATTCCTCGCCGGCGGCGATCGCGGCGCCCGCGAAGATCCAGACGTAGATCGCGGGGACGATCGACCACACGCGGTCCACCCACGATGTGTCTTTCGTGATCAGCGAGGCGATCCAGCAGAACAGACAGGAGAGCGACGCGACGACCAGCACGACGGCCAGCGGATCCATGGCCACAGCGTAGAACCGCCCGCGGGCTGGGTGTCCGCGGATCGCCGTACATGGTTGTGATGGGGATGTCTACCCATCGGAGGCGTTTCGGGGCGAGGTTAGGATGAAAAACCGTGCTGGTTGGGGCAGCACGGAACAGCAGAAGCGGCCAAGCCAGGGAGTGACCAGGGGATGAAGGCTTTGTCGTGGATGCGTGCGCGCCCCAAGGCGCTCGCGTCGGCGGCGGGCGTGACGATCGGCGCGGTGGCGATCACCACGATGGCGTTCGCCTACGAGGGATTCCCCACCACGAAAGTCGACCTCAACGACGGCGGGGTCTGGATCACCAAGACCTCCGCGATGCTCGTCGGGCATTTCAACCACGAGTCGACGGTGCTCGACGGCGGACTGCGGACGACCGGCGAGGACTACGACATCCTCCAGGATGCCGCCAACGTACTCGTGGTCGACTCGGGTGCCTCTACCCTCGCTGCGGTGGACCCGGCCCGGGTGTCGCTCGGCGATTCGGCGAAGATCCCCGGTTCGGCCAAGGTCGCCCTCGGCAATCAGACCGCCGCCGTCCTGGACCGCAAGTCCGGCGCCCTGTGGGTCGTGCCGGTGCGCGGCATCGCCGCCTTCGAGATCGAGGCGGCCGACCCGGTCGCCGATCTCGGGGCGGACGCGGATGTCACGGTCGCGAAGGACGGAACCGTCTTCGCCCTCTCCAGTGAGCGCAACGAGGTCGTCACGGTTCCGGTCGACAACGAGGGGCAGGCCGGCGAACCCTCGACGGCTTCGCTGGGCGAGCCGGCGTCGTCCGGCGGCGCGACCATCACGGCCGTCGGGACGACCCCCGTCGTGCTCGATCCGGTCGCCGGTGCGGTCATGTCACCCGGTGGGATGCGGACGGAGGTCCCGAACCTCGACGGCGCGGTTCTGCAGCAGGCCTCCGAGCAGACCGACGCCGTGGCCGTCGCGACCGGGTCCGAGCTCGTGCGGGTTCCGCTGGACGGCGCGGATCCGGTGATCGTCCCGGCGAAGGGACAGGGCGCTCCTGCGGCGCCGGTCTGGCTCCGCGGGTGCACGTACGGTGCCTGGGCGGGCTCAGGGGCGTTCCTGCGCGACTGCACCGGAACCGACAGCGACGTCTCGGCCGCGATCGAGGACGCACAGGACGTCGGAAGTCTCGTGTTCCGCGTCAACCGCGACGTGATCATCCTGAACGACGCGGTCGGCGGCGCGGCGTGGATGGCGAACGAGAGCCTCCAGCGCGTCGACAACTGGAACGATCTCACGCCGCCGGAAGGCGAGACGGAGAACGAGGACGACTCCACCGAGGAGACCGTCGAGACCACCCTGCCCGAGCGCAGCGAAGTGAATACGCCTCCCGTCGCGGAAGACGACTCGTTCGGCGTGCGCCCCGGCGCGTCGGCGCTCCTCCCGGTGATCGACAACGACAACGATCCCGACGGCGACGTGCTCGTGGCCACCGTCGCCGAGCAGAAGACCTCGATCGGCACGGTGCAGCCGATCTACAACGGCGCATCCCCGCAGATCGCGGTCGATGAGAACGCCACCGGGTCGGCGACGTTCTCCTACGAGATCGACGACGGCCGGGGCGGCACCGACACCGCCACCGTGACGCTGTCCGTGCACGAAGACGACCAGAACGCCGCGCCCACGCCCAAGCGCAAGACCTCCCTCACGGTGGAGACCGGTGGCACGGTCTCCTACAACGTGCTTCCGGACTGGATCGACCCGGACGGTGACGACATCTACCTGAAGGAGGTCGTCGCCGCCCCCGGCGACGAGGTCGATTTCAGCACCGATGGACAGCTCACCTACAAGGCGACCGCGAGCCTGCAGGGGCGCAAGGACATCCCGGTCACGGTCGCGGACGGATTCGGCGAGGTCACGACGACGACGCTCACCCTGGACGTCCGCCCGCAGGGCTCGACGAAGCCGAAGACGAATGCGGATCACGTCGTGACGCACGTCGGCGAGCAGATCACGGTCGCCCCGCTCGCGAACGACACCAGTTCCGGACGTGAACAGCTCCGGCTCGGGCGCGTCGATGAGGTACCCGGCGCGACGGTGCTGCCGGACTTCACGAACAAGACCTTCACGTTCACTGCCCCGACGGTCGGCGTGTACTACGTGCAGTACCTGGCGACCGCCGGTCCCGAGAACGGCGAGGGCATCGTCCGCATCGACGTGATCGAAGCCGCCCAGGTCGATCTGCCCCCCGTCGCGGTCCGGGACGTGGCGCTTCTGCCGACCGGCGGCGATGTGCTGATCGGTGTGCTCAACAACGACACGGACCCGGCCGGCGGCATCCTGGTCGTGCAGTCGGTGTCGATCGAGCCCGGGACCGGTGTGTCCGTCTCGGTGCTCAACCACGAGACCCTGCGCATCACCGACCAGGGCACGCTCGAGGAGCAGGTGCGGATCTCGTACCGGATCTCGAACGGCACGCAGTCCGCGGACGGCGAAGTCGTGGTCGTGCCGATCCCCGCGCCGGAGAAGATCCTCCAGCCCGTCGCGAATCCGGACACCGCGACCGTGCGAGCGGGAGACGTCGTGACCATCCCGGTCCTGGCGAACGACACCCATCCGAGCGATGACGCCCTGCATGTCGCCCCCGAGCTCATCGAGCCGTTCGTCGACCCCGAGGACGGGGAGGCGTTCGTCTCGCAGGACACCGTGCGATTCAAGGCCGGGCCCGAGGCGAAGACCGTGTACCTCACATACGAGGCGGTCGATTCGCGCGAGCAGAAGGCCGCGGGCTATGTCACGGTGCAGATTCTGCCGGTCGTCGAGGAGACCAACGCCGCGCCGCGACCCCGGGACATCGTGGCGCGCGCGCTGTCGGGCACGTCGATCGACATCGCCGTGCCGCTGGACGGCATCGATGCGGACGGGGATTCCGTCGAGCTCCTGGACATCTCGTCGAGCCCGACGAAGGGTCGCATCGTCGAGGTCGCGCAGAACTACCTGACCTATGAGGCCTTTGACGGCTCGACCGGAGTGGATGTGTTCCGCTACCGCGTGCGCGACCGCCTCGGCAAAGAGGGCACCGCGACGATCCGCGTCGGCATCGCCCCGGCCGAGGAGGTCAACCAGGCCCCGTACGCGGTGAAGGATGCCGTCGTGGTGCGCCCCGGCCGCGAGATCGCGGTGCCCGTCCTGGTGAACGACTCCGACCCGGAAGGCGATGACCTCGCCCTCGTCAAGAACGGTCTCGAAGTGCCCGCGATCGACGGCTTGTCCGCCAGGGTCTCCGGTGATCGTGTGCTCGTCCAGGCGCCGGACCGGGCCGTGGAGACGTCGCTGCAGTACACCGTGAAGGACGCGCGCGGCGCGACGGCCACCGCGGTCCTGCAGATCACCGTGGACGAGGACGTGCCGCTGCAGGCGCCTGTCGCTCGCGACGATCGTCTGCGGCCGTCCGATCTCGACGCGGAGACCTTGTCCGCTGATCTGGACATCCTCGACAACGACGAAGACCCGGACGGCACCACCGACCGGCTCGACGTCGAAGTCGGTGCGGGAGCGCGCCTCCTTCAGGACGGCAAGGTGCGGGTCACCGTGACGGACGAGCTCCAGCTCATCCGCTACACGCTGACCGACCAGGACGGTCTGCAGTCCTCCGCCTTCATCTTCGTGCCCTCCGAAGCCGGGTTGCGACCCACTCTGACCTCCACCAAGCCCATCGAGGTGCTCAGCGGAGAGACGAAGGAAGTGCCGCTGTCGAAGTACGTCACGGTCGCCGGCGGCGGCGAGGTCGTCATCACCGAGCACGCGAAGGTGAGCGCGGTCAATTCGAACGGCGCGGACCTCGTCAAGGACGAGCGCACCTTGGTCTACACGTCGGCCGACGGCTACTTCGGTCAGGATGCGCTCACGTTCGAGGTCACCGACGGCTCCGGCCCGGACGACCCCGAGGGCCGCAAGGCGACGCTCAGCATCCCCATCAACGTCATCCCGCCGGACAACCAGCAGCCCTCTTTCGTCGGCGGCCAGGTGAACGTCGCTCCGGGTGAGGATGCGACCGTGCTGGATCTCGCCGCCCTGACGACGGACCCCGATCCGGAGGACAAGGGCAAGCACGAGTACACCCTGACCGGCGGTCAGGAGAAGGGCATCTCGGCGCGGGTGGACGGCGATCGTCTGCTGGTCGAGGCCTCCTCGAACGCCAAGAAGGGCGCCGCGACGACCCTCACGCTGCGCGTCTCGGACGGCGAGACGGAGCCGGTCGAGGGAACGGTTCTCGTCCAGGTCACGGCGTCCAACCGCGCGATGCCCGCGGCGAACACCGACACGCTGCCCGAGGCGGATCAGGGCAAGAGCGTCACGGTCCCGGTGCTGGCGAACGACTTCAACCCGTTCCCGGAGACGCCGCTCAAGGTCATCTCGGCCGCCGTAGAGACAGGTTCGGGCCAGGCGAGCGTGAACGGATCGGATGTCGTGGTCACCCCGTCGGCCGACTTCGTGGGAACCCTCGTCGTGCGCTACACGATCCAGGACGCGACGGAGGACCGTGATCGCGAGGCGACCGGACAGGTCGTGCTGACCGTCCAGGGCGTCCCCGAGGCGCCGGGTGCGCCGACGGTGACGAGCGTGCAGGACCGGACGGTCGTCGTCTCGTACGCCGCGGCATCCAACAACGGAGCCGAGATCACGAAGTACACCGTGCGCGCCGTCCAGGGCGGCGCGTACTCGAAGGAGTGCCAGTCGACGACCTGCACGCTGGACGGTCTCACGAACAACGTGGAATACGTGTTCCAGGTGACGGCCACGAATCGCGTCGGCGAGTCCAAGCCGTCCGGATCGTCTGCGGTCGCACGACCCGACGCGCGTCCGGACACCCCGAACCCGCCCACCCTCACGTTCGGCGACAAGTCGCTCAATGTGGCGTGGACGACGCCGACGACGCCGGGTTCGCCCGTGGAGCGCTACACGCTGGAGATCTCTCCGGCGCCGCCGTCGGGCATCACCCAGAAGGACGTGACCGGGAACTCCGTCACGTGGGAGGGGCTGGAGAACGGCGGCAACTACCAGGTCCGCGTGCAGGCCCACAACCGGGCACCCGAACCGTCGAGCTGGAGCAACTGGTCGGCGTCCGAAGTGCCCGCCGGGCCCCCGCTGGCGGGGTCCGCGCCGACGACGGCCGAACTCGCACCCGTCGGAGACCAGGCCCAGATGCAGGTGAACTGGGCGACCCCGCCGAGCAACGGCGACGCGATCGACGGATACCAGCTCGAGGTGTGGCAGGGATCGACCCTGCAGCGGACGCTGACGCCCGGCGCCGGCGCGAACAGCCAGGCGGTCGTCGTACCGACGTCCGAGAGCGCATACACGTACCGCATCCGCGGGCACAACAAGGCGGGCTGGGGGGAGTGGAGCCCGATGTCCGCGCCGCGCCGCGGTGTTGTGGCGCCCTCCGCGCCGCGGATCGATTCCGTCACCGCCGGAGACCGCCAGCTCACCGTGGCCTTCACGCCCGGGTCGCGCGGTGGCGCGTCCACGAGCGAGGTCGCCTACCAGTACCGACTCAACGGTGGGGGTTGGGCGGGCTTCCCCGGCAACGGCGTGATCGGCGGGCTCGGAAACGGCACGGCGTACACGGTGGAGATGCGCGCCGTCGCCACGGTCGACGGCACGACGTACGCCGGCGCGGTGTCGAACGGTGTCCGCGAGACCCCGTACGGACAGCCGTTCGCGCCGGCAGCGAACGCCAGGAACCTGGGCCAGAGCGTCGAGGTCAGCTGGAACTCGGGCGGATCCGACAACGGCCGGCCGATCACGACGACGCAGATCCGGATCGACGGCGGCGGGTGGCAGGACGTCGGCGCGAACGGCTCGCGGACCGTCGGCAACGGCTACCAGCAGACGCATTCGATCGACGTGCGTGCACAGGACTCCACGGGTGCCTGGTCACCGGTCGCCTCCGCCTCGGCGCGGACGGACGACCCGCCGACGCCCCGCGCGTTCGTCACCCCGGGTGCCAGTGCGCAGGGTCAGCCGGGTTGCAGCAGCGCGTCGTGCGCCTACTTCGTCGTGAACACGCGCGACTTCAACGCCGGCACGTACAACATCGTGTGCCACTCGGACCGCGGCCAGATCAACAGCGGCTCCTCGTGGCGGCTCGACGCCAACGGCACGCAGCAGCTCGGGTGCTACTTCGGATACCCGGGAGTGAACGTCTGGGTGGAGATCAACGGCAAGGCCTACGAGAAACGCAGCTGGTAGCCGGCGCCCTTCTCCCCATCTGATTCTCGTCATCGCAGAGGAATGAACTGACATGAGCATGACCCCCGAACAGGCCGCCTGGTTCCACCAGACCTTCGACCGGCTGGTGCAGAACATCGACAAAGCGGTCCAGGGCAAGCACGAGGTCGTCTCGCTGGTGCTGTCCTCGATGCTCGCGGAGGGGCACGTGCTGCTCGAGGACGCGCCCGGGACCGGCAAGACGAGCCTCGCCAAAGCGCTCGCCGCAACCGTGCAGGGCACGAGCTCCCGTATCCAGTTCACCCCCGACCTCCTGCCCTCCGACGTCACCGGCGTGACGATCTACGATCAGCAGACGCACCGGTTCGAGTTCCACAAGGGCCCGATCTTCGCTTCGATCGTGCTGGCCGACGAGATCAACCGCGCATCGCCGAAGACGCAGTCGGCACTGCTGGAGGTCATGGAGGAGTCGCGGGTCACCGTGGACGGCGTGACCCACGAGACCGGACGCCCCTTCCTCGTGATCGCGACCCAGAACCCGATCGAGCAGGCGGGGACGTACAAGCTCCCCGAGGCGCAGCTCGACCGATTCCTCATCAAGACCTCGATCGGATACCCCGACCTCGCGGTCACGGAGAGCATCCTCGCCGGTGCCTCCAACCGCAACCCGTCCGCGGGGCTGAGCGCGATCATCACGATGGGTGCGGTCGCGGACATGGCCGATCTCGCGGCGACGGTGCACGTCGACCCCGCGGTGCTGCGGTACGTCGCCCAGCTCGCCGAGGCGACGCGCAACGATCCCGCGACGCGCCTGGGCGTGTCCGTTCGCGGCTCGATCGCGATGGTCCGCATCGCGAAGGTCTGGGCGGCCGCGCACGGGCGTCACTTCGTCCTGCCCGATGACATCAAGACGCTGGCACGTCCGACGTGGCAGCACCGTCTGATGCTGGATGCCGAGGCCGAGTTCGCCGGCACGACCAGCCAGACCGTGATCGATCGCGTGCTCGACTCGGTCGCGGCTCCGCAGGCGCGAACGGCGGCCTGATGGTCGCCGAGGCACCCTCGGCGCCCGATTCGACGCGCGAGGCCGGATGGCAGGACGTCGCCGCTCTGATCGGGGTGCGCGTCCTCGCGCGCCTTCGCCTGATCACCGCCGCCGTCCGGCCTTTGGCGTGGGTGCTCATCGCGGCGTCGGCCGGCTCGTGGATCGTCGGGCAGGTCGCGGGATGGTCCGAACTGACGATCGTCGCGATCGTGCTGGCCATCACGGTCGGGTTGTGCGCGCTCTTCCTGATCGGTCGCACGGCGTACGACGTGTCCCTCGACCTCGCGCGGACGCGCGTCGTCGTGGGTGAACGGGCCGTCGGCGCCCTGACCCTAGCCAACCGGGGTTCGCGGGCCATCCTGCCCTCCCGCATCGTGCTCCCCGTCGGCGCCGGTCGCGGCGAGTTCGGCATCCAGCGCCTCGCCCCCGGCGAAGAGGCGGAGGAGCTCTTCGCCATTCCGACGCAGAAGCGCGGTGTCGTGAAGGTCGGCCCCGTCAGCGTCGTGCGCGGCGATCCGCTCGGCCTCTTCGAACGCGCGCACCGCCGTGACGAGCCGGTCGACCTCTTCGTGCACCCGCGTACGGTGCTCTTCGACGGACAGTCGCTCGGTTACCTGCGCGACCTCGAGGGTCTTCCCGCCGCGGATCTGTCGCGCGACGACGTCTCGTTCCACGCCCTGCTCGAGTATCAGCCCGGCGACGACCTGCGCCACGTGCACTGGCGCTCGACGGCGCGCACCGGGACGATGATGGTCCGCCAATACGAGGAGACGCGTCGGTCGCATTTCGTGATCGGCCTCTCACGCTCCAGCGGGGATTACGACACGGCGGAGGACTTCGAGCTCGGCATCTCCGCCGCGGGCTCCATCGGACTGCGGGCGCTGCGTGACTCGCAGCGCGTGGACGTGCGGGTGCAGGGGCGAGAGCTCCCCGCCGGGACCGGCAAGCAGCTCCTCGATTCGCTCGCGGCGCTCGAGGCCAGCAAGCCGCGCGAGGGCGGCCTGGCGAACCTTGCCGGCGTCGTGTCGGCCACGATGCCGCTCGCGAGCGTCGTGGTGCTCGTCTGCGGGTCGAAGGTGCGAACCGAGGACTTGCGCCTGGCCTGCTCGCGACTGCCGTTCGGTGCCCGCGCGCTCGCCGTCGTCACGGACACCACGGCCTCCGCTCCCACGCTGCGCCGCATCGGCGAGGCTGACGTGATCACGATCGGCGCGCTCGAGCAGATCCCCGCGGCCCTGTCGAAGGTGCTCGCATGACCGACACATCAGCTGCACGCTCCGTGATCGCGCCGCGCCGGTGGATCCTGGACCTGGGAGCGACGGCGCTGCTCACCGCGACCGCATTGGTCGGCTTCTGGCCGACCTTCGCCGGGGCCTCCTTCCTTCCCGCGGCGATCGGCGGGATCCTGCTCGGCCTCGGCATCGCCGCACTCGCCGCCTGGCGCCGGTGGGGCATCCTCGTCGTGACCGGCCTCGTGATCGCCGCCTATCTCGTCTTCGGCGGTGCCCTCGCCCTCCCGTCCACGACGATCCTCGGTGTCATCCCCTCATTGCAGACCCTGCAGAGCCTGGTGCTGGGCACGGTGACCGCGTGGAAGCAGATGCTCACCACGGTCGCACCGGTCGCCGCCGCCGACGGCCACCTGATCGTGCCTTTCCTCCTCGCGCTCGTGACCGCGACGGCGACGGCATCCCTCGCCCTGCGTCTGCGTCAGGTCGGGTGGGCGCTGATCCCTCCGGCGGTGCTCCTGATGCTCGTGATCGCGCTCGGCACCCCCGAGCCCGCCTTCCCGATCGTGCAGGGGATCGTGTTCGCCGTCGGCGCGACCGCCTGGCTCGCCCTGCGCCAGATCTGGGCCCCCCAGAACAGCGCCGTCTCGGTCGGTCAGGTCGATCCGGCCCGTGCGTCCCACATGCGCATGCGTCGCCTGCTCGCCGGCGCCGGCGTGCTCGCGGTCGCCGTCGGCGCGGGCGTGGCGACGAGTGCCGTCGCGGCGCCGGCGGAACCCCGCCATGTCTTCCGCGACGCGATCATCCCGCCCTTCAACGTCCGCGACTACCCCAGCCCGCTGCAGTCGTTCCGCAAGAACGTCCGCGACGACGCCTCCGACACGCTGTTCACGGTCGAGGGACTGCCGCGTGACGCGCGCATCCGCACCGCGGTCATGGACGACTACGACGGCATGGTCTACAACGTGGCCGACGGTGGCCCGACCTCGACCAGCGCCTTCACTCCGCTGCGCTCCGACATCTCACCCGATGCCGAGGGGATCCCGGTGACGCTGCGGATCGCGGTCGGCGAGTATCGCGAGGTGTGGCTCCCGGTGGCCGGAGAGCCCACCGAGATCCGCTACTCGGGCGACCGGGAAGACGAATTGCGCCGCGGCACGTACGTCAACCCGTCCACCGGAACCGCTGTGGTCACCCCGAAGCTCCGCCGCGGGGACGAGTACACCGTCGACGCGGTGATCCCCACGATCCCCGATGACGACCAGCTCGCCGAGGTGGACTTCGGGAAGGTCGCGCAGCCCAAGCAGAGCAACGTGCCCGAAGAGCTCGCCGCGCTCGCGGCGGAGACCGTGGCCAGTGCGGAGTCGCCCATCGAGCAGGTCCGGGCGCTGGAGGCCTTCCTCTCCGAAGGCGGATTCTTCAGCCACGGACTCGAGGGCGAGGTGCTCTCGCGCGCCGGGCATACGTCGGAGCGGATCACGACGCTCATCGGCGGCGACCAGATGATCGGCGACGACGAGCAGTACGCCGCGGCGATGGCGCTGCTGGCCGGCGAGGTCGGCATCCCCGCCCGCGTCGTGATGGGCTACTACCCCGAGGAAGAGGACTCCGGCCAGGCGGTCTTCACCGCGACCGGTGACGACGTGCACGCGTGGGTCGAGGTGAATTTCGACGGCGTCGGCTGGCTCCCGTTCGACCCCACCCCGCCGGAGGATCAGGTCCCGAACGACCAGAACACCAAGCCCCGCACGGATCCGCAGCCGCAGGTCCTGCAGCCGCCGCCCCCGCCGCAGGAGCCGGTCGACCTGCCGCCCACGCTGCCGGAGGATCGCGAGTCCGAGGACGAGTCGATCAACCTCGCCGGCATCATCGGGACGATCCTGCTGATCGGGGCGATCTCGCTCGCGATCATCGCCCTCCTGCTGTCTCCCCTCATCCTGATCGGCGCGTGGAAGGCCGCCAAACGCCGTTCGCGACGCACCGCCGCCCGCCCGGCCGACCGCATCAGCGGCGGGTGGGAGGAACTGACCGATCGTGCAGTCGACTACGGGGCGCGCCTGGAGACGGGGGGAACGCGACCGGAGGAGGCCGCGGCCGTCGCCGTCAGCCTCGACGTCCCGCGGGTGACCGTCCTCGCCGAGCGCGCGGACGCCGAGGTGTTCGGGCCGTCGGATCCGACACCGGAGGACGTCGAGGCGTTCTGGACCGAGGTCGAGGAGATCGTCGGGTCGCTGGGCGAGCGGGCCGGGTTCTGGAAGCGCATGAAGGCCCGCCTGAGCCTGCGCTCGCTCCTGACCGGATCGGCGATCTCGTCCGGTCTGCGTGGACTCCGCGACGCCGCCACCGCGCGTGTCCGCGGCGGATCCGGCACGATCGAGGGGAAGGCCGCGAGCCAGTCGACGTCCGAGGAGAGTGAAACGCCATGACGGAGGATCCGTCCGCACCCATCGCGCCGATCTCTCGGCGCGCAATCGCGTACGTCATCGACGCGTTCATCCAGACGGCGCTGGTTTTCGTCCTCATCGGCGCGGTCATCGTGACGGCGACGGTCGTGGGCCCGCAGGGCATGCTCACGGCGCTTCTGATCGGCGGGATCATCGCCGCGCTCCTGATCCTCGGCTGGCTCGTGATCTACACCCTGATGCAGGCGGGCCGCGGCTCGATCGGCATGCGGGCACAGGGACTCCGGCTCGCCACGGCGACGGGCGACGCCCGCCTGGGGTTCGGTCGGGCTCTCCTGCGCAACATCGTGTTCTGGGCGGCGTGCGCGATCGTCGTCGGGTACTTCACCCCGCTGTTCGACGGTTCCGGCCGCTTCCAAGGGTGGCACGACAAAGCGGCAGGTGCGCTCATGCTCAACGCGAACGCGAACGCGAACGCGAACGCGAACGTCGCCTCGGCGCAGACGGCGAAGACGGATGCTGCTCCCGCGACGACGAAGCCGGATGCCGCTGCACCGGCATCCGCGGACATCGCTCCCGCGGCGCAGGCACCCGCGACCCGCCCGGCACCGGCGCCCGCGCCCGCGCCGAGCAGCGCACCTCCGGTCGCCTCGACGGACCAGGGGGCGCTCATCGCCTTCGTCCCCGGGGTCAGCCGGAGCTCCGCAGTCCGGGAAGACGCGCCCGTGGCGCAGACGGGCGCCGACGAACTCGACGCGACCGTCCAGGCGCCGCCCGCCGCGACCGCGGCGCCGCCCGCACCGTCCCGCCCGGATCCCGCGGCGCCGCCCGCACCGTCCCGCCCGGATCCCGCGGCGCCGTCTCCGGCCCTGATCGCGCCGGAGCCCGACGACATCGAGGACACGCGCATCAGCATCCCGGGTCACCGACTCGTCTTCACGTGGGACGACGGCACCCGCACCTCGGTGTCGCGACGCACGATCTTCGGCCGCAACCCGACGCCCGAGGACGGGGCGGTGATCGTGTCGGTCCGGGACGAGACGCTGTCGCTGTCCAAGACGCACTTCGAGGCCGCAGCCGAGGCGTCCGGGGGATGGGTGCGCGACCGCCATTCCACGAACGGCATGACCCTGGTCCGCGACGGGCAGCGCATCGCGTGCCCGGCCGGCCAGCGCGTGACCGTCCGCCTCGGCGACGCGATCGAGATCGGCGACCGCATCGTGACGATCGGCGGTTACGCGTGAGGCCGGCGCTGGTCGTCTCGACCGGCTCCGCGACGCACGCGGGTCTGCGCCGCGCCCTGAACGAGGACGCGCACTTGGCGAGCGCGCCCGTGTTCGTGGTCGCCGACGGGATGGGCGGGCACGAGGCGGGCGAGCGCGCCAGTGCCGCGGTGATCGCGGAATTCGCGACGTCGGTGGGACGCACGTCGCTTCACCTCGACGACGTGCGTCTCGCCCTCGCGCGGGCCCGGGTCGTCGTCGAACGGCTCTCCCTCTCGGCGGACGGGCGGGCGGGCACCACCCTCAGCGGTGTGGTCATCGCAGCCGTGGACGGGATGGGGTACTGGCTCGCGGTCAACATCGGCGACTCCCGGACGTACCGGCTCGCCGACGGCGAGCTCGAGCAGATCAGCGTGGACCACTCGGTCGTCCAAGAGCTCATCGAGACCGGTGAGCTCACCCCGGAGGCAGCCCTCACCGACCGGCGCCGCAACATCATCACGCGTGCCATCGGCGCGAGCAGCACGGGGGACGCCGACTACTGGCTGTTTCCGGCGGAGCTCGGCGACCGGATCCTGGTGTGCTCGGACGGTCTGACCTCCGAGATCTCCGACGAGCGGATCCGCGCGGTGCTCTCGAGCGTGCCGGACCCGCAGGAGGCCGCCGACGTCCTCGTCGGTGAGGCGGTCGAGGCCGGCGGGCGCGACAACATCACCGTGGTCGTCGTGGACGCCGTTTCGGTCGCCTCGCGCCCGGGCACGCTTCTCGAGACCGATTCGGACATGGACATGGACACGCGTCCGCGGGAAGCCGCAGGAGGAGTTCGCTGATGCACACGACCTACCGACCGGGCCCGTGGTACCTCATCGCCCTCCCCGGTGTCCTCGTCGCCCTGCCGCCCGAGACGCCGGCGGACGTCGTGCGCACACTCTGGGACCGGATGCCGGACCAGAGGTCGCTCGCGACGGTCCTCGACGTCCTCGCCTCCCACGCGGGCGGTGACTTCGCCGCGCTTCCCCCGTTCGTCGCGGCGGTCGCGGATGGGACCGATCTGCGCATCGCGCTGCGCGGCGACGTGTCCGCGCACGTGGGCACCGCCGGGGGAGTGCAGCACTTCTCCGGCGCCGAGCTGACCACGTGGAGCGAGAGGTTCGTCGGCGGTGCCACCCGCGTGGAGATCGCACTGGGTGGGGGTGGCGACGGCATCGAGCTCCCCCTCGGGAGTGGGGTCGTCCATGCCGCGGCGGCGAGCGCGGACCTCGAGGAGTCCCGGCCGGCCGCGGCGCCCGTGGTCGCGCGCGAACCCGAGGTCGAGCGCCCTGCCGCCCGGGAGCCGGAGCGCGCGCCCGAGCCGGAGCCCGCACGTGCACCGGAGCCGGAGGCCGCGCCCGAGCCCGCACCCGTGTCGGAGCCGGAGTCGGCGCCTGAGCCGGTGCCCGTCGAACCCTCCGTCCCCGACGCCACGCTCCTGCCGAGCGAGGTCACGCTGGCTCCCACGAGCGAAGACTTCGACCAGCTGTGGGGTGCGACCGTCCACTCCGCGCCGGTCGCCGGCGTCGAGCGGGCCCCCGCAGCCCCGGCATCCGCTCAGGGCGACCACGACGGTGCGACGATCTCCGTGTCCGAGCTGCGGGCGCTGCGCGAGCAGGCGCCCCCGGCGAGCGACGCGCCGACGGCGATCCTCCCGGTCGTCCCGGCGGCGAGCGGGCGCGTGCGCGTCTCCACCGGGCAGGTCGTGACGCTCGACCGCACGGTGATCATCGGTCGCCGGCCCCGAGCCGCGCGCGCCGGAGGCGCGAACCTTCCCCACCTCATCGCGGTCGACAGCCCGCAGCAGGACATCTCGCGCAGCCACCTGGAGATCCGTCCCGAGGGCGACACCGTCGTCGTGATCGACCTGCACACGACGAACGGGTCGACACTGCTGCGCAGCGGCGCCGAGCCCGTTCGCCTCCACCCGGGCGAACAGACGATCGTGCTCTCCGGCGACGTCGTGGACCTCGGTGACGGTGTCGAAGTCGTCTTCGAGGATCTGCCGTGAGCCGGCCGCCGTCCACTCCGCCGGAGCTGCCCGGCTTCCGCTATGTGGAGCCCCTCGGCACCGGCGGGTTCGCCGACGTCTTCCTTTACGAGCAGCAGATGCCACGCCGCGAAGTCGCGGTGAAGGTGCTTCTCGCCGACCGGATCTCCAGCGGCGCCGCGCAGGAGTTCGCCGACGAGGCCAACGTCATGGCGATGCTCTCCACGCACCCCGCGATCGTCACGATCTATCAGGCGGGCGTCGCGGGCGACGGCCGACCCTACCTCGTGATGGAGTACTGCCCCCGGCCGAACCTGCAGCAGCGTGCCCGCAAGGAGACGTTCTCGGTCGCCGAGGCGCTGCGCGTCGGCATCCAGGTCGCCGGGGCCGTGGAGACGGCGCATCGCGCGGGGGTGCTGCACCGCGACATCAAGCCCGCGAACATCCTCGTGACCGCGTACAACCGGCCGGCGCTCACCGACTTCGGCATCGCCTCCACGACGGGCGCGACCGGAGAGGCCGCGGGGATGTCCATTCCCTGGTCACCGCCGGAGTCCTTCGCCGAACCTCCGCAGAGCGGACCGCGCACCGATGTGTGGGCCCTCGGTGCGACGCTCTACACGCTCCTCGCCGGGCGCTCGCCCTTCGAACGGCCGGGGGAGCGCAACTCCAGCGCCGACCTGATCGAGCGGATCGAGAACGCGGCGCTGACCTCCACGGCGCGCCCCGACGTCCCGGAGAGCCTGGAACGGGTTCTCGACCGGGCGATGGCGAAGCGCCCGGACGATCGTTATCCGAGCGCCGTCGCGTTCGCGCGCGCTCTCCAGAAAGTGCAGATCGAGCTCTCCCACTCGGTGACCCCGATCGACATCGTCGACGACCACCCGCCCGCGGAAGACCTCGACGATGACGGCGACGGTCTCACGCGGGTCCGCGAGATCGTCAGCATCGACCCCGACGCGGGCTTCACCCGCCCGTCGGCGACCACGCAGCGCAAGGGCGGCCCCGCCGTCGCGGCGGATGTCCCGCGGTTCGATGCGCCGCCGGTCACGGCGGCGGGCGACACGGGCGCGGTGGACGACGCCACGCAGATGCGGGCCCCCGCGACCCAGACGCCGGCGACCGATGACGAGCGCACTCTGCTGCGTCCGCCGCGAACCGTCGCGCCGTATCCCGCACCGCCGACCGAGAGTCCCATGGTCGTTGCGTCCGCTCCGCCGCGCCCGACGCGGAAGGGTCTGTGGATCGCGCTGTCCGCAGCGGCCGCCGTACTGGTCGTGATCGGCGGCATCGTGGGACTGAACGTGCTGGCCTCGACGATTTCGACGCCCCCGGAGACGGTCGAGACGTCCGAGCCGCAGGATGTCGTCTCGGACTTCGTGCCGAAAGTGGCGGAGCTGACCGGATCGCGGCAGGGCGAGGTGATCGTCTTCACGTGGCTGAACCGCGACCCGCAGGAGGGTGACACGTTCATCTGGAGCCGGGTCCAGGTCTCCGGCGAGGTCGACCCGCAGCAGACGGAGGAGCCCGTGGCACAGCTCCCCGTCGCGGAAGGCACGGTGTGTGTCGACGTGATGCTGCGCCGGGACGACGGCCGCGTCTCCGAGCCCGTGCGTGGGTGCGTCGACGGATGATCTGGGACATCGCCGAGCAGAAGTCGACGATCGAGGGTCTCGATGCCGAAGGTCGACCGGATCCCGCGTACGCGCAGGCCCTTGGACTCCTGCGTGCGCCGTTCGGGCGCCGTGCACTGGCCTTCGCGGTGGATGTCGGGATCTGGGCGGTCCTTGCACTTCCCCTCCTGATCGGCGCCGTGCCGCTCGTGGCCAAGCTCGCGACCGGTGCGATCTCGCCCTACGGCTTCCTCAATCACCCGGACTTCCTCCTCGCCGCCGTGACCGCGGGCGTCTCGACGCTGCTCGGCGTGGTGTACCTCGTGGTGCAGCTGATCCTGCACGGCGTGAAGGGCGTGACGATCGGCAAGGCCGCGGCCGGCATCCGCAGCGTCAACGTCCGCACCCTTGAGCGGCCCCGCGTCGGTGCGGTCTTCGTGCGCTTCGTGCTCCTGATCGCGAGCGGGATCATTCCCCTGCTGGGTCCGGCCTTCCTGCTGGTCTCGCCCACGTTCGATCCCGAGGGGCGCGGCCGGGGACTGCACGACAAGGCCACCGGAGTCTGGCTCGTCGATGTGCGACGCGGTCTGAACCCGTACGACCAGAAGCGGATGCGCGTGGCGCGCAAGGTCGTGAAGGCGGAGCCGACCCGGGGCCGCTCGGCACTGCCGTCGCTCGCGACGCCCGCGGATCCGGACGCGCAGCCCGAATACCGCCCGGCCGGTCGCGTCAGCGCCGGCGTCATCGGAATGGCCCGTCCGCACGACGCCCGCGATCGACCCGCGATCGGTCTGGCCACCGCGGCTCCGGCTGCGACACCGCTCGAGGTGCAGCCCGGCACTCCGGTGCTGGGCGGCTATCGCGAGATCGTGCAGGGACAGGAACCGACGGATGCCGCGGCACTGCCGACGGCACGGGATACGGAGTCCGCGCCGGCCGGTGCGCTCGGGTCGGACCCCGCGCCCGACTCTGTCCCCGAGCCGCCGCTCGCCCGCGAGCCGGAGCCCGAGCGTGCACGTGAGCCCGAGCGTGCACGTGAGCCCGCCCGTGCAGCGGTCTTCGGGCTCGTGTTCGACTCGGGCGAGAGGATCGCGATCGACGGCGCCGTGCTGCTCGGGCGCAACCCCGACGCGGCGGATCACGCCGGGGCGCGCGCCGTCGCGCTGGCCGACGACAGCAGGTCCCTGTCCAAGACCCACCTGCTGGTGCGGTCGGTCGCGGACGGTGTGGAGATCACCGACTGCGGTTCGACGAACGGCTCGGGGTTGATCCGGGCCGGGACCGAATACGCGGTGGTCGCCGGGACACCGATCCTCACCACCGAGGGGGACTCGGTCAGACTCGGCGACCGTGTGGCCGCAGTGGTGCGGCTGTGAGCCGTCACAGACGGATGATGAACGCCGGCGCGGCCGGCAGGAGTGGGAGAGCGGCGTGAGGCTCAAACTGACGATGCGACGGCCGAGCGGAGACCCGGTCGACATCGTGATCACGGCGGACTCCACCGCGACCGCCGGTGACGTGGCGCGTCATGTCGCCGCGGCCGACCCGACACGCTCGACCCCGTTCTCGGACGAGGACGTGCTCACGCTCGCGGTCGCCCCGCCGACCGGGGACCGGCTCGTGCCGCTGCAGCCCGACGTACCGATCGGCGAGGCCGCCATCGGATCCGGATTCGCGGCATCCATCGTCAACTACGGGCCGGACTACGCCGTCGCCGACCGGCGCGAGACCGTCGGGGTGCTCGTTGCCACCGCCGGTGCGCTCGCCGGTCAGGAGTTCCCGATCGCGGCCGGCCATGCGACGCTCGGACGTGACGCCGCGAACGAGGTGGTCCTCGCCGACCCCATGGTCTCCAAACGCCACGCGCGGCTCGAGATCGGCACGCACATCGAGATCGTCGACCTGAACTCCGCCAACGGCGTTCTCGTGGACGGCGTCGCCGTGCAGCGCGTCCGCGTCGAGGAGGGCGAGCCGTTCGTGATCGGCGGCACGACCCTGGTGCTGCGCCGGGCGCGGTCCTTCGACGGTTCGGCGACGGAGGAGCCCATCATCGAACGCGGCGGCGGGCTGCTGTTCAACCGCAGCCCCCGCGTCGAGGTGCGGTATCCCGGCACGCTGTTCAAGGTGCCGCGCCTGCCTACCGAGAAGATCGGCCGACTGTTCCCCTGGCCCATCCTGATCGCCCCGATCCTCATGGGCATGGCGCTGTACGCGCTGAACGGCAACCCGCGCTCTCTCCTGCTGATCGTGATGACGCCGCTCATGGCGTTCGGCAACATCATCAACCAGTCCGCGCAGAGCAAGAAGGGCGAGAATCACGAGATCCTCCTGTTCGAGCGGCAGTACGAGCAGCTCGAGGAGGACTTCTTCCGGGGTAAGCCGGAGGAGGAGCTCGCCCGCAACGCCGAGGCGCCCCCGGTGGCAGAAGTCTTCGATCATGCGATGCGACTGGGGCCGCTCTTGTGGACACGCCGCCCGGAGCACTGGAACTTCCTCGCGTTGCGCCTGGGCAGCTGTCGCCTGCCGGCCCGCAACAGCATCGACGACGTCGACACGCCCGAGGGGCTGCCCGACTTCATCGACCGCGTCGACCGGCTGCGGGAGCGCTACGCCTTCGTGGACGACGTCCCCGTCTTCGAGACGCTCGCCGACGCGGGCTCGATCGGCATCGCCGGTCCCGAGGGGCCCGTCGCCGACACGATGCGAGGACTGGCGGTGCAGCTGTTCGGTCTGCACGCGCCGAACGACCTCGTCGCGGTCGCCTTCGCCGATTCGACGTGGACGCCCCAGCTGGACTGGCTGAAGTGGATGCCGCACACCTCGAGCGAGAAGAGCCCGTTCCGCGACCTGGCGCTCGCCGATTCCGCGCCGACGGCATCCGCACTCCTCAGCACGCTCGAGGAGTACGTGCAGCGCGCGGAGAGTGCCGGCGGTGGCGGTGAGCCCCGCGGCCCCTTCAAGGAGGACTGGAATCCGCTGCGGTACGGCACGGACGTGGCGCGGGCCGCGGCCGAGCACAAGAAGACGCCGCCGATCTCGGTCGTGGTCTTCGTCTCGGGCGACGCCCCCGTGGACCGCGGTCGGCTCACGGACGTCCTCGAGCGCGGTGCGGACCACGGCGTGCACGCGGTGTTCGTCTCACCCACCGTGGAATCCCTGCCCGCGGTCTGCCGGAGCTACATCGACGTCACCGCGGGCCTGCAGGACGCGGTCGTGGGTCTCGTCCGCAACGGCGAGAACTTCGAGCACGTGCAGGTCGAGGGCGTCTCCAACGCGTACATGCAGATGTTCGCGCGACGCCTCGCGCCCGTGGTGGACGCGAGCACGGTCGTGCACGACTCTTCCGACATCCCGACGTCGGTCATGTTCCTGCAGCTGGTCGACCCCGCGATCGCCGAAGACCCGACCGTCGTGATCGAACGCTGGCGACAGAACAACACCATCGTCGACCGTTCCCCGAACCCCCGCCCGCGACTCAAGAAAGCAGGCACCCTCCGCGCGATCATCGGTCAGGGTCCGAGCAACGCGATGGCCCTCGACCTGCGCACGCAGGGCCCGCACGCGCTCGTCGGCGGAACGACCGGTGCGGGCAAGTCGGAGTTCCTGCAGGCGTGGGTGCTCGGCATGGCCGCCGCGCACAGTCCCGACCGCGTGACGTTCCTCTTCGTCGACTACAAGGGTGGGTCGGCCTTCGCGGACTGCGTCGAGCTGCCGCACTGCGTGGGACTCGTGACCGACCTCAGCCCCCACCTCGTGCGCCGCGCGCTGACGAGCCTCCGGGCCGAGCTGCAGAACCGCGAGCACCTCCTGAACCGCAAGAAGGCGAAGGACCTGCTCGAGCTCGAGAAGCGCCAGGATCCGGAGTGCCCGCCCGCGCTCGTCCTCGTGATCGACGAGTTCGCCGCGCTCGCCTCCGAAATGCCGGAGTTCGTCGACGGCGTGGTCGACATCGCCCAGCGGGGACGCTCGCTCGGCATCCATCTGATCATGGCCACCCAGCGGCCCGCCGGCGTGATCAAGGACAATCTGCGCGCCAACACGAACCTGCGCATCGCCCTGCGCATGGCGGACGAATCCGACTCACGGGACGTCGTGGACGACGCGATCGCGGCGACATTCCCGGCGAGCGTACCGGGGCGCGCGATCGCCAAGACCGGCCCCGGTCGCCTCGTGCCGTTCCAGTCCGCCTACGCCGGAGGCTGGACGACGGAGGACGATTCCGCCGCCGCCGAAGTGCGCGTCGCCGAACTGCGTTTCGGCGCCACGCGCGAATGGGAGCCGGAGGGCCTCGCCGAGTCGGACTCGCACGAGGAGGACCTCGGCCCGAACGACCAGAAGCGGATCGTGTCCACCCTCATCGACGCGGCCGACCGTGCGCGCCTTCAGCGGCCCCGCCGGCCGTGGCTCGATGATCTCGCACCCGTGGTGGACCTGCGCGATCTGCCGAACGAGGGCGACACCCGCATCCCGATCGCGCTCGTGGACGTGCCCGAGAAACAGCTGCAGCAAGCGGCCGTGTTCGCACCGGACCGCGACGGCTCGCTCGTGATCTACGGCACCTCCGGCTCGGGCAAGTCGACCCTGCTCAAGACGATCGGCACCGCGGCCGGCATGCGACCCGACCTCGGGCGGGTTCAGGTGTACTGCCTGGACTTCGCATCCGGAGCCCTCGGCGCGCTCGCGGCGCTGCCGCACGTGGGTTCGGTCGTCGACAGTGCGGACGTCGAGCGCATCCAGCGGCTGCTGCGCACCCTGGATGCCGAGATGGACCGTCGCGCGGCGGCCTTCTCGGCCGCGAGCGCCGCCTCGGTGCAGGAGTACCGCGAGCTGCGCGACCCGCGGATGCCGCGCATCCTGTTGCTGATCGACAACTATCCCGAGTTCAAGAAGGACTGGGAGGTCGCCCCCGGCCGCGGACCGTTCTACCGGATCTTCATGCGGATCCTCGGCGAAGGCCGCACGCTCGGGCTGCACACCGTGCTCACGGCCGACCGCGGCAACGCCGTACCCAGCGCGGTCGCCGCGAACATCTCGCGACGCGTCGTGCTGCGCATGGGCGATCCGAGCCAGTACATGCTGCTCGGGGCGCCACGTGACGTGCTGGATGAGCAGTCCGGTCCCGGACGGGCGATCGTGGACGGCCACGAGGCGCAGATCGCGGTGCTCGGCGGGACGATGAACGTCGTCGAGCAGACGGAGGCCCTCGCGGCGCTCGGTGAGCGACTGCGCTCGGAGGGTGTCCGCGATCTTCCCGAGATCGGCGCGCTGCCGACCATGGTCGGTGCGGACGAGATGCCGGCGCAGGTCGACGGGATGCCGGTCTTCGGTGTCGCGGACGACACGCTGGCCGCGCACGGGTTCGAGCCGATCGGTTCGTTCGTGATCTCCGGTCCGCCGGCGTCGGGTCGCACGAACGCGCTCAAGGCTCTGATCGTCGCGATGGAGCGCTTCGACCCGCAGGTGAAGATGTACCACCTCGGCAGCAGGCGCTCCGAGCTCAAGGACTTCCGCCCGTGGGTGCGCAGCGCCACGCGGCCCGAAGACGAGAAGGAGCTCGTGACCGAGCTCGCGGAGCTCGTCGTCAGCGAGTCGCCCGGTGGACGCATCATGATCGTGGTCGAGGACATGCCCCACCTCGCGGACGGTGCGGCGGACCGGCCCATGCGGGCGCTCCTGCAGGCGATGAACGACAGCGATCATCTGCTGATCGGCGAAGCCGAGATCTCCCGCGCGAGCGGCAGCATCGGCGTGCTCGGCGAATGGAAGACCGGTCGCCAGGGGATCGTCCTCAAGCCGGACACCTACGACGGCGAGGCGATCTTCAAGACCGCATTCGGACGCGTGAAGCGCTCGGACTTCCCGGTCGGACGCGGCATCTTCGTGCAGGCGGGCCGTGCGGTGACGATGCAGATGCCGTTCGTCTCCGACACGCCGGCGACGGCGCGGGACACCCGGCGCGCCGACGATGTGATCGCCGCGGGCGGCTGAGAGGACCGGAGCGGGTTGTTCTGCCCATCGACCGACGCCGACCGGCGCTCGTAGGGTCGGAGCGGAGGTGGCGCCGTGGACCTGACGATCCGAGCGGTAGGCAGATGAGCATCGGCAAGGCCGTGATCCGTCCGCTCAAGGACGCGCTCGATGACATGCCGGTGCACGTCCGGCAGCTGTCGGAGATGTTCCGCAAGCACGCGCAGAGGCAGAACCGCAACACCGGCGAGGTCACCGATCTCGACGCGACCCGCGTGCAGCCCCCCGACGGCCACGTGCCCGACGCGTCCCGCCCGGGTGTGGACCGTGGCGACGGCCGTGACGCGCGCGGGCGATACGCCACCGGCCAGGAGAACAAGCCCTGGGTGGACAAGGAGCAGCTCGGCCTGGCGCATTACGCGGAGGACAACGATGTCGAGGTCATCACGACGCAGGTCCGCGTCGACTATCCGGGATCGCCGCAGAACGGACGCAAGTACGACGGTCTGGTGGCCAACGGCGACGGGGAGAACACGTACGACGGGATCGAGATCAAATCGGGCGGCGCGCTGGCGAAGTATCTTCAGCCGGGCAACACCCAGTACCAGTTCGACAATGCGGTGAACGCGGGGGCGCCCGCACGCGGCACACTGGACGGCAATGAGATCCTGGTCACGAGGGTGATCATCCGGGAGGAACCATGACGACGTACGGCCCCTTTGCCGAGACCACGCCACGAGGACAGACGGGCTGGATCGATGAGCGCCGCCGGCCGATCGCCGAGCACGTGCGCGCCGTCCTCGGCAAGCTCGACGGTACGAGCAGGTTCACCTACACGCTCTGGCGCGGATCGAACCCGGAAAGCATCGTCGTCACGCGCGACGACGACGCGGAGACGTTCATCCAGGCCGCAGGCTCCGCCGAGGCGATGACGGTGGAAGCGCGTCTGCGCGGTGAGGACGGCGATCACCACCTGTACACGATCGGCAGGAGGCAGGCCGCGGATGCAGGGACCGAGGAGACCGTCCTGGTGCCCATCGGGCCGGACCGCTCGGTGCGGGTTCTCCTTCGCGAGATCTTCACCGCCGACGAGGCGGCGGAGATCTTCGCCGCATTCGTACGGACCGACACGGTCCCCGACGCGTACGCGCGCCGCGAGCTGGATCTCTCGGTGGCGCAGTCCGAGCCTCGGTGATGGGCATGGGTACCCCTGCCCGTGTGCCGATTCGGGATCTTTGGCTAGCCTCGAAACACGAGAGGCCGCAGAGCCTCACCACGACGAACGCAGGAGGCGGTTCTCATGGCCGGACATGATTTCGGAGCAACGTACAGCGAGATGGAGAGTGCGGCAGCGCGCCTGCGCGATGGCCGCAGCACCGTCACCGACACCCTGAAGGAACTCCAGGGCGTCATCGACGACCTCGTCCAGGACGGCTTCAAGACCGAGAACGCCTCCGAGGCGTACTCCACCGCGTACTCCGAGCTCACGTCGTCGCTGGATGATGCGGCCGAGGCCGTGAACGACATGGCCCAGGCGCTGGACCGCATGGCGGACTCGATCCGCGACAAGGACGCCGAGCTCGCCGGCGGCTGAGTCATCGAGCTGACATCGAGGTCGTGGCGCCGGTCCGTGGACCGTCGCCACGACCTCTGTCGTGCGGGGTGCCCCGCATCGGCGCTTAGGATCGAACGGATGCGCGGAGGAGAAGAATGAGCGGCGGAGCGCCCTACTGGTACAACCTCACGACGCAGTCGGTGCAGCGCGCGGATCAGCGTCCGTCCGAGGACACGATCGGACCGTTCGACACGGCCGCGGAGGCGGAGGACTCGCCCGCGGTCCTGCTCGAGCACGCCCGCGCCTGGCTGGAGAGCGAAGAGAGCGAGCGCTTCCGCGAGATGGCCGAGGGTGACGACGGCTCCGACCTCGTCTGACCCTCTCCTCATGAGCGCACGACGCCGCATCGCGGCACTCTTGGCGGTCGCCCTCGCGCTGAGCGTGACGGCTTGCGCTCCGGCTCTCCCGGAGACCGTGGTGCCGGGTTCGGCGGTCACCGTGGGGTGGCCCTCCGCGTTCACCTCGGGGAACGCCGAAGCGGCGCCGACACCCGGCAATCTGGACATCGCGGCGATGACGCGTGCCGGATTCGGCGATCTCGTGGACGGCGAGTTCGTGGCGGACGACAGCTTCGGCACGGTCTCGATCGTCAGCGACGACCCGTTCACGGTGCGCTATGACCTGCGCGAGCCCGCCTGGTCCGACGGCATCCCGCTGGACGCCGCCGACCTGCTGCTGGGGTGGGCGGCAGCATCCGGATTCATCGACGTGACGCCGCCGAGCGTGGACGGCAGCGCGACGGCGGGGGACGCTCTGCCGACGGATGCCGCGACGCAGGTTCCCCGGATCGACGAGTTTGCGCGTGCGATCGAGGTCACCTATCCGGCGGCGATCGATGACTGGCAGAGCCGCCTCACCGTCGCAGTGCCCGCGCATGTCGTCGCGGCATCCGCGCTCGGTGTCGAGGATCCGATGGAGGCGAAGCAGGCGCTCATCACGGCGATCGAGCAGGATGACACCGCTGCCCTGGCATCGATCGCCGAAGTGTGGCGCGAGGGCTTCACGGTCGGCGGCAAGGTCTCCGATGGCGCGCTGATCTCGAGCGGGCCGTTCCGGGTCGACGAGGTCGCCGCCGACGCCCAGGGCCGCAGTCTCACTCTCGTCCCGAACGCCGCCTACCGGGGGGCTGCGACGCCCAAAGTCGCGAAGATCGAGCTCGTCCCCGCCGGTGCCGATCCGGTGGCCGAGGTCGGTGCCGGTGTGGACGTGGTGCAGGTCGCCCCCCTTGCCGCGAACCGCGAGGCGATCGACGACCTGGAACGCAGGGACTTCCCCGTCGACACGACCCACGACGGCACGGTGTGGACGCTCCTGCTCCGGCCCGGGGGTGTCTTCAGTGCGACGCCGGCGCGCGCGGCGTTCCTCCGCGCGATCCCGTCGGCGGCGCTCATGGAACGCGGAGCGGGCGCATGGGCGTCCGCGTACACCGCGAGCTCGGCGCTGCTCGCGGCGCCGGGAGGTCGCGCGTACGACATCATCGTCGAGGACGCCGGTTTCGCCGCCGCGCTGACCGGTGCCGACGACTCGGGCCGCGAGCGCGAAGCCGCGGGCATCGCCGCGGGGACGCCCGTGTGCATCGTCTTCGACCGCGCGGACGAGTTCGCCGCCGGAGCGTTCTCCGCCGCTCGGGATGCCGCTGCGGAAGCGGGCTGGAACGTGGGCGACTGCGGCACCGAGGACCTCGCGGGTGCGCTCGAGCAGGGTGGCTGGGAAGCCGCACTCGTGCGCGTCACGATCCCGCAGACCGCCGACGAGATCGGCGCGCAGTGGGGTACCGACGGGCTCGCGTCGCTGGTCGGCCTCGCGGATCCTGCGGTCGACGCACTCATCGGTCAGCTGGCGACGACGACCGATGTGTATGCCGAGCGGGATGTGCGCGCTCAGATCGAAGCGGCGATCATCCGCGACGCCGTCGCCCTGCCGATCGCGCTCAACCCGGTGATCACGGTCACGGACAAGTCGGTCGCGGGTATCGCCGCTCGAGACGGTCGGGGAGCGTCACTGACCGCCGGCGCCGTGCAGTGGGAGGTCATCCCGTGAGAGCGGTGGGGTGTTCTGCCCATCGCGGGACGGAGCAGGGGTCCGTAGCGTCGAAGAAGGAGGTGCGGTCGTGGGGATGATGCTGCCGAACGAGCTCGTCTGGGTGATGGAGAAGCTCGGATTCGAGTGGCCGGACATCGACGAGGACGAAGTGCGCAAGGGCGCCGTCCTGGTGCGGAATCTGGGCCACGACCTGGAGACCGCGATCCAGGCGATCGACTCGCGGATGAACGGCGACGTGGCGGCGGCGATGAGAGGGCAGGCCGGTCCCGCGGTCGTGAGTGCCTGGAACACGAATCGGTCGCAGAACATCCAGAAGCTGGTGGACATCATGCCGCCGGCGGCCATGGCGATGGACATCGGCGCCGAAGCGATCCTCGCGCTGAAGATGAAGGTCATCGTCGATGTGACGACGACCATGATCGCGCTCGTGGCGATGCTGACGAATCCGGTCTCCGCGCTCGGCGCAGGGCCGATGCTGCTGATCAAGAAGAAGCTGCTCAACGCGGCCGTGGACATCGCGGTGGAGCAGCTGCTGAACCAGCTGTTGCCGATGGCGATCGAACCGATGTCGGAACAGCTTCCGGCGGTCGTGGATGCGATCCTCGATGCACCGATGGTCGAGGCGACGGCTGGCGACTCGGATGAGTTCTACGCCGATCTGCAAGCGCTTCAGGAGGCACAGACAGCGATGAAGCTGCACGGAGCCGACATCCAGACCGTGACGTCGACCTTCTTCGTGGAGTTCTCGGCGCTGGACTTCGGCGGTGACGTCTGATGAGTGGGATCAAGTCCGTCATCCGCGAACTGAAGGAAGCGGTCCTGAAGGGCCTCGGGCACACCAAGGACAGGCTGCCCGGGTTGGCGGACAGGCTCACCGATCAATTCGGCACGGTCCGCCGCGGCGTCGATGACGTCGACGTGTTCGAGGCACCCCCTGCGCTGACAGGCAACAGCACCGATCGAGTCGACCGCACATCGACGGAGCTGCTCTTCCGCGCCGACAATCGTCCGCCGAGCGTGATCTTCAGCGAAGGATTCCAGGTCCTGGACGCCGGCAACAACGACCTCGACCACTTCGTGCGCACCAACGCTCCATCCAACTTCGTCAGCACGTCGCGTGACGAGAATCTCTACCGTCGCTGGGGATCTGCGTGGCGGTACACCGTGGATGCCCCCGGTGGCATCGACGTCGATGCCACGATGCCCAATGGTCCGTTCGCTCCGCATCAACCGGCGCCGGAGTTCGAGATCGCGTTCCAGGGCGGGGTGCCCGCTGAGAGCGTCGTCGGCGCGAACCCGGTCCTGCCGGGAGGCGACCTGGGCGAGTTCATTCCGAACCCCAATTACAGTGGTGGCAGATGACCGGCGACGACGGGAACACACAGATGACCGAACCGGCGAAGGCTCCCCCCGTGACGGACGCCCTGCGTGCACAGGCGAAAGCCAATCCCGGTACGTGGGTATACGCGATCGATCCCGGGTTCGACCCCGCGGGCACCGTGCCGCCCCACGGGATCGTCGGGGCATGGCAGTCCGACGCGCAGGGGGAATTGGGGGAAGAGTTCACCCCCAATCCCGACTACCTGCCCACGCCGCAGGCGCGCGGTTGGGCGGAGCCCTCGTCACCACTCGAGCGTGTCCTGCAGCTGGTGCTGTGCGGATACCTGCCCAACTCCAGACTCGCCGAAGAATTCGCCGCGTCTACGGTCTTCACCTACGGTCGTCCTGACGACGGGATCTTCTTGGCGCCGGCCCAGGATGGCGGCCGGCTCGCGTACGCCTTCACGGACGCCGATAAAGCAGCAGCATCCGGCTCTTCCGACCACCAGGCCATCACCGGCGCCGACCTCGCGGCAGCGTTGCCCGAGGGCGTGCGCATCGCGGTGAACCCAGGCGCCCACGTTTCGGCCATCGTCCTGCCGTCAGCGGTGCTCCGCTCGTGATTCAGAGTCCGCAGTCGATCCGTGTCGCCCGCGCAGGTGAACAGGCCGAAGCGGCGATCGCGTGGCGCTATGAGGAGCGCGGCTGGGTCGTGGAACTGAGCTCGCCGGCGTTCGAGACGGTGGTGGCGCGGGAGAGCGACGCGTTCGAAGCGCTGTGCCGGATCCGACGACAGCTCGAGCCGGACGGGTGGCGTGTCGGTGTCGCCGGCGCGCTTCCGGGCGTGTGGCCGAGTGGTATGGCCCGTGACCAAGGCGGAGGCTTGACCGTCTATCGCCTCGAGCCCGGCGAACTCGCCCCGTACGTCGACACCTTCTCGCCCGTCGATCCCGCGACCGTGACCACTGTCGCGCTTCAGGAGGCTGAGGCCGATCGCGTCTGGGGTCTTTAGCGGCCGACCCGTGCAGCACGCGATGCCTACGGGGGGAGTACTCCCCATCGGACTGTCGCTGCCGCGACCGTAGGGTCGTAAGAGGAGGTGGAGCCGTGGGAATGATGCTGCCGAACGAGCTCGTCTGGGTGATGGAGAAGCTCGGGTTCGAGTGGCCGGACATCGACGAGGACGAGTTGCGTCGTGGGTCGGGCATGGTGCGCGTGTTCCGCGACGATCTCGAATCGAAGATCCAGGTCATGGATCGCAAGGTCAACGGCGACCTGGCGGCCGCGATGCGCGGTCAGGCCGGTCCCGCCTATGTGGCGGCGTGGAACGCGAACCGGTCGCAGAACCTGCAGAAGCTCTTGGACATCCTGGGTCCCGTGCCGACCGGCGTCGACATCGCCGCGGATGCGGTGTTCGCGCTGAAGATGAAGGTCATCGCCGACGTGACGGCGACGATGATCACCCTTGTGGCGATGCTGACCAATCCGATCAGTGCCGTCGGTGCCGGTCCGATGCTGATAATCAAGAAGAAGCTGCTCAATGCCGCCGTCGACATCGCGATCGAGCAAGTGCTGAATCAGGTGCTGCCCATGGCGGTCGAACCTTTGGTCAACGAGCTTCCGGGCATCATCATGGCCGCGCTGGAATCGCCGATCGTGGAAGCGGTCGCCGGTGACCCGGACGAGTTCTATGCCGACCTGCAGGCGCTCGAGCAGGCGGAGGGCGAGATGGAGCAGCACGCGGCGGACGTCGAGACGCTCACCGACCGCCTGATGTCCGATCTTGCCGGCCTCAACATCGGCGGTGACTGAGATGAGTATCGGGAAGGCCGTGATCCGGCCACTCAAGGATGCCCTGGACGACATGCCGGTGCACGTCCGTCAGCTCTCCGAGATGTTCCGCAAGCACGGCCAGAAGCAGCACCGGAACACGAGCGACGTCCAGAATCTCGACTCCGCCGATGTCGTGCATCCGCTGCAGCAGGCGTGGCGGTCGGATACGGACTGGACACCGGATTCCGTGGTCAGCTGGAAGGGCGAAGCCCCCGACCCGAGCGATTACCTCGACTCCGACTACATCTCTCAGCATCTGGCGCGCTTCGACGACGGGGCGAGCCGCATCTACTTCTCGGATTCGCTGCATCGCTACGGACCGGGACAAGCCGACGGGTCGACGTTCGTCTTCCCCACCTCGGAGCTGCAGGACATCCTCGATCGGACCGGCGGACGAGCCGACGACGTCGCCGACGCTCTGGGAATCGACCGCAAATACTTCTATGGCCCGGACGGCAACCCGGTGGACGTGGAGATCCGACACTTCGATCCGAGTGAGCTCGAGAACCTCCGGATGCCGTCAGGCAACGAAGCGGGAGCGAACGAGAACTGGATCCCGGGCGGATACCTTCCGACCGGCGTCCCGGAGGCGGTCATGGATGTCCCCGGCAGCGCGACCGGCATCGGCAATCTGGACAGAGGTGGGACCGATTACAACCCCGGTCTCTGGCCGGGCACGGCACAGAGCCTGACGCTGCACCGATGAGCGGCTTCGGTGACCCCGTGATCCGGTCGACCGCTCTCGCTCCCACGTCGGTGCAGACCGGGGCGGTGATCTCGTACAGTGCCGAGAAGCTCGTCGCGAGCGGCGAGGAGATCGTCGCCGCGATCGAGTCCCGGCTCACGCGTCCGGTGACCTCCGGTGGGGGGCGTGACGAGTGGCTGATGAGCGAGGTACCCGCCCTCTCGCGCGGGACCGCATGGATCGTGCCGCTCGCGTGGATCCCCGACGACGATGACCAGACGCTGCGCACCAGGGCCGGCGAGCTGTGGACGGCGATCCGGTCCGCGTGCGAGTACCGCCATGGTGCACAGATCGGGATCCATCTGGAGGGTGACGAGACCGCACCGACACCCTACGCGCGGGAACTCGTCCGTACGGACGCGCGGCGAGCCGACTGGTGGGAGACCGGTGATTCGGCGATCGTCCTCGTCGTGTACGGCGACCCGATCCCGGCGCCGGTCAGGCGCATGGCCGTCCATGTCGTGCCGATCGGCTGGGTGTCGCAGCGCCGACCGACGGCTGCGAAGAAGATGACGGGGCTCGATCTCGCGTGGTCCTGGCGGGACGTCATCGCGGTCGCGCGCACGGGCGGCGCGGAGGCCAGGGCTAGCCTTGCAGAAGAGGACGAGAACGAGAAGTGATGACCCCGGAGGACGTAGACGTGACCACCACCCCGCAGATCTACGGTGCGAGCGAGCTGGGCGTTCTCTCCATCACGGCACCCGGCTCCGCGCACCCGCGCGTCGAGTACGTGGGCGGCGAGATCTTCGTCGGCCTGGCGGAGGACGGCGTCGTCGTCACGCAGGGGCAGGCCGATGCGATGACGCGCCCGTTCGCCGCGGCCGTCGTCGACTCGCTGCCGACCGTCTCCTCCCTGCCTGACTCCGATGACGGCGTCGTCCTGATCCAGGACGAGGCTCTGGCGGCCGGCATCCTGATCGAGCCGGAGCGCATCGCCGTGGTGGCCCTCGCGGGTGATCCGGTCGTGTTCGCTCTGTCGCGCAGCGCGGTCGTGATCGTGGGTGCCGACGACGAGGCGGGAATCGTTCGGGTCCTCGATATCGCCGAGGCGCTGTTCGATGAGGGTGGTCCGCTCGTGAGCGCCCACCCGGTCGTTCTGATCGATGGCGCCTGGAGGCCGTTCCGCTGGAAGGAGCGTTTCGCGCAGCTCGGGCTTCGGATCGAGCGTGTCCTGCGTCTGTTCAGTGTGCGGGCATACGAAGCGCAGAGCGCGGCTCTCGCGCGCCCCGACGTCCACCTCGCCGACCCGAAGATCCACGTGAGGGAGGACGGCGTCACGCTGACCTTCGCGGCGTGGCCCAAGGGGACGGCCACCCTCCTGCCCGTGGTGGACAACGTGATGATCGCCGACCCGGCCGGTTCGGTGAGCGTCGCGACGATGCAAGAGTTCCTCAGCGCGGCAGGGGACGCGGTCGTGCGCACGGGGTTGTCCCCGCTGCGCTACTTCGTTCCCGGCGCAGCTCCTCGGTGAAAGCGGCCGTCGGCGCAGACCGCGCAGGCATCGACGCGGGATGGTCGTCGGCCCACGTGGTGGATCTGCGCGCATCCGACCCTCGATGACGCGCGCGGCTGGCAGACTGTCGCCGGGGGAATGTCACGAGACCGACGTGAATGCTGAGAACCACTGTGAACAGAGCTGCTGCGAACACCGAGATGGAATCCACGGGCACCGACGCCGGAAGGCAAGCCGAAGCTGCACCCCTCCGGCTCGAGTTCGCCGGCGAGTGGATCGACGTTCCTCCCGACTCCGCGTTCATCATCGGCCGCGAAGGCGACCTCGAGATCGACGACAACCCGTACCTGCATCGCCACTTCCTCGAGCTGCAGTATCGAGACGGATTCTGGTGGCTGGCCAACGTCGGCGTTCTGCTCGCTGCGACGATCTCCAGCGCCGGGGGAGCGGTGCAGTCCTGGCTCTCGCCGGGGGCCCGGATGCCGCTCGTTTTCGAGCGCAGCGTCATCGTCTTCACCGCCGGCCCGGTCACGTATGAGCTGAGCCTGCACACGGACGAGGCGCCGTACGAGGTCTCCCGGCAGGTGCAGGCGACGATGAGCGGCGAGACGACGGTGATGCCGGCGAGCTTCACGCCGCTCCAGAAGCAGCTCATGGTGGCGCTGGCCGAGCCCATGCTGCGGCGCGAGGGAGTGAGCATGAACGAACTGCCCTCCTCGAGTGCCGCTGCGCGGCGGCTGGGCTGGACGATGACGAAGTTCAATCGGAAACTCGACAACGTCTGCGACAAGCTGGATCGGATAGGCGTACAGGGTCTCCGGGGCGGTGCGGGCAAGCTCGCCACGAATCGTCGCGCCCGGCTGGTGGAGTACGCCGTGACGTCTCAGGTCGTCACACGCGCCGATCTGCCGCTGCTGGACGATGAGTCGCTGCGAAGTCAGGTCGACTCCGACCGCGACTGACGGCGACCGAGGCGGTCTTCCGGTTGTGTGGTCTGACCATAGACGCTACTGTGGTCAGACCATAGAGAGGAGCGTCGTGCCCGAAGAAGCGCGCACCTGGCAGGTCGTCCTCGAGAAGATCGAATCCGACCTTCTCGACGGCGTCCTCGCGCCCGGTGATCGACTCCCGCCCGAGCGCGAGCTCGCCTCGACGCTCGGCGTCGGAAGATCCAGTGTGCGCGAGGCGCTTCGGGTTCTGGAGGTAATGGGCCTGCTCCGCACCGGCACCGGCTCGGGCCCGACGGCGGGAGCGATCATCATCGCGACACCGCAGGGCGGGATGTCGGCCCTCCTGCGCCTGCACGTCGCAGCGCACGGCTTCCCGCTCGACGACGTGGTGGCCACACGCCTCATCCTCGAGGCGGCGGTCGTCGAGATCCTGAGTGCCGACCGCACGAAGTCGACGCAGGCGGCGCTGGACATCGTCGACGCGATGGATGCCGATGACCTGAGTGCAGGAGAGTTCCTGGCGCTGGACGCCCGGTTGCACCTCGCCCTCGCCGAGGCGTCGGGGAACGTGGTGATCACCGCGATGATGGCGGGGCTCCGCACCTCGATCGAGACCTACGTGCAGGCGGGCGCCGCGCGCATCCCTGACTGGCCGTCCACGGCGGCTCGTCTGCGCGCCGAGCACCGCGCCATCCTCGAGGCCGTCGACAGCGCAGACGCGGCGTCGGCGCGAACCCTGATCCGCGAGCACATCTCCGGCTATTACGCCGAAGCCGGCCTGGCCCGCACCTGACGAAAGGACCACCGATGGTCAAACGCCAACTCCCCAAACCGACCGAGCTGCTCGAGCTGATGCAGTTCAAGAAGCCCGAACTGGACGGTCGGAAGCGTCGCCTCGACTCCGCGCTCACGATCCACGATCTGCGTGCGATCGCCAAGCGGCGCACTCCCAAAGCGGCGTTCGACTACACGGACGGCGCCGCCGAGGCGGAGCTCTCGCTCGCCCGGGCCCGCCAGGCGTTCGAGGACATCGAATTCCACCCCGGCATCCTCAAACCCGCCCCGGACGTCGACACGTCCGTCGAGATCCTGGGCGGCCCGTCCGCGCTGCCGTTCGGCATCGCACCGACCGGATTCACCAGGCTCATGCAGACCGAGGGAGAGAGTGCCGGGGCGTCCGCGGCCGGTGCCGCCGGCATCCCCTTCACGCTCTCCACGCTCGGCACGACCTCCATCGAGGACGTGAAGAAGGCCAACCCGCACGGGCGCAACTGGTTCCAGCTCTACGTGATGCGCGATCGGGACATCTCCTATGGGCTCGTCCGGCGCGCGGCGGCGGCGGGGTTCGACACGCTGCAGTTCACGGTGGACACCCCGGTCGCGGGTGCTCGTCTGCGTGACAAGCGCAACGGCTTCGCGATCCCGCCGCAGCTGACGGTGGGCACGATCATGAACGCGATCCCGCGGCCGTGGTGGTGGTACGACTTCCTCACGACGCCGAAACTCGAGTTCGCGTCGCTCTCGACGACCGGAGGGACCGTCGGCGAACTGCTCAACGCCGCGATGGACCCGACGATCAGCTACGACGACCTCGACGTGATCCGCAGCATGTGGCCGGGCAAGATCGTCGTGAAGGGCGTCCAGAACGTCGAGGACTCCGTCCGCTTGATCGACGCAGGTGTCGACGGCATCGTCCTGTCCAACCACGGCGGTCGGCAACTCGACCGCGCGCCGATCCCGTTCCACCTCCTGCCCCACGTCGTGCGCGAAGTGGGACGAGATGCGACGGTGATGGTCGACACCGGGATCATGAACGGGGCCGACATCGTGGCCTCGCTCGCCCTCGGCGCGAAGTTCACGCTCATCGGCCGTGCGTATCTCTACGGGCTGATGGCCGGAGGGCGCCAGGGCGTGGATCGGACGATCGCGATCCTGCGCAGTGAGATCGAGCGCACGATGCAGCTCCTCGGCGTCGCTTCGGTCGCGGAGCTCGAGCCGGGCCACGTGACCCAGCTCGCGCGCCTGGTGCCGGTGGGTCAGCCTCTCGCGGGCAGGGTCGGCGTCAGCTGATCCAGGTGCTCGGCGGTGTCCTCCCAGCCCTCGACGGCCTGGCAGGGCACCCCGAGCGCGAGAACCGGATAGTCGTTGCCGTCCGGGTCGAGGCGGTCGCCGAAGAACAGCATGTCCGCGAGCTCGATGCCGGTCTGTTCGGAGAGACGGCGCATGCCGTACGCCTTGTCGATGCCGCGGTGGGTGATGTCGACGGAGGTCGATCCGCCCGAGCGGACCTCGAGGTCGGGAAGGACGGCGGCGACGGCCTCGCGGAGGGCGTTCTTCTTGCTGCCGGTGGGATCCCATGCGGTCTTGGCGTCCAGGGGCGCCCTCTGACCGAGCGCGGAGAACGTGATCTGCGATCCGCGGTCCTCGAGGATGTCCCCCCAGGTCTCTGACTCCCACAGACCGAGCCGGCGGGCCTCGCCCTCGACGGCCGCGAGTGCGCGGGCTTTCTCGTCGTCCGTCAGCGTGTGCGCGTAGACGGTCGTGATCTCGTCGTCCTCGATGCGGTAGTACTGCGTGCCGCATGTCGGCAGCAGGTGGATGTGCGAAAGCACGTCGGCGGATGCCGAGGGCAGGCGATCGACGACCTGCACGCGGAACTGCTCGAGCTGACCGCCCGAGATGATCGCCACCTCGACGCGCTCGGCCAGCGCGACCAGGAGTTCGCCGATCCGCGGATCGATCGCGCTCTTGGAGGGGGCGAGCGTGTCGTCGAGGTCGAAGGCGACGAGGCGGGGAGTCGGCATGCGGTGCTCCTGTCGTGTGTGGGGGAGGGACAGCGAAGGCTCCGTCTGCCTGGAGAAACCAGGCGGACGGAGCCTCTCTGCTGTCGGGGTGACAGGATTTGAACCTGCGGCCTCGTCGTCCCGAACGACGCGCGCTACCAAGCTGCGCCACACCCCGTGGCAACCAGTCGAGTCTACCCCGAAGCGGAGCGTGGTCCGAACCGCGGCGACTCACCGGCTGCGTGGACCCGTCCGGTGCCCGTGCCTCCGGAGCCCGAGAAGCGCTCCACCGGCGGCGAGGAGCGCGATCCCGATTCCGGAGACGGCGCCGGCCGGGACGGGAGTGCCCGTCGCGGCGAGTGCTCTCGGTGACGGCGGCGGGGGTGCCGTGCCGACGAGCGTCGTCTCGTGGGCGACGCCGCATGTCCCCCTGTGCACGAGCGCGCCGGCGGCGTCGACGGCGCGCTCCTGCCAGTAGTACGTGCCGGCTCGGGACACCGCGGGCGACGTCACGACGTGTTCCCCCGGCTCGAGCATCACGTGCGCGTCGCTCGTCCACACGAGGGCCGCGTCCACGCAGGCCTCGCTCGGCGGCACGCCGTCGGCGGCGAGGTAGACCGTCGATGTCACTGTCAGGCCACCGGGAGGGATCGGCCCTCGGACGATGATCTTGTCGCTCAGCGGCTCACCCACCACCGCGGTGGCCTGCGCGAGCGACGAGACGTCGCTCCAGAGGCTGATCTGACTTGCTTCGCCGAAAGGCTCGCTCCACGAGTAGCCCGGAGGCAGCGCATCGCGGACCTCACCGGTCTGGTCCTCCGCGCGGATGCGCCACACCGCGGTGTAGAACCCCGGCTCCGGCAGCTCCCACAGCGAGGACACCCGGTAGTCGGCCTCGGGTCCGGCATCCGTCGTCAGCGCGAGCGAGCCCACGCTCTGCGCACCCTCCGGGACGTGCTCCGAGAGGACGGGGGCGGAATCGGTGCGGAAGACCTCCGCGGTGGCGGTCACGGGAAGCGGCGTGCCGTCCTCCGCTCGCGGCCAATCGGCGAGCGACCCCGCGAAACGGACGTCGTCCACGAACCCGCCGCCGGTCACGTACGCCGATCCGACGTGGGTGGCGATCGTCGGTGCGAATCGTGGCACGCGGGGCGCCGCATCCGATCCGGCGACGTCGAAGCCGACCTCTCCGGCGGGCCCGGCGGTGTCCTGGCCGCCCGGCGTGGTGAAGTGGCGGACGGCGGCGACCGCGGTGAGTCGCATCCGCCCGGAGCCGCTGACGGCGTACGGGCGACCGGGGGTCGGCGGGACGGTCACGATGGGGTACTCGACGCCCGGAACGACGTCCGCAAGGGTCGGCGACCCGTTCGCCGCGAACGTGGCGCCGACGAGCGTGACGGTGCCGACCGCGGCGGTGGTGGTCGCCTCGACGAGGACCGAGCCCGTTGCCGGGTCGGCGTCGTCGGCGCGGAAGACGAGCCGACCGGATGCCGCCGCCCTGCCCGCCGGGATCGACCGCGCTTCGTCGTAGTACGCGACGGCGAGTCTCTGGATCTCCGCGTCGTGCTCGGGGGCGAGGGCCGAGAACGTCCAATGGATCGCGCCGGCCAGGGAGTCGCCCGCGTAGCCGAAGCTGTGAAGGGTCTCGTCCCAGTTCGCGATCGCCTTCACGGCCCATCCCACGGCGGCGGACTGCACGGCATCGCCTGATTGCCCGTAGACGGTGACCAGGTGGTTGATCGCGGTGAGCTGCTGCGGGTTCAGGCCCGCCGCCCCCGCGCTCACCCCCTGGTCGGCGCTCGGACCCGTCGGGGCCGGGAGCCCCGGAAGGATGCAGTACGTGTGCACCCCGTCGACGAGCATCGACCCGTGCCATCCGTAGGTGGACACCGGAGCCCAGGAGCCGAAGCCCGCTCCCTGTGAGGCGGCGTGCGCGGCCGGCGCAGTGACCACCGACCCTGCGCCGGTCAGCACGAAGGCGGCCAGGAGCGCCGCGACGAGGCGGGCGAGGATGCGATGCGCAGGGGAAGCGGTGCGGCGGACGGTGGGGGACATAGCGGCTCCGATCGGTCGAACCGATCGTCGCCCGCGCCCAGCCGCGGCGGCGGGGGCTGCCGCGGATCTGTGGACGACCCGCCGGGTGAGGCGCTTGGGGAGGAGTCGCGGTCAGCGCGAGGTGAGCGTGATGAGCGACACTTCCGGACGGCACGCGAAGCGCACCGGGGCGTAGATCGAGTGTCCGATCCCGGCGCTCACGTTCAGGGGCACGATGCGTCCTCGATGCGACCACTCGCTCAGGCCGCGCGCCTGCGGGAGGGGGATGTCGCAGTTCGCCACGAGCGCGCCGTAACCGGGCACGCGCACCTGCCCGCCGTGCGTGTGCCCCGCGAGGATCATGTCCGCGCCGAGGTCGGTGAACGAGTCCAGCACGCGCCGGTACGGCGCGTGCGTGACCCCGAGCGTCGCAGCGGCGGGAGCGATGTCGGCCTGGAGCCTCTCGAGCAGCCCGGGGAGCACACTCAGGTCATCCCATCCGCGATGGGCGTCGCTGATACCGAACGCGTCGATCCGCACGCTGGGCAGCTGCAGAGAACCCACCGTGTTGTTGAGGTCGAGCCAGCCCAGTTCGTCGGCGAGGTAGCCGTCCAGCGCCCGGGTGTCGAGGGGTTCGCTCGTGTGCTTCACCTTCGACGGTCCGGTGAAGTACAGCAGCGGATTGCGCGGGCTGGGCGCGGCGTGGTCGTTGGATCCGTGCACGAAGGCCCCCGGGATGCCGCGCAGCGGGTCCAGTGCGACTCGCAGGCCCTGCAGACCCCGCTCGTGGCCCATGTTGTCGCCGGTGTTCACGACGAGATCCGGTTGCCACGTTTCCGCGAGCGCGGCCATCCAGCTCTGCTTGCGGTGCTGCCACGGCGCCATGTGCGCGTCCGAGAGGTGCAGCAGGCGCACGGATGCGGATCCCGGCGGCAGCAGAGCGACCTCGTGTCGGCGGACGGTGAAGAGATAGCGTTCGATGCCGATGCCCCACGTCGCGGCTCCCACGCCGACCGCCCCCACCGCTCCGAGAGCGGCGAGGGCGGTCTTCACAGCGGAGGATGCCACTACGTGCACTTCGCGCGGCTGTAGTTGACCGTGATGGCCGCGTTGCGGTTCACGACGGTCCCGGCCGCAGGATTCGTGCTCGTCGCCTTGCCCTGCGGGCCCGCGGACTCGTCCTCGGTACACGTGCCGGGTTGGACGTTGCCGAAGCCGGACCCGCGCAGATCGCTCAGGGCCTTGTCGAGCTGTTTGCCGCTGACATCCGGCACCGCGAGCCCCTGGCCGTTGCTCGGGCTGATCGTGACCGTCGTCCCGCCGCTCACGCGGCCGGCGCCGGGGTTCTGCGCGGCGATGATGCCCTCGGCCTCGCCGGAGTCGACCGGGTCGCCCACATTCACGCTGAAGCCGGCGTTCTCGAGCGTCGCCGTCGCCTGATCGACGCTCATGCCGATGACGCTGGGAAGATCGCGAAGAATGACGCGGGTGAGGTTCGAGTCCGGCTCGGGGAAGTCGTCCCCCCCATAGGCGGAGTCCGCGGCCTCCTGGGTCTGACGCGCCAGGATGTAGCGGAGACCGCCGAACGGCTCGAAGACGTCGTTGAGTCCTTCGATGTTGCCGACCCACGCGGCCGTGGTGACCTTCGTGCTCGACTCGATCATCCACGTGTGGTACGTCTCGTGCGTTCCGGTCTTTCCGAGCAACGGCGTGCCGTCGTAGGGGTTCGCCTGCGACCCGGTGCCGCCGCGCTGCATGACGCCTTCGAGCGCGTAGGCGGCCGTCGCGGCGACCTTCGGGTCGAGCACCTGCGTGCACGTGCGGGCGGGTGGGGTGATCTCCACGCCGTCGGAGTCGACGACGCGGTCGATCGCCTTGGGCTGGCAGTAGATGCCGTTGTTCGCGACCGTGGCGTACGCACCCGCCATCGCGATCGGCGACACGTTGCTGGAGCCGATGATCGAGAACTGGGTGTTCACGTCGACGGGCTGGCCGGTGCTGGCGTTCGTGACGCCCATCTTCGTGGCGACCTTCTCGATGTCGCACAGGTCCAGCTGCTCGGCCATCGCGAAGTATCCGGAGTTCAGCGACTGGGCGGTGAACTGCATCGGCGTGCCGGTGTAGCCGCCGCCGCCGCCGAAGTTGCCGACGCGGTCGTTCGTCGTGTTGACCCAGTCCCCGTCGCACGAGTTGGTCATGCGCTTGATGACGCGCACCTGACCGTTCAGCGTCTCGTTGACCGAGTGGCCCTTCTCGAGCCAGTCGATCAGTGTGAAGAGCTTGAAGGTCGAGCCGGGGTTGAAGCCGCCGGACGAGCCGTACGTGGAGTCGCCGGCGAAGACGAGGGCGCTCTTGTTCGGATCGGATGCCGCGCTGGCGTCCTCGGCGAACTGGGTGTTCTGGGCGATCGACAGGATGCGACCGGTCGTCGTCTCGATGCTGACGATCGTGGATCCGAGGCGCATGAAGTCGACGGAGGAGGGGACGTTCTCGACCATCGCCGATTCGGCGGCCGCCTGAATGCGGAGGTCGAGCGTCGTGTAGATCTTCAGACCGCCGCGCTTGAGTGCCTTCTCGCGCTCGTCGGCTGTCGCGCCGAATGCCGGGTCGTTCTCGACGATGTCGCGGACGTACTGACAGAAGTAGGCCGATCCGCCCGCGGTGCTGCAGCCGGTGTCCGCCGGGCTCAGCACGGGCGTGATGGGCTCGATCGCCGCTGCGACGTACTGCTCCTGCGTGATCTTGCCGTCGTCCAGCAGTCGGCTGAGGACGTACAGCTGACGCCCCTTCGTCGCGCTGTAGCCGTCGGCGGCGGCGAGCACCTGCTCGTCGGTGATCGTCCCCTCGTCGCGGAGGGTGATCAGAGCCTGGATGCTGCGCGGATCGACGTCGTCGATCGAGCCGTCCGGCGCCTTGTTGTAGGCGAGGTCGCCGTCGAAGATCGAACCGCCCGGGCGGTCGATGCGGTAGGTGTTCGGGTTCTGCACGATGCCGGCGAGCGTCGCCGCCTGCGCGACGGAGAGGTCTTTCGCGGACACGCTGAAGTACCGCTTCGCCGCGGCGTCGACGCCGTACGTGCGACCGCCGAAGTTCGCGATGTTCAGGTAGCCGAGGAGGATGTCGTTCTTGGAATACTTCTGCTCGAGCGCGATCGCGTACCGCATCTCCTGCAGCTTGCGCTGAATGCCGTCGGCGCCCGCAGCGGTCGTCGCCTCCGTCCAGCAGTTCGCGAGCACCTCGTCGGTCTTCGCGCGGATCTCGTCGGCGGTCGGTGCGACGTATAGCGTCGCCGGGTCGACGGCGACGCCGTCCGCAGCTTCCGCCGTGGCCTTCTCGGCTGCGGCGACCGCGGCGTCTTCCGCCGCCGTGTTCAGCTCGGCGACGGCGTCGGCGTCTGCGTTGGACTCGCATCGCTGGATGAGGACGTTCTTGACGTACTGCTGGCTGATCGAGGATCCACCCTGCGTCTCGCCGCCGCCGCGGACGTTCTGCAGGAGTGCGCGGGACGTGCCGATCAGGTCGACGCCGCCGTGCTGGTAGAAGCGCGGGTCCTCGCTGGAGAGGATCGCGTCGTACATGACCGGAGTGACCTGGTCGAAGGTGACCGGGGAGCGGTCCTGGTCGTAGAACGTGGCCAGCTCGACCTCGGACCCGTCGGCGGGGTTGATCGCCACGATCGTCGACGGAAGCATGAGCTTGTCGATGTCGAGCACGCTCGGGAGGTTGTCGAACATCGTGATCGCGTTCGTCGCGGCAGCACCCGTGAGGGCGATCGCGGGGGTCACGGTAGCGGTGATGAGGACACCCGCGGCGGCGCTCAGACCGATCAGGCCCAGCAGGCCCCCGACCACACCGCTAGCCGTGCGTTTCTTCTCAGGCATAGGCTTGATCGTAAGGGTGCTAGCTGGGCGAACCCTTCACGGACGCGCCTGCGCACTGCGCTGCGCCCGCCATCGCACCCGACGCATCGGAGAGTCCATGACAACGTGGGAGTACCTCACCACGCCCCTGCTGATCCACAACACCGCCGCGATCCTCAACAACTGGGGCAAGCAGGGGTGGGAGCTCGTCCAGGTCGTGCCCGGCCCCGAGGGCGGGCTCGTCGCCTACCTCAAGCGGCCGAGCGGAGCGGGTTCGGCCAACGCGGGGCTGGATGCCGCGGCGCAGGCCGCCGCGCAGTTCGAAGGGACGGGTCGATGAGCGTCTCCGCCCGGCTCGCCGAGCTCGGCATCCAGTTGCCGTCCGTCGTCCCCCCCGTCGCCGCCTACGTGCCCGCGAAGGCGCACGGCGATCTGGTGTTCACCGCCGGCCAGCT
The DNA here is from genome assembly GCF_040687315.1 of Microbacterium sp. NPDC064584. Taxonomy (NCBI): domain Bacteria; kingdom Bacillati; phylum Actinomycetota; class Actinomycetes; order Micrococcales; family Microbacteriaceae; genus Microbacterium; species Microbacterium sp. NPDC064584. The sequence continues at coordinate 104,421 of NZ_JBFBMZ010000008.1, read as the reverse complement.
GCCGATGGTGTCGGGGGCGCTTCCGGAGGCAGGCAAGGTCGGCGACGGCCCCGGACTCGTCGCGCCCGCCGACGCGCAGCGTTACGCCCGCCAGAGCGCGCTGAACGCACTGGCGGCCGCCGCCGCCGCGGTCGGAGGAGTGGACCGCCTGAGTGGCGTCGTGAAGGTCGTCGGCTTCGTCGCCTCGGTTCCGGACTTCACCGGGCAGCCGGGCGTGATCAACGGCGCGAGCGAAGTGCTCGGCGAGATCTTCGGCGACGCCGGCCGGCACGCGCGATCCGCTGTCGGCGTGCCGGTGCTTCCCCTGGACAGTCCGGTCGAGGTGGAAGTGATCTTCAGCGTCGCGGAGTGACTCCGGTGATCTCAGCGCACCTGCGCTGAGATCACCGACATCACCGCGGTGTCGGCGAGGGTCGTCGTGTCGCCGACCTCGCGGCCCTCTGCGACGTCGCGCAGCAGTCGACGCATGATCTTGCCCGACCGCGTCTTCGGGAGCTCCTCGACGATGTAGACGTCGCGGGGGCGCGCGATGGGGCCGATCTGCTCGCCGACCCAGGCCCGCAGGGACTGTGCGAGGCCGTCCGGCGAATGCGCCGCCAGATAGCTCTGCTTGATGATCACGAAGGCGGCGACCGCCTGGCCTGTCGTCTCGTCCGACGCCCCGACGACCGCGGCTTCGGCGACCGCCTCGTTCGCGACGAGGGCGGACTCGATCTCCGTGGTCGACAAGCGGTGGCCCGACACGTTCATGACGTCGTCGACGCGGCCGAGCAGCCACACGTCTCCGTCCTCGTCGAGCCGCGCGCCGTCGCCCGCGAAGTAGTAGCCCTGCGCGGCGAACTTGTCCCAGTAGGTCTCCTTGTACCGCTCCGGGTCGCCCCAGATGCCGCGCAGCATGCTCGGCCAAGGGCGGGTGATCACCAGGAGTCCGCCGTTGCCGTTGCCCACGTGCACGCCGTCGTCGTCGACGACTTCGACGGCCACGCCGGGGAGCGGCACCTGCGCGCTTCCCGGCTTCGTCTCGGTCACGCCGGGCAGTGCCGAGATCATGATCGCGCCGGTCTCGGTCTGCCACCACGTGTCCACGATCGGGGCCACCTTGCCGCCGATGACCTTGCGGTACCACATCCACGCTTCGGGGTTGATGGGCTCACCCACCGAGCCGAGAAGACGGAGGGACGAGAGATCGTACTGCTCCGGGATCGCGCGGCCGAGCTTCATGAACGAGCGGATCGCGGTCGGCGCCGTGTAGAGGATCGTGACGCCGTACTTCTGCACGATCTCCCACCACCGGCCCGGGTGCGGGGTGTCCGGTGTGCCTTCGTACAGCACTTGCGTCGCACCGTTGGCGAGCGGTCCGTACGTCACGTAGCTGTGCCCGGTGATCCAGCCGATGTCGGCCGTGCACCAGTACACGTCCGTTTCGGGGTGCAGGTCGTGCACGACCCTGTTGCTGAAGGCGGCCTGCGTCAGGTACCCGCCGGAGGTGTGCATGATGCCCTTGGGCTTTCCGGTGGTGCCCGAGGTGTAGAGGATGAACAGCGGTGTCTCAGCGGGGAACGCGCGGGCCTCGTGCTCTGCCGAGGCCTGAGGCACGACGTCGTGCCACCAGATGTCGCGGCCCTCGGTCCACTCGACGTCGTTCCCTCCGCGCCGGACCACCAGCACGTGCTCCACGCTCTCCTGCACGCCCGAGCCGTTGCGGTCGCTGAGCGCCATGTCGACGGCGGGCTTCAGGGCGCTGACCTTGCCCTTGCGGTAGCCGCCGTCGGCGGTGATCACGAGCTTCGCGCCGGCGTCGTCGATGCGCGAGCGCAGGCTGTCGGCCGAGAATCCGCCGAAGATGACCGAGTGGATCGCGCCCACGCGTGCCACGGCGAGCATCGCTGCGATCGCCTCGGGGATCATCGGCATGTAGATCGCGACGCGGTCTCCCTCGCCGATCCCGAGGTCCTGCAGCACGTTTGCGAGTCTCTTCACCTCGTCCGTCAGCTCCGCGTACGTCACGTGGCGGGAGTCGCCGGGCTCGCCTTCCCACAGCAGCGCGACGCGCTCGCCGTTCCCGGCTTCCACGTGCCGATCGAGACAGTTGTACGCGACGTTGAGCTCGCCGTCGGCGAACCAGCTCGCGAACGGGGGGTTCGACCAGTCCAGCACCTGGGTGAACGGGGTGTGCCAGTGCAGTTCGCGGGCCTGCGCCGCCCAGAAGCCGGTGTCGTCTGCGGCTGCTTGCGCGTACAGGTCGGCGGTCGCGACGGCATCCGCGGCGAACTGCGCGGGCGGCGCGAAGCGCCTGCTCTCGGAGAGGAGGTGGTCGATCTGGCTGCTCATTGCTCGCTCCTTCGCGGGCCGTTCCGGGTACGGGCCTGCGGGACCCGTCTCTGCGTCACGGACAACCTATCGACGCGATCCCGGCCCCACTACCTCCGATAGTGGGGAGCCTCGGTCGAGCGGATGCCGCTCGGCCGTCCCGGCGATATATCGGTGAGGAGGAGATGAGAGCGTTTTGACCGGTCTGCGATTGTGCGTATGCTCATCCCCGGCCGAACTTCGATTCTGGCATTGCGGCACCCGACCCACCCCCGAAATGCGGTGTCGCGCGTGGCGGCATCCCATTCCCCCCATGGGATGCCGCCCCCTTTTCTTTCCGGCCCTGCGCGGCCGATGACCGACCGCTCCTCCCCAGGCGCCCTCCACGCTCCGATGTCCACGGATGCGCCTCCGTCGCGGGTGGCGGACGCGACGGCGACCTAGCGTCGAGCCATGTCCGAGCGATTCGTGGTCACCCCCCGCGTGGTCGCCGACGACGCCGCGCCGCCGCAGCCCGGCGCGCGACGGGCGAAGGGTGCGGCACCCGCCGTGCGCCCGGCAGCGGTGGCCCTTGCGGCGCCGCTCGAGCCGTTCGCCGCGTTCCTCGCGGACCCGACGGTGACCGACATCTTCGTCAACGGCGACTCGGGACTCTTCGTGGACCGGGGAGCCGGAGCCGAGCGCGCTCCGCACTGGCGGTCGAAGGAAGACGATGTGCGCGAACTGGCCGTCGCCCTGATCGGTCTCGGCGGCCGCCACATCGACGACGCGGCACCCGCCGTGGACGTGCGCCTCGAGGGCGGCATCCGCGTTCACGCCGTCCTCCCGCCGGTCGCCGCGGAGGGCACCGCGATCTCGATCCGCGTGCCGCGCCTGCAGCATCCCGATCTGCAGGCCTTGCAGCGGCAGGGCATGTTCGACGCCGAGACGCGAGCCCGGCTGGAGGACGCCGTCCTGACACGGCGGAACATGCTGATCACCGGGTCGGCCGGCGCGGGCAAGACCACCCTCCTCACGGCCCTGCTCGGCTGCGTGCCGCACTCCGACCGCATCGTCACGATCGAGGACGTCGCCGAACTCGCACCGGATCACCCGCACCACGTGCGCCTGGAGGCGCGTCAGCCGAACCTCGAGGGCGCCGGAGCGGTCGGGCTGGCACGACTCGTCCGCGAGGCGCTGCGCATGCGTCCCGACCGCCTGGTGGTGGGGGAGTGCCGGGGTGAAGAGGTGCGCGAACTGCTCACGGCGCTGAACACGGGGCACGACGGCGGGGCCGGGACGCTCCACGCGAACGGACTGCATGACGTCCCGGCCCGATTGGAAGCGCTCGGCGCGCTCGCGGGGCTGGGCGACATCGCCCTTGCCCGTCAGGCGGCCAGTGCGATCCACCTCGTGCTCCACGTGCAGCGCGACCCGGACGGCGTGCGCCGCCTGGTGGCTGCCGGTCGACCGGTCGTGGGGCCCGCCGGTCGTGTGGACGTCGAGGAGCTGCCGTGGTTCTCGGAATGACGGCCCGCGTAAGGGGCCTGCGTCGGAGGCGCGGTGGCCCCGGCGCTGGTGCGGGCGGGATCCCCGACACCGTGCTGCGGCTCGCGGTCCTCCTCCAGGCAGGTGTCACGCCGGAACGGGCGTGGGGATATCTCGCCGACACGGGCGACATCGCGGCCGGACGCATCCGCGACGCGCACACACGCGGCACGCCTCTCGCCCACGCGATCGCCGCTGCCGACGACGAGCCCGCGGGCCCGACCCGCAGACGGCGTCTCCCGCCGTCCGAGGCGACGGCACCCGTCGCCTGGCGTGACATCGCCGCGGCGTGGCAGGTGGCCGCTGCGGTCGGCGCGCCGATGGCGGAGAGCCTGCGCGCGCTCGCGGCGGCGCTGCGGGACGCGGCCGAGGCCGCCGACGACGTCCGGGTCGCTCTCGCGGAGCCCGCAGGGACGGCACGACTCATGGCGTGGCTCCCGCTCGTCGCAATCGTGCTGGGAGTCGCGCTCGGGTTCGACACGATGGGCACGCTCATCGGCAGTCCGGGCGGCATCGCGTGCCTCCTGCTCGGTGCGGCGTTGATCTTCGCGTCGCACCGGTGGAACGCAGCGCTGGTCCGACGCGCCCGACCACAAGGGGGCATTCCCGGCCTCCAGGCGGAGCTGCTCGCCGTCGCGCTCAGCGGGGGTGTGTCGATCGATCGGGCCCGCCGCCTCGTGCACGAAGCGACGGACGCGCCGTCGGATGCCGAGACCGACAGGGTCCTGATGCTCTCGCGGACCGCGGGCGTCCCGGCGGTCGAACTGCTCCGCGCCGCGTCGACGCTCGCCCGGCACCGCGCGCGGGTCGAGGGGAGGCTCCGGGCCGCGCGTCTGTCGACGGCCCTCCTGCTGCCGCTCGGCGTCTGCACGCTGCCGGCGTTCCTGCTGCTGGGAGTGGCTCCCATGCTTCTCAGCGTCATGACGACGATGCCGTCGCCGGTCTGAGTCGCGCCCCATCCGTGTCCGGTCCCAAGGAAAGGAATCCCATGTCCCCGCACTCCACCACACCCGCCGTGCCGCGGCTCACCCGCCGTCGCGCGCTCCGTCTCTACTACCACCGCGGCGCGGCGCCCTCGGCCGAGACGGGCGCGGCCACCGCCGAATACGCGATCGCCACGATGGCGGCCGTGGCCTTCGCCGGGCTCCTGGTGGTGATCATGCGCAGCGACGAGGTGCGCGGCATCCTCACCGATCTGGTCCGACGCGCCCTCACCGTCGCATGACGGGCCGCGGACTCGGCGAGCGCGGGTCCGTGGTCGCCGAGTTCGCGATCGCGCTCCCCGCCGTGGTGCTCGTCCTCCTCTTCGGCGCCGGTGCGGTGAGCGCGAGCGGCATGTCGGTGCGGTTGCAGGATGCGGCGTCCGATGCGGCACGGATCGTCGCGCGAGGTGAGCCGGACGCGCGGGCGGCGCAGGTCATGCAGTCCGCCGTCGCCGGGTCGACGACCGGCGTCGAGCGAGTCGGAGACGTGGTCTGCGTCACGGCGAGCGCGGTGGCGCCAATGATCGCGCTCACCCTCACGGCGCGGGCGTGCGCCCTCGCGGGTGGCCTCTGATGGCCGGTGCGATGCTCTCGCTCGGCGTGCTGGCGTGCGCCGCGACCCTGGTGGTCGGGGGATGCGGTGTCGGTGCGGCGGCCACGTTCTCGCAGCGACTCGCCGGGGCGGCGGACGCCGCCGCGCTCGCGGCCGCCGACACCGCATCCGGAGCTGCGGCCGGAGTGCCGTGCGGGCGCGCCGCGGAGATCGCCGCGACGATGGGCGCGACGCTCACGCGCTGCGATCTCGACGAGCTCGTAGCCACCGTGACGGTGTCGGCGGTCTTCGCACGGGTCTCGGCTTCGGCATCCGCCCGCGCAGGCCCAGCGCCGGGCTAGCCGTCGCGGACGGCTCCGTGGGGCGGAGCACAAGTTTTGTGTGTGTATGGTGTGCAACGACGAAAGGACGCCCCCGTTGGCTACAGGCAAGAAGCTCGTCATCGTCGAGTCACCGACGAAGATGAAGTCGATCCAGGGCTACCTCGGCGACGACTACGAGGTGCTCAGCTCGGTCGGACACATTCGCGATCTCGCGAGCAAGAAGGACATCCCGGCTGAGAAGAAGACCGCGTACGGCAAGTACTCGATCGACATCGACAACGACTTCGACCCCTATTACGTGGTCAACGACCGCAAGACGAAGACGGTCGCCGAGCTCAAGCGCGCGCTCAAGGGCGCCGATGAGGTCCTGCTCGCGACAGATGAGGACCGCGAGGGCGAGGCGATCGCCTGGCATCTGCTCGAGGTGCTCAAGCCCAAGGTCCCCGTGCACCGCATGGTGTTCCACGAGATCACGAAGGATGCGATCCGGGCGGCGGTGGACAACACCCGGGAACTGGATCTCGCCCTCGTTGACGCCCAGGAGACCCGCCGGGTCCTGGACCGCCTCTACGGCTGGGATGTCTCGCCGGTCCTCTGGCGGAAAGTCGGCAGCGGCCGCGAGGGTGCCGCGCTGAGCGCCGGTCGCGTCCAGTCCGCCGCGACCAGGATGGTCGTCGAACGCGAACGCGAGCGCATGGCGTTCGTCTCGGCCGGCTACTGGGACGTCGAAGCGCTCGCGGGCAAAGCCGGCGAGTCGTTCACGACGCGCCTCGCCCGCGTCGACGGTTCACCGCTCGCGCGCGGTGGGGATTTCGACGACCGCGGCGAGCTGAAGAAGGTCGTCGTCGTCCTCGACGAGGCTCAGGCCCGCGCGCTTGCAGCCGCCATCGAGAAGGTCGGCGAAGCCCTCGTCACCGCGCTGGAGTCCAAGCCCGGAACCCGCAGCCCGCGGGCGCCCTTCACGACCTCCACCCTCCAGCAGGAGGCCGGCCGCAAGCTCTCCATGAGTGCGAAGCACGCGATGAGCGTCGCGCAGCGCCTCTACGAAAAGGGCTTCATCACCTATATGCGCACCGACTCGGTCGCGCTGAGCACGCAGGCGATCCGCGCGGCGCGCGAACAGGCCGTGGCGCTCTACGGCGAGAAAGCGGTCCCGCTGAACCCGCGGGTGTACCGCAGCAACAGCAAGAACGCGCAGGAGGCGCACGAGGCGATCCGCCCCTCCGGTGAGCAGTTCCGCACTCCCGCCTCGGTGTCCTCGGAGCTCGACCGCGACGAGCAGCGCATGTACGACCTGATCTGGAAGCGGACGATCGCCAGCCAGATGTCGGACGCGAAGTACGAGACGACGACAGTGACGCTCGCCGTCGATGCACCGGTGGACGGAAAGGCGCAGCACGCCGAGTTCACGGCATCCGGCACCGTCTACACCTTCAAGGGCTTCCTGGAGGCCTACGAAGAGGGGCGCGACGAGAAGCGCAGCGACGCGGACAAGGCCGACGACCAGTCGCTGCCGGTCCTGGCGGTCGGCGACACGCTGCGCATGAAGGACGTCGAGCCCAAGGGGCACTCGACCTCGCCGAAGCCCCGCTACACCGAGGCGAGCCTGGTCAAGGCGCTCGAGGAGAAGGGCATCGGCCGGCCGTCGACGTTCGCGAGCATCATCGACGTGATCCTCGACCGCGGCTACGTCACCAAGCGCGGGCAGGCGCTCGTGCCCAGCTGGCTCGCGTTCAGCGTCGTGCGCCTCCTCGAGGAGCACTTCGCCGACCTCGTCGACTACGATTTCACCGCGGCGCTCGAGGACGACCTCGATGCGATCGCCCGCGGAGAGCAGCAGCGCACGGCGTGGCTCAAGGAGTTCTACTTCGGCTCGGACGCGCACCCCGGCCTGCGCAACATCGTCGAGAATCTCGGCGAGATCGACGCGCGCGAGTTGAACGCGACCCGCATCAGCGACACCGTGACGTTGCGCTTCGGCAAATACGGTCCGTACCTGGACGTCGTGGACCCCGCGGCCCCGGACGCCCCGCCCCGGCGGGTCAACATCCCCGAAGACCTCGCGCCCGACGAACTGACCCCCGAGCGCGCCCAGGAGCTGATCGACGCGCCGGTCGCGGGCAATCGCGTACTCGGCGAGAACCCCGAGAACGGCAAGCTCGTGATCGTGAAGGACGGCCGCTTCGGTCCGTACATCGAGGAGACCGAACCCGAGGACCCCACGGCGGTGGACGAGAGCACCGGGGAGATCGTCGAGGAGGCGCCGAAGAAGAAGACCGCGGCGCGGGGCGCGAAGAAGGATGCCGCCCCCAAGCCTCGGACCGCGTCGCTGTTCAAGTCGATGTCGGTGGACACGATCGATCTGGAGACGGCGCTCCGACTCCTCGAACTGCCACGCACCGTCGGCACCGACCCCGAGTCGGGCGAGGTCATCACCGCGCAGAACGGGCGATACGGGCCGTACTTGAAGAAGGGCACGGACTCCCGGACGCTGGACTCCGAGCAGCAGATCTTCGACATCTCGCTCGAGCAGGCGCTCGCGATCTACGCGCTGCCGAAGTACGGAGCGCGCCGGGCGTCGGCGGCGCTCGCCGAATTCGACAACGACCCGGTCAGCGGCAAGCCCATCCGGGTGAAGGACGGCCGTTTCGGCGCGTACGTCACCGACGGAGAGACGAACGTCACGATTCCGCGTGGTCAGACCGTCGCCGACATCACGTACGAGATCGCCGTGCAGATGATCGCCGACAAGCGCGCGAAGGGGCCCGCTCCCAAGCGGACCACGACGCGCAAGACGACCGCTCGCAAGGCGCCGGCGAAGAAGTGACGGACGGCCGCGGACTGTTCATCACGCTCGAGGGCGGCGACGGGGCGGGTAAGACCACCCAATCCGCGCTCCTGGAGGAGTGGCTCCGCGCGCGCGGGCGCACGGTCGTGCGCACACGGGAGCCGGGCGGCACCGAGGTCGGCGTCCTCATCCGCGACATCGTGCTGCACCATCGCGGCGAGATCGCGGCGCGTGCGGAGGCGCTGCTCTACGCCGCAGATCGCGCCCATCACATCGAGCACCTCGTCCGCCCGGCTCTCGAGCGGGGCGCCGTGGTGATCCAGGACCGCTACCTCGATTCTTCCGTCGCCTACCAGGGCGCCGGCCGAGTCCTCGGGCGCGACGAAGTCCGTGAGCTCTCCCTGTGGGCGACGGAGGGGCTGCTTCCCGATCTCACCGTGCTGCTCGATCTCGATCCGACCGCGGCGCGCGAGCGGCTGGATGCCGACGACAAGCCCTTCGATCGCCTCGAGGCCGAGGCCTCGGCGTTCCACGACCGCGTACGGGCCGAGTTCCTGGCGCTCGCCGCAGCCGAACCCGAGCGGTTCCTCGTCCTGGACGCGTCGCGCTCACCGGCTGACCTCGCCACGGACATCCAGGGCCGCGTGCAGGCGCTGTGGGACGCCCGCGAGCGCGGCGGCACCGTCGGCGGCGCCGATTAGGCTGGGGCGATGAGCAGCAGTGCGGTCGTCGACGCCTCTGCGGCCATCCCCGCCGAGCTGCCGTGGGGTGCCGTGTGGGGGCAGGACGACGCCGTCGCGACGCTGCGGGAGGCGGCATCCGACCCCGCGTCGATGACGCACGCCTGGCTCATCACCGGGCCGCCCGGATCCGGCCGTTCCACCCTCGCCTACGCGTTCGCCGCGGCGCTGATCGCGGAAGACGGTGACGAGTCCGCGATGCGGCAGGTGCTGGCGGGCACGCACCCGGACATGACCGCACTGCGCACCGAAGGCGTCATCATCTCCATCAAGGACGCCCGGTCCCTCGTCGAGCGGTCCTACTTCAGTCCCTCGCTCGGTCGATACCGCGTGATCGTGATGGAGGACGCCGACCGCATGGTCGAGCGGACCTCCAACGTTCTGCTCAAGGCTCTCGAAGAGCCGCCCGAGCGCACGGTCTGGTTGCTGTGCGCTCCGAGCGAGGCGGATCTGCTCCCGACGATCCGCTCACGAGTGCGCACGCTGCGGCTGCGTGAGCCCGACGTCGCCGACGTCGCACGGCTCATCACCCAGCGCACCGGTGCCGACCCGGTCATCGCCGAGCAGGCCGCGCGTCACGCTCAGCGCCATATCGGCATGGCGCAGCGGCTGGCGACGGATGACGCCGCCCGCGCGCGGCGTGATGCCATGCTCCGCGGCGTCCTCGCGGTGCGGAGCGTCGGCGATGCGGTCGAGGTCGCCGGGCGTGTGGTCGCCGCGGCCACGGACGACGCGAAGGCCCTCACCGCCGAGCGAGACGAGGCCGAGCGGGCCTCGCTCCTGCGCACGCTCGGAATCGCGGAGGGCGCCGCGGTGCCCCCTTCGGTCCGCTCGCAGCTGAGCGCGCTCGAGGATGATCAGAAGCGTCGTGCGACCCGCAGTCTTCGCGACGGCATCGACCGCGTGCTGACGGACCTGCAGTCGATGTTCCGCGACGTCGTGATGTTGCAGTTCGGCAGAGGCGGCGCCGGCGGATCCGAGCTGATCAACCGTGAACTCGATGCCGAGCTCCGCGCCCTCGCCGCGGCGTGGCCCACCGACCGCACCTTGACCGTTCTCGACCGGATCGCCGAAACACGTCGCAACCTCGAGCAGAACGTCGCCCCCACCCTCGCCCTCGAAAGCATGCTCGTCACCGTCGCGAGCGGGAGGACTCCGTGAACACCAGCATCCCCTCCGTCCCTTTCCGGTCTTCGCGACGCACCCGACGCGTGCTCGCGGTGCTGGCGGGCGTCGTCACCGCTTCGCTCGCGCTCTCGGGTTGTCTGTACTCGCTGATCCCCGAGTCCCGCCCCACCTCGACCGCGAGTCTGCCGCCGGACACCGACGGCGTCGCGGACGATCTGCTGCCCTTCTACGAGCAGGAGCTGGCGTGGTCGGCGTGCGGGGCGTTCGAGTGCACGACCGTCACGGCGCCGCTGGACTGGGAGAACCCCGCGACCGGTGAGATCGAGCTGTCCGTCATCCGGCAGCGGGCCGACTCCGGCGAGGCGATCGGCTCGCTCCTGACCAACCCCGGCGGCCCGGGCGCGAGCGGTGTCGGGCTGATCCGCGACAGCATCGACTACGCCGTCGGTTCCGCCCTGCAGGAGAAGTACGACGTGATCGGGTTCGACCCGCGCGGCGTGGGGGAGTCCACGGCCGTGACGTGCCTGGATGCCGCGGCCATGGACTCCTACCTGTTCGACATCCCGGCCGACCCGCGTGGTTCGGACGCGTGGACGGCGGACCGCGACGAGCAGAATGCGCAGTTCGCCGCCGCGTGCGAAGCCAACAGCGACGGCATCCTGCCGTTCATCACGACCGAGAACGCCGCCCGCGACATGGACCTGCTGCGGGCGGTGCTCGGCGACAAGAAGCTCAACTACCTCGGGTACTCGTATGGCACCTTCCTCGGGGCGACGTACGCGAAGCTGTACCCCGAACGGGTCGGCCGCCTCGTGCTGGACGGCGCGATCGACCCCGCGATCCCGGGCAGCGACGTCAGCACGATCCAGGCGATCGGGTTCGAGAACGCCCTGCGCGCGTACATGGCCGACTGTCTGACGCAGTCCGACTGCCCGTTCAGCGGGACGGTCGACGAGGGGATGGCCGATCTCGGCACTCTGCTCGCAAGCGTCGATCAGTCACCGTTGCCGGCCTCCGACGGCCGTCAGCTCGGGGCCGACTCGCTTCTGACCGGAATCATCGCGGCGCTGTATTCGCAGGACAGCTGGCCCTATTTGACCGGCGCCCTCAGCGAGGCGCTGCAGGGCAACCCCGACGTCGCGCTCCAGCTCGCCGACTTTTACTACAACCGGCAGGACGGCGCCTACCTGGACAACTCGACCGAGGCGTTCCGGGCGTACAACTGCATGGACTATCCGCTGGAGGATTCCGAGGCGGCGAAGGCCGCGAGCGACGCCCGCATCGCGGCCGAGGCGCCGACGGTCGCCCCGTACTGGTCCGGGCCCGACCCCTGCGCGGTGTGGCCGTACCCGCCGACCGGCACCCGCGGCGCGATCACGGCCGACGGGGCCGCCCCGATCGTGGTGATCGGCACCACGAACGACCCGGCGACGCCGTACGAGTGGGCGGTCTCCCTTGCCGACCAGCTGAGCTCGGGCGTCCTCATCACGCGCGTGGGTGAGGGTCACACCGGATACAACAAGGGCAACGCGTGTGTGGACGACGCGGTCGAGGCGTATCTGCTCGAGGGAACAGTTCCGCAGGACGGGCTGCGCTGCGAGTGAGCGGGGGCCGCGCGTTCGCGAGGGCGCCGCGGACACTGTAGGATTGCTGATCGTGCATCGCGCAAGCGGCGCGCGCCACCTTAGCTCAGTCGGCAGAGCATCTCACTCGTAATGAGAAGGTCGAGAGTTCGATTCTCTCAGGTGGCTCCACACGTTTTCCGCAGGTCGCGCCGGCGACCATGAGTCACGAGGTTCGCCGACGGACAGGGGTGGATCACCGCCATGGGCCCAGCGCTGGACGCGGTCATCGAGATCTTCACGTGGATCGGGTTCGGCGCAGGCGCCTTCCTCGCCGGCGTCGCACTCGTCGCCTATCTGTTCGACGGAACGTGGGTCCCGGTGCGTGCGGTGGTGGAGTCGACCGATCACGGAAAGGTCGTCCGCTGGTTCGATGAGGCGGGCGGTGTCAACGAGGCTCCGTTGAACCACGAGCAGCTCGCTGCCGTCGGCGATGCCTCGATGTACGACATCTTCGCGCGCCGCGGCTGGAACAACCGGATGCGGCTCACCCAGCGCTCGCCCCTCGTACGTGCGCTCGCCCTGCTCGCCGCGGGCCTCATCGGCCTCGGCACGATCGCCCTGATCCTGTCCGGCGTGCTCCTGTTCGCGCGCGGCTGAGTCCGCGCGGTCGTACGCTCGGAGGATGAGCAGAGCGCTTTTCATCGTCGACGTCCAGAACGACTTCACCGAGCGGGGCGCGCTCGGTGTGACCGGCGGCGACGAGGTCGCGGAGCGCATCAGCACGTACCTGGCCGCGCACTCCTCTGACTACGAGATCGTCGTGGCCTCGCGGGACTGGCACGACGGCGACAACGACAACGGCGGTCATTTCTCGCCCGCGCCGGACTTCGTCGACACGTGGCCGGTGCACTGCGTCGCGGACACGTACGGCGCCGCCTACGACGACGTCTTCGACACCACCGCGGTCACGCACCACCTGAAGAAGGGGCAGGGAAAGCCTGCCTACTCGTTGTTCGAGGGGGTGTCGGATGACGGGAACACCGCTGCCGCGCTGCTCGACGAGTACGGCATCCGCGACATCGACGTCGTGGGACTCGCGACCGATTACTGCGTCCGCGCCTCCGCGCTGGACGCGCTCGCGCACGGCCGTCGGGTGCGCGTGTTCACCGACCTGGTCGCCGGGGTGCATCCCGAGTCGAGCGCCGCCGCGCTCGCGGAGATCGAGGCGGCCGGGGCCGAGGTCGTGGGGTCCGGCGGCTGAGCGTTCACGCCCGCTGGAGCGAAGTAGGCTGGACGGGCGGGCCTCTAGCTCAGTCGGTAGAGCATCGGACTTTTAATCCGCGGGTCGTGGGTTCGAGCCCCACGGGGCCCACAAGCAGTGAGGGACGCCGCGCCAGCGGCGTCCCTCACGGCTTTTCGGCCGCGTGTCGTCGAGAGTCCACCGCGGGGACGAGCCCCACGGGGCCCACAGCGGGAAAGACGAAAGAGGGGACGTCACCGCGGTGACGTCCCCTCTCCCTGGTCGAAACGACCGCCGGCACCACCTCGCAGGCGCCGGCGGTCGTCCCGCCCCCAGGGGCCTGACGAAGAGCGTCAGGCGTCTGTGATCACTGAGCCGGAGGCATCAGCACCGTGTCGATGAGGTACACGGTCGCGTTGGCGGTCTGGACGCCACCACAGATCACGGCGGACTGGCCGTTGACGACGATGTCGTCGCCGCTGCCGGTGACCTCGAGGTCGGCGCCGTTCACGGTGGCGTGCGTGCCGTCGATCTCGTCGGGCGCGATCTGGCCGGGAACCACGTGGTACGTCAGGATCGACGTCAGCAGCGTGCTGTCGGTCTTGAGCGTCTCGATCGTCGCGGGGTCGATCTTCGCGAACGCGTCGTCGACCGGGGCGAACACGGTGAACTCGTCACCGTTCAGGGTGTCGACGAGGTTGACGTCGGGGTTCAGCTGACCGGAGACAGCCGCGACGAGCGTCTTCAGCAGCGGGTTGTTCGATGCGGCGGTGGCCACCGGGTCGACAGCCATGCCCGCGACCGAACCGGCGCCGTCCGGCACTGCCTCGGCGTAGGCGGCGCAACCGGGGCCGACCAGGTTGGCGGCCGGATCCATCGTCGCCTCGGGCGCCATGGTCTCCTCTGCCGCCGGCGGGGCGGTGGTCTCTTCCGTGGTCGAACCGCTCGACATGGGCGAACATGCGCTCAGGGCGATTGCTGCGGCGACGGCCAGGGGTCCGAGCAGATACAGCTTCTTGCGGGACATCTTGTCCTCCTCGTTACAGCGGTTCCGGGCGGAACCGCGCTGCTAGTGGTGCTGTGGGCCGACCGAGTCGGTGATCCTGGTCGATCCGGCCTACACAGGGTCTTCGGGGCCCTGCCGCGATCGGATGGGAACTTTTTCGGGATCGTTTCTCGAGTGCGGCATCCGGGCACGTGTCAACCGTCGCGTCGCGTGCGCTCGCGCGCGCGGTACTAAGGCATGCTGGGACGTGTGGTGATCGATGGCGTGGAAGTCCCCGAAGACGCAGCAGACGGCGTCGATCATGCCGGCGAGCTGCTGCAGCGCATCGCCGGCGGGGATCAGGCGGCCTTCGCTCGCCTGTACGACATGCTCTCGCCCCGCGCCTTCGGCCTCATCCTCCGCGTCCTGGTGGACCGTTCGCAGAGCGAGGAGGTCCTCCAGGAGGTCTTCCTCGAGATCTGGCAATCCGCCGCGCGCTTCGCTCCGAACAAAGGTCAGGGAAGATCGTGGGTTCTCACGATCGCACACCGGAGAGCGGTGGACCGCGTGCGGTCCGCGCAGTCCAGTGCCGATCGTGATGTACGCGTGGGCTTCCGCGATATGGACGTCGCCCATGACGGCGTCTCGGAAGAGGTCGAGTTGAGGATCGAGGGGCAGCGGGTGTCACAGGCACTGGCCGCTCTCCCGGATCCTCAGCGGGAAGCCATCACCCTCGCATATTTCGGGGGCTACAGTCAGAGCGAGATCGCGGCACTTGTGGGGGCGCCGCTGGGGACGATCAAGACGAGGATGCGGGACGGTCTGTCCCGCCTTCGGGTGGAGATGGGGGTGACATCGTGAACGAGAAGGACTTCGCCGAGCTGGCGGCCGGTGCCGCCCTGCACGCGTTGTCGCCCGAAGACCGCGCCGTCTTCGAGGCGGCGCGGGAACAGCATCCGGAGTGGGAGCGTCACGTGTCGACGGATGCCGCAACAGCAGCGCTGCTGGCGGACCAGGTCGTCGAGGTGGCACCGCCACCCGATCTGCGTGCCGCCTTGCTGGCTCAGATCGCCGCGACCGCACAGCCGGAAGCCGAGCTCGCACCGGCCGGTGCGACCGCTGTCAAGGCCCGGCGCTGGGGTGCGCGGGCGTGGTTCGCGCTGGCGGCCTCCCTCGCGCTGCTGGTCGGCGTCGGCTGGGGCGCGGTGTTCGTGGGCGACATGCTGGCGACGCCGGCGTCGGTGGTCGCGCTGAACCAGATCGAGTCCGCGCCGGACGCGCAGTCCGAGACCGTCGCACTCGCCGACGGCGGCGAAGCCACCGCGCACTGGTCGGAGTCGGTCGGCAAGACCGTCCTGGTCACCGACGGGCTGCCCGAGATCTCCGACGACCAGACGTACGAGCTCTGGTTCGTGCGCGACGGCAGTGCGATCCCCGCCGGTCTCTTCGCGAGCGACGACGGAACGGCCACGGCGCTCCTGGACGGAGCGGTCGAGTCCGGCGACGTGATCGCCGTCACGATCGAGCCGGCCGGCGGTTCGCCGACGGGCCAGCCGACGTCGGATCCGATCCTCGCGATCCAGACCGCCTGAGCCCCCTCCGATCCCGGCGGGTAGCCTTGATCAGGTGAGCGATCAGTCGAGGGAGTTCCACAAACCTGTTCGGCGTCCAGCGGAACTCTTCGATCGGCGCTTCGCCGCGGAGGACCCGGCGGAGGTCTCCCGGGTCGCCCATTCGACCGCCGCGGCGCTGCTCGCGCGGGCGCGCCAGGATCCCGACGGCGAGGTCGTGGACCGGCTCGTGGCCTTCACCGCGCAGTACGGAATCGACGACATCGCCGAGCTGTGGTCGCGGTCACCGGCGCGTTCGCTGCCCGGCACCCTCTGGCGGCTGTATCTCGTGCAGCTCATGATCCACGACGACCCCCAGACGGCGGCGCTGCTGTACGAACGCGGCCGCGTCGAGATCACCTCCGTCGACCCGGTCGTCGCGGGCGCACCGACCCCGGCCGGTCCGGACGAGCTGGTGCAGCTCGTGGACACGATCCTGCGCGGGCTCTTCCAAGGGGACTTCGCCGTCGCCCTGGATCGCGCGGCGGCATTCTGCCGTGTGGAGGCGTCCGGGGCGACGCACCTGGCCGACGACTACGACCACACCGAACCCGACCGTGCGGCGGCGCTGACGACCCGCGCGCTGCGCCTGGCCGATTACGCGACGGATCTGACCGCGTGCGCCGCGCTGTGGCGACGCCAGTCCCTGACCTGACCGCGGACCGAGCCCGGACACGTGAGTGCCGGGCCGCAGAACGCCTCTCGGCGCGAGGCCGCTCTCGGCGGCAGAAGATGGAGCCCGGGGTTACTGCGGCCCGGCTGTTCCAGTGTAACCGAGGGGCGACGGCGGGCATTCCCGGATGCCGTCTGGATAGGCTCGGAGGATGGCCTGGCACCTGGCGCTCGTGATCGAACCCGCGGCATCCGACGACAGCCGCACGGACTTCTCCGCGACGTTCCGCGCGGTGGATCCGTCATCGCCGGTGCTGCCGCTCGGCGAGCTGAGCGCGCAGCGGGGCGACGGGGTCTTCGAGTCTTTGGGAGTCGTCGGGTCCCATCCCCAGGAGGTGGACGCGCACCTTCGACGGCTCGCGCGATCGGCGGAGCTCTGCGATCTTCCCGTGCCGCACGCGGAGCAGTGGCGGCAGGCGATCGAGCGGGTGGCCCGCGGCTGCGGACCGGGGGAGAGCGTCATCAAGCTCATCCTGAGCCGCGGGATCGAACACGGAGCGGGTCCGACGGCATGGGTCACTGCGGCGCCGGCGGCCGATTTCACGGCGGCGCGCCAGGAGGGGATCCGGATCGCGACCCTCGACCGCGGCTACGACAGCGGCGCGCCCCTGCGTGTGCCCTGGCTGCTGCAGAGTGCGAAGACCCTCTCGTACGCGGTCAACATGGCGGCCATCCGTGAGGCGAAGCGCCGAGGCGCGGACGATGCGCTGTTCGTCACCTCCGACGGCGTGGTGCTCGAGGCGCCGACGGCCTCACTCATCGCGCGCATCGACGGCGTGTTCGTCACGCCGACGCCGGCGGGCGGCATCCTTCCGGGAACCACGCAGGCGAGCATCTTCTCGTGGCTGCGGAGCGAAGGCGGCTCCACCGCCTCGCGAGAGGTGACCGCCGCGGATCTGGGACGAGCGGATGCCGCGTGGCTGGTGTCCTCCGTGCGTCTGGCCGCGCCGATCCGTGAGATCGACGGTGTGCGCCTCCCGGTGGATCTCGATCTCACCCCGCGGCTCAACGACTATCTGCTGAGCCCGCGCGACTGATCCGCGCTGCGGATCACCCGAAGCGACCGGAGACGTAGTCCTCGGTCGCCTGGACGCTCGGGGTCGTGAAGATCGAGCGGGTGTCGTCGTATTCGATGAGCTTGCCCGGCTTGCCGGTGCCGGCGATGTTGAAGAACGCCGTCTTGTCGCTCACCCGCGACGCCTGCTGCATGTTGTGCGTGACGATCACGACGGTGTAGTCGTTCTTCAGCTCACCGATGAGTTCCTCGATCGCGTACGTCGAGATCGGGTCCAGGGCCGAGCACGGCTCGTCCATCAGGATCACCTCGGGCGACACGGCGATCGCGCGAGCGATGCACAGACGCTGCTGCTGCCCGCCGGAGAGCCCGGAACCGGGCTTGTCGAGGCGGTCCTTCACCTCGTTCCAGAGGTTCGCGCCCTGCAGCGACTTCTCCACGAGTGCGTCCGCGTCGGACTTCGACAGGCGCTTGTTGTTGAGCTTGACCCCTGCCAGCACATTCTCCTTGATCGACATCGTCGGGAACGGGTTGGGGCGCTGGAACACCATGCCCACCTGACGGCGCACCAGGACGGGGTCGACGTTCGGACCGTAGAGGTCGTCGCCGTCCAGCAGAACCTTGCCTTCGACGCGAGCCCGCGGGATGACCTCGTGCATGCGGTTGAGGGTGCGCAGGAACGTCGACTTGCCGCAGCCCGACGGGCCGATGAACGCGGTCACGCTGCGCGGCTCGATGTCCAGCGACACGCCTTCGACGGCCAGGAAGTCGCCGTAGTAGACGTTCAGATCGCTTACTTCGATGCTCTTGGACACGATTCCTCTTGATTCGATTCGGGTGGGAGGCCGCTCAGCGGCCGAGCTTGGGGGAGAAGACCTTCGCGACCAGACGCGCCACGAGGTTCAGGGCCATGACGATCAGGATCAGTACGAGCGCCGCGCCCCAGGCGCGGTCGATGTAGGCCTGGGCGGGAATGCCCTGGTTCATGTACTGCGTGTAGGCGAAGACCGGGAGGGTCATCATGCGACCCTCGAACAGGTTGTAGTTCATCGAGGTCGCCACACCGGCTGTCAGCAGCAGCGGCGCCGTCTCGCCGATCACGCGGGAGATCGACAGCATGACGCCGGTCGTGATGCCGGCGATCGCGGTCGGCAGCACGACCTTGAGGATCGTGAGCCACTTGGGCACGCCGAGCGCGTACGCGGCCTCGCGGAGCTCGTTGGGCACGAGCCGCAGCATCTCTTCGCTCGAGCGGACCACCACGGGGATCATGAGGACCGACAGCGCGATCGCGCCCATGATGCCGAGGCGGATGCCGGGCCCGAGGAACAGCGCGAACAGCGCGTACGCGAACAGACCTGCGACGATCGAGGGGATGCCGGTCATGACGTCCACGAGGAACGTGATGCCGCGCGCGAGGCGCTTGCCGTCGCCGTATTCGACGAGGTAGATCGCGGTGAAGATGCCGATCGGGATCGAGATGACCGCCGCGGCGAGCGTGATCAGGAGCGTCCCGACGATCGCGTGCAGGATGCCGCCGCCCTCGCCCACGACATTGCGCATCGAGTTCGAGAAGAACTCCGCGGAGAAGGCGGCGACGCCGTTGACGACGACGGTGTACGCGACCGAGACGAGCGGCACCATCGCGATGAGGAAGGCGACGCTCACGATGCCGGTCACGAGCCGGTCGACGGCCTTGCGGCTGCCCTCGACGATCGAGGAGATCACGGTGATGAGCACGAGGTAGCCGATCGCGGACACGATCGCCCAGCCGGCGAAGCTGAACTCCGTCTCGCCGGCGACGGCGAGCATCGCGAACACCAGGGCGACCGCGGCGGCGGTCAGACCCAGGAGTCCCCACGGTGCCCACCGCGGGAGGCGGCCGCTCGTGAGTGACACCGAGGAGTGCGGCGCGACGGGTCGAAGGGCCGCCGTCTCGGGAACAGGAGGGGTCTGCGTCGTCGTCATGTCAGTTGGCTCCCGAGAATTCCTTGCGGCGGCTGACGATCCAGCGCGCGAGCGCGTTGACGGCGAAGGTGACGATGAACAGGATCAGACCGGTCGCGATCAGCACGTTGATGTTCGTGCCGTACGCCTCGGGGAACGTGAGGGCGATGTTGGCCGGGATCGTCGAGGGGTTGCGGGCGGTGAAGAGCTGGAAGGTGATCACGCCGGAGGCGGAGAGCACCATCGCGACGGCCATCGTCTCGCCGAGCGCGCGGCCGAGTCCGAGCATGGATGCCGAGACGATGCCGCTGCGGGCGAACGGGAAGACGGCCATGCGCACCATCTCCCAGCGGGTCGCCCCGAGCGCAAGAGCGGCTTCTTCGTGGAGGACGGGGGTCTGTAGGAAGATCTCACGGCAGATCGCGGTGATGATCGGGACGACCATGACCGCGAGCACGATCGCGGCGGTGAAGATCGTGCGGCCGGTGGCCGAGACCGGACCGCCGAACAGCGGGAACCACCCGGCGTTCTCCACCAGCCAGGCGTAGACGGGCTGGACCGCCGGGGCGAGGACGAGGATGCCCCACAGGCCGAAGACGACAGAGGGGACCGCGGCCAGCAGGTCGACGATGTAGCCGAGCGTCTGGGCGAGCCGGCGCGGTGCGTAGTGCGAGATGAAGAGCGCGACGCAGACGGCGAGGGGGACCGCCATGATCAGCGCCAGGATGGAGGCCCAGACCGTGCCGAAGGCGAGCGGCCAGACGTAGTCCCAGAAGTTCGTCGTGATGATCGACGCGTCTTCGTTCGTGGCCGTGACGCCGGGGATGGACTGCACGAAAAGGAAGATCGCTACCGCCGCGAGCGTCACCAGGATCATGGATCCGGCGAACAGCGCGGTGCGGGAGAACCAACGGTCGCCGGCTCGCTGCACGGTTCGGGCAGGCCGCGCGGTGGTGGTCGTCATGAGGTCCCGTTCGTGGTGGGAGGGGTGGGGAGGAATGCCCGGCCCGGCGGAGGATCCGCCGGGCCGGGCGGGAGGATCAGTCCGTGACGATCAGGTCGATCGCTGCGGTGATCTGCTCGCGCAGGGCGTCGGAGATCGGCGCACTGCCGGCCGCGGCGGCCGCGGCGTCCTGGCCCTCGGCGGACGCGGCGTACGAGAGGTACGCCTTGACGACCGGGGCGACCGCGGCGTCGTTGTACTGCTCGCACGCGATGCTGTAGCTGATGAGGATCAGCGGGTAGGCGCCGGCCTCGGTGGTCGTGCGGTCGATCTTGATCGCGAGGTCACCGGCGCCGCGACCCTCTTCCATGGTCGAGACGTCGGCGGCCTTGGCCGCGCCCTCGGGCGAGTATGCGACGTACTCGTCGCCGACCTTGATCGCCACGGTGCCGAGGTCGCCGGCGCGCGAGGCGTCGGCGTAGCCGATCGTGCCCTGTCCGCCCTCGACAGCGGCGACGACACCGGAGGTGCCCTGCGCCGACTCGGGGGTGACGGCGGTCGCCGGCCACTCCTCGACCGAACCGAACGTCCAGATGCTCTCGGCGTTCGCCGACAGGTAGTCGGTGAAGTTGCCGGTGGTGCCCGACTTGTCCGAGCGCACGACGGGGGTGATCGCGGTCGCGGGGAGCGTCGCGTCCGGGTTCTGGTCGGCGATCGCCGGGTCGTTCCACGTCGTGATCTCGCCGGCGAAGATCTTCGCGAGCGTCTCGGCGTCCAGGTCGAGCGAGTCGACTCCGTCGAGGTTGAAGATCACGGCGATCGGGGAGATGTAGAGGGGCAGCTCGACGATGTCGGTCCCCTCGACGCACGCGGCGAACGTGCTGTCCGCGATCTCGTCGCTCTTGAACGCACGGTCCGAGCCCGCGAACTGGATCGCGCCGGCGATGAAGGAGTCGCGACCGGCGCCGGAGCCTGCCGGGTCGTACGTGATCGTGACGTCGGGGTTGGCCTCCTGGACGCCGGCCGTCCAGGTCTGGACGGCGACTTCCTGCGAGGTGGCGCCGCCACCGGCGATCTCGCCCGAGATGGCGGGACCGGCGGATTCGGACGGGGTGGTCGACCCGCCTTCGTTTGCGGCGCAGCCGGCGAGGGCGAGGGCCGCGATGGCGGCGACAGCGCCCACCTGGGCGATGCGGGAGATTCTCACTGTGTGAATCCTTCACGTGTCAGGGATGTGAGCCCGGTGCAGGGCCCGCACTGACCGTAGGCGCGGGTTCTTAAGAGAGTGCGCTCGGATGGTGAACGGAAGGTGAACGGCGAGGATGTATTCGGGCGCATCGGATGCGCCGGGCGTCAGACCTTCGGCGCGTGCGTCTCGATCGCCACGATCCCCGAGCCCGGATTGTTCACGGAGAGATGCACCACGGAGAACGCCGCAGGCTCCAACGCCGACGCGCTGCCGAGGTAGGAGCCGCGCAGGGTCCCCGTGGCCATCGCGATCTCCGTGAGGATCTCGGGCAGTACCGGGCCGTGGCTGCACAGGACGACGGGCTTGCGCGCGCGCACGCGCTGCCCGACGATCGTGCGGGCGTCCGAAGTGCCTTCCTCCCACGCGTCCTGACTGATGAGCGCCGTCTTCTCGATCTTCCGCCCGAGCGCGGCCGAGATCGGGGCGACGGTCTTGACGCACCGGGTCGCGGGGCTGGAGATGATCTTGCGGGCACCGAAGGCGAGCAGGGGACCGACGATCGCGTTGGCCTGCTTCTTGCCACGTCCGGTGAGCGGTCGCGCGGCGTCCGCGGCGTCCCACTCCTCCCGGGGGAGCGCTTTCGCGTGGCGGAGCACGATGAGCGGGAACGTCTGCAGCACGCCTTCGTCGACGAGCCGGGCGAAGTGCTCGAGGATCTCCACGTCCACCGGATAGCTCAGGCGCCCGGCCGCCTTCTTCAGCGGCACCCACTCGAGGGCGGCGATCTCCTTGTTGGGCACGAACGCGGAGGCCCGGATGGCGGCGTCCGTGGCCTCGGCCGCCCAGTAGTGCACGATCTTCTGCCGCTTGTTCGGCATCCGGTATCGAGAGACGCCGACCGGTACACCCAGGCTCACCCGGATGCCGGTCTCCTCGAAGATCTCACGGCTCGCGGTCTCCGCGAGCATCTCTCCGGGGTCGACCTTGCCTTTGGGGAGCGTGACGTCGCGGTACTGGGTGCGGTGGATCAGCAGCACGAGGAGCTTGTCGTCGACGACGCGCCACAGCACCCCACCCGCCGCGTAGACGGCGGTCTCGGTCATCGCACCGCCCGCGAGCGGCGGCGACGCTGCACCGCGGCCATCGTTCGATCCTGGATGTCCACGAGCGGCTTGCCGTCGGCGTCGACGCTGTGACGCGTCCACTCGCCTTCCGAGCCGAGCCACCACGAGCTCGTTCCGTCACTCATCGCGAGGTCGAACAGCTCGGAGAGCTCGGTGAGGTGGGTCGGGGCGACGACGCGCACGAGCGCCTCGACCCGGCGATCGAGGTTGCGGTGCATCATGTCGGCGCTGCCGATGTAGACCTGCGGATCGCCGTCGTTGTCGAACATGAAGATGCGCGAGTGCTCGAGGTAGCGGCCGAGGATGCTGCGCACCCTGATGTTCTCACTCACCCCGGGAACACCCGGCTTGAGGGAGCAGATGCCGCGAACCCAGACCTCGACCGGAACGCCTGCCTGGCTGGCACGGTACAGCGCGTCGATGATCTGCTCGTCGACCATCGAATTCACCTTGATGCGGATGCGGGCGGGCTTGCCGTCCAGCGCGTTGCGGCGCTCCTTGTCGATCAGGCGCAGGAGCCCCTTGCGCAAGTGGAGGGGAGCGACCAGCAGGCGCTTGAACTTCTTCTCGATCGCGTAGCCGCTCAGCTCGTTGAACAGGCGGGTCAAGTCGCGCCCCACCTGGTCGTCGACCGTGAAGAGGCCGAAGTCCTCGTAGATGCGGCTCGTCTTGGGGTTGTAGTTGCCCGTGCCCACGTGGCTGTAATGGCGGAGCAGGCCGTCCTCTTCGCGGATGACGAGCGCGAGCTTGCAGTGGGTCTTCAGCCCGACGAGACCGTAGACGACGTGGACGCCGGCTTTCTCGAGCTTGCGGGCCCAGACGATGTTGTTGGCTTCATCGAACCGTGCTTTCACCTCGACGAGGGCCAGCACCTGCTTGCCCGCCTCGGCGGCGTCGATGAGCGCCTGCACGATCGGGCTGTCGCCCGAGGTCCGATACAGGGTCTGCTTGATGGCCAGGACGTGGGGATCCTTCGCCGCCTGCTCCAGGAACGCCTGCACGCTCGTCGCGAACGACTCGTAGGGGTGGTGGACGAGGACGTCCGCACGACGGATCGCGCTGAAGATGTCCGAGCGGCCGTTCTGCTCACGGGGCTGGAAGGCGAGTGCCGTCGTCGGGACGTGCGAGGGGTAGTGCAGGTCGGGTCGGTCGATCTTGGCGAGGTCGAACAGTCCGCGCAGGTCGAGCGATCCGGGCAGCCGGTAGACCTCCTGAGCGGTGATGTCGAGCTCGCTGATGAGGAGGTCGAGCGTCACGTCGTCCATATCGTCGCCCACCTCGAGGCGGATCGGCGGGCCGAACCGGCGCCGCAGCAGCTCGGCCTCCAGCGCCTGGATCAGGTTCTCGGTCTCGTCCTCCTCGATCACGACGTCCTCGTTGCGGGTGAGGCGGAACGCGTGGTGGTCGAGGATCTCCATGCCGGGGAACAGATCCTCCAGGTGGTTGGAGATCAGCTCCTCGAGCGGCAGGTAGCGGACGGTGTCGCCGTGCCGCGAGACGTCCACGAAGCGGGGCATCATGGGCGGCACCTTCAGACGGGCGAACTCCTGGCGTCCGGTCTTGGCGTTGCGGATCCGGATCGCGAGGTTCAGCGACAGGCCCGAGATGTAGGGGAAGGGATGCGCCGGGTCGACCGCGAGCGGCATGAGCACGGGGAAGACCTGCCCTTGGAAGTACTCCGAGACCCGGCCCCGCTCCTCGTCGGTGAGCTGATCCCACGAGATGACCTCGATACCGGCATCCGCCAGCGCCGGCCTGACCTGCGACGTCCACGCGTCCGCGTGCCGCAGCTGCAGGGCGTGCGCGTCGGCGGAGATGTCGGCGAGTACGTCCTGCGGGGAGCGGCCGACGTTGGTCGGCACGGCGAGGCCGGTGAGGATGCGGCGCTTGAGGCCTGCGACGCGCACCATGAAGAATTCGTCGAGGTTGCTGGCGAAGATCGCGAGGAAGTTCGCCCGCTCCAGCACCGGAAGGGCCGGATCCTCGGCGAGCTCGAGGACGCGCTGGTTGAAGGCGAGCCAGCTGAGTTCGCGGTCGAGGTACCGGTTGTCCGGCAACTCGGCGTCGGCGACCTCGGACAGGTCGAAGTCGTCGTCGTCCGCGTCGCCGAGGCCCGCGTCGAGCACGTCGTGTTCGATCATCCCCACATCATTGCAGGCGGGGGTGACGCGCGTGTGAACGGCTGCTACGCGCCGGTGCGTTCTCGCGGCGCGGGCAGCTGGTCCTCTTCGTACACGTTGAACCGGTAGCCGACGTTGCGGACCGTGCCGATCAGCTGCTCGAGGTCGCCGAGCTTGGCGCGGAGTCGTCGCACGTGGACATCGACGGTGCGCGTGCCGCCGAAGTAGTCGTATCCCCAGACCTCGCTCAGCAGCTGCTCGCGCGTGAACACCCGCGAGGGGTGCGTGGCGAAGAAGTGCAGGAGTTGGAACTCCTTGTACGTCAGGTCCAAGGGCTTGCCGTGGACCTTCGCCGAGTAGGACGACTCGTCGATCGTGATGCCCGAGGTCTGGATGCGCGTGGAGACGGCGTCCTTCGTCATGCGCCCGATCGCGAGGCGGATGCGAGCGTCGACCTCGGCGGGCCCCGCGGTCACGAGGATGACGTCGTCCACGCCCCAATCGGTGGACACGGCCGTGAGGCCGCCCTCGGTCACCACGAGCAGGAGCGGGGCGTCGAGGCCGGTCGTGTTGAGGATCTTGCACAGCGACTTGGCGCCGACCAGATCCAGGCGCGCGTCGACGAAGATGATCTCGGCGCTGGGCGCGTTCACGAGCTGAGCAGGTTCGGCGGGGATCTGCCGCACGCGGTGGCTGAGCAGTTCGAGCGAAGGCAGCACGGGCCCGCCGCCGGGAGCCGAGCTCAGAACGAGAAGCTGTGCCAAAACGCCGTCCTTCCGGCGCAGGGAGCGCCGCCGTCGGTCCAGTTTAGAGCGCTCGGCGGTCTCGGACGGATTCCGCGGGCGACACCGGGTGCGGATCGGTGTCGTCGTGCGCGAGAATGAACCCGTGGCCACCCCCGAACTCGCTCCTCGTCGCACCTTCGGCGGCGTGATCGCCGTGTGGGTGATCGCCGCGCTCCTCGGGGTCGCGATCGGGATCTTCGTGCCCGAGCCGTGGCGAGCCGCGTGGCTGACCGTCGGACTCGGCGGCTGCGTCGTGCTCGCGTTCGCGATCCAATTGTGGTTCGGGCGTTCGCAGGGCTTCACCGAGCGGGTCGCGGCGAGCACACTCGGGGCGCTCCTCACGATGGGCGTCATCAGCCTGGGCTTCGGCTTGGCGGCGGTCGTTCCCGGATAGACTGACGGTCATGGATCTCGTTGCGCTCGAACTGTTCTTCGTCGGGCTTCTCGCGCTCGCGTCCCTCGCGATCGTGTTCGTCTCCGGCGTCGTGATCAAGAACCTCTACCGCGGCCAGCGCTGACGGCGGCACGGTCGTGTTCGATCTGCCGACAGACCTGCCCGCCGACCTCGCACCGCTGTCCTGGCTCACCGGAGTCTGGGAGGGCACCGGTGTGATCGACTACGAGATCGAGGACCATCGGTTCGCCGGCGAGTTCCTCCATCGCGTGAGCTTCAGCCATGACGGCGGCTCGGCGCTGAACTACTCCGCGAGCGCGTGGCTGCTGCAAGACCCCGCCGAGGGCGATACCGAGCGCGGGCGGATCCCGCTGGTCTCCGAGATGGGCTACTGGCGGTTGTCGCGCGCCGCATCCGATGCCGACGCGGGTCCTGGTCTGCTGCCGGCCCGCACCGCCCCGGTCTCGCGCTCCGCCGACGACGTCGAGAAGCTCCGCAACGCCGAGGGCGGATTCGACATCGAGGCTTCGATCGTCCACTCGGACGGCATCAGCGAGCTGTATCTCGGATCCATCCGCGGCCCCCGGATCGACCTGGCCACGGACGCGGTCGTACGCACCGCCGGCACGAAGGTCTACGCTGCGGCAACCCGCATGTACGGTCTCGTCGACGCGCATCTGCTCTGGGCGTGGGACATCGCGGCGTACGGTCGCGAACTGTCCTCGCACGCGTCCGCACGCCTGGCGCGGGTGCAGTGATGGCCGACGTTTACGCCCGCGTTCCCGGCGCCGTGCTCGGCGAGACGGGACTGCGTCATCTCGGAAACCCGCTCGGCGAGCAGCGCGCCCTGACCGCCGGGCGCGCGATCGCTCCGCTGTCGGATCGACGCGTGCTCTCCGTCTTCGGCGAGGACCGGCTCACGTGGCTCGACTCGCTCTCTTCGCAGGCGCTGGCCCGCCTGTCGCCAGGAGAGAGCACCGAGCTGCTCGTCCTCGACCCCCACGGCCACGTCGAGCATGCGGCATCCGTTCTCGACGACGGCAGCACGACGTGGCTGATCGCCGACCGTGATGACGCCGAGGGGCTGCTGGCCTGGCTCGTGCGGATGCGCTTCCGTCTGCGCGTCGATCCGCAGGACCGCAGTGCCGATTTCGCGGTGTTCGGCGGGACGGCGGAGGCCGTGTCCGCGCTCGCCGTCGCGACTCCGGACGCCGTGCCGCTCGTCTGGCGCGATCCCTGGCCGGCCGTGGGCGCCGGGGGCCACGCGTACGCGGTACCCGCCGCGCATCCCGGCAGCGACCGGGACTGGGCGGAGGCGATCGTGCCGCGCGCCGAAGAGGAGACGATCGCGGATGCCGCTGCCGCAGGCGACCTGACGCTCGCCGGGACGGACGCCGCCGAAGCGCTGCGGATCGCGGCCTGGCGTCCGCGGTGGGCGGGCGAAGTGGACGCGCGCCTGCTGCCGCACGAAGTGGATTGGCTCCGCACTGCGGTGCACCTGGAGAAGGGCTGCTACCGCGGCCAGGAGACGGTCGCCAAGGTGCACAATCTCGGGCACCCGCCGCGCCGGGTCGTGGCGCTGCAGCTGGACGGCAGCGATTCGGTGCTGCCTGCCCGCGGCGACGACGTGCTCGTGGACGGTTCCGTCGTCGGGGCGATCACCTCCGCCGCTCGTCACTACGAGGAGGGTCCGATCGCCCTCGCGGTCGTGCGGCGCAACACTCCGGTCGGCGCCGAGCTCATCGTCCGCACCGCCGAGGGCGACGTCGTCGGGGCGCAGGAAGTGATCGTGCCGCCTGAGGCCGGGGCGACGGCGAACGTGCCGCGTCTTCCCCGGCTCGGCCGCCGAGCCGGCTGACGGGACGATGAGCGAGGCCGCCGAGCCGACCACGACGGCGATCGCGACCGGGTGGCGACGCCGGCTCGACCCACGCCGGGGACTGCGGCGCGTCGGGGGATCGTCGATCGCGATCCTGCAGATCGTCGTGGCTGCGACGGGGGCGTACGCGTTCGCGGCGTATGTGCTGGGTCACCCGGCGCCGCTCCTCGCAGCGACCGTGTGCGTCTCCAGCCTCGGACTCGTGCGTGACGCTCGCCCGCGGCGCGTGCTCGAGACGGTCCTGGGCATGCTGGTCGGCATCCTGGTCGCCGAAGTGCTCCTTCTCGTCGCCGGTTCCGGCTGGTGGCAGCTCGCCCTGGCTCTGGGCCTCACCCTCGTCGTCGCCCGGTTCCTCTCCGCACAGGCGAGCTTCGCGATCGCCGCGGCGATCCAGGCGCTCATCGTGATGGTGATCCCGGCGAACACCCCGTTCCAGCGGCTCATCGACGGGGTCGTCGGCGGGATCGCGGCGCTCGTCGTGACCGCCCTCATCCCGCGCACGCTTCAGCGGGAGGAGCTGCGCACGGCAGCTGCGGTGTTCGCCGCGGTCGAGTCGGCGACGCGGACGATGGCGCAGGCCCTGCGGCGCGGTGATCGGATGCGGGCCGAGCGCGGACTCGAGAAGGCTCGCGCCCTGCAGCCTCTCGTGGATGCCTGGGCCACGTCGTTGGATTCCGCGATCGCGATAGCCAAGATCTCGCCGTTCCTCCGCCGTCATCGGTCCGAGCTCGAGCGCCACGACCGGGTGCGGCAGTCCATGGACCTCGTGACCCGCAACCTGCGCGTGATCGCGCGGCGGGTGGTGTACCTCTGTGAGGACGGCGCCCCGCGACCGATCGACGCCGACGTCCTCACCGAGCTCGCGCGCGGGGCTGAGCTCATCGCGCAGTCCCTGTCCGACATCTCCGCCGAGCCTGTCGCGCGCGAGGCCGTGAGGGCCGTCGCGGTCCGACTCGACCCGGCGGCGATCCTGCCGGACGGATCGGCGGGCGAGCTGAACTTCATCGCGGCGCTGCGTCCCCTCGCGGTCGACCTCCTCACGGCGACCGGGATGCCCGGCGCCGAGGCGCGGGCCTGCGTGCCCCGCATCTGAGCAGGCGGCGCTCAGCGCGGCGCGACCGCGTGCCACGGAACGGTGAGTTCGCCCAGGCGCCACCGTCCGCGCGCCTGTACGGGCACGCCGCGATCACGCAGGGCGCCGAGCGCCGCCTCCCAGCGCTGCACGGGACCGAACGGCGCGAGGCCGGCCGCGCGCTCCCATTCCCGCTCGAGCTCGACCAGCAGGTCGTGGATCCGCTCGCCCGGGACGTTGCGGTGGATGAGCGCCTTCGGCAGACGTTCCGCGGCGATCGCGGGCGACTCGAGCCTCGTCAGGCGCAGCGACACCGTGAGCGTCTGGGGCTCGCCGCGGTCATCGATCCCGACCCATGTGCAGATGCGCCCGAGCTCGTCGCACGTGCCCTCGACGAGCAGGCCGCCGGGCTGCAGGCGCGCCGCCATCCGCTGCCACGCCGCGGCGACATCCGTTTCGTCGTACTGCCGAAGCACGTTCATCGCCCGGATGACCGAGGGGCGGCGGGAGACGGGGACTTCGAACCCGCCGAGCGCGAAGTCGACCCGGGCATCGGGGGCGAAGCGCGTGCCGCCCGCGCGGACCGCGGAAAGCTGCTCACGCGCCCGCAAGACCCGCGCCGGGTCGATCTCCAGCCCGATCACCTCGACGTCGGGGCGCGTGCGATGCAGGCGCGCGGACAGCTCGAGGGCAGTGACGGCGCTCGCCCCGAACCCCAGGTCGACCACGAGCGGGTCCGTCGTCCGCCGCAGCGCCGGATGACGCGCGATCCAGCGATCCACGCGTCGCAGGCGATTCGTGCCGGTGGTACCGCGCGTGATCTGCCCGACAGGGGCGCGGCCCGAACCCATCAGGCCATGATGGCAGGCTCCCCGCCGTCCGGGGGACGGCAGGCCGCTCGCTATCATGGGGGCCATGACCGCGCCCTACACGCTGATCCTCCTCCGCCACGGCCAGAGCGTCTGGAACGAGCTCAACCTCTTCACCGGATGGGTCGATGTCCGGCTCTCCGAGAAGGGCAAGGCCGAAGCGACCCGCGGTGGTGAGCTGCTCGCCGAGGCCGGCATCCTGCCCGACGTCTTGCACACGTCGGTCCTCAGCCGCGCGATCCAGACGGCGAACCTCGCTCTGGACGCCGCCGACCGGCTCTGGATCCCGGTCAAGCGCACCTGGCGCCTGAACGAGCGTCACTACGGCGCGCTGCAGGGCAAGGACAAGGCTCAGACGCTCGAGGAGTTCGGTCCCGAGCAGTTCATGCTGTGGCGCCGCTCGTTCGACGTCCCGCCGCCGCCGCTCGACGACGACTCCGAGTTCAGCCAGGTCCACGATCCGCGCTACGCGGGAATCGACGGCGAAGTGCCCCGCACGGAGTCGCTCAAGCTCGTGATCGACCGCTTCCTGCCCTACTGGGAGAGCGACATCGTCCCGGATCTGCGCGCCGGCAAGACCGTCCTCGTGACGGCGCACGGCAACTCGCTGCGGGGCCTGGTGAAGCACCTGGACGGCATCAGCGACGCCGACATCGCCGAGCTCAACATCCCCACCGGCATCCCGCTCGTCTACCGTCTGGGCGAGGACCTCGCGCCGCTCGGCCCGGGCGAATACCTCGACCCCGAAGCCGCCGCAGCCGGCGCCGCGGCCGTCGCGAGCCAGGGCAAGAAGTAACCCGCGCTCAACACGAGGAGAGCGGATGCCGATCCTCGGCATCCGCTCTCCTCGTGTGCGTCGCGCCTCAGGGCGCGACGATGTCGATCGTGCCCGTCTCGACGGTCCAGTCGCCGGTGGACAGGTAGACGACCTTCTTCGCCACGGAAACCGCGTGGTCGGCGAACCGCTCGTGGTAGCGGCTCGCGAGCGTCGCGTCGACCGTGGCGGAGGCCTCGCCCTGCCAGGTGTCGCTGAGCACCTTCTCGAACACGCTCACGTGCAGGTCGTCGAGCTTGTCGTCGTCGTTGCGGATCTCCTCGGCCAGGATCGGGTCCTCCGTGCGCAGCAGCTCGGTGAGCTTGCGCGCGACGGCGACGTCGAGCTCGCCCATCTTGGTGAAGGTGGACTTGAGCCCCTTCGGGATCGCCCGCTCGGGGAACCGCATGCGCGTCAGCTGGGCGATGTGCTCGGCGATGTCGCCCATGCGCTCGAGCGACGCGCTGATGCGCAGCGCGCTCACGACGATGCGGAGGTCGCGGGCCACGGGTTGCTGGCGGGCGAGGATCTCGATCGCGAGCTCGTCGAGCTCGACCGCCTTCTCGTCGATCACGGCGTCGGCCTCGATGACCTCTTCGGCCAGGGCGACGTCGCTGGAGCTGAACGCGCGCGTCGCCTTGTCGATGGCGATCGTGACGAGCTCGGCGATCTCGACCAGACGTCCTTGGACGTCCTCGAGGGACTGATGGAAGACTTCGCGCATCGCAGCACCTTTCGTTCCGCAGCAGGCACACGCCTCGCGACCTGGCGATCATCGCCACCGAAGGTTAACGAACGGTGCCGCGCGAGTGAATAGTATCCGGACGCCCCCACCCGGGCGCCCGGGTGGGCCGGGGACGGAGCACGCCGCCGTCTATCGTGGAGCCATGGATTCGACGCAGCTCGCGCTGCTCGCCCTTCTGCTCGGGGCGGTCATCGGCGGCTCGGTGTCCACCGGCATCGTGATCGCACTGCGCGCCCGTGACCGGGCCCAGCACGAGACGTCATCGGCGATCCCCGTCGGGATCGGCGAGGTGATGCAGGGCATGGAGGATGCCGCCGTGGTGGTCGACACCTCCTCGACCGTGCTCGCCGCCTCGACCGCGGCGATCCCCTTCCACCTCGGCGAAGGCGACGTCGTGCCGTCCGACGAACTGCGCGCGATCGCGCGCAGGGCCCGCGCCGAGGAGGCCGTGATCACCGCGACGCTGCGACTGCAGCGCGGTGCACCGCCCGCGGAGCCGCGCCTCGTGGTGGTGCGCGCCTCGCGGATCTCACCGCGACTGACCCTGCTCGTCCTGAAGGACATCACCGAGCGCGAGCGGGTGGAGCAGATGCGGCGCGACTTCGTCGCGAACACGAGTCATGAGCTGAAGACCCCGGTGGGTGCCGTCAGCCTGCTGTCGGAGGCGATCGAATCCGCTGCGGACGACCCCGATCAGGTTCGGCACTTCGCCGGGCGACTGCAGGCCGAAGCCGCCCGGCTCGCGCTGCTCACGTCGCGCATCATGAATCTCTCCCGCCTGCAGGCGGCGGACGAGTTCACGGACGAACGAGAGGTCGCCGTCGACGAGGTCGTCGCGGCCGCCGCCGACGCGCACGCCATCCAGGCGGACGCGGCCGGCGTCCGTATCGACCGCGGAGGGGACCGGGGGCTGTACGTGCGCGGAGATGCGCAGGTGCTCGGTGAGGCGATCGGCAACCTCGTCGCGAACGCGATCGCCTACTCGCCTCGCGGGTCTCACGTGGGGATCGGCGTGAAGGCCGTCGACGGCGTCGTGGAGATCGCCGTCACGGATCGCGGCATCGGCATCTCCGAAGCAGATCAGGAGCGCGTCTTCGAGCGCTTCTACCGCGCCGACCAGGCCCGGTCGCGCCGCACGGGCGGCAGCGGTCTGGGGCTCGCGATCGTCAAGCACGCCGTGCAGCGACACGGGGGCGAAGTGCGGCTGTGGTCGCGTCCCGGGCGGGGGTCGACGTTCACGATCCGGCTGCCGCTCATCGATCCGCCCGCAGACCAGGTCGCGCCGCCCCGTCGCCGCGCGAAGAGGAAGAAGAAGGCACCGGCGACGCCCGCCGCGCCTCCCACGAACGGAGCCACCGTATGACACGCGTCCTGATCGTCGAGGACGAGCCCGACCTTGCCGACCCGCTCGCCTACCTGCTGCGCAGGGAGGGCTACGACGTCGAGATCGCCGAGGACGGGCCTGCCGCGCTCAGCGCCTTCCGCGAGCGCGGTGCGGACATCCTGCTGCTGGATCTCATGCTTCCCGGCATGCCGGGGACCGAGGTGTGCCGGCAGATCCGTGCGACCTCGCGCGTGCCGATCATCATGCTGACGGCGAAGGACTCCGAAGTGGACATCGTCGTCGGCCTCGAACTCGGAGCAGACGACTACGTCACCAAGCCGTACTCTTCACGGGAGCTGCTGGCGCGCATGCGCGCCGTGCTGCGACGCCTCGCCGACACCGAGACCGACCTGGCGGACCACGTCCTGGACGGCGGTCGGGTGGTTCTGGACATCGACCGCCACACCGTCGCGGTGAACGGCCGGGAGATCAACATGCCGCTCAAGGAGTTCGAGCTCCTCGAAGTCCTCATGCGCAACGCCGGCCGGGTGCTGACACGCGGGCAGCTGATCGACCGGGTGTGGGGGACAGACTATTTCGGCGACACCAAGACGCTCGACGTCCACATCAAGCGGATCCGCTCGCGCATCGAGGAGCACCCGAGCGAGCCGACCATGCTCATGACCGTGCGCGGGCTCGGCTACCGCTTCGAGGGGTGATGGCCCGCGGGGGCCCGCCCTGAATCAGGGGAGCAGGTCGCCGTAGTACGGCAGTGCGCCGTCCAGGACGGGCACGTCGAAGAGGATGCCCTCGCCGTCCCCGGACTGGAAATACATCGGGAGGTTCGCGCCGGGCTTGGTGTCGATGCCCTCCAGCGGCAGCGGATCGGTCTCGGCGGTGCCGAGGCTCACCGTGCTCAGGGCCGGGACGCGGATCTCCTCCGACGACTTCGACGACCCCTCGCCCCACTCGATGTTCAGCGTGTGGGGGTCGTTCGTCGCGTTCACGATCGCGGCGACGAGGTTGCCGTCGACACCCTCTTCATCGCTGACGATGAGCACATTGCGCACCTGCAGCGGACCGGAGTCGGGGATGTTCACGCCGTCCGACGGGGAGTAGGGGATCGTGGTCGCCTGCGTGGACAGCAGAGCACAGCCACTGGTTCCCAGAACCACGAGGGTGCTCAGGGCGAGCGACGCGATAAGGCGCGATTTCACGGATCCTCCTGGGCCGGACGACGACATCTCTAGCATTCTAGGGGTGCGTCGTCGGTGCCGTGGAGCGGGCGTCGGTGGGGCGGGCGGCGAACCTTACCGCATCTGCGCCTGTGGTATCCTGGAGGTTGCCGAAAGGACATAACTCCATGCTTTTTGAGGTTGGCGAAACGGTCGTCTACCCCCACCACGGGGCCGCGACGATCATCGAGGTCAAGGACCGGGTCATCAAGGGTGAGACCAAGAAATATCTGAAGCTCAACGTCACCCAGGGTGATCTCATCATCGAAGTACCCGCGGAGAATGTCGACCTCGTCGGCGTCCGCGACGTCATCGGCAAAGAGGGCCTGGACCGCGTCTTCGAGGTGCTGCGGGCACCGTTCACCGAAGAGCCGACCAACTGGTCGCGCCGCTACAAGGCGAATCTCGAGAAGCTCGCGTCCGGCGATGTGATCAAGGTGAGCGAGGTCGTGCGCGACCTGTGGCGCCGTGACCAGGACCGCGGTCTCTCGGCCGGAGAGAAGCGCATGCTGGCCAAGGCGAAGCAGATCCTCATCTCCGAGCTCGCGCTGGCCGAGAAGACCGACGAGGAGAAGGCCGGCGCGATCCTCGACGAGGTTCTCGCGAGCTGATCGCGCGATAGCGTGAGGGCGTGAGCATCACGCCCGTTCCGCGCATCGCGGTCATCGTCGTCGCGGCCGGTTCCGGCACCCGTCTGGGTGCGGATCTTCCGAAGGCGTTCGTCGGCATCGACGAGCACTCGATGCTGCGGCATGCCCTGACCCGCGTGCTCGAGGGCCCGTCCGCGCAGATCGTGGTGGTCGCTCCCAGCGGCCACGAGGGGGATGCCGTCACCGATGCCCTCGCCGCGGCGGGCGATCGTCGTGAGCTGGTGAGTGTCGTCACGGGCGGGTCCACCCGTCAGGCCTCGGTCGCGGCCGGTCTGGACGCGCTGTGGGGAGACGTCGAGATCGTGCTCGTGCACGATGCCGCGCGCGCTCTCGCGCCCGCACCCGTGTTCGACCGGGTGATCGAGGCGATCGAGTCCGGCAGCGACGGAGCCATCCCTGTGCTGCCCGTGATCGACACGATCAAGCGGGTCGACGGCGGCCGGATCGTCGCGGCCGTGGACCGATCCGAGCTCTCCGCCGCACAGACCCCGCAGGCCTTCCGCCGCGACGTCCTCGTCGCGGCCTACGCGACGGCGGCGGAGGACTTCACGGACGACGCCGCGTTGGTCGCCGCCGCGGGGCACACCGTCGCAGTCGTCGACGGCGACGCGCTCTCGTTCAAGATCACGACCCCCGCTGACCTCGACCGCGCCCGATCGCTCGTGGCGCGGCATCCGCTCGGCGCGTCGCACGCGCACCTGGAGAACCCCTTCCCGGTTCCCCGCGTCGGCGTCGGGACCGACGTGCACGGCTTCGGAGGGGACGGGGAGCTCTGGCTCGCGGGCCTGCACTGGCCGGGTGAGCCGGCGCTGTCGGGTCACTCCGACGGGGATGCCGTCGCGCACGCGATCGTCGACGCGCTGCTGTCCGCCGCGGGACTCGGCGACATCGGACTGCACTTCGGAACCGACCACCCCGAGTACGCCGGGGCCCACGCCGACGCGTTCCTCTCCCGGACGGTCGGTCTCCTCGGCGAAGCCGGCTGGCGCGTCGGCAACGTCGCCGTGCAAGTGCAGGCGAACCGTCCGAGGATGTCCGCCCGGCGTGCCGAGGCGGAGGCGGCCCTGTCCACAGCCCTGGGCGGCGCCGCGGTGTCGCTGTCGGCGACGACGACGGACGGGCTGGGATTCACCGGTCGCGGGGAGGGCGTCGCCGCGTTCGCGACGGCGCTGATCGTCCGCGCCTGAGCGGGGTCAGAGCGTCAGGGTCATGAAGATCGAGTACGGGTCTTCGCGGTAGTCCGCGAACGGTCCGCACGGCGTGAACCCCTCGCTGAGGTAGAGCCTTCGTGCCGCCTCGAAATCCGCCGGGCTGCCGGTCTCCAGCCAGAGCGTCTTCATGCAACGATCGCGCGCGGCCGCGACGATGTGGCGCAGAAGCGCCCGGCCCACGCCCTGTCCGAGGAACGCATCCGTCACCCGCATGGATTTGATCTCGCCGCGCTCGGCGTCGAGCGTCTTGAGCGCGCCGATCCCCGCGAGGCGATCGTCTCGCCAGGCGGACCAGAACGTGATCGACGGATGCCGCAGCCCGTCGATGTCGAGAGCGTGCACGCTCTCGGGCGGTGAGCTGTCGTGCATGCCATCCAGATGCGCGGCGATCAGGGCGCGGGTCGCGTCGCCGGACAGATCGTCCACGCGGATCTGCAACGGCGACACGTCAGGCCTCCACGGCGAACGGCTTCGGATCCCGTGCTCGCGAGCCCCAGGCCAGCAGTGCCAGGCCGGCGCCGAGGACGATGAGCCCGGCGATCGCGAGGACGGAGAGGCGTTCGCCGAGGACGACGATGCCCAGAAGGGCGGCCGTGAGCGGCTCGCCGAGGGTGAGCGTCGCGGCGGTCGCGGCGGTGAGCCCGCTCAGGCCCCATGTGAACATCACATAGGCGACCGAGATCGTGCCCAGGCCCAGCCACAGCGCCATCACCACCCCCGCGGTCGTGCCGAGCCAGGAGACGTCGACGAACGGCAGGAAGAACGCGAAGATGACCGCGGAGCTCGCGCCCATCGCGCCGACGACCGTGAAGGGATCCCACCCGGCATCCAGCAGCCGTCGCTGCGCGTTCGCGATCACGGCGAACGACGCTCCCGCGCCCACCGAGCCGAGGAGCCCGATCGGGTCGGTGCCGCCCACGCCGCCCGCTTCGCCGCCGAAGCCGAGCAGGATGACACCGAGCGTCGCGAGGCCGGTCGCGAGCATCCACGTCGGCGACGGCACCCGCCGGGTGAGCGCCCATTCCAGAAGACCCGCGAGGATCGGCGCGGAGCCGAGCGCGACGACGGTGCCGACCGCGACACCGTTGCGGGCCGTGCCGAGGAAGAACAGCGGCTGATACAGCGCCAGGCACGCCCCGGTGAGCACCATGAGGCCGAGCGCGCCGGTGGTCAGGCGGGGCGCGGGCGCGGCATCCGTCCGTCGGCGATGGCGCCAGGCGAGCGTGAACGCGATCAGCGCGAGGCCGGTGCCGCCGATCACCATCCGCATGACGCCGATCGAGAGCGGAGTCGTGCCCTCCGGCCCGAGCGCCTGGGACGTGCCGGTGGTGCCGAACAGCAGCGCGGCGGCGAGGACGGCGAACACGTGCAGCACCCTCCAGTTCTATCGTGAAGCGACCCCTGTGCCGACCGGGGCTTGCCCCGGCCCCGCCGGTAGGCTGGTGCGGTGACACCCGGTACCCGGCCCGTGCGGCTCTACGACACCAAGGCGCAGGCGTTGCGCGACTTCGTGCCGATGGACCCCTCGAACGTCACGGTCTACGTGTGCGGCCCGACCGTGCAGTCCGGCCCGCACATCGGGCACCTGCGCGGCGCATTGAGCTTCGACCTCCTGCGCCGGTGGCTCGCGCACCGATTCGGGCGCGTCACGTTCGTCCGCAACGTCACCGACATCGACGACAAGGTGCTCGCGAACGCGACCGACAGTGAGCCCTGGTGGGCGCTGGCCTATCGCATGGAGCAGGAGTTCACCCGCGCCCACTCTGCGATCGGGATCCTCCCGCCGACGTACGAGCCGCGCGCCACCGCCTCGATCCCGCAGATGCAGGAGCTCATCACGCGGCTGATCGACGCCGGCCACGCCTACGCCGCACAGGGCGACGTGTACTTCGACGTCCGCTCGTGGGGCGGGTACGGCGTCCTCACGCGCCAATCGCTCGACGCGATGGAGCCGGCGGCGGATGCCGACCCCCGCGGCAAGCGCGACCCACGCGACTTCGCCCTGTGGAAGGGTGCGAAGGACGACGAGCCCGACAGTGCGAGGTGGGAATCGCCGTGGGGACCCGGGCGGCCCGGCTGGCACATCGAGTGCTCGGCGATGTCGCGGCGCTACCTGGGCGCGGAGTTCGACATCCACGGCGGGGGGCTGGACCTGCGCTTCCCCCATCACGAGAACGAACTCGCGCAGTCCACCGCCGCGGGCGACCCGTTCGCGCGCTACTGGGTGCACAACGGTCTCGTGACCGTCGGCGACCAGAAGATGTCGAAATCGCTCGGCAACTTCCTGCTCGCCCACGACGTGCTCGCCGCGCGCGACCCGCTCGTCGTGCGCTACGCGCTCGCCGCAGCCCACTACCGCTCGAGCCTGGACCTCTCCGGCTCCTCCTTCGACGAGGCCGAAGCAGCCCTCGGACGCATCCGCGCGTTCCTCGAGCGTGCGGTGCGCGCCCTGCAGGACGAGTCCGAGGACGTCCGCATCGACGCCGCGGTTCCGGAGCGCTTCGCCATCGCGATGGACGACGACCTGGGGGTGCCGCAGGCGCTGGCCGTGCTGCACGAGACGGTGCGTGCCGGCAACACCGCGCTGGACGACCGCGACCTCGACGCCGTGCGGACGGCGTTCGCCGACGTCGCCGTGATGACCGGCATCCTCGGGATCGACCCGCTGGATGCCACGTGGAACGCCCCGCAGGGGGCTGAGGCTCTCGCGCTCGACGCGCTCGTGCAGAGCCTGATCGGGCAGCGCGCCGCCGCTCGGGCGGACAAGGACTGGGCTGCGGCCGATCGCATCCGCGACGCGCTGACAGCTGCGGGCATCACGCTCGAAGACACGAACGATCAGACCCATTGGAGTATTCATGGCCGGTAAGCCGGGGCGCCCAGGCGCCAGCAAGGGCAAGAAGGGCCCCACGAAGGGCACGGGCGGCAAGAACAAGCGCTCGCTCGAAGGACGGGGACCCACGCCGAAGGCCGAGGACCGCGCGTGGCACCCGGCGGGCAAGCGCAAGGCCGCGGCCGAGCGCTATGCCGCCGCCGGGGGCAAGGGCAAGCCGGCCGGCCAGCCGCAGTCCCGGCCGCGCGCGGCGAAGAAGGACGACGACACCGAGGTGGTCACCGGACGCAATTCCGTGCTGGAAGCCCTGCGCGCGAAGATCCCCGCGACGGCGTTCTACATCGCGCAGCGCGTGGAGATGGATGACCGCGTGAAGGAGATGCTCTCGATCGCCACGCATCGCGGCATCCCCGTCATGGAGGTGACCCGCCCCGAGCTCGACCGCATGGCGGGCTTCGACGGCGTGCACCAGGGGGTCGCCCTCAAGGTGCCGCCGTACGAGTACGCCCACCCGCAGGATATCCTGGAGCAGGTGATCGACCAGGGCCGCACGCCTCTGTTCGTCGCGCTGGACGGCATCACGGATCCCCGCAACCTCGGGGCGATCATCCGCTCGACCGGTGCCTTCGGCGGGAACGGCGTCATCCTCCCGCAGCGACGGTCCGCGAGCGTGAACAGCGCGGCGTGGAAGACGAGCGCCGGGGCTGCCGCGCGCATCCCCGTCGCGATCGCTCCGAACCTGACCGCCACGCTCAAGGAGTTCAAGAAGCAGGGCGTGTTCGTCCTGGGACTGGACGGTGGGGGAGACGTCTCGCTTCCCGCTCTGCAGCTGGCCGATCGCCCGGTCGTGATCGTCGTCGGCTCGGAGGGCAAGGGGCTCTCGCGGCTCGTCGGCGAGACGTGCGACCAGATCGTGTCGATCCCGATCGACGCGGCCACCGAGTCGCTCAACGCAGGGATCGCCGCGTCGGTCGCGCTGTACCAGGTGTCCACGCTCCGGGCCGCCCGCGCGGAGTGAGACGTCGCGCTGCATTCGAGGGAATGAATCGCGCGGCGGTGCGCTTGCTCTCCTCAACCCCGTCGAAAGGAACAGCATGACCCGTATCGCCGTCATCGGAGGAACCGGCTACGCCGGTAGCCACATCGTCACCGAGGCGGTGCGTCGCGGGCACACCGCGGTCTCCGTCGCCCGCTCCGTTCCGGCCGAGCGCGTCGAGCACGCCACGTACATCGAGGGCACGCTGCTGGACGTCCCGGGTCTCGTGGCAGAGCTCGAGGGCGTCGATGTCGTGATCTCGACCGTGCCGGCGCGCGGGGACATGCTGGGCAAGGTCCGCGAGGGCGTCGCCGAGCTGGTCGCGGCACTGCCGCCGACCGTGCGCATCGGCGTCGTGGGCGGTGCCGGGGGCAGCCTCGTCGCCCCCGGCGGCGAGCGTGTGATCGACCAGCCGTCTTTCACCGAGGAGTACAAGCCCGAGGCGCTCGAGGCGATCGACATCCTCGAGGATCTGCAGCGCAACGACCACGGACACGACTGGTTCTACATCCACCCCGCCGGCGGCTTCGGCGCATGGAACCCGGGGGAGCGCACCGGGACGTACCGCGACGGCGGCGACGTGATCGTCACCGACGCCGAGGGCGAGTCCTACATCTCCGGGCCGGACTTGGCGGTCGCAGTCCTCGACGAGATCGAGAACCCGAAGCACCCCCGCGAGCGCTTCACCGTCGGCTACTGATCTGAGGTCGCGCCGGTGAGTGCCGGCGCGACCGAGGGTCCCGGAAGGAATGCGATGATTCTTCACTTGGCAGTATTCACATGGCGCCGCGATGTCACAGGAGAGGACGTCGCGCAGCTCACGAGCGAGCTCAAGCAGATGGCGGCCGGCATCCCGTCACTGCGCACGTACGAATGCGGCGAGAACCTTCGTCTTCGACCCAGTGACTCCGACTATGCCGTCGCGGCTGTTGTCGACGACGCTGAAGGCTTGACGGCGTACCTCGACTCCGACTCACACAAGGCGGTGTACGATCGTCTCCTCGGTCGGATGGTCGAGAGACGTCACGCCGCTCAACTCGAGATCAGCGCTCTCTTCTGATCTTCAGGACCCCGGTGCGGATGCTGGTCTGAGTCAGACCAGGTCGCGCCAGTCGACCGCGTCCGCCTCGTCGTCGTCCTGGATCGGGATGTCGGCGGTGATGACGGGGAGGGCCATCGTCTCGGTCTCGGGAGCCATCAGGGTCGCCTCGTCGCGGCGGTGCCGGAGGACGTCCTCTATGTAGCTCGTGATCACTTCGGCCAGCGGCACGGATTTGCCGCGCGCCTGCGACATGTACCAGCGGTGCTCGAGCACCTGGTGGAAGACCTCGGCGGGCTCGAGCTTGGCGCGCAGCTCGAACGGGATGGACTTGATCACCGGCTCGAACACGCGGGTCAGCCATTCGTGGGCGACCATCTCCTCGTCGTCGCCGAGGCGGGAGATGCGCGCACGGAACTCGTCGAGGTCGTTCAGCAGGCGCCGGGCCTGGTTCTCTTCGACATCGAGACCGGTCAGTCGCAGCAGGCGCCGCGTGTGGTGTCCGGCATCCACGACCTTCGGCTGGATCGACACCTTCGTGCCGTCCGAGCGCGCCTGGATCGACATCTCGCCGATGTCGAAGCCGAGGTCGTTCAGGCGCTGCACGCGCTCGGTGATCCGCCACGACTCGTTCGCCGAGAACGCCTCTTCATCCGTGAGGGCCGCCCACAGCGAGTGGTACGAGGACATGATCCCGTCGGCGATCGCGATCGCATCGACACCGCCCTCGAGGCGCCCGCCGGCCTCGAGGTCCATGATCTCGCCGGCGATGTTCGTGCGTGCGACGTCGAGGTCGTGGAGGCGCTGGCCGCGGGTGAGTCCGCCCTCATGCAGCTCGCCGGTCTCGGCATCCACGAGGTACGCGGCGAACGCGCCCGCGTCCCGACGGAAGAGGGTGTTCGACAGCGAGACGTCGCCCCAGAAGAAGCCGACGTTGTGCAGGCGCACGAGGAGCACGGCGAGTGCGTCGACCAGGCGCCCGGCCGTGTCGGGCCGCAGCACCTGCGTGAACAGGGCTCGGTAAGGGAGGGAGAACTTCAGGTGCGCGGTGACGAGGGCGGCCGGCAACTCCCTGCCGTCGGCATCCGTCCGTCCATCGATCACGGCCACCCGGTCGACGCACGGGGCGTCGAGCCGGTCGAGGTTGCCGAGCATGTCGTATTCGCGCCGCGCCATCTCGGCGGTCGTCTCCTTGATCGCGACGACGCGGCCGGACAGGTTCGCGAAGCGCACCAGGTGGCGCGAGAGGCCCTTCGGCAGGAAGACGATGTTGCTGCTCGGCCACTCGCCGAGGGGAGTGGACCAGGGGAGGGAGAGCAGCCCGGGGTCGACGGAACTCGCCGTGAT
Source organism: Microbacterium sp. NPDC064584 (assembly GCF_040687315.1). Lineage (NCBI taxonomy): Bacteria > Bacillati > Actinomycetota > Actinomycetes > Micrococcales > Microbacteriaceae > Microbacterium > Microbacterium sp. NPDC064584. The sequence continues at coordinate 62,426 of NZ_JBFBMZ010000008.1, read as the reverse complement.
GCTCAGGGCGTCGGGCACGTTGCCTCCGTTCGGCGGGGGAAAGACAAGCGCGGCGCGGAGGGTCGGTGTGACCCTCCGCGCCGCGATGGTGTTCTCAGCTGCCGGAGATGACGGGAGCGTCGTTGAGGCGCTCGCCCGTCTCAAGGTCGAACGCGTGCACGTGACCGGCGGTCGCGGCGAGGGTCACCGTGTCGCCCGCGTTCGGGTGACGGCGACCGTCGACGCGCGCGACGATGTCGGTGCGCTTGCCGGCGATGTCCGCGTGGCCGTAGAGGTAGCCGTCCGCGCCGAGCTCCTCGACGAGGTCGACGACGACCGAGAGGCCCTTGCCGTCGGCGGGGCCCACCACGATGTCCTCGGGACGCACACCGACGGTGACCTGGCTGCCGTTCGCACGACCGACCGTGTCACGGTCCAGCGGCACGACCTCCGAGCCGAACTGGACGCCGCCCTCAGCGAGGTCCGCCGGGAAGAGGTTCATGGCGGGGGAGCCGATGAAGCCGGCGACGAACACGTTGTTCGGGCGCTCGTACAGGTCGCGCGGCGTGCCGACCTGCTGCAGGAGGCCGTCCTTGAGGACCGCGATGCGGTCACCCATCGTGAGGGCCTCGGTCTGGTCGTGCGTGACGTAGACGGTGGTGACGCCGAGGCGGCGCTGGAGCGACGCGATCTGCGTACGGGTCTGGACGCGGAGCTTGGCGTCGAGGTTCGACAGCGGCTCGTCCATGAGGAACACCTGGGGCTGGCGCACGATCGCGCGGCCCATGGCGACGCGCTGACGCTGACCACCCGAGAGGGCCTTCGGCTTGCGGGTCAGGTAGTCCTCCAGGTCGAGGAGCTTCGCCGCCTCGAGCACGCGGGCGGCGCGCTCTTCCTTGCCGACGCCGGCGATCTTCAGGGCGAAGCCCATGTTCTCGGCGACGGTCATGTGCGGGTACAGTGCGTAGTTCTGGAACACCATCGCGATGTCGCGGTCCTTCGGCGGCACATCGGTGACGTCGCGGTCGCCGATGAGGATGCGGCCCGAGTTGACCTCTTCGAGGCCGGCGAGCATGCGCAGGGACGTGGACTTGCCACAGCCCGAGGGGCCGACGAGGACGAGGAATTCGCCGTCTCCGACCTCGAGGTTCAGCTTGTCGACCGCGGCACGGGTGCCACCGGGGTACAAGCGGGTTGCGTTGTCGAACGTGACTGACGCCATTGTTCTCTTCTCCTTCACCGGCAGGTACGTGCCGGACGATCCGTAGTGATGGAATGAGCGGGGGTTGGGCCCGCAGCCCCTCGTTGGGCGTGCGCCCAGTATGACACGGTTCACACGCACGGGCCGTCTGGGGATTTCCCAGCCTGCCTGGTTAACATCGTTCTCGGTCGCCTCACCCGTGCGGCCATGCCGGAGCATCGCTCCGCAGTCCGCTCCGAGAGGTTTCATGTCCAGCGACGACTCCCCGAACGTGCCCGCCGAGCGGGACCGCCGTGACGCGGTCCGCGAGAAGGCGCAGCAGGTTCAGGCGAAGCAGTCTCGCGCGCGACTGATCCGCACCGCGTCGATCGGCGCGGTCGTGGTCGGCATCGTCGCGGTCGCGGCGGTCGTGGTCACCTGGGTGGTCTCCTCCTCTCTCTCGCAGCCGCAGCTGAGTCCGACGAACGTGACGGACGACGGATTCGTCGTGACCACCGTGACCGGCGTCGCATCCGCGACCGAGTCCGGCACCGTGGACGACGAGGCGGCGGCGCAGACGCTCGAGGCGCTCCCGACCGAGACGCCGTCACCCACTCCGACGGCATCCCCGACCGAGAAGCCCGCGGTCGACATCCGCGTATACGTCGACTACCTCTCCACCGGCTCTCACGACTTCCAGGTGGCGAACGTGCAGCAGCTGTCGAAGTGGGTCGCCGACGACGCCGTGACGCTGACCTACTACCCGGTCGCCATGCTGACCGCGAAGTCGAACGGCACGAAGTACTCGCTGCGCGCGGCCAGCGCCGCGGCGTGCGTGGCGACCCACTCGCCGGAGACGTTCTTCGCCTTCAACAACGCACTCCTCACCGAGCAGCCCGAGGTGGACGCCGACGGCTACACCGACACCGAGCTCGCCGACATCGCGCAGGCGCGGGGCGTGCAGTCGCCCAAGGTCGTGCGCGCGTGCATCGAGAAGCAGGAGTTCGCCTCGTGGGCGAAGGCCGCGACCGAGCGCGCCCTGCAGGGCCTGCCCGAGACGAAGGACGTCACGCTCACCGGTACGCCGATGGTGTTCGTGAACGGCGTGCAGTACGTCGGATCGCTGCAGGACCCCAAGGAGTTCGCGCAGTTCGTCCTGACGAGCGACAGCGACGCGTACTACAAGACGCCGTCACCCACCGCGACGCCCGGCGAGACCGCGACCCCGACGCCCACTCCGTAGGCGGATGCCGCTCTCACGGCTTCGCTAGACTCGGGGTTCTGCCGACTTGGCGCAATTGGTAGCGCACCTAACTTGTAATTAGGGGGTTACGGGTTCAAGCCCCGTAGTCGGCTCCAGAGGCGCGAGCGCTGCAGTTTCCTGCGAGCGCTGTGCCGATCATCACCGCGTCTGCAGGAAACTGCAGCACCCGCGGGCGACGTCCTGCGCCCGGGTCAGGGCGCCGGGGCGAAGGTCAGCGTGACCGGTGTCGCTCCGCTGCCCGGGTAGAACGTGAGCGTCGCGGTCACCGCGGCACCACCGACCGACGGCCCGACGGTCGCGATGAACGGCTCGGCGGAGTCCCCGCGGTTGTACTCCGCCAGGCCTTCGTCGAGCGCGTCGATCTGCGACGAGTCCCACCCGTAGGTCGGGGCGAGCGCGCGCACCGTGTTGACGGCATCCGACCACGTGCCGGGGTTGTCGAGCGCCAGGGTCACCGAGGCGAGCGCGCCAGACTGCGTGACCGCGGTGAGCGCCGCCACATCGTCCACGACGTAGACATCCGAGCCGCCCGCCATGACGGCGCGGACGGGCCGGCGGAACTCGGCCGACTTGTCCCCGTCCATCGGCATCCCGAGATCTGCAGCGGGCAGTGCGCCGTCGCCGATGCGCACGCGCACGATCCCCTCGACGTTCACGTAGTCGAACCCGGCGTCGGTGAGCATGCTCGAGCCGTCGGACGCCTTCTGATCGGTCGACGCCGCCGGCCGGTCCTCGGCCCACCATGATCCCTGCACCGCGAACGTCGCGAGCACGATGAGGCCGATCACGACGACGAGGATCGTGGCCGGCAGCCAGGTCAGAAGGGAGCGCGTGCGCGCGGATGTGGGCACCCCTTCAGGCTAACCGCGACCTCGGACGCGCTCGCCGTGCCGGGGGCCGCGCCCGCGCGAGGCATGATGGAGCCGTGCCACAACGTCGTCTGCCCGCATGGACGGCACTGGGCGGAGCGGTGCTCGTCGGCATCCTCACCGCGTTGCAGGCGAGGGTGAACGGGCAGCTCGGGGCGCGCATCGGCGACGGCCTCGTCGCGGCCGTCATCTCCTTCGGATCCGGGCTCGTGATCCTGATCCTGCTCTCGATCGCCCTGCCCGTCGGCCGGCGGGGTATCGCGGCGCTCGTGCGCGGCATCCGATCGCGGGGCATTCCGTGGTGGATGCTGGCAGGTGGCGCCGCGGGGGCCCTCACCGTCGCGACGCAGGGCATCGCCGTGGGACTGATCGGGGTGTCGCTGTTCACGGTCGGCGTCGTCGCGGGGCAGGCGATCTGCGGCCTCGTGCTGGACCGCACCGGATACGGACCCGCCGGCGTCGTGGCGGTGACGGTCCCGCGGCTGCTGGGTGGCGCGCTCGCCCTCGGGGCGGTCGGCATCGCCCTGATCGGCGACGGACTCACCGGGATCCCCCTGTGGATGCTGGTCATGCCGCTCCTGACCGGCGTCGGCATCGCGTGGCAGCAGGCGACGAACGGACGGCTTCGTCAAAGGGTGGGCACGCCCCTGACCGCGACGTTCGTGAACTTCGCCGGCGGAACGGTCATCCTGGCTGTCGCCGCGGCGATTCACGTCGGTGCCGTCGGGGCACCGCGCGCGCTGCCCGGCGAAGCATGGCTGTACACCGGCGGCGCGATCGGCGTGGTCTACATCTTCCTGTCGGCCGCGCTGGTGAGCCGCACCGGCGTGCTGCTGCTCGGTCTCGGTGCGGTCGTCGGCCAGCTGAGCACGTCGTTCGCGCTCGACGCGGTGTGGCCGGCGCCGGCGAGTCCGGGGCCGGTGCAGGCGCTCGCGATGGTGATCGTGGCCCTGCTGTCGGTGGTGGTCGCGACGGCGCCCTGGGGGCGGTTGCGGCGGCTCAGGAGCTGAGCTCGGTCGCCTCGGCCTCGGTGCGCTTGGCGGACGGGAGCCGCGAGAAGTGCCGGCGCGCGTCGACGGCTTTGCGGCGACCGGGGCGCGCTTTGGGCGGCTTGCCGCCGACGTACAGCCAGCCCAGGAGCTCTTCGTTCTTGCCGAGACCGTGCAGCTTCGCGACCGGCTTGCTGCGGGTGTAGTGACCCGTGCGCCAGATGACGCCCCAGCCCGCTTCGTCCAGCAGCAGGCTCAGCATGTGCGCCACGCCCGACGCGACGGCCTCCTGCTCCCACCGCGGCACCTTGTCGCTCTTGCGGTACGTCGCGACGACGGCGAGGAGGAGCGGTGCGCGCAGCGGCTTGGAGGAGGATCCCTTCGCGCCGACGGCCTTGTTGATCGCACGACCGAGACGCTCGCGATCGCTGCCGCGCAGCTCGATGACCCGCCACGGGCGCATCGAGGAGTGATCGGCGACGCGCCCGGCGGCGGTCAGCAGCGTGAGCAGTTCGGCGCGCGTCGGAGCCTCGTCGGTCACTTTCGACCACGAACGGCGGTTGCGCACCGCCTCCAGCGCCGAGGTCACGCGTCGGGCTCGGGGGTGAACGACAGGGCGATCGAGTTCATGCAGTAGCGGTCGCCGGTCGGGGTGCCGACGCCGTCGGGGAAGACGTGGCCGAGGTGCGAGCCGCACGCCGCGCACCGCACCTCGGTGCGGATCATGCCGTGCGAGGTGTCCTCGATGAGCTCGACCGCCTCGGGGCGCACCGACTCGTAGAAGCTCGGCCACCCGCAGTGCGAATCGAACTTCGTGCCGCTCTGGAAGAGCTCCGCGCCGCATCCGGCGCACGTGTACAGCCCTGCGCGGCTCTCGTCGAGCAGTTCGCCGGTCCACGCGCGCTCGGTCGCCGCCTGCCGCAGCACCTGGTACTGGTCGGCGTCGAGCTCGGCACGCCACTGCTCGTCGGTCTTCTGCACGCTGTAGGTCATTCCGGTCTCCTTCGCCGCGATGCACGCTCTGACGCCGTGCACATCGCCGCATCCATTCAACCTCACCGGTGCCTCCGCGGCTCCGTCGCGCGTGCGGGGAGAATGGCGGGATGGATGCCGCCGCGCCGGACACCGCCGAGGTCCGCGACCGCTACCTGCGGTTCGCGCGAGACGAAGCGCCCGGCCGGTCGGCGGTGTACGCCGCGTGGGCGGGTGGCGTCGCCGACGATGAGCGGGTGGCCGGCGTCCTGACGCGCATCCCCGCGACGCACCGCCAGCCCCCGCTCGTGTTCGCGGTCGCCCGGATGCTCGGTGCGCCGGAGGCGGGGTACGCGGCGTTCGCCGAGTGGGTTCTGGGTCATGCCGACGAACTCGTCGCGGAATGCTCGGCCCGCTCGCTGCAGACGAACGAGCCGCTCCGATGCGCCGCGCTGCTCCCCGCGTTCAGCGGCGTGTCCGGACCGATCGCGCTCCTGGAGGTCGGGGCGAGCGCCGGACTCTGCCTGTACCCCGACCGGTACTCCTACCGCTACGACGGAGGTGCGGCGTTGGACCCGTCCGACGGCCCGTCCGCGGTCGTGCTCCGCTCCGCACTGACGGGCGATCCACCCCTGCGGATGCCGGACATCGTGTGGCGGGCGGGTGTCGATCTCACTCCGCTCGATGCGGCCGACCCGGCCGACCGGCGGTTCCTGACGAGTCTGGTGTGGCCGGGGGAGGAGGGGCGCGCGGCGCGGATCGAGGCCGCGCTCGACGTCGTCGCGGCCGACCCGGCCCTGCTCGTACGAGGGGATGCGACAGACCCCGCGACGCTCGCGCACCTCGCGGCCCGGGCACCGGCCGATGCGACGCTCGTGATCACCACCCCCGGCGTCCTGCCGCACATCGACCGCGCCGGACGTGCGCGCCTCGTCTCGGCGATCCGGGCGAGCGGCGCGGTGTGGATCTCGATCGACCCGCCGGCGATGCACCTCGACGGAGTCGACGCGGTGGATGCCGCCGCCGGTCCGGGCGGGTTCGTGCTGCGTCGCGACGGTTCGGCGCTGGCCCGGGTCGATCCGCTCGGGGCATGGGTGGTGTGGTCGAACGAGACGTGAGGCGAGGGCCCGGAGTGGCATCCGAGCGAGATGCCGCCGGCGGGTTAGCGTTGCCGCGTGCCCCTGACCGACCGCGATCGCGCCATCCTCGAGTTCGAGGCCCGCTGGCGCGCCCACGCGGGGGCGAAAGAGGAGGCGATCCGCGCCGAACTCGGCCTCGCGCCCGCGCGGTACTACCAGCTGCTCGGAAGGCTGATCGACACGACCGCTGCGCAGGAGCACGACCCGATGCTCGCCGGGAGACTCCGGCGCATCCGGGACGCACGCGAGCACGCGCGCCTCGCTCGATCGGCGGGCGCTCCGCGCTGAGCGGTCACGTCCACGGCGGGGACGGGGCGAGCCCGTCGGTCCGGGTAGCATCGTGGGGTGCCGAGAGAGACCTTCCCGCGGGACCGATTCGACGACCTTCCCGCGGACGGGGGCCGAGTCGGCGCCCATCGTGCGGAGAATCCGCGGATGCGGGGCTGGGTCGTCCTGCTGTGGGCGGTCCTGGCCACGATCGTGCTGGTCGCGGTCGGCATCTTCGGCACGCTGCTGGTGAGCGGACGCGTCGTGCTCTTCCCGACGCCCACGCCGACGGCATCCCCTCTTCCGGTCGTCACCCCCGTCGTGGACACGACGTATGAGGTGCTCATCCTCAACGCGACCCCCGAGGTCGGTCTCGCCACTCAGATGAAGGACGTCGTGGTGGGCGCCGGCTGGGCGGAGGACACGGTGTCCGCCGGAGAGGCCGGGTCCACCGACTTCGCCGAGACGACGGTGTTCTACTACCTGCCGGCGGACGAAGCCGCCGCCGCGGGGCTCGCCGAGGTGATCGGCGGCGCGAAGATCGCGCAGAGCGACGTGTATCAGCCCACGGACGACCCCGAGGCCAAGCAGCTCGCCGTCGTGATCGGCCTGGACCGAACCTCGAATCCGCCGTCTCCGACGCCCTCGGAGTGACCGCGCGACCGCCGGGTGTTTCAGGCGGGTAAACACTTCGATGCATGCGTGTCAACAGTTGCTCCTCCCGCGATTTCCCGCGGATTCGCGTGCATACGATGGCCCTGTTCCCGCGCTTCAACAGGAGATTCAGATGACCCAGGGCACCGTCAAGTGGTTCAACGCCGAGAAGGGCTTCGGCTTCATCACCGTCGCCGATGGGCAGGACGTCTTCGTCCACTACTCGAACATCGACATGAGCGGCTTCCGCGTGCTCGAAGAAGGTCAGACGGTCGAGTTCACCGTCGGCTCCGGTCAGAAGGGACCGCAGGCCGAGTCCGTCCGCGTCGTCGCGTGACGCCACGCCCCTCCCGCGGCTTGCACTCGATGGGGTCGAGTGCCAGAATGGATTAGCACTCGACTCATCTGAGTGCTAAAGACATCGCAACGTCCGGGAGGGACGAAAAACACATGGCTAAGATCATCGCTTTCGACGAGGAGGCCCGCCGTGGTCTCGAGCGCGGCCTGAACATCCTGGCTGACGCCGTCAAGGTGACACTGGGCCCCCGCGGTCGCAACGTCGTCCTCGAGAAGAAGTGGGGCGCCCCCACGATCACGAACGACGGCGTGTCCATCGCCAAGGAGATCGAGCTCGAGGACCCCTTCGAGAAGATCGGCGCGGAGCTCGTCAAGGAGGTCGCCAAGAAGACTGACGACGTCGCGGGTGACGGCACCACCACCGCCACGGTCCTGGCTCAGGCGCTCGTGCGCGAGGGCCTGCGCAACGTCGCCGCCGGCGCCGACCCCATCTCGCTCAAGCGCGGCATCGAGAAGGCCGTCCAGGCCATCTCCGACGAGCTGCTCGCCTCGGCCAAGCCGGTCGAGTCCAAGGAGCAGATCGCCGCGACCGCGTCCATCTCCGCCGCCGACTCGACGATCGGCGACCTGATCGCCGAGGCGATCGACAAGGTCGGCAAGGAGGGCGTCGTCACCGTCGAGGAGTCGCAGACGTTCGGCACCGAGCTCGAGCTCACCGAGGGCATGCGCTTCGACAAGGGCTTCATCAACCCCTACTTCGTCACCGACCCGGAGCGCCAGGAGGCCGTGTTCGAGGACGCGTACATCCTGATCGCGAACCAGAAGATCTCGAACATCAAGGACCTTCTGCCGATCGTCGACAAGGTGATCCAGGACGGCAAGGAGCTCGTCATCATCGCCGAGGACGTCGAGGGCGAGGCGCTCGCGACTCTCGTGCTCAACAAGATCCGCGGCATCTTCAAGTCGGCCGCCGTCAAGGCTCCCGGCTTCGGCGACCGTCGCAAGGCGCAGCTGCAGGACATCGCGATCCTCACGGGTGGCCAGGTCATCACCGAGGAGGTCGGCCTCAAGCTCGAGAACGCGACGCTCGACCTGCTCGGCCGTGCCCGCAAGGTCATCATCACCAAGGACGAGACCACGATCGTCGAGGGTGCCGGTGACGCCGCGCAGATCGAGGGTCGCGTGACCCAGATCCGCCGCGAGATCGACAACACCGACAGCGACTACGACCGCGAGAAGCTGCAGGAGCGCCTCGCGAAGCTCGCCGGTGGCGTCGCCGTCATCAAGGCCGGCGCTGCGACCGAGGTCGAGCTCAAGGAGCGCAAGCACCGCATCGAGGACGCCGTCCGCAACGCGAAGGCAGCCGTCGAGGAGGGCATCGTCCCCGGTGGTGGCGTCGCGCTCATCCAGGCCGGCAAGGTCGCGTTCGAGGGTCTTCACCTGACGGGTGACGAGGCCACCGGTGCGAACATCGTCAAGGTCGCCATCGAGGCGCCGCTGAAGCAGATCGCGCTGAACGCGGGCCTCGAGCCCGGCGTCGTCGCGAACAAGGTTGCGGACCTCGAGACCGGCTTCGGCCTGAACGCCGCCACGGGCGAGTACGGTGACCTGTTCGCACAGGGCATCATCGACCCGGCCAAGGTGACGCGCTCCGCGCTGCAGAACGCCGCGTCGATCGCCGCGCTGTTCCTCACCACGGAGGCCGTCGTCGCCGACAAGCCCGAGAAGGCCGCCGCTCCCGCCGGCGACCCCACGGGTGGCATGGACTTCTGAGTCCTTCTTCCACAGAACAGCCCCTCCTTCGGGAGGGGCTGTTCTGCGTCCGGGGGGAGGTCAGCGGAACAGGCTCGTGGTCGCCTGCTCGGCATCCGCATACTGCCGACCCGCAGCGGCGAGGGCCGTGTTGATGCCGGCGAGCGAATCCTCGACCTGCCGCTGCGTCGCCCGCCACTGGTCGACGACACCCTGGAAAGCGACGGCGGCGGTGCCGGTCCACGAGCCCTGCAGCTGCGTCAGCTGATTGAGCATCGCCTGCGTCTCGGACTGCAGCCGATCGATCGTGCCGCGCACGGCGGTGGTGGTGGCGAGGACCGCGTCGCTGTCGACGGAGTAGACGGCCATGAGAGCTCCTTCGTGGGTCGGGTTCTCCACCGTACGGATGCCGGCAGCTCTTGCCGCTGTCCCACGGGCGGACTGTGCAGTCGTCGGGGCGCAGGCCTGGCTGGGGAGGAGTGGATCAGTCCGCCGGCAGCACGAGTCGCTCGAGCGGCTGCGTCTCGATCAGCAGGTGCTCGGCGGCATCCCGGGGCGCGGCGAGCGGGAAGGCGACGTGGAAGGTCGCTCCGCCGCCCGGCGTCTCCTCGACGGACACCGTGCCGTGCAGCGCTTCGACGATCGACGCGACGATCGAGAGCCCGAGGCCGGCGCCACCGGTCTCGCGGGCGCGGGAGGTGTCGGCGCGCCAGAACCGCTGGAAGATCTTGTCGCGGATCTGCTCGGGGATGCCCTCGCCGTGGTCGGCGACCTCGATCCAGCCCATCCCGGCCTCGGTGTCCACGCCCACACGCAGGTCGATCGGCGAGTCCTCCGCCGTGAAGCGGCGAGCGTTGCCGAGGAGGTTCGTGACGACCTGGCGGATGCGGTTCTCATCGCCCAGCACGATCGGGGCGGGCCGTGCGACCACGGTGACCGGCACGGTCTCGACCGGGAGCGCGGACTCGTCGACCTGTTCCAGCGCACCGACGCCCGGGCGCGGGCGGCGGCGGAGGAGCGAGAGCGGGTTTGCCGCGACGCGGGGGATCGCGGCGGTCGCCGGCGCGGGCCGGCGCTTCGTCTTCGTCGGAGCGGTGGGCGCGGGATCGTCGGTCGAGGGCGGGGGAGCGGCGGGTCCGGACGTCGTGTCGATGACGACGACCTGACGAAGCGGGGAGGTCGCACGGACGTCGAGCGCGGCATCCCGGGCGATCGGCCGAAGATCCACGGGCGCGATGACGACATCACGGCGTTCGTCCAGACGCGCGAGCGCGAGGAGGTCCTCGACGAGCACGCCCATGCGCATCGCTTCCTTCTCGATGCGCTCCATCGCCTGCGCGACGTCCTCATCTCCCGAGATCGCCCCCATCCGGTACAGCTCCGCGTAACCGCGGACCGTCACGAGAGGCGTGCGCAGCTCGTGGCTCGCGTCGCCGATGAACCTCCGCATCTGGCGCACCGACGCGTCGCGCTGCGAGAGCGCGGCATCCACTCGCCCGAGCATGGTGTTGATCGCCGATTTCAGCCGGCCGACCTCGGTGGTCATGGGCTCGATGTCGGTCAGCCGCTGACTGAAATCGCCCGCCGAGATCGCGGTCGCGGTCGATTCGACCTGGCCGAGACTGCGGAACGTGAGGGTCACGAGCCAGCGCGTGAGGAAGGCGCTCGCGATCAGGATGATGACGGCGAGGATCGTGTAGATGCCGATGTACTGCGCGACGACCTGGTACGTCGAGGCGAGCGGCAGCGCGACGAGCTGCGTGTAGAGGATGCCGGCACCCTGCAGCTCCTGCGGGGCGACCGTGGCGCGGAACTCGTACTCGCCGTCCTCGGAGTACAACGAGAAGGGCTGGAGCTGCTCGACTTGCGCCTGCTCGAGGGGGAACGTGCTCGGGTAGACCGGATCCACGCCCCGGCCACCGGCGGTGCCGATGAGGGGACCCTCCGCGGGGCCGTAGATCGCGACGCGGTAGTCGGTGGTGGGGGCGCCCTCGATGCGCGTGGTCTGGAGTGCGCCATCCTCGAGCGAGAAGTCGACGAGCGTCGCCGCGACATCGGTGCGGGCGAGCGCGACGAGCTGGGTCTCGACGTTGGCGATCAAGGTGTTGCGCAGGAAGTACGCCGTGCCGAACCCGGCGGCGATCAGGCCGACGGCGAGCAGGATGACGGTGACGCTCGTGACCTTCGCGCGCAGGCTGATGCCGCGCCACCATCGGGTGACCGCATCCGTCTTCTTCTGGCGCTTGTCGTACAGAGTGTCGGTCCCTCGGTTCGGGACCGCGTCAGGCGGTCTTGCCGGCCTTGAGCATGTAGCCGAAGCCGCGCTTGGTCTGGATGAGCGGTTCGGACGAGTGCGGGTCGATCTTGCGGCGGAGGTAGGAGATGTAGCTCTCCACGATGCCGGCGTCCCCGTTGAAGTCGTACTCCCACACGTGATCGAGGATCTGCGCCTTGGACAGCACGCGGTTGGGGTTGAGCATGAGGTAGCGCAGGAGCTTGAACTCCGTGGGGCTGAGGTCGATCGAGGCGTCGCCGACGACGACGTCGTGCGTGTCCTGGTCCATCGTGAGCTCGCCCGCGCGGATGACGGACTCCTCGTCGGCCTGCATCGTGCGGCGCAGGATCGCCTGGATGCGCGCGACGATCTCGTCGAGGCTGAAGGGCTTCGTGACGTAGTCGTCGCCGCCGGCGTTCAGGCCGGCGATCTTGTCTTCGGTCTCGTCCTTCGCGGTGAGGAAGAGGATCGGCGCGGTGTAGCCGGCGCCCCGGAGCCGCTTGGTCACGCTGAACCCGTTCATGTCGGGCAGCATGACGTCGAGGATGATGAGGTCGGGCTCCTCCTCGAGGACGGCCGAGATCGTCTGTGCGCCGTTGGAGACGGCCCTGACCTGGAACCCGGCGAACCTCAGGCTCGTGATGAGCAGGTCGCGGATGTTCGGCTCGTCGTCGACGACGAGGATGCGCGGTGCAGTCATGCCCTCATTATGGCGAGGTAATCGATGCGTCGCCTGGATATCGCGCGGAGCGCCCCGATCGGGAGACCACGCAGCCCTCATCGAGAGATCATGAGGGGTGACTTTCGACGCCGCCCCTCCGCCCGCGCCCGCACCTCCGCCCGCGCCCGCGCGTGAGCCGGTGCTGCCGCCCGACGCCCGCACGGGCGGGCTGGCCTTCCATCGGCTGGTGTTCGCCCGCCGACGGTCCGGGTGGTGGACTCCGCTCGTCGTGGGTCTGCTCGGTCTCGGCCTGTATGCCGTGATGATCGGGGCGGTCCTGGTCGTCGTGATCGTGATGGCCGTAATCGATACGGGCTTGGCTGATCGGCTCGCGACGGCGGGGGCGCGGTTCGACCTGGCCGATCCGCTGCAGGTCGCCGTGCTGCTCGGGTCGATCGCCCTCATGCTGCCCGCCTACGTGCTGGCCTCGCTCATCGTCAACGGTCCGCGGACCGGGCTCATCTCCTCCGCGGCGGGGCGGCTGCGGTGGAAGTGGATGCTGCGCTGCGGCGCACTCGCCGTCGCGACGGCGGTCGTGCTCACCGGGGTCTCGCTGCTGCTTCCGCCGGATCCGTCCGCCCAGGCGGGTGAGGTGCTCGAGCCCGCGCAGAACCCGTGGCTCCTGACTACCCTGCTGGTGATCCTCCTCGTCGTGCCGGTGCAGGCCGCTGCAGAGGAGTACGTCTTCCGCGGATACCTGCAGCAGTCCCTCGGCCGCTGGCTGCGGCATCCTCTGTTCGCGATCCTCCTGCCCGTGCCGCTGTTCGTCCTCGGGCACCTGTACGACCCGCTCGGGCAGGCCGGTGTCGCCGTGTTCGCGGTCGCCGCGGGATGGCTCACGTGGCGCACGGGCGGGCTGGAGGCGGCGATCGCCGTGCATGTCGTGAACAATCTGCTGGCGTTCGCGATGGCGCTCGCCGGGCTCAGCGACGTCAATGCGTCCTCGCCGGGCGTGGTGAGCTTCATCTGGTCGGCGCTGCTCGTGGGGGTCTACGTCGCGGGGGTGGAGGTGCTCATGCGCCGTACGCGGCTGCCCCGTGTGCTCGTGCTGCGCGATCCCGAGCCCGCGGTCCAGGGCTGAGCCCGGACCCGGTCCCGCCTCGGCCTCAACTGAGTGCACGACCTCGCGCCCAGTGCACGGGTGCTGCGCGTGAACACCCCGTGCAGTGGGTGCGAAGCCGTGCGCTCGGCGGTGCGGGAATCAGGCGGCGATGGCGTCGGCGTCGAGGATCGTGTAGCTGTAGCCCTGCTCGGCGAGGAATCGCTGGCGGTTCTGCGCGAAGTCCTGATCCACCGTGTCACGGGCGATCAGGGTGTAGAAGCTCGCGGTGTGACCGGACTCCTTGGGCCGCAGGAGCCGGCCGAGGCGCTGCGCCTCCTCCTGCCGGGAGCCGAAGGATCCCGAGACCTGGATCGCGACCGATGCCTCGGGGAGGTCGATCGAGAAGTTCGCGACCTTCGACACCACGAGCAGCGAGATCTCACCGACCCGGAACGCCTGGTACAGCTCCTCGCGCTCGTCCACCGGAGTCGCACCGGTGATCTGCGGGGCGTCCAGGGCCTGGGCGAGGATGTCGATCTGGTCGAGGTACTGCCCGATCACGAGGATCCGCTCGCCCTCGTGCCTCTTCACGAGCTGGCGCACCACGTCGATCTTCGCGTGCGCGGTCGCGGCGAGGCGGTAGCGCTCCTCGTCCGCGGCGGCGGCGTACTCGAGTCGGTCATCGGCGGGAAGGTCGACGCGGACCTCGTAGCACGCGGCGGGGGAGATGAAGCCCTGCGCCTCGATCTCCTTCCAGGGCGCGTCGAACCGCTTGGGGCCGATCAGGCTGAACACGTCGCCTTCGCGGCCGTCCTCGCGCACGAGGGTGGCGGTGAGCCCGAGCCGGCGGCGGGCCTGCAGGTCGGCGGTGAGCTTGAACACGGGTGCGGGCAGCAGGTGCACCTCGTCGTAGACGATCAGCCCCCAGTCCAGCGCATCGAGCAGGGCGAGGTGCGCGTACTGCCCCCCGCGCTTCGCGGTGAGGATCTGGTACGTCGCGATCGTAACGGGCTTGACCTCCTTGACCTGGCCGGAGTACTCGCCGATCTCCTCCGGGGTGAGCGTCGTGCGCTTGAGGAGCTCGTCGCGCCACTGCCGCGCGCTCACGGTGTTCGTGACGAGGATGAGCGTGGTCGTCTTGGTGTCGGCCATCGCCGCCGCGCCCACGAGCGTCTTCCCGGCGCCGCAGGGGAGGACGACGACGCCGGAGCCGCCGTCGGTGAAGATGTCGACCGCTTTGCGCTGGTACGGGCGCAGGGTCCAGCCGTCCTCGGCGAGGTCGATCGGATGTGGCGTGCCGGGTGTGTAGCCGGCGAGGTCCTCCGCCGGCCAGCCGATCTTCAGCAGCTCCTGCTTGATGTGTCCGCGCGCCCACGCGTCGATCACGAACGAATTCGGCGTCGGGTGCCCCACTAGCAGCGGCTGGATCCGCTTGTTGCGCGACACCTCGGCGAGCACCGCCGTGTCGGTCGCCGTCAGCAGCAGCTCGCCCTCGGGGTTGCGCTCGATGATGAGCCGGCCGTATCTGCCCACGGTCTCGCGGATGTCGATCGACACCGACGGCGGCACCGGGAAGCGCGACCAGCGATCGAGCGTCCCCAGCATGTCCTCCGCGTCGTGTCCCGCGGCGCGGGCGTTCCACAGGCCGAGCCGGGTGATCCGATACGTGTGGATGTGCTCGGGCGCGCGCTCGAGCTCGGCGAAGATCGCGAGCTCGTGGCGCGCGGTCTCCGCGTCCGGATGCGCTACTTCCAGCAGCACAGTCCGGTCGCTCTGCACGATGAGAGGACCGTCAGCCATAAGGATCAAGCCTACCGGCCGTGCGTGCGGTCAGGAGGCGGACCGGACGCTCACGATGCTCGAGACGGGCAGGGTGCGTTCGACGTCCGCAGCGCGGTCCAGACCCCGCAGGCGTCCGCCGCCGAGACCGGAGGCCTCGAGCGTGAGCGACCGGGCCGACCCGTCCGGCATCCGCACGACCACGACGATCACGGACTTCGCCCGCACGGCCTGCTCGAGTTCGCGCCCGAGCCAGGCGGCGTCGGAGTCGGTCTCCTGACCCTCGCGCAGCGCCCCGATCAGGCGCGCGTACGCCTGCCGAGGGTCGGTGTCGTCGCCGCGATCGGCCGCGCGTCCGCGGCGGCGCAGCGACACCGGCTCGCCGGCGTCGTCCAGGGCCACCACCGGATAGCGACCCTCGGCGAGCGCCCAGTACACCGCGTCGCGCTCGACGCGCGTCACGAGTTCGTCGCCGTCGCGGAGGAAGCCGAGGGGGCGCAGCGCCTGGTCGACCAGGATCGTCTCGCGCAGCGCCGGATCCGCGGCTTCGAGCCGGGTCCGGCCCGCCGCGGCGCGGATGCGCACGAGCCCGTGGCGGGCGGCGGTGCTGTCGATCAGGTAGTCCAGGGGCTGCGGGATGCCGGTCAGCGAGAGTCCGCGCAGGAACGAGCGGATCGACTCCGCGCTTTCACCCTCGGTCATCCCGGCACCCAGGGATTCGGTGCTGAAGCGGTACGTGGAGGCCTGCGCGCGCGATTCGCGCGCCGCGATCGTGCGCAGCCGCAGGTCCAGCGCCGGCGCGAGCGGACCCGGGGCGATCGCGGTGAGATCGGCCTGAAGGTAGACCCGGTCGATCTCGGCAGGCAGATGCGCGGCGAGGTCGGCCGGCGACGCGGGCTCCCCGGCGCGCAACGCCGCCGTCCACGCCGGCTCGCTGTCCGCGGGGGTGAGGAGCCCCCACGCTTCGGCGATCCGGAGCAGCCGCTCGGCCTGCTCGGGCCACTCGGGGTTCAGGGGATACGCGTGCGCCCACTGCGCGGCGGGCAGGAACCCGCCGTCCGCGGTCCGCAGTCCGGTCGGCAGGGCGCCGCGGAATCCTTCGACGACTTGCGCCCAGCGTTCGGCGGTCGTGGTCTCCAGCCACGCGCCGCCCTCCGCCGTGACGACCCATTCGCGTCCGACCGCGGTCACGAGACCCGCGGAACCGGCAGCGACGATCAGGTCGTCGACGTCGTCCGTCTCGCCGAGGGCGCCGGCATCCGTGAGTCGGCGTCTCTCGACGGCGCTCACCGATCCTGTGCCGGTGCGTGCGAGGGGGCTGTGCAGGCCGGCGACCAGGATGTCGGCGAGGGAGCCGACCGTGGCGAACGCGCGTTCGGCGGCCGCGGCGGTGTCGGTCTCGGAGGCGACCGGCGCGCCCTCCGCGGGTGAGAGGACGAACGCACCGGGATGGGCGGCCGCGACCGCGTCCAGCTGCACGGCGACGGCGGTGAACGGCGCGCCGGCGTCATCGACGAGAGCGAGCGGCCGCAGGGCCGCACGGTCGGCATCCGAGAGGGGATCCCCCTCGAGCGCGGCCTTCAGGGGGACGAGAGCGTTGCGCGGGAGGCGCACGAGGGCGCGTTCGACGGATGCCGGATCCAGAAGTGCGGCCGCGGCGTCGAAGAAATCGTGCCAGGGTGCGGTCGGGGCGACGCCGCGGGCTTCGAAGACGCGCGCCAGGGCGTCATCGTCGGCCGAGGCGAGTCGCCCGGCCAGTGCCCGCTCGTCGGAGACCATTACTCTCCGCGGTTGGCGCGTGCCCTTCGCAGGAACGTCATGATCAGCAGCGCCAGGATCATCAGGAACGCGATCGGCAGGGCGATGATCGGCAGCACGGCGACGATCGGCCACGCGCCGACCGTGAAGTCGGTCACCCCGAGCGGGCGGGCGATGATGATGGCGAAGAAGCACCCGATCGAGACGACCGCGAGTCCCAGCGACATGAAGGCGAGGATCCGGTCCAGGCGGCGGACCGGGACGTCGTCGCCGGGGGTGCGTGTGCTCATCCGCCCCAGCTTATCCGTCCGGCGGGCGTGGCGTAGGCTGGTGGATCGGGATCGATCGGTCCCGTGTTCCCCCGTGCCCGGCATCCGTGGCGCACGACACAGCGAGGTTTCCATGCCCACCGGCAAGGTCAGGTTCTACGACGAGGAGAAGGGTTTCGGCTTCATCGCCGGAGATGACGGTCAGGATGTCTTCCTGCACGCCACCGCCCTTCCCGCAGGATCCCCCGCACCGAAGGCGGGCACGCGGCTGGAGTTCGGCGTCGCCGACGGCAAGCGCGGGCTGCAGGCGCTGTCCGTTCGCGTGCTCGAGGCGCCCCCGAGCCTGTCCAAGGCGCAGCGCAAGCCCGCGGACGACATGGCGATCATCGTGGAAGACCTCGTGAAGCTGCTCGACGGCATCGGCGGAGACCTCCGCCGCGGCCGCTACCCGAGCTCCTCGCACGGCAAGAAGGTCGCCGCGGTGCTGCGCAAGGTCGCCGATGACTTCGACGCCTGAGGACGCCTCCTCCACCGATCTCACCGCTGAGGGCGCCGAGATCCCCGCGGCGGACGCTGCCGCGGCGGACGCTGCTGCGGCTGCCGTGACGCCGATCGACGAGACCGTTGCGCGCGAGCTCGCGCTCGCCGCGCTGCACGAGATCACCCCGGCGGCGACGGTCGGCGAGTACGTCGACTCGTCGACGGATGCCGAGGGCGTGCTCACCGTGCGGTTCGGCAACCGCATGCCCGGGTATCCCGGATGGTTCTGGACCGTGAGCCTCGCGCAGGTCGAAGAGTCCGCCCCGACGGTGCTCGAGGCGGAGCTCATGCCGGGCGAAGGTGCGCTCACCGCGCCGGACTGGCTGCCGTGGGCCGAGCGGCTCGCGGAGTATCAAGCGGCGCAGGCCGCGCTCGCGGCCGAAGGGCTGGCGACGGACGAGCTCGAGGACGACGAAGAGCTCGAGGACGAACTCGACGACGTCGATGACCTGGACGCGGCGGACTTCGACGAGGACGCGTCGCCGATCCTGCACTCGGGCGACGTGGACGGCGTGGACATCGACGTGCTCTCCGACGACGCGGACGAGGACGCCGATGCTGACGCGTCCGACGCCGACGCGTCCGACACCGACGAGTCCGATACCGACCGCTGATCCGTCTCGGCGCGTGACCGAGACGTCGGCTCAGCGGTGCGCGAGCGTGAAGTCGATGCTCCGGACCAGCTGACGCACGTCGTCCGGCTCGATCGAGACGAACGTCGCCACCCGCAGCTGGTTGCGGCCGAGCTTGCGGTAGGGCTCCGTGTCGACGATGCCGTTCGCGCGCAGGGTCTTGGCGATCTCCGCCGCGTCGACCGTGTCGTCGAAGTCGATCGTGACGACGACGGGGGAGCGGTCGGCCGGATCCGCCACGAACGGGGTCGCGACCTCGGACGCCTCCGCCCACGCGTACAGGACTCCGGAGGACTCCCGCGTGCGCGCATCCGCCCACGCCAGGCCGCCGCTGTCGAGGATCCACTGCAGCTGCTCGTCCAGCAGCAGCAGTGTGGTGAGCGCCGGGGTGTTCAGCGTCTGGTTCAGGCGCGAGTTGTCCAGTGCGTTCTTCAGGCTCAGGAACTCGGGGATGTACCGATCGGATGCCGCGATCCTCTCGATCCGGTCGATCGCGGCGGGCGAGACCAGGGCGAACCACAGACCGCCGTCCGAACCGAGGTTCTTCTGCGGCGCGAAGTAGTAGACGTCCGCCTCGGCGGCCGCGAAGTCGATGCCGCCCGCGGCGCTCGTCGCGTCGATGACGGTCAGTGCGCCCTCGTCTGCGGTGACGCGCGCGATCGGCGCGGAGACGCCGGTCGACGTCTCGTTATGCGGCCAGGCGTAGACGTCGATGCCCTCGACGGGTTCGGCGACCGTGCGGGTGCCTGCAGGCACGTTCCGCACGTCCGGGGTCTGCAGCCACGGAGCCTTCGCGGCTGCCGCGAACTTGCCGCCGAACTCACCGAACACGAGGTTCTGACTGCGGTTCTGGATGAGGCCGAAGGCGGCGGCATCCCAGAACGCGGTCGACCCGCCGTTGCCGACGATGACCTCGTACCCCTCGGGGGCGCCGAAGAGCTCGGCAAGTCGGGAGCGCACGTCGCCGACGAGGTTCTTCACCGGCGCCTGGCGGTGGGACGTGCCGAGCAGCGTCGCTCCGCGCGTCGAGAGGGCCTCGAGCTGAGCGGGGCGCACCTTCGAGGGGCCGCATCCGAAGCGTCCGTCAGCGGGCAGGAGGTCACTCGGAATCTGCAGGTGCGGCATCCCACGATTCTATGGGCGGGACCCGTGGCCTCTCATCCCTGTGACGCCCACCCCGGGAGGGCCCGTCGGGAGGATTGGATAGGCTGTCCTTGCACCGATTTCCGCGTCTGCGAGGCATGATGACCGACCTGATCGACACGACAGAGATGTATCTGCGCACGATCCTCGAGCTCGAGGAGGAGGCGATCACGCCGCTGCGTGCGCGCATCTCCGAGCGTCTCGGCCACTCCGGTCCCACGGTGTCGCAGACGGTCGGGCGGATGGAGCGCGACGGCCTCGTGGTCGTCTCGGACGACCGCACGCTCGAGCTCACCGACGCCGGTCGCAGCAAGGCGGTCGATGTGATGCGCAAGCACCGCCTCGCGGAGCGCCTCCTCTCCGACGTGATCGGACTGGACTGGGCGTACGTGCATGAAGAGGCATGCCGGTGGGAGCACGTCATGAGCGAGCAGGTCGAGCGCCGCCTCGTCGAGCTGCTCGGACATCCCACGGAGTCGCCGTACGGCAACCCGATCCCGGGTCTGGCTCAGCTCGGCGACCTGCCCGCGAACGGCTTCGAGCAGGACGTCGTGGGGCTCGTTCGCCGGCTGAATGCCGAGGGCGGACCTATCACCGGCACCGTGCGCCGCCTGGCCGAGCCCGTGCAGGTCGACCCCGAACTGCTGCAGCAGCTCAAGGCGGCGGGCGTCGTTCCCGGCGCATCGGGCGAGTACCGCTACAGCGAGGGCTACGTCCTGGTGCAGATGGACGGGAACGCCGAAGGACTCGAGCTGCCGGTCGAGGTCGCCTCGCACATCTTCCTCGTCGACGACCGTCGCTAGCCCCGCGCCCAGGCATCTGCCAGGCGCGCAACGTGACATATTCGTTACCTTCAGGTAGCGTGGGGGAGTCCACAGGCGAGAAGCCCGCCGTCGGACGCCACCCGGATTGCCTCCCCGGCTCGTCGTCCGGTTGGTTCACGCCCGCATATCGTGCCCCGACATCGAATGCTGACGAGCCAGCGCCACGGCGCAGAGGCGCCGGAGGAACTTTTGGCTGAAGAGATCGAATCGCCTGCCCCCCAGAGCGACGAGAACAGTGTCACCCGCCGTGCCCGCGGCAAGAGCAGCGCCTCGGTGCGCGCTCGGTTCGGGCGCACCAGCGCGGCTGGCCCGCAGAAGGCCGCTCCGGCTGCGCCGCGTCCCGCGAAGGGCAAGAACCACCCGGTCCGCAGCCTCGCGATCCTCGCGATGGTCGGCGGACTCGTCGCCACCGTCGCCCTTCCGGCGTACGGGGCCTGGCGTCCGACCGCCGAGACGCAGACCCTCCAGCAGGTCGCCCAGAACGACGCTCAGTCCCTGGTCGTCGCGTCCGACTCGTCGGCCGAGGAGCTGAGCCGCTCGAGCTACTCCGCCACGACGGCCGAAGAGATCCAGAAGAAGAAGGACGAGGAGGCCGCTGCGGCCGCCGCCGCCGAGCGCGCGCGACTGGCCGCCTCCACGGCATCCTCCGGGTACAGCGTCCCCGTCAACATCGCCCTCGTCTCTCCCGGCAGCGGCGAAGTGCGCTGGCCGATCCTGAACTTCACCCTCGGCCGCGGCCTCTGGGATTCCGGATACCACCAGGGCGTCGACCTGCTCGCCTCGTGCGGTGAGCCGATCTACGCGACCGCCGCCGGTGTCGTCAGTGTCTCCCAGGAGAGCTACGGCGGGTACGGCGTCGCCGTGTCGATCGACCACGTGATCGGTGGACAGTCGGTGAATTCTCTGTACGGGCACATGACGTACGGCAGCCGCCAGGTTTCGGCCGGCCAGTCCGTCTCGCCCGGTCAGCTCATCGGATTCGTGGGCAGCACGGGCAGTTCGACCGCGTGCCACCTGCACTTCGAAGTCCACATCAACGGCTCGGTCGTCGACCCCTGGGCGTGGCTGCAGGCCAACGCGGGCTGAGCGTGCGTTAGCCTGAAACCCGACGCTCAGAGAAGCGGAGGGAAGCCGATGGATCGCACACCTCGCATCCGAACCATGGATGCGCTTGGACGTCTCGTCCTTCGGCATTGCACGAGTGGATGCCGCGGCTCTGCCGTGGCGCCAAGGCGCTGTCCATAGGACAGCGCCTTTTTTCATGCCCCTGCGCACCCTCGAATCGTCGGTGGTCGAATCCCGGGAAGCCGTCCCGGCCGTTCGAGAGGATGAGGAATGCGCACTCTGGTGCTCAATGCGGGCTACGAGCCGCTCGCCGTCGTGTCGTTCAAGCGGGCCATCGTGCTCGTGATGAACGAGAAGGCCGTCGTCGTCGAGAGGGTGGACGATGATCCGGTGTGGGGGGCGCGCGGGGCGTACGAACGCCCGGCGGTGATCCTGCTGACCAAGTACGTGCGGGTACCGGGGAGTCGACACATCCCGGTCACCCGGCGCGGAGTTCTGCGGCGCGACGCCCACCGATGCGGGTACTGCGGCAAGGCCGCGTCCACGATCGACCACATCCTGCCGCGCTCGCGCGGGGGAGCGGATTCGTGGGAGAACCTGGTCGCGTGCTGCCTGCGCTGCAACAACGTCAAGGGCGACCGCACGCCGCAGGAGATGCACTGGGAGCTGCGGGTCCTGCCCCGGCCGCCGCGCGGCGTGCAGTGGACCGTGCGCGGCACCGAGCGCACCGATCCGTGCTGGGAGCCGTATCTCGCGCTCGCCGCGTAGGTCGCGCACCGCGGCGGTCCTCGCCGCCGCGGATTCGGAGGGGATCGAGGTCGCGGAGTGCGGTTCGGGATGCCGGGACCTCCGAAACCGCGATCTCCTCGGCATCCACGGGTCGTGTATCGAGAATCGAACATCCTGCCTGAATACACCCCTTTTCGATGTCGGAGGGCGGTCGTAGCGTCGCTCCTGTCGTTGACGGTATAGAACATCTGTTCTAGCCTGTGGGAGTGAGGGCGGCTGTGCGAGAAGTCGATGCACCCCGGGATCCCCGGGGCGAGGTGCACCGCCTGCGCGCCCAGATCGAGCGGGTCCAGGGCCGGTCGATGGAGGTGCCGCCGCTGCCGACGCATCCGGCGTTCGCGTCGCTGCTGCCCGGCGGCGGGCTGCGCCCCGGAGCCGCGTACTCGATCGCCTCGTCGTCTTCGCTCCTGCTGGCTCTGCTGTCCCAGCCGTCGCAGACGGGCA
Source organism: Microbacterium sp. NPDC064584 (assembly GCF_040687315.1). Taxonomy (NCBI): domain Bacteria; kingdom Bacillati; phylum Actinomycetota; class Actinomycetes; order Micrococcales; family Microbacteriaceae; genus Microbacterium; species Microbacterium sp. NPDC064584. Next base: position 39,783 of record NZ_JBFBMZ010000008.1, on the reverse strand, counting down.
GCTGGTGCGGCGTGGTCGGCATGCCCGAACTCGGCGCCGAGGCGGCCGAGCACGCCGGCGTCGACCTCGAGCGACTCGTGATGATCCCCGAGCCGGGACCGCGGTGGCTCGCGGTGGCCTCGACCGTGGCCGAAGTCCTCTCGGTGGTGGCGGTGCGGCCGTCCTCCCGCGCGACCGACAAGGACATCTCGCGTCTGGCCGCGCGACTCCGTGATCGCGGGGCCGTGCTGCTCGTGCAGGGTCCGTGGCCGCAGGTGGAGGCGAGCCTCGAGCTGAGCGAGCCGCGCTGGAGCGGGCTCGGTCAGGGGCACGGGTACGTCTCGGCGCGTGAGGTCACCGTCACCGCGCGCAGCAGGCGCTGGCCGACCACGCGACGACAGCGGATGCTGCTCCCCGGCACCGACGGGCAGGTCATCGCCCTGCAGCCGGGGCTGCGACCGCACGAGACGATCGCGCCGATCAGGGCGGTGGGCTGACATGCACGCGGAGGCGCCCGTGCGCAGCCTCGTGCTGTGGATGCCGGACTGGCCGGTCACCGCTCTCGTGCGGGAGGCGGCGATCGCCGATCCCGGCGAGCAGCCCGTGGCGGTGTTCGCCCACAACACCGTGGTGGCGTGCTCGGCATCCGCCCGCGCCGAGGGGGTGCGCCGCGGTCAGCGTCGCCGCGATGCGCAGGCGCGCTGTCCGGGTCTGCGCGTCGTCGCCGCCGATCCCGCCCGCGACCAGCGCACGTTCGCGCCGGTGGTCGCCCGCATCGAGGAGCACGCGCCGGGGGTGCAGATCCTGCGACCGGGGCTGTGTGCGCTGCGCGCACGAGGACCCGCGCGCTACTACGGCGGCGAAGCCGAGGCGGCGACCGTGCTGCGGGGGGTCCTGGCCGAACTCGACCTGTTCGATGTGCGCGCCGGTGTCGCCGACGGGCCTTTCACCGCCGAGCACGCCGCGCGCATCGGCACGAGTCCCGCCGCGCCGGTCTTCGTCGTCCCCATGGGCGGGGCCGCCGGCTTCCTCGCCCCGCTGCCGGTCACCGCGCTCGCCGACGAGAGCGGCGGGGGCGGGCTGGATCCCGACCTCCTCGCCCGCCTCGGCGTGCACACGCTCGGCGCGTTCGCCGCGCTCGACCGCGACCGCGTGCGCGAGCGGTTCGGTCCCGGTGGGGTGCGGCTGCATGCGCTGGCCGGCGGCCGCGATTCCCAGCCGGTGCTGCCGCGGGTCCCTCCGCCCGAGCTGCACCGCGAGGTCGCGTTCGAACCGCCGCTCGAGATCGCCGAGCAGGTCGCGTTCGGCATGCGCATCGCCGCGGAGGAGTTCATCGCCGGGCTCGGAGCGCTCGACCTGGTCTGCACCGAACTCCGGGTCGAGATGATCGGCGACCGGGGGGAGCGCAGCGAGCGGGTGTGGCTGCATCCGGGCTCATTCGATCCCGCCGCGATCGTCGACCGCGTGCGGTGGCAGCTGGCCGAGGGGGCTCAGACCCGCGTGCTCAAGAGCGGGGTGACCCGGGTGCGGATCTCTCCGGAGGCGGTGGATGCGGCATCCCACCACGCCCCGGCGATCTTCGGAGCCGGCACCGACGAACGCGTGCACCATGCGCTCTCGCGGGTGCAGGCGATGCTCGGCCATCGCGGAGTGCTCACCCCGGCGATCGGCGGCGGGCGCTGGCTCGCCGAGCGGCAGGTGCTGGTCGCGTGGGGGGATCGGCGGGTCGTGGCAGCCGCGCGCGAGCAGCCGTGGCCCGGGAGCCTGCCCGATCCGCTGCCGAGCACGGTGTTTCCGGAGCGCCTCGCGGTCGAGGTCGTCGACGCCGACGGGGATGCCGTCGCGGTCGGTGACCGGGACGCGCTGACGGCGGCGCCGACGATGCTGCACGGTCCTGTCGGTGCCGGTGCCGGTGCCGGTGCCGGTGCCGGTGCGGGTGCTTCCCGGGCGCGGGCGATCCGCGGGTGGGCGGGACCCTGGCCCGTGATCGAGCGGGGATGGGATGCCGCGCGCACACGTCGCGCGCACCGGTTCCAGGTCGTCGACGCCGACGACGTCGCGTGGCTCCTCGTCTGCGAGCGCGGGGAGTGGTTCGCCGAGGGGCGGTACGACTGATGGGCTTCAACAACCCGTCCGTCCCGTGGTCCGAGATGGAACGGCTGCTGAGCGACCGGCGCGCGCCGTCCGCCCCGGCCGGTGCCGACGGCGGGGACAGCCCCGCCTGGTCGCGCAAGCGAGGCAAATACGAAGCGCCGCCCATCGAGCGTCCGGCGCAGGCCGTCCCCTACGCCGAACTGCACGTGCACTCGTCGTTCTCGTTCCTGGACGGCGCGTCCTCGCCGGAGGAGCTCGCCGAAGAGGCTGAGCGGCTGGGGCTGCACGCACTCGCGATCACCGATCACGACGGGTTCTACGGCATCGTGCGCTTCGCCGAGGCCGCCGAGGCGCTGCAGCTGAAGACCGTCTTCGGTGCCGAACTGTCCCTCGAGTTGCCCAAACCGCAGAAGGGCGAGCCCGACCCCGCCGGTGCGCACCTGCTCGTCCTCGCCCGCGGCGAGGATGGCTATCACCGGCTCGCCGCGGCGCTCACCCACGCGCAGCTTCAGGGGGCCGAGAAGGGCAAGCCGCTCTACGACCTGGAGGAACTCGCCGAGCAGGCGGGCGGAGACTGGGCGATCCTGACCGGGTGCCGCAAGGGGGCCGTGCGCCGGGCGCTCGCCGACGGCGGGGCCGGGGCCGCGGCATCCGCTCTGGATCGCCTGGTCGACCTGTTCGGGCCGGATGCCGTGCACGTCGAGCTGATCGACCACGGCAATCCGCTCGACACGCGACACAACGACGTGCTGGCGGGTCTGGCCGCCGAGCGCGGACTGCCGGTCCTCGCGAGCAACAACGTGCACTACGCCGTCCCCGAGCGCGCGCAGCTCGCCGCGGCGGTGGCCGCGGTGCGGGCGAACCGGGGGCTCGACGAACTCGACGGGTGGCTCCCCGCGCACGCGGGGGCGCACTTGCGCTCGGGGGCGGAGATGGCGGCGCGCTTCGCGCGGTATCCGGGCGCGGTCTCCCGCACCGTGACGCTCGCCGACGAGCTCGCGTTCCCGCTCCGGCGCGCGAAACCCGCGCTTCCGAAGCAGAAGGTCCCCGACGGGCATACGCCGATGTCGTGGTTGCGGCACATCGTGTGGGAGGCGGTGCCGCGGAAGTACCCCGATCTGTCGGCGGAGAACCGGGAGCGGATCGAGAAGGAGCTCGCGGTCATCGAGGTGAAGGACTTTCCGGGGTACTTCCTCATCGTGTACGGGATCGTCCAGGAGGCGCGGCGGCGCGGCATCCTGTGCCAGGGGAGGGGGTCGGCGGCCAACAGCGCCGTCTGCTACCTGCTGGACATCACCGCGGTCGACTCGATCGCCTACCAGTTGCCGTTCGAGCGGTTCCTCTCGTCGCTGCGCGATGAGGAGCCCGACATCGACGTGGACTTCGACTCCGACCGGCGCGAGGAGATCATCCAGTGGGTGTACGGGCAGTACGGGCGCGAGCGGGCGGCGCAGGTCGCGAACGTGATCCAGTACCGGCCGAAGAACGCCGTCCGCGACATGGCCAAGGCGCTCGGGCACTCGCCCGGGCAGCAGGACGCCTGGTCGAAGCAGGTGGAGCGATGGGGGGCGACGCTGGAGAGCGGACCCGATCACGACATCCCCGACCAGGTGATCGAATACGCCGCCGAGCTGCTGAAAGCCCCGCGCCATCTCGGCATCCACTCCGGCGGCATGGTGCTCACCGACCGGCCCGTCGGCGAGGTGGTTCCGATCGAGCACGCGCGCATGGAGGACCGCACGGTCATCCAGTGGGACAAGGACGACGCGGCCTGGATGGGACTGGTGAAGTTCGACCTCCTCGGGCTCGGCATGCTCGCGGCGCTGCAGTACTGCTTCGACATGATCCGCGCCGCCACCGGTGAGGAGTGGGAGCTCTCCACGATCCCGAAAGAAGAGAAGGCCGTCTTCGACATGCTGTGCCGCGCCGATTCGATCGGGGTGTTCCAGGTCGAGTCCCGCGCGCAGATGGGGCTGCTGCCGCGCCTGCAGCCGAGGCGGTTCTACGACCTCGTGATCGAGATCGCTCTCATCCGTCCCGGCCCGATCCAGGGCGGTGCGGTGCACCCGTTCGTCCGCCGCAAGCTCGGCCACGAGCCGATCACCTACGCCCACCCGAAGCTCGAGCCCGTGCTGGAGCGCACGCTCGGCATCCCGATCTTCCAAGAGCAGCTCATGCAGATGGCGATGGCCGTCGGCGAATGCACCGGGGAGGATGCCGATCTCCTGCGGCGCGCGATGGGATCCAAGCGCGGCGTGGAGAAGATCGAGTCGCTGCGCGAGAAGCTGTACGCCGGGATGGCGCGCAACGGCCTGGTGGGCCAGGCTGCGGACGACATCTACGCGCGCATCCAGGCATTCGCGAACTTCGGTTTCGCCGAGTCGCACTCGCTGTCGTTCGGGCTGCTCGTCTACGCCTCGTCGTGGATCAAGCTGCACTACCCGGCCGCGTTCCTCGCGGGACTCCTGCGCGCGCAGCCGATGGGCTTCTACTCCCCGGCGACCCTGACCGCCGATGCCCGGCGGCACGGGGTGCAGGTGCGGCGCCCCGATCTGCTGCGCTCGGGGGCGGAGCCGGTGGTGGAGCCGGTGGACACGGATCACCTGCCGCCGACCGGGCGGAAAGAGGGCACGCACCGGATCCTCCCGCCCACCGGGCGGGAGGAGTGCACGCACCGGATCCAGCCGCCGGTCGGGGTGTTCGACGCCACCGAGCCCGACGAATCCGCAGCGCACCGGCGGGACGGGCGGTTCGCGGTGCGACTCGGGCTCGCGGCGGTCAAGGGCATCGGGTCCGCGGTCGCCGAGCGCATCGTCGCCGAGCGCGAGAGCGCGGGGCCGTACCGCGACCTCCGGGATCTGGTGCGGCGCACCGGCGTCACCGAGGCGCAGCTGGAGTCCCTCGCGACCGCCGGGGCGTTCGAGTGCCTCGGCATCAGCCGACGTGAGGCGATCTGGCTCGCGGGGTCCGCCGCGCAGGACCGGGCCGAGTTCCTCCCCGATTCGCTCGCGTTCGTGCAGCCGCCGCTGTTCACGGATCCCACGAGCTACGAGCGGCTCGCGAGCGATCTGTGGGCGACCGGGATCTCCACCGACGACCATCCGCTCACGCACTTCCGGGCGGCACTGGACGCGCGGGGGGTGCTCACCTCCCGCGAGCTGCGCACCCACGAACCCGGGCGGAGGGTCGAGGTGGCGGGGCTGGTGACGCACCGGCAACGGCCGGCGACGGCATCCGGAATCACGTTCATCAACCTCGAAGACGAACACGGCCTGGTCAACGTCGTCTGCTCGGTGGGGGTGTGGAACCTGTACCGGCGGGTCGTGCGGGACGCGCCGGGGCTGATCGTGCGGGGGATGCTGGAGCGATCGGTCGAGGGAGTGACCAACCTCGTGGCGGACCGGTTCGAAGACCTGCAGGTGGAGGTCGGGCACCGGTCCCGGGACTTCCGATGAGGCGTAGCCTCGAGACGTGACCGAGCAGCAGCCGTACGAGGTGATCCGCGAAGAGAGCGGGTGGGAGCTGCGGCGCTATCCGGCGCACGTCGTCGCCGAGACCGCGGTGCACGGGGTCGCGTTCGAAGACGCCGGAAACCGCGCGTTCGGCCTTCTCGTCGGCTACATCAACGGGCAGAACACGCGCCGGCAGAAGGTCGCGATGACGGCGCCGGTCGTGCAGTCCTCGCAGAAGATCGCGATGACGGCGCCGGTCGTGCAGTCCTCCACCGGCGAGGGATTCGTGGTCGCATTCGTGCTGCCCGCGGCCATGTCCGAGCAGGACGCGCCGGTGCCGACGAACGCTGCCGTCCGGGTGCGCACGGTTCCCGAGCAGCTCGTTGCCGCGACCCGGTTCTCGGGGCGGTGGACTGAGGAGTCCTGGCGGAAGCATCGCGACGAGCTGCTGGCGGCGCTGTCGTCCGCAGGCGTCACCGTGATCGGCGAGCCCCGGTTCGCCCGCTTCGACCCGCCGTTCACGCCGTGGTTCCTGCGGCGCAACGAGGTGCTGGTCGACGTCGCCGGCTGAGCTCAGGCGCCGAGCTGAGCGAGAAGCTCGACGCGGTCGGTCGTGCCCGACACCTCGGTGATCCGGCCGCGCTGCACCCGGGAGAACACGAACTCGGCGACGTTCACGTGCCGACGCGTCGGGGCGATCCCGCGGAAGACGCCGGTATGCGTCCCGCTCGCGCGAAGGTGCGCCGCGATCCGGTCGTCTTCGACGACGAGTTGGATGCGGCGCCACTGCCAATCCGGAAACCCGTGGAACAGCTCCGCCAAGTCGTCGACGAACGCCTCGGCGCCGCCGGGCAGGTGGGCACGACGCACGCCCGGATCCACGAACGTCCGGACCGCATCCAGATCGTGCCGATTGCAGGCCTCGAGGAAGTCGGCGTACCATTCCCGCAGCTCCCACGACTCCACCGGTCCATTATCCGGGGCGCCTGCAGCAGGCGTGGGCTCACCCGCAGACCTCGTACACGTAGGACGGGTTCTCGGGGGTGACCAGGCCGCGGTCCCGCAGGACGACCGAGCCCGGGGTGTCCGGGTCGGCGCAGACCGCCGCGAAGTCGAGGCCATCAGTGTCCGAGTACTCGATGTCGATCACCCGGTCGCCGTAGACCGCGGTGTACGCCGCGCACTCGGCGAAAGCGGCGCACTCCTCGGCGACCGCGAAGTCGAAACCCGCACGTGCGCGCAGAGCCGCCGCATCCTCTGCCGCGTTCTTCTGGCCCGCGGCCAGCCCGGCGTCGTGCGCGGTCGCGACGAGCCGCGCGGCCAGGGCGAGGTTCCCGCTGAGCGTCAGCGCACCGTCGCTGCGTGTGTAGGTGTCGAGGTTGTCGAATTCCACCGCGTCGAAGCCGCTGTCGGCGCACTTCCGGATCCAGGGACCGACGATCTCCTCGATTCTGCCGCGCTTCTCATCGGTGGAGGTGTCCAGGAGAGCCTCGTCCGGCCAGGACGGATCGAAGACGACCGTGTCCCCCTCGCGCAGCAAGAGCTCTGCCGGCCAGTCACCGATTTCGCCCGGCTGGGTCTGAAAGGCGTTGACGTAGCAGATCGAGTACACCCCGACGGCGGGCTCCGCGCTCCGGTCGCGGCTGACGATCGTCACCTCGGCCGGAGGGTCATACGCCCCGCCCAACTGGTAGTCGGGTGCGCCCGGCGGGGGCAGGCGGATGCCGTTGGGCGGCGCCGCGCATCCGCTGAGGGCGACTGCGGCGAGGAGCAGTCCACCCAGAGCGCGTGCGGCTGCCACCTGCTCGACGGTAGCGCACCGCACCGGCGCGGACTTCTCCCGGCCGGACCGACTCGGGATGCCGTGTCCTGCGTTCTCGAGATCTCCCGCGCACTCGGGGGCGCCGCAGCGCTCAACGCGTGAACTGGTACCGGATCTCCACCTGGATCTCGCTGAGGCCCGACAGGTCCACCGCGGCGTTCTGCTGATCCTCGACCATCGTGACCGTCCAGGACCCGCCGATGCCGCGCCCCCAGAACCGCAGGGACAGCGGCGCCGTCAGCGGCAGGTCCACGACACCACCGGGCTCAGCGACCAGGCGGGTGAACTGTGCGTCGCGGGTGCTGGTCTGCGCCTGGAGCAGCTGCACGTGCACCTCGCCGTCGCGGCGACGCTGCGTGTACACCCCGCCGTGTCGGACCTCGCACGAGATCGCCCCCGACGGGTGCTCGGCGCCCACGAGCGCGAGGCGCACGCTGCGGGTCTTCGCGTCGGCGCGTCCGGCGGGGATGCGCTCGGCATCCACGTCGAAGTCGAGACGGCCGGTGGCCACGAACGAGGCGAACTCCGCGTCGCCCGGCCGGAAGATCCGCGTGAGGACATCCTGGTCGTGAGCCTGCTGGAAGTACGCGAGATAATCCTGCTGGATGTCGATGGGCTGGAGCAGGCGACCCCAGGATGCCGTGAGCAGGCCGGCCAGCTCGGCGTCGGTGATCTGCTTCTCGTTGTAGCGCCACCATGTCTCGGGGCTCAGCATGCCGGCATCCATTGCGACGTTCTTCGTCTGAGGTTCGAGCGTGAGGATCTCGACGGCCCGCGCGGCGCGGAAGATCATGCTGTTCAGTGCGTCGGCGCCGGCCTGAGCGATGCTGATCGCGAGAAGGCCCGCCTGCCGAACCCCCTCGGCACCGCTCTGCACGGTGCGGGCCAGGTCATCGGCTTGCTGGACGAGCTGGGCTGCTCTGGCCGCATGGGACTGGGACGCCTCGATGCGCCGATCGGCGAGGTCGACCCGGTTCTGCGCGATCAGCAGCTGGTGGGCGAGCTCCGCCCCGCGGCGCACGAGGGCAAGCTGCTCGGAGTTGTCGGCGTCGGGGGGCGAGGTCAGGTTCTGCACGAGGGTGACGAAGTTCACGATCGTCCTGCCTGCCCCGATGACCGCGTCGATGCTCTTGCCGACCTTCTTGTAGGCCTCCTCGACCTGCTTCGTGTCGGCGGGGCTGCCGGCCAGCAGCGCTTTCGCGACCGGCTCCGCCTGCGCGGTGACGGTGTTCACCAGGCTCACCATCGCGGGAACGGTCGCCACCAGGCTCGTTCCGAGCGTCGGGATCGCGGCGATCACACCGACGACGGCGCTCGCGATCTGACCGACCGTGCCGATGATGTCGCCGAAGCTGAACGAGGTCTCGGCGAGCTTCGGCTTGGCGGCGGCGATGTCGGCGACCGCCTGGTCGAGTTGCTGCTGGATGAACTCCGCCTCTTTCACGGCGATGTCCTTCTCGGTGGCGCCGAGGCTCGCGTCCTTCTCGAAGCGGTCGCGCGCCAGGTCGACGAACTGCTTCTGCTGGGTGATCATGGCGGAAAGCGCCGCCTGCGTGGCGGCCGCGCCGAGGCTCTGGATGCCGTTGAACAGGAAGGCGACGTTCAGTGGGGCGAAGCGCGCGAACGCCTCGATGTAGGTCTGGAAGTCGGGCAGGATATCCAGCTCGGGTGAGAAGCCGAGCGCGTTCGCGCCGCCGCCGACGAACACGCGCGCGCCGTTCGCGTCGTGCCGAGGGATGCCGACCAGCTGGTCCTGCAACCGCAGCGCCACCGCGTTGTCGGGCTGCAGCTCGAGGCCTCGCTGCAGTTCGAGCGCGGCGCGCTCACCGCCGTCGCCGGGGTCCTCGGCGCCCGGGGTGAACCGGTGGTAGTGGAAGTCGCCCATCGCGATGCGGAACGGCGCCCAGTAGTTCGCCCAGGACGGGCCGGTCGAATCCAGCAGGGGGCGCAGGCCCGCGATGAAGTCCTCCTCGGAGACGGTGGCCCGCGCGACGGTCCCTTCCGTGCCCCAGGTGCCCGCGGTGCCGTCCTGGCCGGGGGATGCTGCGCCCGAACTGCGTGCGCCGTCTTCGCCTGCTGCCCCGCCGACCCCGCCCCCACCGGGTGCCCCGCCGGCTGTCGCGAACACGGGCTCACTGTCGTCGGCGATGCTCGTGAAAGAGATGGCGCCGCCGCTGCCGCCGGAACCGCCGTTGCCACCCCAGCCGCCATCGCCGCCGGGGGTGCCGGGGATGTCCTGGTCGGGAACGACGATGTCCTCGTACGCGTCGTCGAACGGGTCTTCCGGGGTGAGGTCGACGCGGTCGGTGTGGCCGGCGATGAACGCGCCGTCGACCCCTCGCGTGCCGTTGCCGCCGTTGCCGCCGCCGGTCGCGGTGCCGCCGGCGACGGAGATCTGCACGTTCGTCGTGCGGCGCGCGTAGATCGTGACGCTCTGGGCGTCGCCGCCGTTCTGGCCGTTGCCGCCGCCTCCGCCGGGGCGTCCGCCGGCGAGCGGCACGCCGTCGTGCGAGTACATCTCGGTCACCGTGAGCGGTACGCCGTCGGCGCCGTTGGCGCCGGAGACCGTGGCCGGTTCGCCCGATGCGTCGATCCAGTGGCCGCCTCCGTCGAAGAGGTCGGCGACGATGACGACGGGTCGCTTTGTGATCCGGAGGTTCTGCGTGAGCCGGACCTCGCGGGCGAGGAGGAAGACGGGCCCGTCGCCGGCGTAGGTCTTGCAGATCTCCTCGACGGTGCCGTTGATCTCGATGATGTCGCGGATGAGCGGGGAGGTGTAGACGAAATCGGACATGGCGCTTCCTTCGGCGTGATCGGGGATCTTGCGGAGGAGGAGTCCCCCATGGCGGTCCGTGATACCTCCGCCCGCGGCGTCGAGGTGGTGGCTCTCGCGCCGAGGTGGTGGCTCTTCCGTCGAGGTGGTGGGTCTCCCGCCGAGGTGGTGGGTCTTCCGCCGAGGTGGTGGTTCTCGCGCCGAGGTGGTGGTTCTCGCGCCGAGAATGTGGGCACCACCTCGACGCAAGTGGCACCACCTCGACGCAAGAGGCACCATCTCGGCGGCGAGGGGACCATCTCGGCGGTGGGGGAGGAGGGGCGCCACCTCGGCGCGAAACCCGTGTGGATGGCGGTGGGCGGGGTGCGGCATCCGGCAGTCTGGGGGAGTGCGGCGGATCGTGGTGTGGTGGGACGAACAACAGGTCTGGCTGTATCTCGCGGCGATCGCGCTGGGCGCCGCGGTCGGGCTGATCGCCCCTGTCGCGGCTGAACCGCTCGAGTTCGCGATCACACCGGTGCTCGGACTCCTCTTGTACGCGACCTTCCTCGGCATCCCGTTCGCTCGGTTCGGCCGAGCGCTCCGCGATGTCCGGTTCCTCGGCACGGTTGTGGTGCTCAACTTCGTGCTCGTGCCCGTCGTCGTCTTCGCGCTGAGCCGGTTCGTCGCGACCGATGAGGCGCTCCTGGTCGGTGTGCTGTTCGTCCTGCTCACGCCGTGCGTCGACTATGTGATCGTGTTCGCGGGGCTCGCCGGCGGAGCTCGCGACCGGTTGCTGGCGGCGACACCGCTGCTGATGTTGCTGCAGATCCTCCTGCTGCCTGCGTATCTGTTGCTCATGGCCGGCCCGGGTGTGCTGAGCGCTTTCGATCCGCGCCCGTTCGTCGAGGCGTTCCTGCTGTTGATCGTGCTGCCACTCGCGCTCGCCGCCCTGACTCAGGTCGCCGGCCGCATCGGCCGTCGCGTACAGGCGTACATGGCCGCGGCGATGGTGCCGCTCATGATGCTCACGCTCGCTATCGTCGTCGCGTCGCAGGTGGCCGAGGTCGGCGGCGCGCTGGGCTCACTTCTGATCGTCGTGCCGATCTTCTCGGTGTTCGTGGTGATCATGGTTCCGCTCGGCCTGGTCACCGGTCGCATCGCACGACTCGACCTCCCTGGACAGCGGGCGGCGATTTTCAGCGGAGTGACCCGCAACTCGCTCGTCGTCCTGCCGCTCGCCCTCGCGCTGCCCGCCGGCTTCGCGCTGACACCGCTCGTCGTCGTGACGCAGACCCTGATCGAGCTCGTCGCGATGGTCGTGATGGTGGCGCTCGTGCCGCGCGTCGTGCGCGCCGACTGAGGCTGGTCCCGGATGCCGATCCTCGGCATCCGGCCCGCCCTGCTGCCTGCCTCGCCGAGGTGGTGGGTTTTCTGCCGAGGTGGTGGGGTTTTTGCCGAGGTGGTGGGGTTTCCCTCGAGGTGGTGGGTTTTCCGTCGAGGTGGTGGGTTTTTTGCCGAGGTGGTGGGGTTTCTGTCGAGGTGGTGGGATTTCCGTCGAGATGGTGGGCACCATCTCGAGGGAAGATGCACCATCTCGGGGGAGGATGCACCATCTCGGCGGAAGATGCACCATCTCGGGGGAAGAGGGGCCATCTCGGGGAGCGCGAGGAGCCGAGCGCTCACACCCGCCGGGTCTCGTACGCCCACATTGCGACCTCGACGCGGTTGCGCGCGCCGAGCTTGAGCATGATGCTCGCCAGGTGCGCCTTGACGGTGCCGAGGCTGATGAACAGCTCCGCGGCGATCTCGGTGTTCGTCCGGCCACGGGCGACCGCGCGCAGGACGTCCTCCTCCCGCGCGGTGAGCGGCTCCGAGGGCACGACAGCCGCACGCGCCGAAGCGAACACCGACAACAGCCGCACCGTGACCGACGGATCGATCAGCGCATCGCCCCCCGCGGCGGCGCGCACAGCGTCGGCGAGGAGCGCCGGTCCGGCATCCTTCAGCAGGAACCCGCGGGCACCGGCCTTCAGTGCGGCATAGACGTACTCATCCAGGTCGAACGTCGTGATCACCACGATCGCGACGGGCTCGCCCGCGAGCAGCCGGGTCGCCTCGATGCCGTCGAGGACCGGCATCCGGATGTCGAAGAGGCCCACATCGGGGCGCAGCGCCCGCGCGAGGCGCACCGCCTCCTGCCCGTCAGCGGCGACGCCGACGACCTCGATGTCGGGCTGCGCATCCAGCAGCATCCGCAGTCCCTCGCGGACCACCGGCTGATCGTCGGCGAGCACCACCCGGATCATCGGTCATCCCCGAACGGCAGCCGCGCCTCGACGATCCACCCGCCGGCTCCTGGCCCCGCCGTGCACGACCCGCCGTGCAGCGCCGCGCGCTCACTCATGCCGGCCAGGCCGAAACCCTGCCCGCGTGCACCGCCGCCGCGCCCATCGTCGACGACGCGGATGCCGACCTCCCCCGCCCCGACCGTCACGGTCACCGCGATCAGGGTCGCGCCGCGCGCGTGCCGGCGGCTGTTCGTGATCGCCTCCTGCACGATCCGGTAGGCGGCCGCGCCGACCGCGGGCGGCACGGGCGCCGGGTCGCCGTGCATCTCCAGCGCGACCCGCGGTTCACCCGGCACGGCGGCCAGCGCCGGCAGATCGGAAAGCGCCGCAGTCGGCGCGAGAGGCGCGATGCCGCCCTCGCGCAGCATCCCCACCATCGCGCGCATCTCGCGGAGGGTCTGCGTGGCCTCGCCTTCGATCACGCGCAGCGCGTCGCGGGCGGCAGCAGGATCGGCGGCCCCGGTGAGGATGCCGGCCTGCGCGCGGACCGCGATCGCGGAGACGTGGTGGGCGACGGTGTCGTGCAGGTCGCGGGCGAGGCGTGCGCGCTCCTCCAGCCGCACCCGCTCCAGGCGCTGGCGCCGCGCGGCGTCGATCGTGCGGAAGATCACGCCGAGCGCGACGCATACCGCGACGACGGCGATGCCGCCGATCGTGTTCTGCAGGCCGATCGGATCGACGGTGAACGCGCGGATCATCGTCGCGGCCACGACCGCGCCGCCGAGCGCGATCGCCCGCCCCGATCCCCACCGCGCGAGCGCGTAGATGAGGATCAGCAGTCCGGCGATGACGTACGTGTCGGTGGGGCGGAGCCCTGCGAAGCCGCGGATCGTGTCGAAGACGAACAGGGTGCCGAATGCGAGGGCGGTCATCTGCCCGGGACGCGTGCGACGCCAGAGCAGTGTCGGCAGCACCGCGAGCTCGATCGCCAGGGTCGCCCATCGCCAGGGCAGGTCGGGGCGGACGAGAGCCTCGACGACGGCGAGCACGACGAGGACACCGACGAGCACACCGTCGCGCCAGACGTGCGCGGGGGCGCCGGCGGCTGCCGGCAGATCCCAGGCGGTGCGCAGCAGGCGTCTCACGGCTGCATCCTACGGTCGGTGGCGCGTCGGCGCCGGGTGGGCATCACTCCTCGATCGTGCCGTCGTGCGGATGCGGCGGCATCGGCCGAAAGGCCAGATCTGAGGCTCCGGTCCGCTCTCCGGCTCATAGGAAGCGCATAGCGGACGCCTGCGAGGCGCATGGAGAGCTCGATCAGCATGGGTGTCACGCCACCACCAGAGGAGCACATCATGGAGCGCATTCCCGAGCCGGAGAACACCCCCGAGGGCCCCGCCTACGAGGGCCGTCTGCTTGTCCGCCCCGACGACGAGGTCGTCGACCAGGGCGCCGGCTTCGACATCACCACGATGGTCAGCCGCCGCGGCGTTCTGGGCCTGGTCGGCCTGGGGGCAGGTGCGCTGACCCTCGCCGCGTGCAGTGCGACGGCATCCACGGGCACCTCCGCGACCGCGACGGCCACCACGACGCCGACCTCGTCCGCCGCGCCGAGCGCATCCGCCACGACCGAGACGCCGAGTCTCACGCTCGCGACCACCGAAATCGCCCAGGAGACGAACGGCCCGTACCCGGCCGACGGCAGCAACGGGGTGAACGTGCTGGATCAGTCCGGCATCGTCCGCAGCGACATCCGCACGAGCCTGGACGGCGGGGCGACCGCGGCCGGCGTCCCGCTGACGTTCACCTTCACGCTGAGCGACCTCGCCAACGGCAACGCCCCGCTCGCCGGCGCAGCCGTGTACATCTGGCACTGCGACGCGCAGGGCCTGTACTCGATGTACTCGCAGCAGATCATCGACGAGACCTACCTGCGCGGCATCCAAGTGGCCGACGCGAACGGCCAGGTCACCTTCACCACGATCGTGCCCGGCTGCTACATGGGCCGCTGGACGCACATCCACTTCGAGGTGTACCCGGACGCGGCTTCCGCGATCAACGTGTCGAACCAGATCGCGACGTCGCAGGTCGCCTTCCCGCAGGACATGCTCGACCAGGTCTACGCACTCGCCGAGTACGACGGCTCGGCGAGCAACCTCGCCTCGCTCGGCGGCATCGACAACGACAACGTGTTCGGCGACGGCTACGCCACCGAGATGGGCACGTTCTCGGGCAGCACGTCCGCCGGCTACATCGGCAGCCTGCCTGTCGCGATCGACCCGACCACGACCGCCGCCGCCGGCGGACGCCCCTGAACCGCACGCACAAGGAGACCCGTCATGTTCGCAAACCTCACCGGCTGGCACGCCCTGATCGGGCTCGCCATCGTCCTGCTCATCTTCGGCGCGACCAAGCTGCCCGGACTCGCCCGCAGCCTCGGGCAGTCGGTGCGCATCCTCAAGGAGGAGTCGAAGAACGACGAGCCCGCGCCCGGCACGATCGCGATCCCGGTCGTCGCTCGCCCCGACGCCTCTCGCCCGTCATGACCACCGCCACCGCCGTCCGCGGCACGATGCCCCTGACGCGCCACGTCGCCGAAGCGCGCACGCGTGCGATGCGCGCGGCGGTGGCGCTCGCGATCGGCGTCGTGATCGGCTTCGTCTTCTCGGAGCAGATCCTCGAGGTGCTGCGCGCCCCGATCGAGCAGATCGCCTTCACCCGCGAGGCGAGTCTCAATTTCGACAGCGTCACCGGCGCGTTCGACCTGCGGCTGAAGATCGCGATCTTCACGGGCATCGTCGTCTCGAGTCCGGTTTGGCTGTTCGAGCTGTTCGCGTTCGTCTCGCCCGGGCTCACCCGGCGCGAGCGGCGCCTCACGTTCGGCTATTCGGGGGCGGCGCTCGCGCTGTTCCTCGGGGGCTGCGCGTTCGGCTTCGCCCTGTTCCCGCACATGGTGCAGCTGCTCACCGGGTTCGCCTCCGACGCCGACAGCACGATCCTCAACGCCGGCTACTACGTCGACTTCGTCCTCAAGGTCGTCGTCGCGACCGGGGTCGCGTTCGTCCTGCCGGTCATCCTGGTGCTGCTGAACGCGCTGGGAGTCGTCTCGGCGGTCACCCTGCGGCGCGGCTGGCGCTGGATCGTCGTGGTGATCGCGGTCTTCAGCGCGTTCGTGACCCCGGCCGCCGACGTGATGTCGATGTTCCTGGTCGCCGTCCCCATGGCGGCCCTGTTCGGCGCGGCGCTGCTGATCACGCACCTCCACGACCGACGGATGCTGCGCCGCTCCGACCCGATCCGTTCCGACACCCCGCAGGGGAGCGCCTACTGATGTTCGGTCTGACCTTCGAGAAGCTCTTCTTCATTCTGCTGCTTGCGGCGATCGTGATCGGTCCGCGCCGGCTGCCGGAGTATGCCGGACAGCTCGGGCGCGGCATCCGTCGCCTGCGTGCTTTCGTCGACGGCGCCCGCGACGGTGTCACGGAGACGACGGGCGTGCCGATCGACCAGTGGCGGAACGTCGACCTCAGTCGGTACGACCCGCGCCAGATCATGCGGGACGCGCTCGCCGACGACCCGGTGGCGAAGGGGCGAGCGGATGCCGCGGCTCCGGCAGTCGAGGGTGACAAGTCCCCGGCCGTCGAGCTCGACCAGCCGCCCTCGCCCGCCGAGTCGCCCTCGCCTGCCGAGCCGCCTCCCTCGATCGCGCCCCTCTCCGCGCCGCGCGCGCCGGCCTGGACGGATGCCGAGATCGCCGCCGTCCGTCCGGGACAGCGTTTCGTCATCGTCGGCGGATCGGCGCACCCGCGCCGGATCGCGATCGTCGACCTCGCCGAGGATGACCCGGTGCGCCGCGCGGCCGAGGCGGACGACCCCGCCGTCGCGGTCTAGCGACGCGGCGTTGCACGGCGGATGATCGCTTCGGCGACCGCGAGGTTGAGCACCCAGCCCAGGGTCATCGCGAGGGTCTTGCTCGTCGCATCGAGACCACCGGTCAGCATCCACGGCAGTGTCGTGAACACCTGGGTGCCGGCGGCGATGCCGATTGCGTAGGCCCGGATCATCCACGCGCGGTGCGCGGCGAACTCGCGGCGGCGCACCGAGACGAGACCGAGCACGAGCGCGGCGATCATCGCGAGCCCGAACACCCACCGCACGAGCGGCAGCAGGCCGCCGTCTGTGGCGGGCAGGTCGTACACCGCGGTCATCCACAGACCGGATGCCGCCCCCACGAGCCCCGCCGGGATCAGCACGCGGCCCGCAAGCCGGTGATACCGAGGATGCCGCTGCCGCAGGCTCGGCACGAACTGGAATGCGCCGAGCACGAGGTAGGTCGTCGCGCCGACGATGTGCAGGGTTACGGGGAGGGGGAGCGCGAAGAACCGGGCGTTTTCGGGCGTCACGTCACCGCCGCTCGCGAGCGACGTCAGGCGCAAGGCCCCGGCGAGCACGGGGACGGCGCTCAGCAGCAGGAGCGACGTCGGGATGAGCCACTCTCGGCTGCGCCGAGCGCGGGGTCGGGCAAGAGGCGGGGTGATCGTGCGGGTCATGAACCGATGCTCGCTGCGGGGACCGGGCGACCGCATCGGCCGAACGGCCAGGATTCAGTCGGCGAGGGCGGCCTCGAGCGCCGCGAGACGGGTCGCGCGGTCGCCGGTGATCTCGATCACATGCGTGGTGGCGGGGATCAGATCGGGATCGTCGAGCAGGTCGAGGAGGGCGGCATCCATGGCCTCGCGCAGGTCGGGGTCTTCGTCGTCGCCGACCCAGATGCGGTCGGCGGAGCTGAGGGGGAGCACGGCGAGCAGGTCGATGTGGCGCAGCGCGCTCGCCGTGAGCTCTCGGGCCCGTTCGATCACCTCGTCGGAAGCGGTGCCCCTCCCGAGCTCGTCGAGGGCGAGGAGGTAGGCGAGGAAGTCCAGCGGCGATCGCTCGGCGATGAACGTGGGGGAGTCGTTCTGCTCGAGCCGGTCGGCGCTGGCGCGGAGTTGCCGCAGGAGCATCCCCGGACCGGGCCGATCATCGCTCTCATCGATGAGTTCGAACGGGTCGGGCATGACCTCGACGTCGCGGTGCGCGGCGGCGAAGTCGGAGATCAGGGTGCTCTTCCCGCTGGCGTGCGTGCCCGAGATCGCGATGCGCATGGGGCACTGTAGCGCGCGCGGAGTCGGCGGTTGCGGGGTCCCGCCGCTACGGTGAGATGAATTGACGTTCGGGGAGCGTGGCCGTGGGCTATTTCATCGTGGTTCTGCTGCAGACCGTGGTGCTGCCGATCGTTTCGGGAGTCATCGAGCTCGCCGTCGTCGGCGGCGATCCGGTGCTCGTATTCGGCAAATGGTTCGTGTTCTGGGGCGTGGGGACGCGGCTGTTCCTCGCCGGGATCGTCCAGGTGTCGGGCCGGGCGAGCACCGCGCAGATCCTCGGCGCCACCGCGACGACCGGTGCCGAGCGGCAGCTGACCGCCGAGCTCGGCACGGCCAACCTCGCGATGGGCTTCGCCGGACTGTTCGCCCTCGTGCCGGGGTGGGCGCTGCCCGTGGGTCTCGCGGGCGGGCTCTTCCTGCTCATCGCCGGCCTCATGCACGTCGCCAAGAAGGACAAGAACGCGAAGGAGACCCTCGCGACCTGGACCGACCTGGTCGTCGGCCTGGCCGTCGCCGTGCTCGCCGTGTACACACTGGTCCGCTTCCTCGCATAAGGGTTCCGGATGCCGCACCCCCGTGTCAGGGTGCTGTCATGAGCAGCAACGCAGAGCGCTTCCTGGCAGGCTACCTCGACGCCTGGGAGACGAACGAGGTGGACAGCATCCGGGCGCTTTTCGCGCCGGACGCGACGTATCGGGGCAGCCCCCGCGATCTTTCTCCTGCCGTCGGCGTGGACGCGATCGTGGCGCACTGGCTCGAAGAGCGGGACGAACCGGACACGTGGTCGTATGAGGGCGAGGTCGAGCTCGAGACCTCGGGCGCCGCGGTGATCCGGGGTGTCACGACGTACACCGAGGGTCCGAAGACGAGCGTGTACGACAACGTGTGGCTCGTGCGCTTCGACGACGCGGGCCGGGCGAGCGAGTTCCAGGACTGGTGGTTCCAGCGGAAAGAGTGACGGGCCCCGCGCTGTGCGCGAGGACCCGTCGAGCTTCAATCGCTGTCGGCTCAGCCCTGGAGGCCGAGGGCGAAGCGGACGGAACCGTCCTGCCCGAGCTCCGCGTCGAGGACGCGGTCATCGAGCGCGGTCGTGGCCGTCTGGTCGAGGAACACGCGTGCACCTGCGCTGTCGACCACGGTGTCTTCGGGCTCGGGGGCGGGCGCCACGCTGAGCTCGAAGCCGTTCTGCTGGCCGGTGTCGCGGATGCGGACACCTGCGTCGTCGCCTCCGGAGTTGTTCGAAACGATCGTCTTGACGGCCTCTTCCGCGGTGTCGGTCATGGTGAGCATGGTTGCTCCTTTCCGTTGTGCGGGCATCGAGCGGGCCACGATTCCGAGATTGCGGACCGTCCGCAACCCCTGTCGCTCACTCACACGGGATACGGAGGTTCGCTTGTCTCGATCTGGGTGGCGCTGGTTGCTCGGCTAAACTTGCCGAGCCAGCCTCTGTAGCTCAATGGAAGAGCAGTTCCGTCCTAAGGAAACGGTTGGGGGTTCGAGTCCCTCCAGGGGCACAGCTTTTTTTCGCTCCTGACCTGGGATTCCTTCTGTGGTCTGACCACAAGAATGGCGCTTTTGCCCGTTTTTTGCCCGCATTTCTCAAACTCTGGGCTCGCCAACAGACCGCTCCACGGCCCTTCGTTCGGCGCCGAGGAACGGCGAAATGAAGCATTTCGAGCGGCTTGTGGCCCGTGGAAAAACTGAGCAATCTGCTCTCCGCGACTACTGCAGTCGTTGCGGCCGCGCGTAGCGGGTCTGCGGACCCGATGGCAGCGCCACCAACGGCATCTGCTCGTTCAGTCGCGTGGCGACTTCGTCCAGATCGTCCTCGAAGAGATCGGCGTACGTGTCGAGTGTCATCGCGGCCGACGCGTGGCCGAGCATCCGCTGCACGGCCTTCACATTTGCTCCCGAGCTGATGGCGAGGGACGCGGCGGTGTGACGGAGGTCGTGTGGAGTGAGCCGCGGAATCGATGCATCGATTTCCTGCGCCCGCCGGACCGCATTCGCGAACCATCCCTTGTTGCCCGAGTTGCGCATGTGATTGACCCCGTCACCGAATAGCAGACCATCCGGGCCCTTGCCGGCGCATGCCTGCTCGATCATTGGGGCGAGGCGCTCGGGGTAGGGGACCGAACGGCGTTCCTGCGTTTTGGGCGTACCGACGTGGATCTGGTAGGCAATCATGACCGCGTTCTCCTCGATCACGAACCGCCGACGCAGCCGGTTCACGCTGCGCACCCGCAACCCCGTGGCCTCTCCCCACCGGAGTCCGCAATAGGCGAGTGTGAGGACGAGCGTCGGGTAGGCGGAGCACGCCGCCAGCGTCGCCACCTGATCATGTGTGAGGTAGATGCGTCGCTTGCCCGGACCGTGCCGAGGAAGATTGCGCACGTTGCGCGCCGGATTGCTCGCGAGGCGCCGATCGTCGATCGCAACGTCGAGAATGCCGGCCAGAATCCCCAGCGCGCGAAGGACTACCGTGCGCGACTTCTGCGTTGCGAGCTCGGACACCCAGTCCTGGACTTCTGAGCGCCGGATAGACGAGATCTCGCGGTCGGCCCAGGCGGGAGCGACGTGGTTCTGCCATGCCCGCTCGAGCGTCATGTAGTACGAGGGCTTCGACATCGGCGGCTGCTTGGATCGCAGCCAGCTGTCCGCGAACATCCGGACGGGAACCCGCGACGAGGACGGGTCGATGTACTCGCCCTTCGACTTCGACACCGTGACCATCGAGAGGTAGAGCTTCGCTTCACGCATGGTCGTGAACCCGCGCTTCTCCGCCTCGGTGCGATCGGGCTTGCGATAGCGCACCCGATAGCGGCGGCCTTTCGCCGTCTCGTACGGGGTGACGTAGCCCATCTCGACCTCCCTTCAGTTGGCTCGATGGTCAGTATCGGCCTAGTGTCGGACACCGGTCGGCCGTCGTCAATGCGACCGACGTGAGATGTGGATAGATGGCGTAGACCGTCGCCAAATGGCATCGGGTTGACGGGCGCCTCCCTCCGACGCCGAGAGTGTAGCGATCGGACACGCCTCCGTTCTCGCCCGCTTACTCCTTGCAGACTCCGCGCTATCGCGCTCCGCTTAGCAGCCGTTCGCCGTCGAGCACTTCGCCAAGACCGATCGCTGGGACGGCTGATTGTCGAAGGAAGGCGGGGACCGGGGTCTCCGTCACCCGTTGTCGCAGGTTCTAGAGTGAGTTCCGTTGTCTAAACGCCATGCTGGGAGTTCCTTGCTCAACCACGCCACGTTCATCTGGAATGCCGCCGACATACTGCGAGGCACGTACAAGCAGCACCAGTACGGCGATGTGATCCTGCCCTTCACGGTGCTGGCGCGCCTGGACGCGGTGCTTGCGCCGACCAAGCAGGCCGTGCTCGCCGCGACCGAGGAGTTCGGGCCCGACGACGAGCCGTCGCAGGCGATGCTGCGGGCGAAGGCGAAGCATCCGTACTCCTTTTGGAACCGCTCGCGACACGACCTGAAGTCGCTTCAGGGCGACCCCGACAACCTCGAGAAGAACCTGCGCGACTACGTGCAGGCGTTCTCGCCGAACGTGCGCGACATCTTCGAGAAGTACAAGCTCGACGACACGATCATCGACCTCGCGTCGCACGACCTGCTGTTGCAGGTGCTGCAGCACTTCGCCAAGGCGAACCTGCATCCTGACGCGGTGAGCAACGAGCACATGGGCCACATCTTCGAGGAGCTCATCCGCAAGTTCGCGGAGGCGTCGAACGAGACGGCGGGTGAGCACTTCACTCCGCGTGAGGTGATCGAGCTGATGGTGTCGCTGCTCGTCGACAGCGACGAGAGCCTCGCGACGCCGGGGATCGTGCGCGAGGTCTACGACCCGACGGCCGGAACGGGAGGGATGTTGTCGGTCGCCGCCGACCGTATCCACGACCACAATGCGAAGGCGCAGGTGAACCTGCTCGGGCAGGAGATCAACCCCGCGTCGTATGCGATCTGCAAGGCCGACATGGTCGTGAAGGGCCAACCCATCGAGAACATCGTCCTCGGCAACACCCTGACCGATCCGGCGTTCGAGGGCCGCACGTTCCACTACGGACTGTCGAACCCGCCGTTCGGGGTCGACTGGAAGCAGTACCGCTCGCAGATCGACACCGAGCACCGGGTCGCGGGTTTCGCTGGGAGGTTCGGGCCGGGGCTGCCGCGGGTGTCGGACGGGTCGCTGCTGTTCCTCATGCACCTCGTGTCGAAGCTGCGCGAGCCGCAGCTCGGTGATCCGAACGCCGTCGCGGGGCGCGGCGCGATCGTGCTGAACGGGTCACCGCTGTTCACCGGCGGCGCGGGGTCGGGAGAGTCGAACATCCGCAAGTGGATCCTCGAGTCCGATTACCTCGAGGCGATCGTCGGCCTGCCGACCGACATGTTCTACAACACCGGCATCGCCACCTACGTATGGGTGCTGAACAAAGACAAGCCGGCCGCGCGGCGCGGCAACGTGCAGCTCATCGACGCGACCGGCATGTACGACAAGATGCGCAAGTCGATCGGTTCGAAGAGACGGATGCTGTCGAAGGATCACATCCGCGAGATCACGCGCGTGTTCAGCGCGTTTGAAGAGTCGAAGCACTCCAAGATCTTCCGCACGACCGACTTCTTCTATCGGACGATCACCGTCGAACGCCCGCTGCGTCTGAACTACGCGCTGTCAGAGGCGCGGATCGAGAAGGCGCTCACGTCGCGTGCGCTGTCGAAGTGGGATGCCGCGCAGCTCACCGTGGTGCGGTCGGCGCTGCTCGCGTCGGCGGCCGGCGACGCCGGTGAGCAGGTCGACACGTCTCTCGCCGCGTTCACCACCCGCCTCACCGTGATTCTCAACGACGCGAGCGTCACGCTGTCCGCGGCTCAGCTGAAGACACTCGTGTCGGAGCTTGGCGAGCCGGACGACGAGGGCGAACTCGTCATGTCGGCGGGCAAGCCGATGGCGGATGCCTCGCGCCGTGACACTGAGAACGTGCCGTGGGACGACGACATCCACGAGTACCTCGAGCGCGAGGTGAAGCCGTTCGTGCCAGATGCCTGGATCGACGAGTCGAAGACGAAGGAGGGCGCCGAGATCCCCTTCACACGCCACTTCTACGAGTACGTGCCGCCGCGGCCGCTCGAGGACATCGACCGCGATCTCGATGAGGTGCTCGGCCGGATCCGGGCTCGGCTGGAAGCGGTCAAGGGGTGAGCGAGTTGCAGCTGTTCGCGCCCAATGCGATGCGCGCAGTGGAGCATCGCGGCTGGGGCGTGCGACCGCTCAAGTTTCTGTTTCGCAGAGGCAAGGAGCTCGGCGAGGGTAGTGAGACGTTGCTCTCTGTCTACCGCGACCACGGCGTCGTCCCGAAGGACAGCCGCGACGACAATCACAACCGGGCGTCGGACGACCTGACGAAGTATCAGTTGGTGCGTCGCGGTGACCTGGTCGTGAACAAGATGAAGGCCTGGCAAGGATCGGTAGCGGTCTCGAGCCTCGACGGCATTGTGAGTCCTGCGTACTTCGTCTACAGTCCCCTCGCTGGTATTGAGAACAGGTACGCGCACTACCTCCTGCGCACCCGCGACTACTTTCGCTTCTACTCCGCGATCTCCGTCGGCGTTCGTCCCGGACAGTGGGATCTGGACCCGGTGGCTTTCGATCGCATGCCTGTGCTGTTGCCTTCGCTGCGTGAGCAGCGGCAGATCGCGGACTACCTCGACCACGAGACCACCGAGATCGACGCCTTCATTGCAGACCTGAACGCCTTGACTGCGCTCGCGAACACGCGGCTGGTCGCTCAAATCGATCGGCTGACGGCCCAGCCAAGCTCGACCGATGGTAGTACCGACACTGTTCCCCTGTCGCGAGCGCTTCCGGAGCGTGTGGACTACCGAGGTGCCACCCCCACGAAGGTCGACTATGGCGTGCAGCTCCTGACGGCGCGAAACGTGAAGATGGGTTGGATCGACTACGAGACGTCACGAGAGTTCGTAGCCGAGGACGACTACGCCGCAGTCATGTCGCGCGGCTTGCCGCGGCGAGGTGACATTCTCTTCACGATGGAGGCACCCTTAGGGAATGTGGCGCTTGTAGACCGTGAGCGTGTCGCGCTTGCCCAGCGATTGGTCAAGTTCAGATCGGCTCCCGACGTCGATCCGCAATTTCTCTGCTTCGCGATGCAATCGGCCGCGTTCCAGAATCAGCTTCGATCCTTCGCCACCGGATCGACTGTGCTTGGGATTAAGGCGAGCAAACTTAGTCAATTGCGATTCAACGTGCCGATTATGGAGACCCAGCTTCGAATTGCAGGGCTTCTGCGGGAAGCGCAGGAACGATCCGACCTCTTGGGCGCTGATATCGGCGCCGCGATCGCACTCGTGAAGGAGCGCCGCGCGGCGCTCATCACCGCCGCCGTCACCGGCCAGATCGACGTTGCGGCGAAGCGGACGCCCGTGGTCGACAGCATCCAGTCCGCCCTCGAGGAGGCGCGATGAGCACGCTCTATGCCGAGACCGAGTTCCAGAAGCTCATCGTGCAGCACCTCGCCGACCACGCGTGGGAGGTCGGCACGTCTGATCGCTACGACCGTGAACGTGCGCTGTATCCGGACGACGTGCTCGCGTGGCTGGCGCGCGACGACGAGAAGAACCTCGGCAAGATCGTCAAGAGCGACGATGACGCGAAGGGGCGCGAGCGCATCCTGAAGCGCCTCGCCGACACCCTCGCCACCGACGAGCACCACGGCGGCGGCACCCTCACCGTGCTGCGCAAGGGGTTCGACGTCGTCGGGGCAAAGCGGTTCCGCATGCTGCAGCAGCCGCCCGCGGACGACCGCAACCCGACGATGTCGGCGCTGTATGAGCGGAACATCCTGCGGGTCGTGCCTGAGCTGCGCTACTCGACCAAGAAGGACGACCGCCTCGATCTGGCGTTCTTCGTCAACGGCATCCCGGTGGCCACCGTCGAGATCAAGACGAACTTCGCGCAGAGCCTCGCGCACGCGATCACCCAGTACAAGCACGACCGCCATCCGCAGGGCGAACCGCTGCTGACGGCCGGGCGCGGCGCGCTCGTGCACTTCGCGCTCACGCAGGACGAGATCGCGATGACCACGCGGCTCACCGGAGAGGCGACCTCGTTCCTGCCGTTCGACCGTGGCAACAACGGGGGAGCCGGAAACGCCCTGAACGGCGACAAGCCGCGCACAGCCTACTTCTGGGAAGACGTGCTCGATCGTGACGCGTGGCTGACGATCCTGACGAAGTTCGTCTACACGAACCACGAGAAGCAGACGGATGCACTCACCGGCAAGGTGACCTATCGGTCGCAGATCCGTTTCCCTCGTTTCCATCAGTGGCGCGCCGTCACCGCCCTCACCGCCGCCGCCCGGTCCGACGGACCGGGACACAAGTACCTGATCCAGCACTCGGCCGGCTCGGGCAAGACCGACTCGATCGCGTGGACCGCGCACCGCCTCGCCTCGCTCCACACGCCGGCAGGCGAGAAGGTGTTCGACTCCGTCATCGTGATCGCCGATCGGCAAGTGCTCGACCGGCAGCTGCAGGATGCCGTCGACCAGCTCGTCACCGCCACCGGCACGTTCCAGGCGATCACCCGCGGGTCGGAGGGGTCGAAGACCGCGCAGCTGGCCGAGGCGCTGGCCACCGGCATCCCGATCATCGGCGTCACCCTGCAGACGTTCCCTCATGCGCTGAAGCAGATCCGCGAGAAGGGCGGGGCGCTCGCCGGCAAGCGCTTCGCGGTGATCGCCGACGAGGCGCACTCGTCGCAATCGGGGGCAGCCGCCGGCGCCCTCAAGACGCTGCTCTATCTCGGCGACGCGGTCGACGTCGACGACGACGAACCCGGCGCCGACCAAGACGCCCTGGTCGCCATGGCAGCGCACGCCGATACCGACCACCGACTCAGCTTCTTCGCGTTCACCGCTACCCCCAAGGCGAAGACCCTCGAACTCTTCGGCACGCCCGGACCCGACGGTAAACCCCGGCCCTTCGACCTGTACTCGATGAAGCAGGCCATCGAGGAGGGGTTCATCCTCGATGTGCTGCGCAACTACACGACTTACGAGATGGCCGCGCGGATCGCGAAGAGGGGGACGGATGCCGCAGCATCCGACTCCACCAGCACCGTCGATGGCGATGAGATCGACGTGCGCACGGGCACGCGGGCGCTCATCGGGCTCGTCGAGCTGCACCCGACGAACATCGCCTTGAAGGTGTCGGAGATCATTACGCACTTCCGCGAGATCGTGCAGCCGCAGCTCGGCGGGCGCGCGAAGGCGATGATCGTGACCTCGTCGCGGGCCGCCGCGGTGCGCTACGCGAGGGCGTTCGAGAAGCTCGCCACCGAGCGCGGACTGCCGCTGCGGGCGCTCGTGGCGTTCTCGGGCGAGGTGCCCGACCCCGATGTTGCGGCGCTGCCCGGGGTCACCCCGCCGTCGGTCACCGAGGCATCCATGAATCCGACCTTGAAGGGGCGCGACCTCGCCGATGTGTTCGCCCAGCCCGACCACCACGTGCTGATCGTCGCGAACAAGTACCAGACCGGGTTCGATCAGCCGCTGCTGGTCGCGATGTATGTCGACAAGCAGCTCTCGGGGATCGCCGCCGTGCAGACTCTCTCGCGGCTCAATCGCACGATGGCGGGCAAGACTGAGACGTACGTGCTCGACTTCGTCAACGATCCGTCGATGATCCAGGCCGCGTTCCAGGAGTACTACGAGGATGCCCGGGTCGAGACACGCTCCGACCCCGACCTCGTCGCGAACCAGCTCAACAAGCTCGACGCGGTCGGCATCTTCACATGGGCCGAGGTCGATCAGGTTTGGTCGGACTGGACTGCCGTCTCGAGCACCCCGGGCGCGGTTCACAACGCGCTCTCGGCGCACCTCGACCCTGCGGTCGATCGGTTCAAGACGCGATGGCTGGCATTGGCGGATCATGAGGAGGAGCGCGAACGCCTAGTCGACTTCCGCGCCACGCTCGCCCAATACGTGACCTCGTACGCCTTCTTCTCACAGGTGGTGCACTTCGGCGACCCGCGTTATGAGAAATTTTCAGTGTTCGCCGACCTGCTCGGCCGGCGAATTCGGGCTCTGGATGCCGGCGGCAGCGAGATCGTCGACGTGTCGGACGTCGTGCTCACGCACTACAAGCTCGAGAAGCTGAAGCAGGAAGACATCGCGCTCGCATCCGGCGAAGCCGACGGCCTGCGCGGCGTGACAGAGGCCGGCATGGCGAAGCTGCGCGAGAAGGAGCGCATGTCGACGTACGAGCTGATCGAGAAGGTGAACAAGTACCTCGGCGACCTGGCCGCGAAGGACGAGCACAAGGTGGGTGTGATCGAAGGACTCCTGATCGAAGCCGTCGACGATGCCGGGCTCGCCGAGCAGGCGCGCAACAACACTAAGGTCGACTTCTCGAACTCGCCGGCGTTGCAGGTCGTGCTCGAAGACGCCTTATGGTCACACGAGACCGCGAGCGCCGAGGTGCTCGCCGCCATTCGCAAGCTCGAGCCTCGGCAGCTCGTCGAGCTCGTGCTCGACTTCGGCCTGTATGAGCGGCTGCGGGAGCGGCCAGCGGGCTAGCGGGCTTCGCCTCGCTGCGCGTCAGCCCCGCTGGGGCGGCATTACACAGCGAGCCCGATTCAACCCCAGTGCTCGGCCTGGTAGCTCACCATGTCGTCTCCGTGAAGCTGCTTGGTCGCGTTGCCTATGCGAACCCAGAAGTCGGTAGCGCCGGAGCCTCCCTCGAGCGGCTTCGCGAACACGGGCTTTCCGGAGGCGGCCACGGAAACGATGCAGACGTCAGCGTCACTTGCTTGCTCGAACCGGATTCGAACGACACCGGCGGTCTGAATCGAGAGGCTGTTGTCGAGTTGTTGTCGGAGGAAGAGCTCGTATCCATCTCTGTTTGCCTTGCTGCCAAGAGTCTGCAGGTCTGCGCTTAGGCCGAGGACGTTCGCATCGTCGTCGACGCCGATTAGAAGCGATCCACCCTCTGCGTTGAGAAATCCGCAGACGGTCTTGGTAATCACGTGTTCCATCTTCTTGTCGGCCGCGCCAGTGTGAAGATTCACCCGGGCCGTCGACTTGTACTCCACCGTCTGTGACTCCCCGACAGCGATGAGATCGGCAAGCGCAGCTGACGTGTCATGCGGAGTGCCCTTTTCTTCGAGTCGAGCGAAGCCATCTCTCACTACTTTCGCAATAAGCTCGCGGCGTCGTTCAAGGAAGGTTGGGTAATCCAGTTGTTCCCACCCGATGGGGAGGGCGTGCCAAAGAGCCTGCCGCTTCAGCCGGTCCGGGTCAGTTGTCGCAGTCATCTCGCGCCAGTAGTCCCGTGGATCGTCAGCGCTGATCGCGGCATTCTCGGGCCAGTCGAGGAACGCCATGTTCCCGATGGCGTTCACCTGACGCGAGTTTGTGACGCCGATAGAGGTGAGGAAGGCCTTGGGGAAGAGGTGGTGACGCTCGATCGAACGTGGCGCCGTGACTGTTGGATCGAGCAGCTCCCGTATCCGCAGATCGCTGAACAACAACTCAGCATCCAGCAAATTCAGCGCCGCCCAGTATGCAAAGAGGACGGGGGACCGCGCAGACGAAGTGTCGAGGCGGTTTGGCAGCGAGATCTCCCAGTAGTCGCCCGTGAAGTTCGAGCGCACGATCCGGTCTAGCTCGTCGCAGAAGGAATCGCCATCACCCGGTTCCAAGTCGGCGATGCGACCAAGATCAGCCTCGATGGCGCTCTCCGGAGAGGACGTGTAGCGGCCAGTCGTGTGGGCCATGAAGAACCAGCGGGCGATCACTGATCGGAGAGTCTTCAGGTCCAGCCCGAAATCGCGCTTGCCGATGAGCCACAGGACGTAGGTGTAGATGACAGCATTCTCGGATGTCAGCATGCGGCGGCTCCGGAATCCCGCGTGCGTCAGACACTTTAGAAATTCATGCCAGTTAGTTAGGTCAATCACCTCGTCCTGCGCGCGCCGTAGCGTCTCGAACTGGGCAGTTCTGCGCTCTGGTGAGACGTCTCCAGTCTCTAGATCCTTCCCGCGAAGAATGTTGTACACGTGCTGCAGTCGTCCACGCCGGAACGCCAACCCCACGCTCGCTCGCAGAAGTTGGTCGGGACTTGGCTCGATGAAGGCATTCTTGGGCGAAGCGCCGCTCACCTTCGGGTCAACGACATCACGACAGAACCGTTCGAGCTCTCGCCGCCCTGCCTCCCAGTGCACTGACATCAGCGTCAGGATGAAGTCAGCCTGCTTGAGCTGCACGCCTTCCGAGTTGATACGGACGAAGATGTCGGCAACCTGTTCCTCGTCGGCACCGGAGTTCAGTTCGACGACCTGGAAGCGGAAGTTTTGCAAGTCGTAAACTCGGTCGATCCTGTCCTCGAGGAGGTCCTCCTCTTCTTGTGTCAGCTCAATGCGACGGCTCTCTGCCAGGCGTGCGAGGAAGCTGCGAACCGTCGGCCGGTAGCCGCCGCGCCAGAGCGCCGTGATGTCGGGCAGGAACTCCGGGTCTTTCTCGATCGCTGCGTCGGTCACTTCGAACGTCTCGTCGGCGGGACGGAATGCAACGCGGATTCGCTTGTCTTCAAAGGACTTTGTCAGGACGGGCCTGCCGGTGAGGACTGCATACAGCGACGTCAAACGTTGTTGGCCATCGACGATGAGAAGCTTGGCGACCTTTGCGTTGTCACCGCCGCCCACCTGACGGGTCCCGACCTCGGCGCCGGTCTCCCAGAACATCAGTGTTCCCACAGGGTACCCACGGTAAAGCGAGTCGAACAGATCGCGCGTTTTCGCGGACGACCATACGAACGGTCGCTGGATGTCGGGCAGCGCGATGTTGCCGTGCTTGATGTCCTCGACCAAGTGGGTGAGCGAGTAACCGGTGTCTCGATACAGAGTAGGAGTCACAACCGTGTGCCTTTCAGTAGTCATTCCAGGCCGCAATGCCGGGGTGGGTACGTCGCGGTCGTTGACCTGCAAGCGCACGCGTCGATCGTCGCTACTCTACGGCGGTCGAGCGGGCCTCAGAATGTTAACCGTGGACCGGGATTGAGGGCTTCCTCGCGTGATCTGCGCGGCTCCGAGTCGTACTCTTCAACTGAGCAAGACACCTGCTAGGCGCTCAACACTGAAGACTCGTCGGGCCATGGAATCGGCGTCAAATCGATTCTGCCGTCACGGATCCACCCCAGTAGGCGTTCGCGTACTGCTGCCTCAATGGACAGATAAGCAAGCATCGGTCCGGTGGTCGGCCCGCCCGCTCGCTTCGCCGCCTGGGCGTTTTGATACGCAGCGCGCTGAGCCTCCGCGCCTTGCACCACCCAGAGGACGAGCTCATCGAGGGGGAGACGCGAGGCAGCGACTGTCTGCGTCATCGCTCGGTATGAGGGTCGGTCGCTCTTGGCGGTCATTGTGGTTGCCGCGTAATCCAACATCGCCTGACCGATCATCGAGCGCTGTTCGTCGAATCGACGGGCAGCCTCGGTGGCGCGATCGCCTGCTCTCACACGCTCATTCCTATCGCGCTCCCGTCGCCGTTCGAATTGTTCGCGAATCCCCATCACGACCGTGACGCCGATTGCTACCAGTGCGACCAGCACAGACGACGCGGCACTGAGGAGGGGTATCAGTACTTCGGTGAGCACATCCCAAGGTGTCATTGTCTGGGCCTGGCTAACGGAATTCATCACGTTGCAAGTCTGTCGACCCCCGAACGCTTCTTAGCCCAGCGCCGCGCAGCGACTCTCGCTCGCGAGGCCGATATCGCGCGGGTTGTCGCCGGCCAAGGTTCCGAGCACTCGTCACGGACGACACCGCGGCAACCAGAACTGCGTCGGCACACCAGCGATGCTCTGCAAGGTACGGGCCGACCATCGAGCGGTAGTGATGCGATGCACGCAGGCACCCACGGTGGACGACGCCCTTTGAAGCCGCTTTGCTGCAGTTACCTGCAACGCAGAAAAATCCCTGGGTAACCGGGAAAACCTAGCCTACTGTGGCGCCATGCGCGGAGGTCTGGAGCGGTGGAAGAGGGGCGTCGAATCCCGAGGTGTTCGGCACGCGATCTCGTACGCTCTCGAGGGCATGTGCGACGCCCACATGTCATACCCGACGGGCGCCGAAGCGCTCGAGGCGTATGGCGCAGCGTCCGATTCCACCGTTTCCAGGTTCACCGTCGACAACGGCGTCATCACCTCCGACGAACTCACAGCCGGCGGACTTCGTGTCTGGCTCACCGGGCACGACCCAGTCATGGGGGAGGAGCGCGGCCACCAGCGGCTGAGTCCCGACGCCGACCTGCTGCTCGACGGGACGCTCAACCACCCGAAGTCGTACAGCGTCGCCGCGCTGCTGCATACCGAGCTCGCGGGCGAGTTCGAGGCACTCCAAGACCGGCTGCGTGAGCGCATCCTGCTCACGTGGCAGATCGAGCTAAACGCGCGGCGCGGGCATGGTGGGCTCATTCGCGAGGAGATCACGCGCATCGAGGTCGTCGAGCTGCAGCACCGCCGATCCAGAGCGCTCGACCCGCACATCCACCGTCACCTGTGGCTGAACATCAAAGTGCTTGGCGCGGATGGCAAGTGGTCCAACCTCGACTCGCGTGTCGCGATGAAGCTGCACACCGTCGTCAACGCCGAGGGGGAGCTCGCCGCCCGCACAGATCCCGGGTGGATCGCCGCGCTTGCACGCCACGGGTACAGACTCGACGATTCGGGCGAGATCGCCGAACTCGCCGGCGCCGTGCGTCCGCTCTCGCGCAGGTCGGGCCAGATCGAGCGGAACCGAACGCGCCTGATCGCGGAGTGGTCGGCGGCGCGCGGGGGCTCGGCGCCGAGTGCACAGGTGCTGCATCAGATCGACCGGCGTGCGTGGGCGGTAGCGCGACCGAACAAGCCGGCACACCTGGAGGAGATGTCGTGGGAGTCGCGCGTCCGCGACGAGATCACGGCGATCGATCCGAGCCTGATCGCCGCGCGTGCACCGATTGCGGTCGCTGCGACAGACCTGTACGCCCTCGATCTGGATCTGCTCGCCGCTGCGGCGATCGTCGATGCGGACGAACGGTCCACATCGTGTGGCGGACGGTTCAGTACCTTCGACATCCGCGCCGGCGCAACGCGCGCACTGTCGCGGACGGGCATCGTTGCGGAGCGCAACCAGCTCGACGACGTGATCGTCGAGATTACAACGCGCGCCGCGAAGGCCGTCTATCGGCTTGTTGCGGAGGCTCCGCCGGCGCACGTGAAGGCCTTCATGGCCACCGAGACAGTGCGCGCGAAGGTGCGCGTTGCCGGACGCCTCGACGTGCTTGCCCGGCCGGGGCGCTCACGCCTGCCGAATGAGCTGCATCGGTTCGCGCCCAACGAAGACCTCTCGACACTGGATGCATCGCAAGTCGTTGCCGCGTGCGCAATCGCCGGGACCGACGGGCTCGTCACGGTCACCGGCCCCGCCGGCACAGGCAAGACCACGATGCTGCGTGTTGCGTTCGCAGCGCTTAGAGCGCAACGGCGGCGGATGCTCGTCGTCGCTCCTACCCGGAAAGCGGCGACCGTGGCGTCTCGCGAGGTCGGGGCAGCGGCATCCAGTATTCATGCACTGCTCGCAGACCACGGCTACCGGTGGGGTGCCGATCAGGCCGGTGCGAAGGTGCGGACACGACTGCGCGTGGGGGAGATCGACCCCACCACGGGTGTCGCGTATGGCGGGCCCGCGCATTACGTGTTGCGATCTCGCGATCGGATCGTGGTCGATGAAGCGGGCATGGTCGATCTGCAGACGGCGAACGTTCTCATCGACCTCGCGATCGAGCAAGGGGTCGGGCTCGCGTTCGTAGGTGACCCGCACCAGGCGCTGCCGGTCGGGCATGCGGGCGCGATGGGTTCGGCGATTCGGCACGCGAATGCAGCGGTTGAGCTCGATACGGTGCACCGGTTCCGCGATCCCGAGTACGCGGCGCTCACGCTGCGGCTCCGCGACGCGAGTGATCGCGAGCACGCGCTGGCGGTCGCGAGCGAGCTGGCGGAACGCGGGCATGTCGTGCGGGTTGATCATCATGATGCAGCCCGTGAGCGGATGATCGACGCCTACTTCGAGTGGCACGCGCGTGGCAAGCGGGTGACTTTGGTTTCCGGTACCAACGCTGAAGCTGATGCGATCAACGATGCGGTCCAGCAGCGGCGAGTCGAACACGGTGAGCTGGATCCCGGCGTAGTCACGTGGGGGATGGGGAAGCAGCGCATCCTCGTCGGCGATACGGTCCAGACTCGCCGCAACGACCGGCTCACAGGCGTCGAGAATCGTAGGCAGTGGGTCGTACGCGGCATCCGCGAGGAGTTCGTCGATCTTGTGTCGGTTGGCGACAGCGGCGAGTTACGGCGAGTGTCTGCCGAGTATGCGCGGGAGCACCTGCAGCTCGCCTATGCGTCGACGGTGCATGGTGTGCAGGGCGACACCGCCGATGCGTCCGTGGTCGGGCCGGATGTGGACGCGGCGGGACTATACGTCGGCCTCACTCGCGGGCGGGTGCACAACATCGCGATCGTGGTGGCGCGGACGGATGCCGCCGCCCGGGAGTGTCTCGCCCAATCGATGCAGCGCGGCACACCGGAGCTGACTATGCAGGATGCCGTGCGCGCGGCTCAGGCGGAGATACGGCGCGCGGCGCGAGCGCGGGACTTGGCGGCGATGGCGGCCGGGCCGATGGTCGGGTCGGAAGTGTCGGCCGCTGCGAGGCGTGGGATGGGGATACGAGGCGATCGATTGGCGGTGCCCTCAGCAGGCCACTGACAGCTTGCGGGCCGGCGAACGCGGGGAATGTCGACGAGATCATCGTCGACATTCCGCGAGCACTGCCGCAGAAGTGCGGGCTTACGGGCCGGCAGGACTACTCGACTTGAGAGGCGTGGACCCGCCGGAGGGCAAACTCACCACGCGAGCGGAGCGCCCTAAGTGACGTCAACCCGTGCGCAAGCTATCGTGCGGACGCGTCGTCACCATACGATCTACTAGCGATCCCTCCCCCTGCAGATCGAGGGGCACTGGTCGCTCGATGGACGGGGATCCGATTGGGAATCAGCGTTGTTGACAGGAAGCTCCTATGGGGACGAGCAGCCAATAGATGCGCATGGCCCTCTTGCGATCAACGGCTGGTGCTGGATCTACAGAACCCGGAGTCGGACTTGCTCCGCAACCACGGAGCTGTGATCGGTGAGGAAGCGCACATTCGGTCCGCACGCGACACGGGTCCGCGCTACGACGCCCAGTACCCGCGAGAAAAGCTGGACACCTATGGCAACCTCGTGTTGCTTTGCCCAACTCATCACTCGATTGTCGACAAAGACGGAGGCGCGGCGTGGCCAACTGAAGCCGTCGAAAAGTTCAAGTCAACGCACGAACAAGCCGTAGACGCAGCCACAAGCGCTGCCGACCTCACGGCACGCGACCTTCAAGAGTTGCTGGCCGCGCAGATTGCAATATGGGAAACCAAGGCGCAGCTTGCGACCTGGCGCGTAGCGACCAGTCACTTAAACAATGTGTACCCACAACTGCGGCAGGATGAGGCTGACGGTCTTTTCGAGCTCGGCGCATGGCTGCTGGAACGCCGGTGGCCGGATGGATACCCCCGGATTGTCTACGCCTTCGAACATTTCCGACACGTCCTGACATGCTTACTTGAACTC
This sequence comes from Microbacterium sp. NPDC064584, assembly GCF_040687315.1. NCBI lineage: Bacteria > Bacillati > Actinomycetota > Actinomycetes > Micrococcales > Microbacteriaceae > Microbacterium > Microbacterium sp. NPDC064584. Next base: position 5,530 of record NZ_JBFBMZ010000008.1, on the reverse strand, counting down.
ATCGGACGCAGCTTCGAGGCAAAGGGAGAGATCCTCGAACTTCCTCGCGAATACAAGCGCATCGGGTGGGACGCCACCCTATACAACGAGTTGATCTCCGAATTCAACGTGAAGGCAAACGTCACTTGGCTACTGACGATGGAATTAACCCGCGCAGCGAACTTGATCATCTCGGCAGTGGCGGCGGAGCTTGATCCGCTCTATCGCCTCACGGAGGGGTACGTCCTCATGCAAGATGGTGATGCCTTTTGGGGGATCGAGCTTTCGCGCCTCCAGCACGACTCGCCGAGTTCAGGCTCGCTCCCGCAGGCGTACTCATTGCAGGCTTTGATCGACCGAACTGCTTTGGAACTCGGTGGGGGCGACCCCCGACGCGAGCGCGACATCGACCTATATGCTGTTGATGTTTCCGAGTGGGCGCGCCCAGTAACTGGTAACGGGCCCGACCATCCAGCCGGTTAGGTAGAAGCCGGCAGAAGAGGCGTCAGGCCGTGGGTGCCCCTGTGCGTTCCGAGCGCGCGGCGGGCTGTCGCGTTGACGCTGCAGCCTGTGTCGGCGTCCTGGTCTAGGGAGGTTCCCGCGAATGACCTATTGTGAGGGCGTGGTCATCGTCGCGGTGGCAACCCGTTCGCGTGACGTATCAGGTACGAAATCGACTCGATCTGGTTTCGCAATCCCTCCGGCCACATCTCCCAGGCAAGATTCTGGTCCAGGACATATCTCGCCACCGACATCTTGCTCGGCCTCGTCTTCTTGCCGCGGAATTTCGAGCCCAGAGGTGATTTGTAGTCGCCTGTTGGCATGGCGTAGATATGGTTGGGATAGAGGTGAAGTATCGCGTCCTTTAAGGTTGCTCGGGGCACATAGTTCTCAATCGTGTAGCCCTCCGTTACGAGCGCGGGTGCGTCGATGGCTTGCAGTTCCGAGATCACGCGCGTTTTTGTCGCGTTCAATCCCTCCGAAGCCGACGACTTATCCGAGTCAATCACCACCGCGAGGTTTCGGTTTATTCGTAGTAGCTGGATGAAGTCGCCCACCTCCTCGTCCTCCGCAGTCAGGTGACTCAAGAGTGCGCCACCATAAAACATGATCGAGAAGTGGGCTCCCTCAATCAGCTCCGGATCGCAGCCTTCCAGCCAGTGCCCGACATAGAGGCGATCCGAAGGCCCCTCGACCCAAATCACGAAGTTGGACTGCACTAAGTCAGAGGCGCGATTGCCCAGATCAGAGGCGACTCGCGCAAGATCCGCGGGATTTATCACGGGCTGTGCTATCGACCAGCTTTCAGGCATCTCAACGTGGGTGATTGTGGAGATCTCGGCATTAAGTAGCTGCGCGGAGTGCGTCGACATCAGGTAATGGTTGTCAGTGTGTTCGTAAAGATATTTGATGAGCTTCTTCTGCAGCGTCGGGTGCAGATGGACTTCAGGTTCCTCGACACATATCAGCTTCTGATTCGACGTCGTAGCGACAGTCGCGAGAAAGATCACCTCACCAATACCGGTGCCGACCTTGTCGAGTTCCATGACGCCGCGGCTAGTCCGCACGAGCACCGTGTCTTTTGTGTCTGGGATTTGTATACCGGCACGTGGATCCTCTAAAACGTCGCGAACAAACGACTGCAGTGCCTCAAAGCGCGCGGTATCTTGAGCGTGAGTTGCAAACCCAGGTCTCTCAATCCGCGCTAACTGAGCAACCAAGCCCGCGCCATTCCGGAAGTAGCTATCGCCGTCGCCGGCAGTGATCTCCCGGATCGCGTCCACCCAGCCCACGTCAGGAATCCACTGCCACGGCCGGAAGGCGCGCACAATCGCGTCCAAATTGTGGCTGGGATCTCCTGACGCGGTCGACTTTAGATTGAGAGCTATCTGGTGTAGGTGACCCGTCACGAAGGGAGACTGTTCCCTGCCAGCGGCCTCAGCCTGGTCCCGGCTGAGCGTGAGAGCCAGCCCGCCCCCCGGCCCCTCGGGACGTATCTCGATGTCGAGCCAAACTGTGTCGGCGTACCCTCGGGTATACGCCTCCGTCTGCAACCAGTTGCGAACGATCTCATCATCAAACCTGAGACTGCTGCGTACCGAGTCAGTCAGGTGCAGCCCGATCGAAATCAACCGAGCTCGGTCCGTCTCCCAGCCGGTCGGAAGATCGAGCCCGCCGGGATACAGAGACGCGAGAGCGACGTTCCCATCGCTTGCTCTCAGGGCCGTCAGGACGTCTGCCAAGAAATGGAGCGCGTTGGACTTGCCCGCATTATTTTGGCCGACAACCAGATGGATCTTTCCCATCGGGCCGAACACCGCGACGTCGTCGTCCGCTCCAAACGAGCGGTAGCCGCTAACACCAAACCCAGCGAAGTCCGAAAGTGCCATGCGGAAGATTCTGGCAGGGTCGAGCACGCCAGTACCTGCGACACCGCACACCGCGTCAAGTGCGATCGGCACGGTCGACAGCCATCCGCGACCCGATACCAGTTCGGATCGACAATGGAGTAACCGTAAGTGCCCGGTTCACTGACGCCCGTGCGAGTTAGCTCACCAGTGCGGCAGCTGATCGCGAGACATTTCGAGCGATCGATGTCTTGGCGCTTTTGCTTTGCACTGCCCGGGCGGTCACAAAGTTGCTCACACGACTGGGTGAGGCGGCTCACTACAGTTGCTAGTGGCGGTTCCGTTCGCTCCAGAATCTCGGATGGCCTCAAGAAGGATTCGTGTGAAAAGGCTGCTGCTCTCGCTCGGCGTCGCAACTTTGGGCGCCACTGTCGGCCTGATGCTTGTCTGGGGGATCGGCCTGCTCGACTGGGCGATGCTCATGCCTCTTATCGCGGCTTTCGTCTCAAGCCAATGGACGGTAGCCGCTGTCTGCGGGGCCCTAATCGGGCTGTTGGCGTTGCAGCTTGCCTTGCCCACACCGCGTCGAAGGCGGAACGGTCGACGTAGAAGGACACGATGGGTCGTGACCAGCTTGGTCGTTGTCGTTCTGGTCCTCATTCTCGCCATCTGGTTTATCCCACCGTTGCTTGCGGATTGGGACGCCGGGAACACCCGTCCAGATGCCGCCGAACGTTTGAGTGCTGTGACGGCGTCGCGACAGGCTCTGCTGCTAGCAGCAGGTGGCCTGCTGGCCATAGTGACCTTGACATTCACTTGGCGCCGCGACGTGATTGCTCGTGAAGGGGCAGACCTCGACCGCGACGCAAACTTCACGGAGCGGTACACGGAGGCGATCAAGCAACTCGGGGACGGTGCCAGCGCGATACGTCTAGGTGGGGTCTACGCGCTGGAGCGCATCGCGAAAGACTCGGTGCGCGATCGTCAGACAATCCTTGACGTCCTTGAGGCCTTCATACGGGAGCAGTCGCCTTCCACCAGACCGGGCGGCGATCTGCCCACAGAACTCCAAGCGGCGATTGTCGTCTTGGGTCGAATCACCCGGCTAAGCCCACCTGAACACCCCCTCTATCTCGGCTTCAGTAGCTTGTACGCAGGGGACCTGCGCAGGGCCGATTTTCGAGATGCGACCCTCCACCAATCGGTACTCATCGGAGCACAGCTTCAAGGGATCGATCTGCGCAAAGCCAAATTGCATGGTGCCAAAATGCAGGGCGCGTACCTCGGCGACGCGAATCTTGAGGGCGCAAGCTTCTATCGTGCAGTTTTGTCTTCCGCGGACCTTCGCGGGTCGAATTTGCGCTCTGCCCGACTTGAAGAAGCTGACCTTCGCGCGGCCCAACTTGATGGTGCAGATCTGACCGACGCGGACATGACGGGCGCGCTCGTGACCGTCGACAGTTTGGTTGGCGTGACTGTTTCCCCTGGTACGAAGAATCCAACGGACGCGCACTCTGGCGGGGTAATCGACATGCAATCTCTGCCATGAGCCCAGGAGCTGAAGCGTCTCGATGCTTCCGCCCGCGAATTCTCGTGCTCCCTCTAGCAGAGTCGAAGTGATTTGCTCGCGGACTACTGTGGGCGCGGGCTAGTTACTACCAATCACGCCTAAACCCCGCTCATTTGCCGACCGCACCGACAGTGCTGTCGTCGCAGACGATTACCCAGGCGCCGCTACAGAACGGCGCCACTTGACAGAACAAACTACATATCGGCTGGCCTCACGATCAGTGCCTCTGTTCGCGCGTCGCTCGCCGAGAGCTATCGACTTGCGAGTCACGTCCTGCCCGCCCATTCGCCGAACTTCGGCATCGACGCGCCCGCTCGCCACCTGAATGTCTGCAAAGCCGTTCTTGGCGAGCGCGGCGCGCGCTCGGTACCGCCACATGTGAGGGGATGTCGGCCCGCTACTTCGGCGCGGGACTCTCGTGCTGCTTCAGCCGTTGATCCCGAACACGCGCAGTAATGGGACGCGGGGGATCATGCGGCGCGGCCCGAGCTGGACCGTGGGGATGGTCCCGTTTTCGATGCCGAGCTTGATGGTGCGGTAGTCGACGCCGACGAGTTTTGCGGCGTCCTTCATGGTCAGTGCGAGTGAGGTGGACGACGTGCTCATGACAATCTCCCTCGGTGGGCAACTAATGACATCACTTGCTCACGCACTGTACACCGATGAATGCTTGATGTCATCGCTTGCTCAGAGTGGGGCGAACTGGCACACTCGCAGCATGCCTGAACTCGTCATCGAACAGGTCGACGCGGAGGTCGTCGATGCGGGGGACGGCGTTCACATTCCGCGCACGTGGGGCGCGATGGTGACGGGCCTTCCTGACGTTTCGGGCGCAGTCCATGCGCTCATCGTGTACGACCCCGTCTTGCGGCGCGCGGTGGCTGCGTCGGTTCGAGTCGACCGCGACGGGCTGGGGGATGAAGTGACCACGACACTGCTGCGCGATATCCGTGTGCAGGCGATCGTGCAATGGGCGGCTGCTCGCGTCGTTCGCGTCGACCGTGACGGCGGCGACCCCGAGTCGTACGGCGAGTACATCACCCGCCTGCGTACGGAGGAAGGGCGCTCTGAGGAGCAGAACCTGCGTGAGGCGGTCAGGCTGTACCGCCTCGGGTCGGTGATCAACGACGGCCCGCTCAAACTCGTCTCGGAGGAGCTCGGTGTCAGTATCAGCACAGCGACGCGGATGATGAATCGCGCCCGCGTCGCCGGTCTCGTCGATGAGGCGACCGGACGCGAAGTCTACGTTCAGGCTCGCGAACAGCAGCTTCGTGAGCAGGCCACGGGACCTGTCGTTGGCCCGGGGTCATCAGGTCCGTCGATCGGGCGCTGATCACCCAGACTCGAAAGTCCGTCCACACCTTGCTGGCATCGGAGCTGCCTCACCGCTTCTTCAGGCATTTGTGCACTTCTGACGGCATCAGCATCCAGTGTTGATCAATGTGCTGAGATTTCGCGGCGTCACGGATGCGGCAAAAACGAGTCTCGAGGATGCCCGATCCAGCCCCGGAAACACGCGGAATTTTTGCCCGCAATTTGCGGTCAAGTCCCGTGGTGTGGTGTTATTCCGTTGCATCCTGATGGTGGGTGATGGTCAGGCGGTGAGGTAGAGCTCGGGGCGTGCGGGCTCGGC
>NZ_JBFBMZ010000007.1:0-210161 GCF_040687315.1 Microbacterium sp. NPDC064584 | reverse complement strand
CCGGGGAGATTAGGGAACGTAAGCACTTCCACTAAGCCCCGGAGGTTCTCCTCAGCGCAACCCCCGAAACGTCACCAACGTCTCAGCCGGGTACACCTAGCCTGTGCTCGACGAGCAGCGTTCCGAGGAGGCTCCATGAGCGGTCTCGATGCGATGTCCGGGCCCGTGGTCGCCGAGGCGAGTGTGATCGGCCCTGCGGAGCTCACCCCGGGCTACTTTGCGGGCGTCATGGCCACGGGCATCGTCTCGATCGGCGCCCAGCTGATCGGGCAGCGGGTGCTGGCCTCAGTGCTGTTCTGGCTGGCGATCGTGTTCTACATCGTTCTGCTGGCCCTCAATCTCTGGCGGTTCATCGCCTTCCGACAGCACATGGTCGCCGATCTTCATGATCCCGCCAGGGCCTTCGGGTTCTTCACTTTCGTCGCGGCGACCAACGTGACCGGCGCGATGCTGGTGGGAATCGGCCTCGTCACGCCTGCGGCCGTGCTCCTGGGCGTCGCGACCACCGCCTGGCTCGTTCTGGGGTATGTGGTCCCGTGGACGGCGGTGCTGGGCAATCAGAGGCGTCCGATCCTCGACAGCGCGAACGGCACCTGGTTCATCGGCGTGGTGGCAAGCCAGTCGGTCGCGGTGCTGGCGGCGGGGCTCGAGCCGCTTTTCCCGCAATGGCGACAAGGTCTGGCGATCCTCGCGGTCGTGACGTGGTCGGTCGGAGTGGTCCTCTACGCCGCGTGCGCAGTGCTGGTGCTGCTGCGGCTCGTGCTGTATCCGATCGAGCCGAGCAAGCTCGAGCCGCCCTATTGGGTGTCGATGGGAGCCGTCGCGATCACCGTGGTGGCGGGCGCCCGGATCGTCGAGATGGACGAAGCGCCGATGGTCGATGTCACACGCGAGCTCATCGCAGGGCTCTCGGTGATCTTCTGGGCGTTCGCGACCTGGCTCATCCCCCTCCTTCTCGCTGCCGGGGTCTGGCGCCACGGTGTGCATCGAGTGCCGCTGAGATATCAGCCGACGCTGTGGAGCTTCGTCTTCCCGATGGGCATGTACGCGACTGCGAGCATCTACCTCGGGCGCGCGGACGGACTCCCCGTCGTAGAGGCGGTCGGCGCCAACTGGTTCTGGCTGGGCCTGGCTGTGTGGGCTCTCACCGCGACGGCGATGATCGCCGATATCGCGCGGCGATTCACCCGCAGAAAGGTACGCGCATGAGCATGACCATGACCGGCCGAGACGCGCCGACGTACCGACCGGCTACGGGGACGGCGATCCTCTGGATCGTGACCGCCGTCGTGTCGTGGACGGTGTCGTTCCTGCTGTACCGCGAGTACATCGGTCAGCTCACCGACGCACCGCCGATGCTTTCGTGCAACATCAGCCCGTTCATCACGTGCGGTCCGAACCTCTTGGCCCCGGCGGGCAACCTGCTGGGCTTCACCAACGCGATCCTCGGCATGGTCCTCTTCCTGGGTCCGATCTTCGCCGGGGTCGGAGCCCTGGCTTCTCCCGCGGGAATGCATGCGTGGTACTGGCGTGCCTTCGCCACGTTCGTGCTGGGCGGCTACCTGCTCGTCCATGTCTTCGCCTACCGGAGCATCTTCGAGTTCGGTTCGCTGTGCCCCTGGTGCCTCATCGTCTGGCTTATGACGATTCCGCTCTTCTGGTCCGTGGCCGGATGGACGCTCCAGTCGGGCGTCTGGGGGTCCGCTGCGCGCAGAGTCGGCTCGGTGATCCGCTCCTGGCTCGCACTCATCGTCGTCGTCGACTACGCCGTCATCGCCGTCGCCGCGCAGGTGCGACTCGACCTCCTGAGCCTCTTGGCCTGAACGGGGCGTCGGGCTCACGCTGAGCCGGGGTCGAGGCACCGCGCGGGCGTGGGATCAGGACGGCGTGGCCTTCGCCGCCCGCGCGTCGCGCAGCATCCCGGCGACGACCATGGCGCCCGCTCCGACGAGGACCAGCAACCACAGGCCGAGGACATACGAGTTCGTCTCGGCGCTATAGGTCGCGCCCATGACGAGTGGGGGGAAGTATCCACCGAGGCCGCCCGCGGCGGCCACGACGCCCGTGACGGCGCCCACTTTGTCGGGCGGCGTCGACGGACCGACCCAGGTGAAGACCGCGCCCATCCCGAGTCCCATCGCCGAGGCCATAAGCAGGAAGACCACGCCGGTCAAGACGCCCTCGGGCGGCTGCTGCCCGACGACATAGGCGGTGGCCACGATGCCCGCCAGCGAGATGAGTGAGATGACTTTCGGACCGAACCGGTCGGCGAGGACACCGCCGACCGGTCGGGCGATCACCGCAGCGGCGGCGAAGAGGGCTGTCCGCGTGCCCGCACCCACGGCGTCGACGTCGTCGGGATAGATCGTCAGGAGGTACTTGGGGAGGTAGGTCGAGAAGGCGACGAAGCCGCCGAAGACGATCGCATAGAGGAACGACATCTGCCAGGTGATGGCGAGTTTGAGCGCGCCGGTGACCTTCGGAATGAGCCGCTCGTGGCTGGGCTTCCAGGCGGGCGACTCGCGAAGGAACAGCCAGACGACGATCGCGACCACGACCAGTACTCCGGCGATCACCAGATACGTGGCCAGAAAGCCGATCGATTGGGCAAGACGCGGCGTCACGAAGGCCGACACCGCCGTGCCGATCATCCCCATTCCGAAGACACCGGTGGCGAAACCCCTCCGCGACGCGGGGAACCACGCGCTCGAGAACGGGATGCCGACGGCGAAGATCGTGCCGGCCACACCCAGGAGGAATCCGGCCCCGATGAGCAGCCAGTAGTTGCCCACGGCGCCGGCCAGCGCGACGAGGAGCACCGCCGGCACCGACGCCAGCAGCACGAGAGTGAACATCCGGCGCCCGCCGAATCGGTCGGTCAGCGCCCCCACGACGATGCGCCCGAGTGCGCCGACGAGAACCGGCGTGGCGAGCATGAGAGAGACCTGGACCTGGTCCAGCCCCATCTGCTCGGCGTAGATGTTCTGAAGCGGCGCGATGGACATCCACGCCCAGAAGCCGGCCGTAGAGGCGATCGTCGCCAGGATGACCTGGGCGAGTCCGCCGCGGAGGTCCGGGGCAGACTCGACGGCCGTCTCGATTGCGACGCTCTGCGACATGGCGCCTCCATTCGTCGAGTTCAAGATAGCCCCAGAGTGGGCACGCGTCACCAGTGACCACCGTGGATATTCGTCGAGTTCCACGCGCCCCGTTGCCACCGCGCGCCCGTGGCGATTAAATACGGTCAAGGGCTCGATGCCCGACCGCGAGGAAGCGAATACTGAGGCCCTACCGCCTTGCTGGAGGACTCGATGACCCCTGATGCCCGCTCGATCCACCCGGCCACTGATGGGCCCCTCGCCGACGGCCTGCTGACATTCGGACGCTTCTTGCGTCGGGGCAAGACGAGTGAAGATCTGCGCACTCTCTTCCTCGAGGGCGGCCGCAGGGGCGATGTCTTCTACCGCGATCGCTGGGCCCACGACAAGGTCGTCCGCTCCACGCATGGTGTCAACTGCACCGGGTCGTGTTCGTGGAAGGTGTACGTCAAAGACGGCATCATCACGTGGGAGACGCAGCAGACCGACTACCCGTCGGTCGGCCCGGATTCGCCCGAGTACGAGCCCCGCGGCTGCCCGCGAGGAGCCGCCTTCAGCTGGTACACGTACTCCCCCACTCGCGTGCGCTACCCGTACATCCGCGACACGCTCGCAGAGCTCTATCGCGCCGCGCGCACCATTCACCCCGACCCGGTGGACGCGTGGGCGTCGATCGTCGAGGATCCTGAGGCGTCGCGCGCCTACAAGTCGGCGCGTGGCAAAGGCGGCCTGGTTCGTACGACCTGGGGCGAGGCGCTTGAGATCGCCGCAGCCGCCCACGTGTACACGGTGAAGCAGTACGGCCCCGACCGCGTCGCCGGCTTCTCGCCGATTCCGGCGATGTCGATGGTCTCGCACGGTGCCGGCGCCCGGTTCCTCAATCTCCTCGGCGGCACGATCCTGTCGTTCTACGACTGGTACGCCGACCTGCCGGTGGCGAGCCCGCAGGTCTTCGGCGACCAGACCGACGTGCCCGAGTCCGCAGACTGGTGGAACGCGGGTTACCTCATCATGTGGGGCTCCAACGTGCCGGTCACGCGAACCCCCGATGCGCACTTCATGGCCGAGGCGCGCTACCGCGGCCAGAAAGTGGTGACCGTCTCTCCGGACTACACCGACAACACCAAGTTCGCCGACGAGTGGGTCGCGCCACACCCCGGAACGGATGCCGCGCTCGCGCTGTCAATGGGCCACGTCATCCTCACCGAGCACTTCGTTCACAAGCGCACGCCGCGGTTCGAGGACTACATGCGCCGCTTCACCGACGCTCCCTATCTCGTGACACTCGAGCGCAACGGCGAGCGCCTCGTGGCCGGCAAGTTCCTCACCGCCTCCGACCTCGGCGGAACGGATGCCGACGCAGCGCGTGCCGACTTCAAGACCGTGCTCCTCGATCAGGCCGGCAACGCGGTCGTGCCGAACGGATCGCTCGGCCACCGCTTCACCCCCGAAGACGAGGGACGCTGGAACCTCGACCTGGGCGACGTGGTTCCGCCGCTGTCGATCGCCGACCTGCGCGACTGGACGGGTGAGTCGGCCGAGGTCGCCCTCTCCCGCTTCGACCTCGCCCCCGAACCCGGAGACGAGCACGCGGGCGGCTCGGGGATCGTCGTGCGGGGGGTTCCGACCCGGCAGGTGGCCGGTCGCACGGTGACGACGGTGTTCGACCTGCTCCTGGCGCAGTACGGAGTCGGCCGGGAAGGGCTGCCCGGGGTGTGGCCGTCCGGCTACGATGACCCCTCGACCCCGGGAACCCCCGCGTGGCAGGAGGAGATCACCGCGGTGCCTGCCGTTCAGGCCACGCGCATCGCACGCGAGTTCGCCGACAACGCCGAGCGCTCAGGTGGGCGCTCGATGATCCTGATGGGCGCGGGCACCAATCACTGGTTCCACTCCGACACGATCTATCGCACATTCCTCGCGCTGACGACGATGACCGGATGCCAGGGCGTCAACGGCGGCGGATGGGCCCACTACGTCGGCCAGGAGAAGGTGCGACCCATCACCGGCTACTCGCAGTACGCGACCGCCGGCGACTGGAACCGTCCGCCGCGACAGATGATCGGCACCGCGTTCTGGTACCTGGCCACCGACCAGTGGCGCTACGACGGACTGCCCGCCGACAAACTGGCCTCGCCACTCGCCCGCGGCGTGTTCGCCGACCGCACGACCGCGGACTGCCTTGTCGAATCCGTCAAGCGGGGGTGGATGCCGAGCTACCCCACGTTCTCGCGCAACCCGCTCGACCTCTGCGACGAGGCCGAAGCGGCGGGCAAGGAGCCCGCGCAGCACGTCGTCGACTCCCTCACCGACGGATCGCTGCACTACGCGTGCGAAGATCCCGATGCCCCCGAGAACTTCCCCCGGATCGTCACGATCTGGCGCGCGAACGTGCTCGGCTCCTCCGGGAAGGGCAACGAGTACTTCCTCAAGCACCTGCTGGGCGCGGACGCCGCGATCCGTGCCACCGAGACGCCCGATGGCGCGCGCCCCCGTGACATCGTCTGGCGAGACGACGCGCCGAACGGCAAGCTCGACCTGCTCATGACGGCGGACTTCCGGATGACCTCGACGACGCTGTTCAGCGATCTCGTGTTCCCCGCCGCCACCTGGTACGAGAAGTACGACCTGTCCTCGACCGACATGCACCCGTTCCTGCACTCCTTCAACCCGGCGATCAACCCGCCCTGGCAGACTAAGACCGACTACGACCTGTTCCGCGAACTCGCAGAGCGGTTCAGCGCACTGTGCGAGGGCCATCTGGGCGTCCGACGCGACGTGGTCGCCTCGCCGCTGCAGCACGACACCCCCGATGTGATGGCGTACGCCCATGGAGCAGTGCCCGAGGACCCGCCGCTCGTGCCCGGGGTCACGATGACCAAGCTCGTCGTGGTGGAGCGGGACTACCCGGCGCTGGCCGACCGGTGGAAGTCGCTCGGCCCCCTGACCGAGAAGCTCGGGATGACGACGAAGGGCATCACCTACCACCCCGACAAGGAGCTGCAGAGCCTCGCGCACCTGAACGGTGTGGTGGAGGGCGGCGCATCGGCGGGCCGCATCCGCCTCGATTCCGACAAGCGCGTGTGCGAGATGATCCTCGCCTTCTCGGGAACGAGCAACGGGCGCCTCGCGGTGCAGGGCTTTCGCGCCCTCGAGAAGCGCACCGGCCAGAAGATGGCCTACCTCGCCGAAGAGGAGGAGGGCAAGCGCATCTCGTTCGCCGATGTGCAGGTGCAGCCCCGAGCGGTGATCACCTCCCCCGAATGGTCGGGGTCCGAACACGGCGGCAGGCGCTACACCGCGTTCGCGATCAACGTCGAGCATCTGAAGCCCTGGCACACCCTCACCGGCCGTCAGCATTTCTATCTCGATCATGACTGGATGGAGGAGCTCGGCGAGAACATGCCGACCTTCCGCCCGCCGCTGGACATGCACAGGCTCTTCGATTCGCCGAATGTGGGGACGGTCACGCGCATCGCGGGCCCTGGGGCGCCCGGTCAGACCGAGGTGGCTGTGCGCTACCTCACACCGCATTCGAAGTGGTCGATCCACTCCGAGTACCAGGACAACCTCTTCATGCTGTCGCTCTCGCGCGGCGGTCCCACGATCTGGATGAGCCCGCAGGACGCCGGCAAGGTGGGCGTGCGCGACAACGACTGGATCGAGTCGTACAACCGCAACGGAGTGGTCGTCGCGCGGGCGATCGTGTCGCACCGGATGCCGGAGGGCACCGTGTACATGTACCACGCGAAGGACCGCACGGTCGACGTGCCGATCGCCGAGACGAGCGGCATGCGCGGCGGCATCCACAATTCACTCACCCGGATCCTGCTCAAACCCAGCCACCTGATCGGCGGCTACGCGCAGCTCGCGTGGGCGTTCAACTACCTGGGCCCCACCGGAAACCAGCGCGACGAGATCACCGTCATCCGTCGCCGCAGCCAGGAGGTCGAGTACTGATGAAGGTCATGGCCCAGATGTCGATGGTGATGAACCTCGACAAGTGCATCGGCTGCCACACATGCTCTGTGACGTGCAAGCAGGCCTGGACGAACCGCACCGGTGTGGAGTACGTCTGGTTCAACAATGTCGAGACCCGCCCCGGCGTCGGCTACCCGCGCGGGTACGAAGACCAGGAGAAGTGGGGCGGCGGATGGGTGCGCACGAAGCGCGGGCGCTTGAAGTTGCGCAGCGGTGGCCGCCTGGCCAAGCTGGCCCGCATCTTCTCGAACCCGAAGCTGCCTGAGATCCACGACTACTACGAGCCGTGGACGTACGACTACGACATGCTGCTGAACGCCCCGCGCGGCGGACAGGTGCCGGTTGCTCGGCCCAAGAGCCTGCTGACGGGCGAAGACATGAAGATCTCGTGGTCGGCGAACTGGGACGACGATCTCGGCGGGTCGCTCGAGACCATGCAGCAGGACCCGATCCTGCAGAAGATGAGCGAGAAGGTCCACGCGGAGTTCTCGAAGGCCTTCATGTTCTATCTCCCGCGCATCTGCGAGCACTGCCTCAACCCCTCGTGCGTCGCGTCGTGCCCTTCGGGGGCGATGTACAAGAGGGCTGAAGACGGAATCGTCCTGGTCGACCAGGACCAGTGCCGCGGCTGGCGCATGTGCGTGTCGGGCTGCCCGTACAAGAAGGTGTACTTCAACCACAAGACCGGCAAGGCCGAGAAGTGCACGATGTGCTACCCGCGCATCGAGGTGGGCCTGCCGACCGTGTGCTCCGAGACGTGCGTCGGCAGGCTCCGCTATCTCGGCCTCGTCCTGTACGACGCGGATCGTGTCGCCGAGGCGGCCAGCGTCGAAGACGAGCGGGCCCTGCTCGCCGCTCAGCGGAGCATCATCCTCGACCCCCGCGATCCCGCCGTGGTCGAGCAGGCCCGCCGCGACGGCATCCCCGAGGACTGGATCGAGGCCGCGCAGCGCAGCCCGATCTGGCGACTCATCCAGGAGTACGAGGTCGCTCTGCCGCTGCATCCCGAGTACCGCACGATGCCGATGGTCTGGTACATCCCGCCGCTGTCGCCCGTCGTCGATGTGGTGAGCGAATCGGGCAACGACGGCGAAGACGCGCGCACGCTGTTCGCGGCGATCGACAAGCTCCGCATTCCCATCGGGTACCTCGCGGAACTGTTCACCGCGGGCGAGATCGGACCCGTCGATCATGCTCTGCGCCGTCTCGCGGCGATGCGCTCGTACATGCGGGGAGTGAACCTCGACGACGAGCGCGACGAACGGATCGCGCGGGCCGTCGGCATGTCGGGCGCGGAGATCGAGGCGATGTACCGGCTGCTCGCGATCGCGAAGTACGAGGACCGCTACGTCATCCCGTCCGCGCACACCGAGCAGGCGCACCAGCTCGAGGAGATGGCGTGCTCGCTGGACTACGACGGCGGCCCGGGAATGGGCGGGGCTGGTCCGTTCGGCACGTCCAGCGGTCCGAGCGTGCCGGTCGCGGTGGAGAACTTCCACATTCTCGCCGACCGGCAGACCGCTGATCGCCCGTCCGGTCCCGGGCGGGTCAACCTGCTCAACTGGGACGGCAACGGCACCCCGGACGGCCTGTTCCCCCCGACCGATGCCGGCCCGGTGCAGACGACGAGCAAGGGACGCCGCGTCGATGGAGGTGCGCCGTGAGCACCGTGCTCCCACGGGTCACCCCGCGCAAGGCGCTGCCGCGCGAGGTGACACCGCTCTCGCTGTCAGCCGCGCAGCGGTCGAGCACGCACATGATCGCCTCGCTCCTGCTCGACTATCCGGACGCCGAATGGTTCGCGCGACTCAGCGTGGTTCGCGAGGGCCTGCGTGGACTTCCCGCCCAGATCGTCGAACCGATCGCCGTCTTCGTGGATGCCGCCGAGGCCGCGGGATCGACCGAGTGGCAGCGGCGGTATGTGCTCACGTTCGATCTGAAGCGAAAGTGCAGCCTGTATCTGAGCTACTACGCGACGGGAGACACCCGCAAGCGCGGCACGGCGCTCGTGACGTTTCTGGAGGCCTACCGCGCCGCCGGCTGGGAGTTCGACGCGCCCGAGCTGCCGGATTACCTTCCCGCGGTGCTCGAGTTCTCAGCGGTGAGCGACTCGCCCATCGCCGGCGCGCTGATCGCTTCGCACCGGGAAGGCATCGAAGTGCTGCGCGCGGCGCTGGAGGGAATGCAGAGTCCGTGGGCCGACGTGGTGCGCGTGATTTCGCTTTCGCTTCCGCCGATCGATGCCCGCACGCGTGAGCGGTACCTCAATCTGGTCAGCGAGGGTCCGCCGACCGAGACCGTGGGTCTCAGCTTCCTCGGCAACCTTCCGCCCTTCCAGCCTGTCTCACAGAGAGGGGAGACACCGTGAACACCCTGGACATCATCCTGTGGGTGGCGATCCCGTACGCCGCCATCGCCGTCTTCATCGTCGGCCACATCTGGCGGTACCGCTACGACAAGTTCGGCTGGACGACGCGATCGAGCCAGACCTACGAGAGCCGGATGCTGCGCTGGGGGTCGCCGATGTTCCATCTGGGCATCCTCATGGTCATCGCGGGCCATGTCGTGGGACTGCTGATTCCCCGGGAATGGCTCTACGCGATAGGGATCTCCGAAGAGATCTACCATTTCGGTGCCACCGCACTGGGGACCGCCGCCGCGGTGCTGACCTTGGCGGGCCTGGCGATCCTGATCTACCGTCGCCGCACGGTGGGCCCCGTGTTCCTGGCGACCACGCGTATGGACAAGGTGATGTACGTCTTCCTCGGCGTGACGCTGGCATTGGGGACCCTGGCGACGGTCATCTACCAGGTGTTCGGCTCGGGATTCCACTACCGCGAGACGATCTCGCCCTGGATCCGCAGCATCCTGCTGTTCCAGCCTCAGCCCGAGCTCATGCTGGAGGTGCCGCTGCTGTTCCAGCTGCACGTCCTGACCGCGTTCGCCCTCTTCGCGCTGTGGCCGTTCACGCGCCTCGTACACGTCTTCTCAGCCCCGGTCGGCTACCTCTTCCGCCCATACATCGTCTACCGCTCGCGCGACGACCAGCAGCGGGGAGCCCGCCCGAACCGGCGCGGGTGGGATCCGGTGCAGGCACCGGATCCCGAGAAGCTGCACAAGCTCTAGCCGCGCAGTGCCGTCGGCTGCGGCG
This sequence comes from Microbacterium sp. NPDC064584, assembly GCF_040687315.1. Taxonomy (NCBI): domain Bacteria; kingdom Bacillati; phylum Actinomycetota; class Actinomycetes; order Micrococcales; family Microbacteriaceae; genus Microbacterium; species Microbacterium sp. NPDC064584. The sequence goes on along the minus strand of NZ_JBFBMZ010000007.1, from coordinate 199,931 downwards.
CGAGGCGCACCGGAAGCGAGCGGAAGCCGGCAGACGGCGGCTGCTCGCGCACGGGCGGGTGGCCGGCGATCAGCTCAGGTCTTCCCGCGGTCATCACGGCGCGCAGCAGGATGCGCAGCTGCCGGGTGGCGAGCCCTCGGCCCGGGCAGACGTGCGGCCCGACGCCGTAGACGAGATTGTCCGGGCCGTGACCGTCCGGGTCGAATGACCCCGGGTCTGCGAACACGCCTCCGTCGCGATTGGCTGCCCGCCAGTCGAGCACGATCTCCTCACCGGCACCCACCGGGCACCCTGCAACGACGGTGTCGCTCACCGCGATGCGCCGATTCGACACGAAGGGGTCATCGAGCCTCAGCATTTCATCGACAGCCCGGTCGAGCGCCGCGTCGTCGGACGCCACAAGGTGACCGAAGTGATCGGGGTTCGTGGCTACCCAGTGCACGGCCACCCCGACGCACAGGGCGAGCGACGACAGGTCTCCGCCGGTCCAGTTGCGCAGGATCGAGACGACCTCTTCGTCGGTGATGCGCCGACCTTTCCAGCGCAGGGTCATGAGGAGTCCGGTGAGATCGCATGACGGCCGCCCGCGCCGCTCGTCGATGAGCATTCGCACGAGGCCCTCGAAGCCCGCAGCGGAGCGGGCGATCTGCTCGGGGTGGCGACTGCAACCGGCCGCCCGATGCTCGGCAACCCACGCGATGAGCTCCGGCTCCAGATCGTCGCGCCACCCGAGCCACGCCGATGCCGCGCGGACGGCGAAGACGACGCCGAGGTCTTCGACGGCGTCGAAAGGGTCCTCGCCGAGGCCTCCGACCAGGTCGGCGGCGATCCGCGCCAGCGTCGGCTCCAATGCGCCGAGCGCCGGGGGGTGGAAGAAGGGTGCCAGCATGCGGCGCGCCTCGGCGTGGCGTTCACCGTCGAGACCGTTGGGAATCTGCAGGTGGCGTGAGACGGCGTTCGAGAACAGGTCCGGGCTGTTCGCGATGTTCACGACATCAGAGTGGCGCGCGACGACGAGCCGACCCCGGTCATCGCGCGGGCAACCCCTCTCACTCCACCCTGAAGACACCGCGCGCACCTTTCTCCGCGTCGCTCATGCGGTGCGTCACGAACGGATAGTCACCGGGTTCGGGGAAGACGAGCTCGACGAACCCGCCCTGCGCGGGCTCGAGTGCGAGCGCCTGCGAGCCGCCGGGATCTCCCGCTCGCAGCGCGTACGCTCCCTCGCGGTACACCGTGTCGAACTGGCCTCCCACGACATGGAATGACGTCGGGGTGTTCGGCCCGGCATCCAGCACCCAGACGCGCACCCGCTCGCCGACGCCCGCTTCGAGAGGGAGATGCGCGTACTGGTCGGCGTAGCCGTTGAACGCCACCAAGTCGGGAGTCTGCGCGGCGATCTTCTCCGCGTCGGCCGTGTCGCCCTGCGCGCCCAGGTAGAGCTCACCCTGGATCAGAAGGTACTCGCGATCGACCGGCTCAAGATCGGGCGGATCGATGATGACCGCGCCGAACATGCCGTTGGCGATATGCATCGACATCGGCATCGTCGAGCAGTGATACATCCAGATGCCCGCCTTCGCCGCGGTGAAGGCGTACGTGAGACTCTCCCCAGGCTGGATGGTGCGCATCGGACCGTCGGGAGCCAGAGCGCCCGCGTGGAAATCGATCGAGTGGCCGATCGTACCGTCGTTGACCAGCGTGATCTCGAATCGATCACCCACCTCGCCGCGCAGCACCGGCCCCGGCGCACTACCGCCGAACGTCCATCTGGCCTGCGAGATGCCGGAGGCGACCTCCGATACGACCTCTTCGACGCGGAGCGTCACCCGGTGCGCGGACTCGGCCGGTGCCGGCGCGAGGGCGGCGGGCGCGGGCTCGAAGTCGTCGGCAGGCTCGCGCTCCAGATCGATGTCGGCGGCCGCATCACCCGGCGCGTCGACAGACGCCGAGTCCATGTCCATGTCGGCGTGGTCGCCCGAATCGGCGGGGGGCGCACCGAGCGCCCGCACCATCAGCTCCATTCCCATCTGCCGGTGTCCGGCGATCGAGCACCACGCCTGGAAGTCCGCGCCGATGATCCCCACGTCGATCGTCTCCGAGTCTCCCGGAGCGAGCCGCTGAGTGCGCACGCCGTTCGCGAAGGTGAGGTCGTGGACGTCGTCGCCCGTGTTCTCGAAGGTCACGACGAGCCGATCGCCGTAGGGCACCACCAGCACCGGAGTGTCGAAGCGCATGCCCTCCACCGAAACGGTGACCGCGGTCGTGTTGCCGGTCGCGACGATGCTCTCGGCCCGGCCGGCTATCGATATACCCGCGGCGGCGGGGTCGGCAGCGACTCCCGCGGCGACGCTCAGGGCGAGCAGGCCCAGCGCCGCGATGACGCCCCTCGCACGGCGCGACGGTGCCGGAGGCGGTGTGGCGCTCGGCATGCCGAGCGCCACGCGTCCTGTGCGATCGGGGTCGGCGCCCTCCGAGCGTCGCACGCGTCTGCCGACCACGACTGCCCGGATCGCGAGCACGACGAACGCGACGACGACCCCGACGGCGACGAACGACAAGAGCACACGCGCAAGCGACGGCATCGGAAGGAGGTAGAGCAAGAGGGCGCCGTTGAACGCGGTGACGCGGAACGCCGCCGCAGCGTCGAGCACCTCGGCTCCGGCCTTCGCCGCTGCGGGGCTGCCGAGCGCGACGACGGGGAGCAGGTAGCTCAGCGCGCCGGTGAGCACTTGCACTGTGAACCCGACGACGAGGGGTCCCAGCATCGCGAGGTAGCCTGCCCGCAGCCCCGCCCAGTCCGGCGCGATCACCGATTGAGCGCCGAGCGCGACGGCCGCGACCACGAGCCACCCGAACCCCGCCGCGAGACTCCACCCCGCGAACGTCCCCGGCGGCATCGTCCACGCTTCACGCCATCCCTCGACAGCGAGCAGACCCGCGCCGCCGATCCACACCGCCATGCCCACCGGCACGAGCATCCTGACGTCGACGACAGGACCCGCGGCCGTGACGAGGATGCCGGCCACCAGCACGGGCAGCGCACGGCGAGATGCGGCATCCGTTGTCGGGGGAACACGTGCATGCAGCACGGTCGGCCACAGCAGCACGAGCGTCCCCAGCACGGTCAGACCGATCCAGCCGTACACGTTGAGCACGAGATGCGCCGTGACGAGGCGGTCGACGAGGGAGGGATCCACGGCGAGCGCAACCCCCGCGCCGATGCCGAACAGGAACACGACGCTCGCCGCGACGTAGTAGCGCGCGAGCGGTCCGAATCGTGTCGGGAGCGCTCTTCGGCTCTGAAGCACGAGGATCACGCCGTGAGCGAGGATGGCGACGGCGACGATCGAGGCGCCGACGACCACGAGCGGAGTCGTCGCCGTGAGCACACCCGTGACGACCAGCGCGGCGCCGACGGTGTGCAGTCCGAGCCGCACACCGAGACCCACTCGGCCTCCCGGGGGCGGACGACGAAGGAGCGTGTCGGCGAAGTGCTGCGACCAGATGAGGATCGCGGCCGTCGCCGCGCCGAGGAGCGGCACATGGACGAGCAGCCACAGGGGCTGATCGACGAACCTGTGCACCCCGACCGCAATGAGTGCGAGCAGGATCCACGCCAGCACGATCGCGTTCGTCGCGAGGTACCAGTCCCGCCGCGACACAGTGCGCGAGCGCGCGTAGTGAGAGCGCGAGAGCGCGGTATCCATGATTTTCACGCTACGCCGCACCCGGGTCAGGGCACCGGCTGAGGACCGTGATAATTCGCGCCGGCGCCGCCGAGCGGCAGTGCCGAACGTGTCGCGCTCTTACGTACTCGCCTCATCCGCCGCCATGGCCGCCGCGGCGATGCGGTTGGCCATGCCCGCGAAGATGAAGCCGTGGAACGGCAGCACCGCGAGCCAGTACAGGCGGCCCGCGAGTCCCCTCGGGAAGAACACGGCCCGCTGGTCATAGCGCGACCCGGCGCCGTCGGGAGCCACCCGCATCTCGAGCCACGCGAGGCCCGGAACCTTCATCTCGGCCCGCAGCCGCAGCAGGGAACCGGGTTCGAGCGCCTCGACGCGCCAGAAGTCGACGGCGTCGCCGACGACGAGGCGGTCACGGTGCCGGCGCCCGCGGCGCAGACCCACGCCCCCGACGAGCTTGTCCATCCAGCCGCGGACGGCCCACAGCAGCGGGTTCGAATACCAGCCCCGCTCACCGCCGATCCCCTGCACGACGCGCCACAGCGCATCGGGCGCGGCATCCGTGTGCGCGGTGCGCAGATCGGTGAACACGGTCTTGCCGGCCCACTCGGGGTCATTCGGCAGCGGGTCGCTCGGCACGCCCAGCACTTCGCCGTCCTGCCAGCTCGTCTCGATCGCGTCGAGCTTGACCTTGCCGAGCGCGAGCTGCACTGCACGACGGTAGGGCGTCAGTCCGTCTTCGGGCGGCGGGATCAGCGTGTCGACGTCGCCGTCCTTCACGATGCACTCGTTCTGCAGCGACTCCACGAGCGGCATCGCAACGCGACGCGGAATGGGGGTCACGAGGTTCACCCAGTGCGAGGCGAGCCGGGGGGTCAGCACCGGCAGCGCGGCGATTCCCCGCTGTTTGAGCCCCGCCTCGACCGCATAGCCGTTCATCATCTGCCCGTAGCGCAGCACGTCGGGGCCGCCGATGTCGACGGCGCGGTTGACATCGGGCGCGACGCGGGCGGCACCGAGCAGGTAGTGGAGCACGTCGCGCACCGCGATCGGCTGGATCCTGTTGCGCACCCATTTCGGTGCGGGCATGTACGGCAGCACCTCGGTGAGGTGGCGCACCATCTCGAACGACGCCGAGCCCGAACCGATCACGACACCGGCTTGCAGCACGAGTGTCGGCACTCCGCTGTCGAGCAGGATCTGCCCCACCTCGACGCGCGAGCGCAGGTGCGGCGAGAGTTCCGTTCCGGTGGGATGCAGTCCGCCGAGGTAGACGATGCGGCCGAGGTGGGCCGCCGCGGCGGCACGCGCCACGGTCTGCGCGGCGACGCGGTCGGCGCTCTCGAACCCCTTGCCCGCTCCCATCGAGTGGACGAGGTAGTAGAGCACGTCGACGTCCTGCACCGCGTCGCGGACGGCATCCGGGTCGGTCGCGTCACCCTCGACCACTTCGACATTGTCGCCCCAGTCGAACGCGGCGACCCGTCGCGCGTCGCGCGCGAGGACCCGCACCCGGTACCCGCCGTTCAGCAGTCGCGGCACGAGTCGCCCGCCGAGGTAGCCGGTGGCGCCGAGCACGAGCGCCCGAGGCTCCGACCCGTCGTCGCGAGGAAGGGCGCGCAGCGCGTCTTCGCGACCCGTGGGCGCAGTGAGATCGTCCATCCTGGCAGGCTACGCCCGGCGCGAACGGCTCGGGCCGTTCGGGCCAAGATGCATTCCGAACGCCTGCACGCCGGGGTGCGAAGGAATCGGCGTGAACCCGACTCGCGGGTAGAACGCGATCGCGGACTCGTTCTCGGATGCCGCCGCGAGGTGCACTCCGGGCACACCGCGCGCGGTGAGATCGGCGACGACGGTCTCGATGAGCCGACGCCCCCAGCCCTGGCCTTGCGCCTCCGGCAGCAGGTCGATGTGCAGGTGTGCCGGGTACTCGTCGGCGTAGGGCTCGGCCCCGCTGCGACGCGAGTACGCGTAGATGAGAGTGCCGTCCTGGCGGGTGCGCTCGGTGTGCGGCCGCGGCCAGCGCGCACCGCGGCGCGGCCACCACTCATCGTGGAACCAGTCCTCGAATGCATCCGTGTCGGGAGCGCACACGATGTAGCCGACGACCCGGCCGTCGTCGGACTCGACGACGTACGCCAGATCAGGATGCCGGTGCACGTAGGGCAGCACGAACACTTCGGCCCAGATCGTGTCGTCGTCGAACACTCCGGTGGCGTCGGTTCCGGCATCCGCGGTCTTGAGGCAGATGTCGGCGACCGCAGCCTCATCGCCGGAGCGGAACGGGCGGATCTGCGGCATCCGACGAGTCTAGGACGGCGGGTCTCGGCGAGCCGAGGAGCCGGCGGCGCATACGGCGGCCGCAGCGGTGAGCGCGCCCCGCGAGTGCTGCAGTCTCCTGCGAGCGCGCCGTCGGGCTACGCAGCGGTCGCAGAAAACTGCAGCGCTCGCGGCAACCAGCGATCCTCGCCGGGAACGACGCCCCGAGTAGCGGCAGCTCTCGCAGGAAACGGCGGCGTTCGCGGGGACGGCACCTCAGACCTCAGGTCCCGGCGCCGGCGAGCACGCGCTCGTCGCGCGAGTAGATGTTCATCGTCCGCCCTCGGAGGAACCCGACGAGCGTGAGACCCGACGACGCCGCGAGCTCGACCGCGAGCGAGGAGGGTGCCGAGACGGCGGCGAGGATCGGGATGCCGGCCATCACCGCCTTCTGCACGAGCTCGAAGCTCGCGCGTCCTGACACCTGCAGCACCACACCTCGCAGGGGCAGCCGGTCGTTCAGCACCGCCCAGCCGATGACCTTGTCGACCGCGTTGTGCCGGCCGACGTCTTCCCGAAGGACGAGCAGCTCGCCGGATGCCGCGTCGAAGAGCGCCGCGGCGTGCAGGCCGCCGGTCTTGTCGAACACCGCCTGCTGCGCGCGAAGTGATTCTGGTAAGCCCGTGAGGGTCTCGGCATCCACTGTCACGTCGTCGCCGGCGACGTCGTACGCCGACACGGTCTCGACCGCGTCGATCGATGCCTTGCCGCAGAGTCCGCACGAACTGGTCGTGTAGAAGTTGCGCGCCAGGTCGGGATCGGGCGGCTTCACGCCCGGCGCGAGGCTGACGTCGAGGACGTTGTAGGTGTTGCCTTCCCCCGGCGCGCCCACCGAGATGCCTGTGATCGGACCGCCGGTGCCGGGCCCCCCGCAGTGGATCGCGGAGCGGAACTGGTCGCCGCGGGAGATGACCCCCTCGGAGACGAGGAAGCCGGCCGCGAGCTCGACATCGTTGCCCGGAGTGCGCATCGTGACCGCGAGCGGCAGCCCGCCGACGCGGATCTCGAGCGGCTCCTCGACCGCGAGCGTGTCGGACCGACGCACTGGTGCGGCACCGGCGGTGAGCTTCGTCACCGGGCGCCGGACGGTGATCCGACCCATCACGCCAGCCTACGCGCGTCACGGTACGGGGGAGCCTCCGCGCCGACACCTTGAGTCCTCGCGCCGGTCATCGCATTCCGTCGCCGCAACCCGGGGGCAGACCGGCGGCGGCCGCTAGCCTGAAACCCATGGCATCCGAACACAGCGTCGACCCCGTCGTCTCCGCTCCGGCGACGCCGTGATCACGGTCGAACAGCACCAGCAGGCCATCCTCGCCGCTGTGCGCCCGCTCGACCGGCACACGGTCCCGCTGTCCGACGCGCTGGGAACGACTCTCCGAATTGCCGTGCACGCCGCCGTCGATCTGCCCCTTTTCGACAACTCGGCGATGGACGGCTTCGCGGTGCGCTTCGCCGACGTCGCGGCGGCGAGCGCGGCATCCCCCGTCTCGCTCCGTGTCGTGGCCGACCTGCCCGCCGGCAGCGCGCTCGACCCGCCGTTCGGCCCGGGCGAGGCCGTGCGCATCATGACCGGTGCGCCGCTGCCGGCGAGCGCCGACACCGTCGTGCCCTTCGAGGCGACCGTCGGCGGACTGGCCGACTCGCTCCGGATCGCGCAGGTCGTCGAGGCGCCGCGCGACATCGGCGCGCACATCCGGCGTCGCGGCGAGGACTGCACCGCCGGTACCGAACTCGTCCCCGCGGGTGTCGAGCTGGGTCCGCTGCAGCTGTCGGCGATCGCGGCCGCCGGCGTCGCCGAGGTGACCGTGAGTCGCCGACCCCGGGTCGCGGTCATCGCGACCGGTGATGAACTCGTGCCCGCAGGGTCACCCCTGCGTCGCGGGCAGATCCCCGAGTCGAACTCTCTGCTGCTGGCCTCGCTCGCCCGTCAAGCGGGAGCGGATGTGATCACGCAGACCACGGTCGGCGACGTCGATGCCGATCTCCGCAGCGCGATCGCCGCCGCCGCCGCAGACGGCGCCGATGCGATCATCACCTCGGGCGGCGTGAGCGCGGGCGCCTTCGAGGTCGTCAAGACCTCGGTGTCGGAAATGACCTTCGTGCAGGTCGCGATCCAGCCCGGCAGACCGCAGGGCTTCGCCGCGGGCGACCCACTGATGTTCGGCCTGCCGGGCAATCCGGTGAGCGCGGCGGTCTCGTTCGAGGTGTTCGTGCGACCCGCTCTGCTCGCGATGCAGGGGCGCACGCACATCGATCGGCGGATGCTGCGCCTCCCCGCCACAGAAGGCTGGCGGTCGCCGCACGGGCGCACCCAATACCTTCCCATCGTCGTCACCGACGGCGGAGTCGCCCCGGCGACCGATCGCGGGTCGCATCGGGCTGGCGGACTCGCCCGGGCCGGAGGCTACGCCGTCGTCCCGGTCGGGACCGACGAGATCCGCCCCGGCGACACCGTCGAGGTCATGCTCTTCTCATGAACGCCGGCGGCATCGGGGCGATCCTGCTGGCCGGCGGCCGCGGCTCCCGCATGGGCGGCGTGCACAAGCCGCTGCTCGAGGTCGGCGGCCGGACGCTGCTGGACGCCGCCCTCGGCGCCGCGCTCGACGCAGGGTGCGACCCGATCATCGTCGTCGGCCCGGCAGACGATGCCCACGCCGACCTCACCTGGGTGCGCGAAGAGCCGCCGTTCGGTGGACCGGCAGCGGCGATCGTCACGGCACTCCCGCTCGTCGCCGCGCCGCGGGTGCTCGTCCTGGCGTGCGACCTTCCGCGCGTCGCCGACGCGGTACGCGTGCTTCTCGCCGCCCCCGACATGGCGGACGGCGTCTGCCTCGAAGACGCCGAGGGCCGCCGTCAGTGGCTCACGGGCGTCTATCGCACCGATGCGCTCCGCGCGGCGGCGACGACGATCCCGGATGCCGGCCGCAACGCCCCCGTGCGCAGCCTGCTCGGCAGCCTGGCGATCACGGCGGTCGCGGCATCCGATGCCGTCGCTTTCGACATCGACACGTGGGACGATCTGAACGAGGCACGACGAGACCGAGACACGAAGGAGGAGCCGTGAGCGAGAGACTGCCGCCGGAGGCGCTGGACGCGTGGGCGGAAGAGCTGCGCCGGCTCTTCGGGTTGAGCCCCGAAGACATCCCCATTCCGCTGATCCTCGACCTCGCGCGGGATGTGGCGGTGGGCGTGGCCCGGCCAGCCGCACCACTCAGCGCATTCGTCGCCGGTCTCGCCGCCGGAAGAGCCGGCGGCTCGCCCGAGCAGGTTCGCAGAGCCGTCTCCGCGATCACCTCGTGCGCGAACGGCTGGCGCGAGGACGACTGATCAGGCCGATCGCCGCTCCAGCCGGACGATCACCGACTTCGAGGTAGGGGTTCCGCTCACGTCGGCGACCGAGTCGAGCGGCACGAGAACGTTCGTCTCGGGATAGTAAGCGGCGGCATTGCCCCGCGGGGTCGAGTACGCGACGATGCGGAACTCCTCGGCGCGGCGTTCGACGCCGTCGCGCCACTCCGAGACCAGGTCGACGATCTCACCCTCGGTGAACCCCAGTTTCTGGATGTCCTTGGCGTTCACCATGATCACCCGGCGCCCGCCGTGGATGCCGCGATAGCGGTCGTCTTTGCCGTAGATCGTGGTGTTGTACTGATCGTGCGAACGGAGGGTCTGCAGCAGCAGCCGCCCCTGCGGGATGAACGGGTACTCGAGGGGGTTCGCCGTGAACACGGCCTTGCCGGAGTCTGTTGCGAAACGGCGATCGTCGCGCGGCGCATTGGGCAGGTAGAGGGTGCGCCCCTTGGCGATCTTCTCCTCGAAGTCGTCGAAGCCCGGCACCACCTTCGAAATGTGCTCCCTGATCCGCGCGTAGTCGCGCTCGAGGGCCGCCCAGTCGGCATCCGGCACGTTCTCGCGCCCGTCGAAGACCATCGCGCACAGGCGCGCCACGATCGCGACCTCGCTGAGCATGTCGTCGGACGGTGGCGCGAGGCGACCGCGCGAGGCGTGCACGGCGCTCATCGAGTCCTCCACCGTCACTCTCTGCTCCGCTCCCCCGCGCACGTCGCGATCCGTCCGGCCCAGCGTCGGCAGGATGATCGCCCGCTTTCCCGTGACGACGTGCGATCGGTTGAGCTTGGTCGAGACCTGAACCGTCAGATCGACGTTGCCCAGCGCCGCCTCGACGACGTTCGTGTCGGGGGTAGCGCTGACGAAGTTGCCGCCCATCGCCATGAACACCCGCGTCTTGCCGTCGCGCATCGCCCGGATCGCCTCGACCGTGTCATAGCCGTGCTTGCGGGGGGCGTGGAACGCGAACTCATCGTCGAGCCACTGCAGGAAGTGCTCGGCCGGCTTTTCGTAGATGCCCATCGTGCGGTCGCCCTGCACGTTGGAATGACCGCGCACCGGGCAGACGCCCGCACCCGGGCGGCCGATGTCGCCCCGCAGCAGCAGCACGTTCACGACGTCACGGAGCGTGGCGACGGAGTGCTTGTGCTGTGTGAGCCCCATCGCCCAGCAGACGATCGTGGCCGTCGAGGTCCGCACGCGCTCCGCGACGCGCCGCAGCGCCTTCTCCGGCACACCGGTCGCGGCCACGAGCTCGCGCCACGGCACCGCCGCGACCGCCGCGGCGTAAGAGCCGAACCCGGTGGTGTGCGCATCGATGAAGTCGTGATCAAGAACACCTCCGTCGCGCTCTTCCGCCTCGAGCAGGTGCTTGCCGATCGCCTGGAAAAGCGCCTGATCGCCGCCGAGGCGGATCTGCACGAACTCGTCGGCGAGCTTCGTCCCTCCGAAGGCCACGCCGCGCGGCGTCTGCGGGTTCTCGAACCGCATGAGGCCGGCCTCGGGCAGCGGGTTGACCGCCACGATCGTCGCGCCGTTGCGCTTGGCCTTCTCGAGGGCGCTCAGCATGCGCGGGTGGTTCGTGCCGGGGTTCTGCCCCGCGACGATCAGCAGGTCCGCCTGGTGGATGTCGTCGATCGACACGGTGCCCTTGCCGATGCCGAGGGTCTCGACGAGCGCCGACCCGCTGGATTCGTGGCACATGTTCGAGCAGTCGGGCAGATTGTTGGTCCCCAACCCACGCACGAGCAGCTGGTACAGGAAGGCCGCTTCGTTCGAGGTGCGGCCCGACGTGTAGAACGTCGCCTCGTTCGGGTCGTCGAGCCCGCGCAGGGCGTCCGCGATATCGCGGAGCGCCGCATCCCACGAGATCGGCCGATAGTGGGTGGCACCCTCCTCGAGGATCATGGGGTGGGTGAGCCGTCCCTGCTGACCGAGCCACCAGTCATCGTGTGCGCGCAGCGCATCGAGCGGGTGCTCCGCGAAGAACTCCGGCGTCACCCGACGGATCGTCGCCTCCTCGGCGACGGCCTTCGCCCCGTTCTCGCAGAACTCCGCGATGTGCCGCTTGTCCTCTTCGGGCCACGCGCAGCCCGGGCAGTCGAAGCCGTCCTTCTGATTGACCTGCAGCAGGGTCTGGATGCTGCGCGCGACGCCCATCTGATCGTTCGAGATCTTGAGGGCGTGCAGCACGGCGGGCACACCGACGGCGACCTTCTTGCGCCCGGTGACGTGCACCCGGCTCTCGTCGATGTCATCCCTCGGGGGCTTCGTCGCCATACCCGCCATGCTACGCGCGGGCGATCCGCGCCTCGATGCCTCCCCCGGGCTTCCCCGCGCGTTCCGACGCGTCAGCGCCGGCCGGTGCCGAACATGCCGCGGATCACTCCGTTGAGGATCGTCTGCGTGGATTTCGAACCGAGGATCTGCTCGAGCGGCGACTTCTGGCTCGACCGCGAGGTGCGACTCGTGCCGGCGGTCTTCTTGAGCAGCCGCTCGTACTCGGCCTGCGCCTTCTTGTCGGCTGCGGCCTTCGCCTTGTCGATCGCCGCCTGCTGCTTCGCGTACTCGGCATCCGCCTTCGCCTTGGCCAGCGCCGCCTCCTGCGCCGCCGCGGCGTCGTTCGCCGCGTTCATCCGGGCGGTCAGGATCTCGCGGGCGGACTCCCGATCGATCGGGGTGCCGTATTTCGGCAGCAGAGGGGATGCCGCCACGGCGGCGTCGATCGCGGCGTCCGGCGTCGGCGACATCAGTCCCTGCGGGGCGCGCAGACGTGTCCAGGCGACGGGAGTGGGCGCGCCCTTCTCGCTCATGACGGTCACGATCGCCTCACCGGTTCCGAGTTCCTGCAGGACGCGCTCGAGGTCGTAGCCCGACCGGGGGTACGTGCCCACCGTGGCGCGGAGCGCCTTCGCATCGTCGGGGGTGAATGCGCGTAGCGCGTGCTGGACGCGTGAGCCCAGCTGCGCCAGCACGTCGGACGGGACATCCTTCGGGGTCTGCGTCACGAAGAAGACGCCGACGCCCTTCGAGCGGATGAGGCGGACGGTCTGGACGATCGCGGCGGTGAAGTCCTTGGAGGCGTCCCGGAACAGCAGGTGCGCCTCGTCGAAGAAGAACACGAGCTTCGGCTTGTCCAGGTCGCCGACTTCGGGGAGCAGCTCGAACAGCTCGGCGAGGAGGTACATCAGGAACGTCGAGAACAGCGCCGGCTTGTCGGCGACGCCGGGCACCTCCAGGAGGCTCACGATGCCACGCCCGTCCGGCGCCGTGCGCAGGAACTCGCGCACGTCGAACTCGGGCTCGCCGAAGAACACGTCGGCCCCTCCGTCGGCGAACGTGATGAGCTCGCGCAGGATCACGCCCGCGGTCGCGGCGGAAAGACCGCCGAGGTTCTTCAGCTCCGCTTTTCCCTCGGCGCTGGTGAGGTAGGTCAGCACCGCCCGGAGGTCGGACAGGTCGACGAGGGCGAGACCGTTCGCATCGGCGTAATGGAACACGAGCCCGAGGCTCGACTCCTGTGTGGCATTCAGCCCCAGGACCTTGCTCAGCAGCAGCGGACCGAATCCCGACACGGTCGCGCGGACCGGCACGCCTTTGCCGACACCGCCGAGGGCGTAGTACTCCGTGACGGATGCCGCCGGCGACCAGTCCTGCCCGATCGCCCTGGTGCGCGCGAGCAGCTTCTCGCTGGACTCGCCCGGTGTCGCGACCCCGGAGAGGTCGCCTTTGATGTCGGCGGCGAAAACCGGGACGCCCTTGGCCGCAAGCTGCTCGGCGAGCCCTTGAAGGGTGCGGGTCTTGCCGGTCCCGGTGGCTCCCGCGACGAGGCCGTGACGGTTCATCATGCCGAGCGGGATGCGGATCTGCGCATCGGGAACGGCATCCCCGTTCATGAGCGCGCCGAGGTCGAGGGTCTCCGCCGCGAAGGTGTACCCCGTGATCACGGTCTGCACCTGCTCGGGGCTCAGCGGCCCGGCGGGCACTGCCTGCGGTGCAGCCTCCGCCGCGGGTGTCGACGGCAACTCCGCGGGGGCCGGCGGGACGTCCGCTGCGGGCGCGGCTTGCTCCGGGGACGTCGATGTCGCCTGCCCCGCCGGTGCGGCCGCCGCCCTCGCGGCCGCGGCTTCGGCGGCCGCGAGCGCTGCCCGGGCCTGCGCCGCCTTCAGCTGCGCTTCAGCTGCCTCGGCCTCTGCGCGAAGCCTCGCGAGCTCCGCTTCGGCTGCGGCGACGGACGGATCGACGGGCTCGGCGGCACTCATGCGCACAGCCTACTGAGGCGGCGCGGGGGCGGACTCGACCGTCTTCTGCCTGCTCGGCCGCTCCTGGATCAGCTTCGGCGCGAAGATCCCGGCGACGATGAGGACGACGCCGATCCCGATGAGCGCGCCGCCGATGGTGTCGGTCAGCCAGTGGGCGTGCAGCACCGTGCGGCTGAGCGCCATGAGGAGGATGTACGCGACCCCGACGAGCGCGATCACGAGCCGCGGAAACAGGATGAAGGCGGCGGTCGCGAGCGTCGCCGCGTTCGCGACGTGACCGGACGGAAAGGATCCGAAGTCCGAGATGACGATGATCTCCTCGGGACGCGCGCGGCCGAACACGTGCTTGAGCACCTGGACGACGCCCGCCGCGGCGACCTCGGCGACGATGAAGAACACGGCGGACCACGGCCGCTTCAGCAGCAGCAGTGCCACGGTCGCCACGATCGGGATCGCGAAGACGCCGAACCATCCGGCGCCGATGAAGTTCATGACGTACGAGAAGGTGTCCAGGAACGGCACGTCGTTGGCGGCGAGGATCCCGTTCCACCACACGTCGACGTCGAACGTCTCGGTGCGGAAATAGATCAGGGTGCCCAGGCCCGCGGCCGCGAGCAGCAGCAGCGCCCCCACCCCGAAGAGCAGCGGCCGATTCAGATTCTCCGCGCGCGCGCTGTCAACCGTCGTCATCCGCCCATTCTGGCCGGTATCGCCGCAGAAATCGCGGGCCGCGGCGCACGGTCACGACCGTGTATGCTCCCGACGCTCCCGCTGATTCCGGTCGCCGGCGGGGCGTCGTCTCCGTCAGGGAGTGAGCATCGCGACCGTACTGGGCCGCACGATCGCCCACAGGGCGATCACGCCGATCACGGCGCACCCGAACATGACCGCCGCCATCGTGGTCGCCGTGATGCCCGCATCGCGCGAGATCCAGCCGACCACGGGCGAGATGACGCCCGCGATGCCGAAGTTCGTCGCTCCGATGAGCGACGCGGCCGTACCGGCCGCCTTGCCGTGGCGGTCGAGGGCGAGCACCTGCACGCACGGGAACGTGAAGCCGCACGCCGTCATGAAGAAGAACAGCGGGATCACCGTTCCCCAGAGGCCGAAGCCCAACTGGTCGAAGACGATGATCGCGGCCGCGGAGACGACGAGCACGCCGGTGGAGTACGCCATCACCCACTGGGGTCCGAAGCGCGCGGCGAGCCGGGAGGCGAACTGCACGCCGGTGACGACGCCGAGCGAGTTCGCGGCGAACAGCAGTCCGTACTGCTGAGCGTCGAAGCCGAACGACTGCTGGAAGAGGAACGAGGATGCCGAGAGGTAGGAGAACAGACCGCTGAACGTCATCGCCCCGATCACGAGCGTTCCGATGAAGACGCGGTCGCGGAGCACGCTCTGGTAACGCTGCAGCACGGTCGTGCTGCCCTTGTCGCTGCGCCGGGCCTTGGGCAGGGTCTCCGGGATCACGAAGATGGCGCAGGCCAGCAGGACGGCTCCGTAGATTCCGAGCACGACGAAGATGCCGCGCCACGGCATGACGGCCAGGAGCGCCGATCCGACCAGCGGCGCGGCGACCGGCGCGACGCCCGAGACGAGCGCGAGGCGCGACAGCATGACCACGAGGCGCTTTCCGCCGAACAGGTCACGGACGATCGCCATCGCGACGACGCCGCCCGCGGCCGCGCCCATTCCCATGCCGACGCGCGCCACCATGAGGAGCTCGATGGACGGGGCCAGTGCGGCCGCCGTGCTCGCCACGACGTGCAGAGCCGTCACCACGAGGAGCGGAACGCGGCGACCCACCTTGTCGCTGAGCGGTCCGACGATGAGCTGGCCCAGTGCGAAGCCGACCATCGTCCCGGTGAGCGTGAGCTGGATCACGGCGGCGGTGGTCTGGAAGTCCTCTTCCAGCACCGGGAAGGCCGGCAGATACAGGTCGATCGTGAACGGCCCCAGCGCCGTGAGGGCGCCGAGCAGCACGATGTACAGCACCCGGCGGCGGTGCGTGATGGCATCCCCGGGATGCAGCATGATCGGCGCCGTCGCGGGGTTGCTCCCGAGCGTGCGGATCGCACCGGTCGTGCGGGGGACGTGCGGCTTCTGGGTGGGCGTGGAGGCGGTATCGAGCACAGGGATTCGTTTCGTGGCAGCGCGGGTGACGGGGGGGGGTGCCGGAGGTGCGGCGGGAATCGCGACAGAGCGTCGTCGAATCGATTCGAACTCCCATGATACCGGACACAGGCCCCTTCCTCACAGCCCCCTCTCGTATGCGCTCGCATAGGATGTGCCTACCTTCCGAGCCGCCTTCAGGGCGCCCGAGCCGAGATCAGATCCATGACCCCGACACCCCCGCGCCCCGCCGACAAGAAGACCAGCGGCAACCCCGCGACCCAGGCCCAGATCAACCAGACCGTCAAGCAGCAGCGCGAGCAGAAGCGCCAGGAGAAGCTGGTCGAGTACCAGAAGCAGCTCGCGAAGCGCCGGCGCGGCAAGGTGGTCTGGTGGACCGTCGGCTCGGTGGTCGCCGTCGGCGTGGTCGCCGCGATCATCGCGTCGATCGTGTTCGCTCCGGCGCAGGCGCCGACGCTGCAGCCGGGCGACGGGGACGGATCGTCGATCCAGGGTGTGGAGACGTTCGAGAACACCGCCAACCACGTCGAGGGCTCCGTCGACTACGCGCAGAGCCCGCCGACCGGTGGGGACCACAACGCGATCTGGCTCAACTGCGGCATCTACGACCAGCCCGTGCCGAACGAGAACGCGGTGCACTCGCTCGAGCACGGCGCGGTGTGGATCACGTACGACGCCGAGCAGGTCGCCGGCGCCGAACTCGACGCCCTGAAGGCCCAACTGCCCTCCTCCTACATCGTGCTCTCGCCGTACGAGGGCCTGGATTCCCCCATCGTGATGAGCGCATGGAACGCCCAGCTGAAGCTCGACTCCGCCGATGACGCACGCGTGTCCGAATTCCTTTCGGCCTACTGGCGCAGCCAGAACGCCCCGGAGCCCAACGCCTCCTGCTCGGGTGCACTGAACGCCCCCGGCAAGCAGTAGCGCATGACGTCCGAGGACGCCCCCCGCTCGTCGCTGCCGCGCTGGCTCGCGATCGTGCTGGCGTGTCTCGCGATCGGCGGTCTCGCTTTCGCGGTCGGCCGCTTCTCGACGTTCGGCTCCGTGCCGGCGACCCCGGGCACGGCATCCGCTGATGCGGGCTTCGCGCGCGACATGCAGGTCCACCACGCACAGGCGATCGCGATGGCGATGGAGATCTACCGCAAGACCGAGGACGACGAGCTGCGCGTGCTCTCGTACGACATCGCGACCGGGCAAGCCGGGCAGCGCGGCGAGATGTACGACTGGCTCGTCCAGTGGGGGCTGCCGCAATCCGGCGGCCCCATGATGGCGTGGATGAGCGGGGCTCCCGGCGGTCACGAGCACGGCGGTGGCGGATCCGCCCTCAGCGACGACGAGGCGCGGGCCGCGATGGGCATGGCGACGGATGCCGAGCTCGACGCCCTCGCGGCGGCGACCGGCTCCGAGGCGGACTGCCTGTTCCTCGAGCTCATGATCCGCCACCACGAGGGAGCGATCCCGATGGCGCAGGCGGCGATCGACCTGGGCTCGGTCGAGCGCGTGCGTCAGGTCGCCGAGGCGATGCGCGCCGGCCAGACGGCCGAGATCGACGCGATGACCGCGATGCAGGCGCGCTTGGGGTGCACCGCCTCGCTACAGTGATCGGGTGAGCGACGCCGCACCCACCGTGAAGGTCCAGCCGCTGCTGGTGCGCGTCGCTGTCGTGCTCGTCTACCTCAGCGGTTTCGTGAGCGTCGCGATCGGCATCCTGGTCCTGCTCAGCCGGTACCAGGTCGACAGGGCGGAGGTCCTGCCCGTCTCGCTGCTCGGCGCCGGCGTGATCCTCTTCGGACTCCTCACGGTCGCCGTCGCCTCGGGCATCGCGCGGGGCCGCCCGGGGGCGCGTCTTCTCCTGACGATTTACCTGGTGATCCAGACGGTGCTGCACATCGTCACGATCGTCACGGCCGACACGTGGGACTGGACCTCGATCGCCGAAGTGGCGCTCTACGCCTTCATCGGCCTCGCCGTCTGGACACCGCCGGGGTCGCGCTACTTCCGCTGAGGATGCGCGCCACGTAGCGCCGGTGGAAGAACCGGACGATCTCGATCGCGCCGATCGTGAGGATCGTGACGAGGGTCACGAGGTAGGCGCACTCCTCGCCGGGATCCACGAGTTGGAAGAACTCGGTGGACAGCGGGATCGTGAAGATCGCGATGAGCGCGATGAACATCGCGCCGATCACGACCGCCTTGTACCGGTTGATCGGCCGCGAGAGCACGGTGAGGACCCAGATGCCGACGATCGCGAGGATGATCGTGGACCCCGTGCGCAGCTGAGGCTCGTCGACGCCGAGCGCCATCGCACCCCGCGTGTACAGGGTGAGGGCGATCGCGATGATGAGGCCGGACGGGATCGCGAAGCTCAGCGACCGACGCAGGAACCCCGGGACGTAGCGCTGCGTGTTCGGCATGAGCGCGAGGAAGAACGCCGGGATGCCGATCGTCAGGCCGTCGGTGATCGAGAGCTGACGCGGCAGGAACGGGAACTCCATCACGAGGATCCCGAACAGGACCGCGAGTCCGGTGGCGTACGCCGTCTTGGTGAGGAACAGCATCGAGACGCGCTCGATGTTGGCGATCACCTGCCTCCCCTCTGCGACGACATCGGGAAGGTGCGAGAACTGCCCGTCCAGCAGCACGAGACGCGCGACGGCTTTCGTGGCCGCCGCGCCCGAGTTCATCGCGATGCCGATGTCGGCCGACTTGATCGCGAGAGCGTCGTTCACGCCGTCGCCGGTCATCGCGACGACGTGCCCGCGCGACTGCAGCGCGAGCACCATGCGCTTCTTCTGCTCGGGGGTCACCCGCCCGAAGACGGTGTGCTCCTCGAGCACCTCGGCGAGCGCCGCATCATCCTCGGGGAGCATCCGCGCGTCGAAGCCGTCCGCGACATCCAGCCCCACTTCGCGGGCGATGGCCGCGACGGTGCGCGGATTGTCGCCGGAGATGATCCTGATGCCGACCCCCTGCTCGCCGAAGTACGACAGTGTCTGCCGCGCATCGGGCCGCACCTGCTCGCGGAAGGTGAGCACGACCGCCGGCTCCACTCCGTCCGGCAGGCGCTCTGCGTCGACATCGCCCGGGTCGAGGCTCGCGGGCGTGAAGCCGAGGACGAGCGTGCGCCGACCTGACGACGCGCGCTCGACGACGGTACGCCCGAATTCCGCGGTGACGTCGCTCGCGGCATCCCCGAACACCATCTCCGGCGCGCCGAGCACCCACGTACCGGGTGCACCCGCGAAGGAGACGGCGCTCCACTTCCGGGCGGACGAGAACGGGATGTACGCAGCCACCGCCTCGGGCGCGGACACGGGAAAGGGGTCGCGGAGGCAGCGCGCCGTCGCGTTCGCGTCCGGGGCGGCGCCGTACCAGGCGAGCGTCTTCTCCCACCCGGGAGCCGTGACGTCCAGCGCGTGGGCGTCGTCGAATGCGATCTCGCCGCCCGTGAGCGTGCCCGTCTTGTCGAGGCAGATGACATCCACGCGGGCGAGCCCCTCCACCGCGGGCAGTTCGTTCACGAGTACCTGGCGGCCCGCGAGCTTCGCGGCCCCCACCGCGAACGCGATCGAGGTCACGAGCACGAGGCCCAGCGGGATCATCGCGGTGAGTGAGGCGATCGTGTTGACGACCGCCTGCACCCACGTGCCGCTCTGCCAGGCCTGTACCCAGCCGCCTGCGACCATCATCTGGGCGTTGAGCACGAGGAGGCCGATCGGCCCGATGCCCCAGCCGACCCACGTGAGCACGCGGTCGATCGAGGTGCGCAGCTCGGAGGCGACCATCGAGAAGCGCTTGGCCTCATCGGCGAACCTGTTCGCGTACGAATCCGCTCCGACACGGGTGGCCTGCGCATCGCCCTCCCCCGCGACGACGACCGAGCCCGACAGCGCCTCGTCGCCGTCGTTCTTGTCGACCGCGTCGGACTCGCCGGTGAGCATGGACTCGTCGATCTGCAGTGCGCGGGCGCGGACGACCACCGCGTCCGCGGGCACCTGGTCCCCGGCCCGGAGGACCAGGATGTCGTCCTGCACCACGTCGCCCGGGGCGATCTCGACCTCGACGCCGTCGCGCCGGACGCGGGCGCGGGGGGCGTTCAGCAGCGCCAGCCTGTCGAGCTTGGACTTCGCCCGGAACTCTTGGACGCACCCGATGATCGCGTTCGCGAACGCCGCGAGGCCGAACAGCGCGTCCTGCCACCGGCCGAGCAGGAGCAGCACGAGGAAGCAGCCGCCCACGATCGCATTGAAGAGCGTGAAGACGTTCGCGCTCACGATGTTCCATGCGCTGCGACTCGTATCGGCGGTGAAGGCGTTCGAGCGGCCGTCCGCCTGACGCTCCGCGACCTCCCCCGGGGCGAGCCCGCGGTCGGGATCGGTGCGGGGCGCGTCCGCGGCGACGTCGGTGGCGGCATCCATGGATCACACTGTATGACCCGCACGGCCGTGCGGTGGCGCGGTCGATGCCGGAGAATGGTCGCTTGTGAGCACCCCTCCCGATGCCCTGATCCACCTCGCGCACGCCGGCGTCTCCCTCGTCGTCGACGCCCGCGCCGGCGCGCTCCCCGCGATCGTCCACTGGGGCGAGCAGCTCGAGGAGTTCGACGAGACCGCGCTGGCGAGCCTGAGTGATGCGACGGTCCCTGTCGTCGGGTCCAACAACGTCGACACTCCGCCGCGCGTCGCCCTCCTCCCCGAGCACCACACCGGGTGGACCGGCCGGCCCGGCATCTCGGGTTCGGCGCAGGGGCGCGGCTGGTCGCCGCTGTTCCGCACGACTGCGCTCACGCTCGACGGGGCGCGGGTCGACGGTTTCGTCCAGGCGGATGCCGGACTCCTCGTCTTCGACGCCGTCGACGACCGCGGGGAGCTGTCGCTGCGGCTGGAGCTCGAACTCCTGGACAGCGGGCTCATCCGAGCACGAGCGGCGCTCCGCAACGAACGGGACGCTGCCTACACGGTGGACGACGTCTCGTTGGCCTTCCCCCTCCCCGCAGAGGCCACCGAGCTCCTGGACTTCACCGGCCAGCACAACTACGAGCGCTTCCCGCAGCGCGGGCCGCTCCGGGCCGGCATCCATCTCCGGGAGAACCGGCGCGGACGCACGGGAGCCGACAGCGCGTTCGTGCTGCACGCCGGCGAGGCCGGCTTCGGCTTCGAGAAGGGCCGGGTCTGGGCGGTGCACACCGCGTGGAGCGGAAATCACCGCCACTACGCCGAGCGCGTGTACACCGGCGAGCAGGTCCTCGGTGGCGGCGAGGTGCTGCTCTCCGGCGAAGTGGTGCTGCAGGCGGCGGAGCAGTACGTCACGCCCTGGGTGTACGGCTCGTACGGCGATGGGCTCGACGAGGTCGCCCACCGCTTCCACGACCACTTGCGCGCGGTGGGCTCCGGCCGACCGGCGGAGCGCCCCGTGACCCTGAACGTGTGGGAGGCCGTCTACTTCCGCCACGACGCGGGCGAGCTGATCGCCCTGGCCGACAAGGCCGCCGACATCGGCATCGAGCGCTTCGTGCTGGACGACGGCTGGTTCGGCGCACGACGCACCGATCGCGCCGGACTCGGCGACTGGGTGGTCGCCTCCGACGTCTGGCCGGACGGTCTGCACCCGCTCGTGGACCACGTCCGGGCGAAGGGCATGCAGTTCGGGCTGTGGTTCGAGCCCGAGATGATCAACCTGGACAGCGACCTGGCCCGACGGCATCCGGAATGGATCATGGCGGCGCGCGACGAGCTGCCGGTCGAATCGCGCGCGCAGCACGTCCTGAACCTCGCCGCCCCCGGTGCGTACGAGCACGTCAAGACCCAGATGCTCGCGCTGCTGGACGAGTACCCGATCGACTACATCAAGTGGGATCACAACCGCGACCTCACCGAAGCCGGCGACCGCGAGCACGGCGGTCGGCCGGTCGTGCACGCGCAGACCCTCGCGTTCTACCGACTCCTCCGCGAGCTGAAGGACGCGCACCCGGGACTGGAGATCGAGTCGTGCTCGTCCGGCGGGGGCCGGGTCGACCTCGGGGTGCTCGAGCTCACGGACCGCATCTGGGTCTCGGACAACAGCGACCCCCACGACCGGCAGTCGATGATGCGCTGGTCGGTGCAACTCGCACCGCCCGAGTACCTCGGCGCCCACATCGCGTCGGACCGCTCGCACACGACCGGCCGGCGACTGGACCTGTCCTTCCGGGCGAGCACGGCGATCTTCGGGCACCTCGGCATCGAGTGGGACCTGAACGAGGCGACGGATGCCGAGCTCACTCTGCTGCGACGCTGGATCGCCCTGCACAAGGAGCATCGCGCGCTGTTGATGGGCGGGACGGTCGTGCGCATGGATACGATCGACCCTCGCGTCATCGTCCACGGAATCATCGCGCCCGATGATTCCGAGGCCCTGTTCTCCTCCGCTCTCCTGGACACCACCGTTCCCGAACCCGCCGCTCGGCTCAAGCTGCGGGCCCTCGATCCGGAGCGCACGTACCACCTGCAGCCGCTGATCATCGGACCGCTGCCGTCCGGGCTCATCCCCCCGCGCTGGTGGGGCGAGCCGAGCGACGCGGAGGCGCTCGCCGCCCAGGAGTACTGGGACCGCGCGCAGCGCAAGGATGTGTCGTACCCGGGCGCGCGGTTCCGCGGAGACGTGCTCGCGCGCGTCGGCGTGGCCGCGCCCCGCATCCACCCCGATCAGGCCGTGCTCTACCGGGCGGTGGCCGTCGACTGAGGCCCACGACGAAAGGCCGGAAGCGTCGCTCCCGGCCTTTCGCGTTCGTGCGGCTTACTTCACCGATCCGGCGGTGAGACCGCGGACGAAGAAACGCTGCAGCGCGAAGAAGATCACCAGCGGGACCACGAGGGTGATGAACGAACCCGCCGCGACCCGCTGCCAGCCCTGACCGTACTGACCGAGGAGCGTGTAGAGCCCCTGGGTCAGCACCTGGTTGGGACCGCTCTGGATGAACAGATACGCCACGAAGAAGTCGTTCCACACCCACAGGAACTGGAAGATCGCGAACGAGGCCAGCGCCGGCACCGACATCGGGACGATGAGCCGCCAGAAGATCTGGAAGTGGCTCGCTCCGTCCACGCGCGCTGCCTCGATGAGCGAGTTCGGCAGCGTCTGCATGTAGTTGCGCAGGATGTAGATCGCCAGCGGCATCGCGAACGTCGCGTGCACGATCCACGCCGCCGGATACTGCCCGATGATCTGGATGCCGGTGGTGTTCCCGAACCAGACGAACAGCTGCAGGATCGGGATCACCGCGATCTGGATCGGCACCACCATGAGCGCCAGGATGATCGCGAAGTAGACCTCTTTGCCACGGAACTGGAAGAACGTGAACGCGTACGCGGCCATGGCCGCGATCATGACCGGCAGGACCGTCGCCGGCACCGTGACCGCCACGGAGTTCCAGAACGTCGTCCCGGCGTCCAGCGCCGTCCAGGCCTGCGAGAACGCGTCGAAGGTCCAGTCCTGACCGAACGGGTTCAGGAAGACCGTCCACCATCCGCTGGCGTCGACGTCGGCCTTGCTGCGGAAGCTCGTGATCAGCAGACCCAGCAGCGGGAACAGCCAGGCGATCGCGATGATCGCCATGATGATCGTGATGAGGACGCGCGGCTTCGCCTTTTCCGTGCCGTCCTTATTGAGCTTCTTCGCCCGTTTCTGGGTGTCGACGATCTCGCGCTTGCCCGCATCTTCATCGACGATCGGAGTCGGTACGAATGTCATCGGAGTTCCTCCTGCGACTTGTAGCTACGGACTTGATACACGATGAGCGGGATCACGGCGATCATGAGGACGATCACCACGGCCGCGGCCTTGCCCGGGTTCTGGAAGCTGAAGAGCTGCGTGTAGAACTCGACCACGAGGACGCTCGTGTTGTACTGCCCGCCGGTCATCGCGTAGATGATGTCGAAGCTCTTCATGACGAAGATCGTGACCGTGACGAACACCGCGAGCACGGTGCCGCGGATCTGCGGGACGATCACGAGGAAGAACGTCTTCCGCTCGGTCGCGCCATCCAGGCGCGCCGCCTCGATCGTCTCCTCGGGCACGCCCTTGATCGCCGCCGACAGCAGCACCATCGCGAATCCGACCTGCAGCCAGATCACGATGAACATCAGCAGGAAGCTGTTGACCCGGGCCGCGTCGATCGTGAGCCAGGGGATCGGATCCTGCCCCGTCACCGTCGTCCAGATCGCGTTGAGCAGGTAGATCTGCGGGTTTCCGGGCGGCGCGTAGAAGTAGATGAAGCGCCAGGTGACCGCCGCCGCGATGCCGCTGATCGCCATCGGGATGAAGATCATCGCCTTGAACGACTGCTCGCGCCGCTTGCCGAGACGGTCGGTGAGGATCGCCACCAGGAGTCCGACGAGCACCGTCGCGGCAGGAACCACCAGAACCCACAGCAGGTTGTTGATCAGGACGCTGATGAAGTTCGGGTCGGTGAACAGCGAGATGTAGTTGTCGAAGCCGACGAATGTCGCGCTCTCCCCGCGGCGCTGGCTCTGCTTCATGAAGCTCTCCACAAACGTGCGCAGAGCCGGATAGAGCAGGAAGACCGCGACCAGCACGATCACCGGAAGCAGGAAGACATACGGCAGCAGCCGGGCCTTGGTCTTGTCGTTGGTTCGCTCGACCAAGAAGTTGAGGAGCCAGAAGATCACGAACGAGATACCGAGGCCCAAGACCACGGATATGAGTGCACTGAAGATGGCCATCGATACCGCCTGACGTCGTTGTGAGGTTGATGTGATGCTAGTGGGGAGCGGCGCCGGTGCACATCACCGGCGCCGCTCCTTGTTCGCTCACTCGGAGCGGTGACGGAGGATTACCGCGGCCAGGACGCGTCGATCGCGTCGAAGGCCTGCTCCATCGTCTTCTGACCGGCGAACCAGCTGGTCAGCTCACTCCACTCGGTACCGGCGCCGACCTCACCCGGCATCTGGTCGGACGCGTCGAAGCCGAACAGCGTGGATGCAGCGAGCAGCTCCTGCGCCTTCTTCTGGAACTCCGTGGTGTAGTTCGAGGTGTCGAAGTCGTTGTGCGGAGAGAGGAAGATGGCCTGGCTGGCGTAGCCGTTCGTGCCGAAGTCCTTCCCCGTGATGTACTCCACGACCTGCTTGACCTCATCGGAGTCGGTGAAGGCGCCGACCAGGTCACCACCACCGAGCATCGCGGTGTCGGTCCCGTCGGGAGAGGGCAGCTGGAAGAAGTCGATGTTCGACAGGTCGCCCTCCTGGATCTGCGCCTTGATGTCGTCGGGGAAGAAGTCCGCGATGAACGATCCCTGGCGCATCATGAAGCACTGGCCGTTCTCCTTCCCGCTGACAAAGAGCTGGTTGCCCGCGGTCTGGAAGGCGGTCGTGGCCGCAGCCGGGCCGCCGCCGTTGATCTTGCCCTCGGTGAGCAGCTCCTCGGCGACCTTGTCGCCGGCCTTGTTGACCGTCGGGCTGTTGAACAGCGTGTCGCCAGCGATCCAGGAGTTGTACTCCTCCAGCCCGCCGTAGCGGAGGACGTACTCCTCGAGCCAGTCGGTGGCCGGCCATCCGGTCGCGCCGCCGGACTCGAGACCCACGCACCACGGGTAGCCGAGGCCCTGGTCGATGATCTGCTGCTGGACTGCGGTCAGCTCCTCATCGGTCGTCGGAACGGTGAGCCCCGCCGCTTCGAAGGCCGCCGGGTTGTACCAGACGAGCGACTTGACGTTGATCGAGTACGGCAGGCCGAAGGTCTGGCCGTCGACCACGGCGATGTCGCCGAGGCCGTTCGCCTCGTCCGCCGTGATCGCCTCGACATCGATGCCCAGGTCCTCCAGCGGGAACAGCTGCTGGGTCTGGCTCTTCAGCACGCCCGGCTGGGGGTAGATCGCGATGTCCGGCGGGTTGCCTGCCGTGGCGCGGGCGATGACTGCAGTCTGGAAGTCGGTGTTGCCGTCGTAGCGGACTTTGATGCCCGACGTCTCGCCCCACTTGTCAAGGTCGGCCTGGAAGGCCTCGGCCTGGGCGTCGGTGAACCCGCCCAGAATGGTGACCTCGCCACCGCTGCCGCCGCTGTCGCCGCCCCCGTCGCTTCCCCCGCCGGTGCAGCCGGCGAGTGCGATGCCCGCGACGCCCAGGGCGGCGAGCGGGATCAGGATACGTCTGCGCTGTGACATGCCCATGTGTGCTTCTCCTCTTCGAGTTCACGCGTGTCCGCGTCGCGGTCACTTCGGGAACCGCTTCCACACAAGCTAGGGGAAATCGCCCCGGTACACAACAGTTGTTCTTCGAATGCGCTCTGATCGTTGCAAACTCGGGCGATCGTTATGGGTTCTATCCCCGGAACCGTTCCCAGAAACGCTCGGATCTCGTATGCTGATCGCCAGCCGCACGGGCGTGCGGATCGGCAGAGCGGCCTCGGAGGCGGTGACGGACGTGAGTGGCATCGCTGAGGTCGCACGACTCGCGGGAGTCTCCAAGTCCACCGCGAGCCGCGCGCTCGGGGGCACCGGCTACGTCTCGGAGGAGACCCGTCAGCGCGTCCATCAGGCCGCGGCGTCGATCGGCTACGTACCGTCCACGAGCGCCGTGAGCCTCGCGACCGGACGGACGCAGAACATCGGCGTGGTGATGCCGTACGTGAACCGCTGGTTCTTCGCCGAAGTCCTTGAGGGGATCCAGCAGGTGCTCCTGGCACAGGGCCTGGACCTCACGCTGTACGACGCGAAGCCCGGGACCGAGGGACGCAATCGGATCTTCGAGGACTTCCTCGCCCGCAAACGGTTCGACGGCCTGATCGCCGTCGGACTCGAACCGGATCACCAGGAGCTGGACAGACTCGTCGCGATCGGCCGGCCGATCGTGAGCGTCGTCGGATCGAGCAACGTGACCACCGTGGTCGAGATCGACGACGACCATGTCGCGCGCCGAGCGACCGAGCATCTGATCGCACTCGGCCATCGTGACATCGCCTTCATCGGCGGCGGGCTGAGCACCCACTGGGCGCAGGTCGACCGGCGCCGGCTGGACGGCTACCTCAATGCGATGAAGACCGCCGGCCTGTCCGACCACGTCCGCCACATCTACTCCGACGTCACGCTGCCGGGCGGCTATGCGTCGGCCGTGGACGCGCTCGGGGAAGCGCGCGGAAGGCCCACCGCGATCGTCGCCACGTGCGACGAGGTCGCGATCGGGGCGATCATCGCCGCCGGGCGCCTCGGCGTGCAGGTGCCGAGCGATCTGAGCGTAATCGGCATCGACGACCACGAGTTCGCCGACATGTTCGCCCTCACCACGCTGCGGCAGACTCCGCGCGAGCAGGGGCGGGTCGCGGTGCAGCTGCTCCTGGAGCACCTGGACGACCCGACGCAGCCCCCGAAGACCGTGCGCATGACGTCCCAATTGGTCGTACGCAATTCCACCGCGGCGCTGGACCCCCGCGCGTCGGCGGTCGCGATCGATGGCCGGCGGCAGAGCGGCCTTTGACTCTCACCCCGCTTCTCCCCGACCGACGACGAAGACCCCGGATGCAGCATCCGGGGTCTTCGTGAATCTCAGGACGAGATTACTTGAGCGTGACGGTCGCGCCGGCCTCTTCGAGAGCGGCCTTCGCCTTGTCAGCGGTCTCCTTGTTGGCGCCCTCGAGGACGGCCTTCGGAGCGCCGTCGACGACGGCCTTCGCCTCACCGAGGCCGAGCGAGGTGAGCTCGCGGACGACCTTGATGACCTGGATCTTCTTGTCGCCGGCGGCCTCGAGAACGACGTCGAACGAGTCCTTCTCCTCGACCTCTTCAGCGGCGGCACCCGCGCCACCGGCGGCGGGACCGGCCACGGCGACGGGCGCGGCGGCGGTGACGTCGAAGGTCTCCTCGAACGCCTTGACGAACTCGCTGAGCTCGATGAGCGTGAGCTCCTTGAACGCGTCGAGCAGCTGCTCAGTGCTGAGCTTTGCCATGATGATTCTCCTTGATTCGGGGTTTTGCTATGCCGGGACCTGAGATCAGGCCGCGGACTCCTGCTTCTCACGCAGCGCGTCGACCGTGCGAACGGCCTTCGACGGCAGCGCGTTGAAGACATAGGCCGCCTTGGTGAGCGAGGCCTTCATCGCACCGGCGAGCTTCGCCAGCAGGACTTCACGGCTCTCGAGATCGGCGAGCTTGTTGACCTCTTCCGCGGTGAGGGGGTTGCCATCGAAATAGCCGCCCTTGATCACCAAAAGAGGGTGTGCCTTGGCGAAGGCGCGCAGACCCTTCGCGACGGAGACCGGGTCTCCGTGCACGAACGCGATGGCCGAGGGACCCTTGAGGTCCTCGTCCAGCGACGAGATCCCCGCCTTGTTGGCGGCGATCTTGGTGAGCGTGTTCTTCACCACGGCGTATTCCGCATCCTGACGAATGCTGTTGCGCAGCTCCTTGAGCTGGGCAACCGTCAGACCGCGGTACTCGGTCAGCAGAACGGCGGTCGAGTCCTCGAAATGCTTCGTGAGCTCGGCGACCGATGCATCCTTCTGCGCCATGGCCACTCCTTGTGTGTACGAGACGCTCCGGGGTGCCGGGGCGTCGGCCGACGGCATCCGCTCATCGGATCTCGCCCCGGAATGACAAAAGCTCCGGCGCAAGCGCACGGAGCTGGATTCTCAGAACGAGATTCGTGTCGTACACCTGCGCGGGCCCCTGCACTGCAGAGCTTCGATCGTCATGCGCTTGCGCGCACGTCGATGACCAGCGGTCTTCGGCTGTATCCCAGTGTACGCACCCCCGGTGTTCGCTCCAAATCCGCGCCGCCTGGCGTCGAGTGCACGACGTGTCACCGAGCGCACGGCTCGGCCGCGGCGCGAGGCCGTGCGGTCGGTGCAAAGTCGTGCGCTCGGCCGCGGGACTGCTCGCAGGTCACGAAGGCGGCCGGATGCCGAAGGACGCGAGCCTCCGGCCGAGCGCGGCCGCGCTCACGATGTGCTCGTCCTCCCAGCGTACGAATCTCCACTGGGTCGTGCCTCTGATCCAGTCCTCACGTCGCTTCTCTTCCAGCAGCACCTGCTGCAGCGGGATGCCGCGGCGCATCGCCTCGTCCGTGTACTTGCCCTGGCCGTCGAACTCCCCGAACGTGCGCACGTCATCGAGGCCGAAGTCGACGAAGTACCGACGTCCGCGCGGAGCGGGCACCGGCACCTGCAGGTGGGGGCGCGCGAATCCCAATCGGACCAGTCGCAGGCGACTCACGCTCTCGCCCGGGAGCTGCGCTCTGCCGTCGGAGAAGTCCGCGACCCACCGCGCCTGCCGAATCCCCCGTGCGCCGTCGGCATCGATGAGCCGCCGCTGCAGACCTTCCCGCCACGCCAGTACGGCATCCTGATCCCACGCCCTCCCCCGCAGTGCCATCTGACGCTCGCCCGCATCGGCGCAAGCCAGCGCGGTCTCGAGCGGAAGTGTCCGGATGACGTCGAAGACCGTGCGCGCGAGTGACGTGCACCTGATGCCCCACCGCACGACGATGTCGTCCGCGCGCAACGGCGCGACGTGTCTGCGGACATCCGAGCCGCTCGAGATCCGCACCGGGGCGGGCGTGGTCAGGTGCACACGATCGGGTCGGTGACGGTACAGAGGGAGGCCCCACAGCACGGCGGCGGATTCGTGGGAGGCCACCGCACCGCCGCGCGAGTCCCTCGCCACCGCGATCACGTGCGCGAGATGTCGACCCTCCGGCCACATCTGCGCGGCATCCGCCGCCTCGAGGAAGGATTCGCGACGCAGCACGAGCAGCTCACCGCGATCGACCGCACCGGCGATCGCGCGGTCGGTCCACCCGTCCTCGCGCAAACCGGATCTCGATCGAACGAGGGGGGACAGTTCCGCTAGGGAGAAGGCACGTCGCATCGGTTCAGAGTCAGGCCCCGCAGCGACCCGCAGTCTGAGATCCCGGCATCTGTGGACACCCGGAGCGCGCGCGCTCCGTGTGGAGGAGACGATCGCACCCGCCGAGCGCACGGGTCCGCGCCGAGCGCACGACTTTTCAACGTGCGCATGCCGTGCACTCGGCAGGAACTCGTGCACTCGGCGCAGCAGGGGCCGCGGACGCGGGTGTCGCGCCACCGCGTGGGGGCGAGCGGGGTTAGCCTCGAAGGCGTGTCACCCGAACTCGCCGCCCTGCACCCCGGGCTCGCCGCCCGGGTGGTGGCGGACTCGCGCGATCGCGTGGCCTGGATCCGCGCTCGATCGCGGGGCATCACCGCGACGGACGTCGCCACGCTGACCTCGCCGAACGCGATCGCGAAGGCCGCGGATGCGAAGCTCATGGGCTCGGGGTTCTCGGGCAACGCCTACACCGCGCACGGCCGGGTCCGCGAACCCGAGATCGCACGCTGGGTGGCGGCCACCCACGGCATCCTGCCCTCCAGCGCGCTCTTCCACGCCGAAGTGGAGAAGCGCCACCTCGCGACCCCGGACGGCGTCACGGTCGACGGCGACGGTCGGGTGATCCTCTGCGAGATCAAGACGACCAACAAGTCGTGGCGCAGCATCCCGCGCACGTATCTGCGGCAGATCTGGTGGCAGCAGCACGTCCTCGGCGCCGAGCGCACGCTCGTCGCGTGGGAGGAGCACGACGGCTTCGTCCCGGTCGGCGACGAGCCGAAGTGCGCGTGGGTCGATCGCGACGAGGTCGAGATCGGCCGCCTCGTGCACCTGGCGACGACCCTCATCGACGAACTCCACCGCCGGACGATGCTCGCTCGTTCGCAGCCTCCCGCCGAGCGGATGCCGGCCCCTCGGCCGCCGCGCGAGCCCTTCCGCGCCCTCGCTCTCGCTGACTGACCCCGTGCCCGGCGCGCGATCAGCAGCCGCGGAACGGGAATAGTTGACGCGTCTCAACCATTTACCTTATGGTTGACACAGATCAACAGTTGACTCAGATCAACTTGTCGCGCCACCGTCGCCGCGTCCCGCCGCCTCCCGCCGAAGGATCGCCATGTCCGCCACTTCTCTCACGACGTCCGAAACCGTCGAGCTTCCCGACAAGCCCGCCATGACGCACCGCCAAGTGCTCGAAGCCCTCTCGGGACTCCTCCTCGGCATGTTCGTCTCGATGCTCGCCTCGACCGTCGTCTCGACCTCGCTGCCGGTCATCATCCACGACCTCGGCGGCACGCAGGCGTCCTTCACCTGGGTCGTCACCGCGACGCTGCTGACCACGGCGATCTCGACTCCGATCTGGGGCAAGCTCGCCGACCTGTTCAACCGCAAGCTCCTGATCCAGATCGCGATCGTGATCTTCGTCCTGGCGACCGCGGCCGCGGGCTTCTCCCAGTCGCCCGAGATGCTCATCGCGTTCCGGGCCGTGCAGGGCATCGGCGCCGGCGGTCTCGCGGCGCTCAGCCAGGTGCTCATGGCCGACATCATCAGCCCGCGGGAGCGCGGCCGCTACATGGGGCTCTTCGGGGCGGTCATGGCCGTCGCCACGATCGGCGGCCCGCTGCTCGGCGGCGTGATCACCGACACGCTGGGCTGGCGGTGGAACTTCTACGTCGCCCTCCCCTTCGCCGTGCTCGCCCTGATCATCCTGCAGCGGACCCTGCACGTGATCCCCCGTGCGCGCCGGAAGGTGTCGATCGACTACGTCGGGATCGTGCTGCTGTCCACCGCGGTCGCCCTGCTGCTGATCTGGGTGACCCTCGTCGGCGACTCGTTCGAATGGTGGAGCCTGCAGACCGTCCTGATGGTCGGCGGCGCGATCCTCGGCACCGTGCTGTTCGTGGTCACCGAGCTGCGCGCGAAGGAGCCGCTGATCCCGCTGTCGCTTTTCCGCAACCGCACCTTCACGCTCGCCGTGATCGCGTCGATCGCCACGGGGATCGCGATGTTCGGCGCGTCGGTCTTCCTCAGCCAGTTCATGCAGCTCGCCCGTGGAGCGACCCCGACCGAGGCCGGTCTCATGACGATCCCCATGATCGCGGGGCTGTTGATCGCGTCCGTCGGAGTGGGGGCGCTCATCACCCGCCTCGGGACGTGGAAGCCGTTCCTGATCCTCGGTGCAGTCTTCCTGACGGCCGGTTCGTTCCTGCTCTCCACGATCCACTACGACACGAACTTCCTCCTGGTTTCGCTCTACATGTTCCTGCTCGGCGCGGGTGTCGGCATGACGATGCAGAACCTCGTGCTGGTGGTGCAGAACACGTCCGACCCCAACGAGATCGGCGTCGCGAGCGCGGGCGTCACGTTCTTCCGAAGCCTCGGCGGAACGATCGGCGTCTCCCTCATGGGCGCGGCCCTCGCTTCGCGCGTGAGCGAGCTCGTCACCGCGGGCAAGGACGACATCACCGCGACTGTCATGAGCCTCGGCGCGGACGCGCAGAAATGGGCGGACACGCTCAGTTCGGGAACCCTCCCGCAGGTCTCGGCGATGCCCGCGGCGCTGCGCGTGATCTTCGAGGACATCTACGCGCAGGGCATCTCGCACTCGTTCCTCATCGCGGTGCCGTTCGCCGTGATCAGTCTGATCGCGATCGTGTTCCTGCCCAACACGCCGCTGACCCGAATGACCACGACGGAGCGCATCCGCGCGAGCGAGGCCGACCTCGCCACGGTGTCGGTCTCCGAGGGAATGGACGCCGTCGCCGCCACCGCTGACGACGCGAAGGCGGATGCGGCTCCCGCGACCCCGACACGGGCCTCGCGCCGCGCACGGTAAATTCGACGGTGATGGACGAGACGACGGGCGAGGAGCGCGCCGAGGCGGTGCGCGCCCTCGAGTCCGAGTTCAGCGAGCTGATCACGCGGGTGCGGAGGGTGATCGCGGAGAACGCGAATCGCGTCAGTCCGGGGATGCTGCCGGGGGCCTACAAGGTCTTCACCACGATCGTCCGTCGGGAGAGCGTGACCCTCTCCGCCCTCGCCGACTCGCTGATGGCCGACAAGGGTCAGATCAGCCGCACGGTCCGCGAACTCGAGGACCTCGGCCTCGTCTCCCGAACTCCCGACCCGTCGGACGGGCGATCGAGCCTGCTCTCCCCCACGCCGCTCGGACTGGAGCGCCTCTCGCTCGCCCGTGCGCCGCAGGAGGGCATCCTGATGGAGTCCCTGGAGAGCTGGCCGGTCGAGCAGATCCGCGACCTCACCCGGCTCCTGCACGCGCTGACCTCGGGCGAGATGCCCTGAGCTGAAGGCGAACTCACCGGCGGGCTTCCCGAGCCGGTAGCACCGGCGTAACACGGCAGAGACATAGTCGCGCTTGACTGTGGGAACAGCAGAAGAGTGCTGCCGAAGCCGACATGCACCCGGAAGGAGCGACCCATGAGATTCCGGCCGCTGCGACCAGCCCCCGCCGCCGAGACGCCTGCCCCGGTGGCGGATCCGCCCGAGACGATGCGCGCGGCGGTGATCGATGAGACCGGCACCCCGGCCGCGCTGCACGAGGCGACCGTGCCGGTTCCTTCCCCTGTGCTGAGCGAACTCCTCGTGCGCGTCGTCGCCGCCGGGATCAACCCGATCGACGCCAAGACGCGCAGCGGCAAGGGCGTCGCGGCGGCGATCACCGACTTCCCGAGTGCGCTCGGCTTCGATTTCAGCGGCATCGTGGTGCGCTCCCCGTACGAGTCGCACCCGCTCGCCCCCGGCACCCCGGTCTTCGGGATGGTGCCCTTCCCGCGCACGGGCGGCAGCTACGCGGAGTACGTCGTGGTCCCCTCGCAGTCGGTGGCCCGCAAGCCCTCGGCGCTGTCCCACGTCGAGGCGGCCGGCGTTCCGCTGGCGGCGCTGACCGCGTGGGGGCTGGTCGTGGAGACCGCTCACGCGCACGAGGGTCAGCGGATGCTGATCCACGCCGGCAGCGGCGGTGTCGGCCACTTCGCCGTGCAGTTCGCCGCGTACTTCGGCGCCCACGTCACGGCCACGGGCTCCGCCCGCAACGCGTCGTGGCTGCGGGAACTCGGCGCCTCGGTGGTCCTGGACCACACGACGACCCGCTTCGAAGACGTCGTCGCCGACGTGGACGTGGTGATCGATCTCGTCGGCAATGTGCACGACCGCACGGGCGAGCGCTCCCTCACGGTGCTGCGCCCGGGCGGCCTGTATGTGCTCGTGCCGACCGGCTCGTGGCCGGAGTACTCCGAGGCCGCGGACGCCGCAGGCGTGCGGGCGACATCCTTCAAGGTCATCCCCGACGGCGGTGCGCTGGCCACGATCGCGCGGCTGCTGGACTCCGGCGCGATTCAGGTCTACATCGATCGCGTGTTCGAGCTTGCCGACGCGGCGGCCGCGCACACCGAACTCGAACAGGGGCACACGCGAGGCAAGATCGTCCTGCGCGTCAGCGACGACTGATCAGATCAGGCCGCGCTGCGCAGCACGCGCCGACCCTCGGTCACGATCTCGTCGGCGATCGCGTCGAGCAGCGGGGAGCGGAGGTTCCACTGCTGCCAGTAGAGCGGCACATCCAGCGGCGGCCCGCCGAGCAGGACCAGCGCGCCGTCGCCGAGCGCCTGCGCGGACTGGAATAGCGGCAGCATCCCCCAGCCGAGTCCCGCCCGCACGGCAGCCGCGAAATCGCTCGACGCCGGGACGAAGTTCCGCGGCGGAACAGTCTGGTCGACCCCGTGCGTGCGCAGCCAGCGGGTCTGCAGATCATCACGCCGATCGAAATCCACCAGGGGCGCGATCGCCAGCGCTGCCGGATCGGCACCGTCCGGCATCCACTCCGCGGCGAACGCGGGGGTCGCGACGGCTTCGTACCTCATGGCGCCGAGCGGACTCACGCGACAGCCGGCGACCGGGCGCTCGCGTGAGGTGACCGCGCCCATCACGGTTCCGGACTCCAGCAGGCCTGCGGTGAAGTCCTGGTCGTCGCGGTGGAGCTCGAAGACGACCGGATGCCGCTCCGCGAGTCGCGCGAGCGGATCGAGGAACCAGGTCGCCAGCGAGTCGGCGTTCACGGCCAGCGGCACGGTCGTCCGTGCGGCGGCGTCGTCGCCGAGGCCCGCGAGGGCGTCGTGCTCGAGGAGGGCGATCTGGCGGGCCATCCGGACGACGGCGGCTCCGGCATCCGTGAGCCGCGCAGGTTTCGAACGCACGAGGACCACGCGGCCGAGCTGCTCCTCGAGCGTCTTGATCCGCTGGCTGACGGCGGACGGGGTCACGCGCAGTCGTCGGGCGGCGGCATCCAGCGTCCCCTCGTCGATCACGGCGGCGAGGGTGAGAGCGAGGTCGGGAGGGATGCGCATCATGAGAGATTCTAATGGTGATGAAGAATCTTCAGCTGTACTGCATGCGGCGAACCGCCTAGCGTCGAAGAGTGCTCACTCCCCTGCTCGCCGGCGTCGGTCTCGGCTTCTCGCTCATCGTCGCGATCGGCGCCCAGAACCTGTTCGTGCTGCGGCAGGGGATCCGTCGCGAGCATGTCGTGCTGGTCGCGTCGATCTGCGCGGTCTCCGATGCGGTGCTCATCGCTCTGGGCGTCTCCGGCGTCGGACTCGTGCTGCAGGCCGTGCCGTGGCTGATCGATGTGGTGCGCTGGGCGGGTGCGCTGTTCCTCATCGGCTACGGCCTGCTGGCGGCGCGGCGCGCGTGGCGCCCGTCGGGTGAGGCACTCGGGTCCTCAGCGCCGGCGCCCGGCACGACCGCGGCGAGCGCCGGCGCGACCGCGGCGACCGCCGGCGCGACGGCCGTGGCCACCCGGGCGATCCCCGTCGTCGCGACATGCCTGGCACTGACGTGGCTGAACCCGCACGTGTACCTGGACACCGTGTTCCTCCTCGGGACTGTCGCGAACACCCACGGCGACCAGCGGTGGGTGTTCGCCGCCGGCGCCATGGCCGCGAGCGTGATCTGGTTCTTCGCCCTCGCGTTCGGCGCGCGCTACCTGGGCCGGTGGCTCGGCACGCCGCGCGCCTGGCGCATCCTCGACGCGATCATCGCCGTCGTGATGGTCGCGATCGGCGTCAGCCTCGTCCTGCCCCACTGACGCCGCGGTACCCGATCCCGCGGCGACCACGGCACGATGGAGGCATGAGATGCGTCCACGTGATGGTGCACGGCCGGGTGCAGGGCGTCGGCTACCGGTACACGATGCGGACGGTCGCCGCGGCCGCGGGGGTCGCCGGGTGGGTGCGCAACCTTCCGGACGGCAGCGTCGAGGCCGAGATCGAGGGCACGCACGAGCAGATCGACCGGGTCGTGGCGTGGATGGCGCAGGGGCCGCCGGGCGCGCGCGTCGACACGGCGATGGTGACGGATGCCGAACCCACCGGGAAGCCCGGCTTCGTCGTCCGCGACTGAGGCTGCGACCGGGCGGATCAGTCCTCGAAGGGCCGCAGGATCCGGTCGAGGAAGCGCCGTGTGCGGTCGTGCTGCGGGTCGGTGAGGATCTCGCCCGGCGCCCCGCGCTCGAGGATGACACCGTCGTCGAAGAACAGGACCTCGTCTGCCACCTCGCGCGCGAACGCGAGTTCATGTGTGACGATCACCATGGTCCAGCCTTCGTCGGCGAGCTCCTTCAGCACGACGAGCACTTCGCCGACCAGTTCGGGATCCAGCGCGCTCGTCGGCTCGTCGAAGAGGAGCAGCGACGGCTGCAGGGCGAGCGCCCTGACGATGCCGACGCGCTGCTGCTGGCCGCCGGACAGCGCGAACGGCAGCGCGTCCCGCTTGTCGGCCAGCCCGACGCGCTCGAGCAGCGCCTCCGCCCGGGCGATCGCCTCCGCCTTCGGGACGCCGTGCGCGTAGATCGGCCCCTCCGTCACGTTCTGCAGGACCGTGCGGTGGGGGAAGAGATTGTGGTGCTGGAAGACCATCGCAGAACGATCGCGCAGGGCGATCCGGTCGGCCTTGGAGACCGGGCGGGCGAAGTCGATCACCGGGCCGCCGTCGAACGCGATGAGACCGGCATCCGGCGTCTCGAGGCCGTTGAGACAGCGGAGCACGGTCGTCTTGCCGGACCCGCTGGGCCCGATGAGAGCGACCACCTCACCGCGACGCACGTCGAAGTCGACGCCGTCGAGCACGCGGTTCGCACCGAAGCTCTTCGTGAGGCCGGAGACGCGAAGGAGGGGATCAGTGGGCGACATAGCGGTCCAGCCTCTTTTCGATCGCGCTCTGCCCGCTCGAGAGGACGAGGCAGATGATCCAGTAGATGAGGGCGGCCTCGAGATAGATCGCCATGAACTCGAACGAGAACGCCGCGATCTGCTGGGCCTGCCGGAAAAGCTCCGTGACGAGGATCGTCGAAGCGAGCGAGGTGTCCTTCACGAGGGAGATGAAGGTGTTGGACAGCGGAGGAACGGAGACGCGAGCGGCCTGCGGGAGGACGATCCTCGTGAGCGTGCGACCGCGGGACAGTCCGACGGTGTGCGCGGCCTCCCACTGCCCGCGCGGCACCGAGAGGATCGCCGCGCGGACGACCTCGGCGGCGTACCCGCCGACGTTGAGGGAGAACGCGATGATCGCGGCCGGCCACGGATCGATCACGACGCCGACCGAAGGCAGCCCGTAGAAGATGACGAACAGCTGCACCAGGAGCGGTGTGCCGCGGATGACCGAGATGTAGGCCCGCGCGATGCCGGCCAGCACCACGTTGCCCGACAGACGCATGAGGGCGAGCCCGATCGCGATGATCAGCCCGAGGGCGAACGAGGCGAGCGCGAGCGGAATCGTCCCGGTGATCGCTGCGAGCAGCAGCGGCCAGAACGAATCGACCAGCAGCTGCCAGATGCCGGGATCTGCCATGTGCCCTCCTCGATCGCGTTGATCGCCGCCGGCCCGGGACGGGCCGGCGGCGGCTCTGAGGTTACTGCGTGACGTCCTCGCCGAAGTACTTCTCGCTGATCTTCGCCAGCGTGCCGTCGGCGCGCAGCGCGGCGAGCGCGTCATCGATCGCGGCGGCGAGCGCTTCCTTGTCCTTCGTGAGCGCGAAGGCGCTGAGACCGGGGTCATCGGTCTCGGCGGCGATCTTGAGCCCGGTCGGGCCCTCGCTCTTCTCGTAGTCGAGGAAGGTCAGGTTGTCGTTGATCGTGGCGTCCACGCGGCCCTGCTGCAGGAGGGCGACGGCCTGCGCCCAGCCTTCGACGGCCTCGACGGTCGCGCCGCTGGACTGAGCGAGCTCGTACCAGTTGCTCGTGAGCGACTGGGCGGTCGTCTTGCCCGCGAGGTCGGCGAAGCTCGTGATCGAGTCGTCGTCCTCGTTCACGACGATGACGCCCGGGGAGACGGTGTACGGCTCGCTGAAGAGGTACTTCTCCTCGCGCTCGGGGTTGATCGAGACCTGGTTGGCGATCACGTCGAAACGTCCGGCATCCAGGCCGGCGAAGATCGCGTCCCACTGGGTCTCCTGGAAGGACACCTTCAGACCCAGCTCGTCGGCGACGGCCTCGGCGATCTCCACGTCGAACCCGACCAGATCGCCGGACTCATCGTGGTAGCTGAAGGGTCGATAGGTGCCCTCGGTCGCGACCGTGAGGGTGCCGGCCGACATGAGGCCGAGGTCGCCGTCCGCGGACGGTGCGGAGGCGGAGCCGGGCGGGGAAGCCGAACCGGAGCACGCGGAGAGCGTGAGGGCGGCGGCCAGAGCGGTGGCGGCGAGCAGAAGGGGGCGGCGGGACATGGGGGCTCCTGAGTGTGGATACGGGGGAAATGGACGAAGGGCCCCACCACTGGTGAGGCCCTTCGTCGGACGGATCGTCAGAGTGCGTTGACGTCCAGCGGGATGCCGGGACCGAACGTGGTCGACACCGCACCCTTCTGGATGTAGCGGCCCTTCGAGCTGGAGGGCTTGAGGCGGATGATCTCCTCGAGCGCAGCCTTGAGGTTCTCGTCGAGCTGGTCGGCCGAGAACGAGGCCTTGCCGACGACGAAGTGCACGTTGGCGTGCTTGTCGACGCGGAACTCGATCTTTCCGCCCTTGATCTCCTCGACGGCCTTGGCCGGGTTCGGGGTGACGGTACCGGTCTTCGGGTTGGGCATGAGACCACGGGGGCCGAGCACCTTTCCGAGTCGACCGACCTGGCCCATGAGCTCGGGGGTCGAGACCGCCGCGTCGAACGACGTGTAGCCGCCCGCGACCTTCTCGATGAGCTCCGCGCCACCGACCTCGTCGGCGCCGGCGGCGAGGGCGGCCTCAGCGGCCGGACCCGTCGCGAAGACGATCACGCGGGCGGTCTTGCCGGTGCCGTGGGGCAGGATGACGGTGCCGCGCACCATCTGGTCGGCCTTGCGGGGGTCGACGGCGAGCTTGAGGGCGACCTCGACGGTCGAGTCGAACTTCGCCGACCCCGTCTTCTTCGCGAGCTCGACGGCCTCGGTGGGCGTGTAGAACTTGTCCGCGTCGATCTTCGCCGCGGCGGCCTGGTATGCCTTGGACTTGGTAGCCATGATCGTTATCCCCCTCAGTCCTCGACCGTGATGCCCATGGAGCGGGCGGTGCCGGCGATGATCTTCGAGGCGGCCTCGATGTCATTCGCATTCAGGTCGGGCTGCTTGACCTCGGCGATCTCGCGGACCTGGGCCTTGGTGAGCTTGCCGACCTTGGCCGTGTGCGGGGTCTGCGAGCCCTTGGCGACGCCGGCCGCCTTCTTGATGAGCTCAGCCGCCGGCGGCGTCTTGAGGATGAACGTGAAGCTGCGGTCCTCGTAGACGGTGATCTCGACGGGGATGACGTTGCCGCGCTGCGCCTCGGTGGCCGCGTTGTACGCCTTGCAGAACTCCATGATGTTGACGCCGTGCTGACCGAGCGCCGGACCGATCGGCGGCGCGGGGTTGGCCGCACCCGCCTTGATCTGGAGCTTGATCAGGCCGGTCACCTTCTTCTTGGGTGCCATTGTGTTCCTGTTCTTCGTGCGCCCCGTGGGGCGCGCTTCCACGAACCAGGCGAGTCCTGGACGTGGTGGGGTTTTCGTCGCGCGATGGGCGCAACCGCTCAAGTCTACCTGATCCGCTCCCCCGGCATCCCCTCTCGCCTCCAGCCCCGCTCGACGTGCGAGATCGCGGAGATGTGCAGAATGACGGATGCCGCGCGGGCGATGTGTCCGTCATCTTGCACATCTCCGTCATCCGGCGCACCACGCCCTGCCCAGACGGTGCTCACGCGGCCCGATGCAGCCCCTGCGCGACGGCGCGCACGATCACGTCATGGACCTCCGCCCACCGCGTCATGATCTGCACATAGTCGATGCGGATCACGTGATAGCCGAGCAGCGTCAGGCGCGCATCGTGCGCGATGTCGCTGCGGCGCTGTGCGCCGACGTGGTGTCCGCCGTCGATCTGCAGGACGAGGCGGTCGCCGACGAGGAAGTCGACCGGATGCCCCGCGAGCCACACCTGCTGACGGATCGGCAGCCGCAGGAATCGCAGGCGCACCGGAATGAAGGTCTCGAGCCCCGAATCTGAGTGCAGCGAGCACTCCTCGAGCAGCGATCGCGCGGCGGGGGCGAGGGGCATGAGCCGGAGCGACTCGCGGGCGACGAGGCCCTGCCGGAGCGCGGATTCCCACACAGCCATCGCCCGCTCGTGAGGCTGACAGCCCGCGATCGCCGCAAGGACGTTCTCGACCGGGTCGGCGACGGCATCGGGATGCCGCGGCACGAGCGGGCGCCCCCAGTGCACCCGCGTCCCCGCCCGGACCTCCCCGATGTGGCGCTTCGGCGGCGCCGCCACATGGACCGCACCGTCCCCGAGCACCCACAGTCCGAGCCTCTCGGCCTGTGTGACGCAGGAGACGACCACTCCGGCGCGCGCCGCCGCGACCAGCAGCGGATCGGCGTCCGGCAGCGCGACCCAGCCGTTGCGCGGGCGGATCAGCTCCCGCGTCGAGACCGCGTGCTCGATCGCCCGCCGCGGCACGCCGGCCGCCCGCAGCGCCGCAACCCTGACCACGCCGCCGCCCGTGGCGACGACATCCCTCACGAATCCCATCCCCGCAGACTTCCGCGTCGCGCGCACTGCCACCGGAGCGCCGGCGTGATTGGGGAAGACGCGCGGGGGTCCGGGCGGTGGGGAGGAGTGGATGCCGCGCAGAAGTGCGGAGATGTGCAGAATGACGGATCCTCTGCGCCCCCAGCATCCGTCATCGCGCGCATCTCCGTCATCCTGCACATCGACGCGGCCGAGCGCGGGCGCAAAGCGAAAGCGCCCCGTCGAAGACGAGGCGCTTTCGGGATCCGAGTGGATCAGAGCTTGGTGACCTGGTCGAACGACAGCTCGACCGGGGTCTCGCGCTCGAAGAGCGAGACGAGGACCGTGAGCTTGCCGCTCTCGGGCTTGATCTCGCTGATCGTGCCGGGAAGACCCGCGAACGAGCCCTCCTTGATCGTGATGGTCTCGCCGACCTCGAAGTCGACCTCGGCGGGGATGCTGCGCGCGACGGCCTGGCTGCCCTTGGCGGCGGCCCCCTTGGCGGGCGCGACCTCCTTGACCTCGACGAGGGACTTCAGCATGTTGAAGGCCTCTTCGAAGCGCAGCGGCGTCGGGTTGTGCGCGTTGCCGACGAAGCCGGTGACACCGGGCGTGTGGCGGACGACCGACCAGGTGTCCTCGTTGAGCTCCATGCGCACGAGCACGTAGCCGGGGATCCGGACGCGCGTGACCATCTTGCGCTGACCGTTCTTGATCTCGACGACGTCCTCCATCGGGACCTCGATCTGGTAGATGTCCTCTTCGACCTCGAGCGTGGACTTGCGCTGCTCGATGTTGGCCTTCACCTTGCGCTCGAAGCCGGCGTAGGAGTGGATGACGTACCACTTGCCGGGGAGCATGCGCAGCTCGGTGCGGAACGTCTCGTAGGGGTCCTCGTCGACGTCGGACTCGTCGTCGGCGGCGTCCTCATCGACCGGGGCGATCGCCGCGTCAGCCGCGTCGACGGAGGCTTCGACCTCGTCCACGACACCGGCGGCGGCATCCACGTCTGCGACGAACTCGGCATCGAGGACCGGCTCGTCCTCATCGCCGTTCACGTCCGGGCCGTCGTACGGGGTCACGTCGTCGGCATGCTCGGCGGCGTACTCCGCCTCCTCCTCGGCCAGCGAGTCGGTCAGCACCTCTGCGGCCGCCTCGACCTCGGCGGCCTCGTCGATGTTCAGAGCGTCGTTCACGATCGCGTCCGCCTCCGGGTCGTCGATGTCGATGTCGTCCAGGTCCTCGAGTCCGTCCTCGTCCTCGTCCACGATGTGCACGGCGAGGTGCTCGGCCGGCGTGTTCGCGCGGTCCTCCTCGGCGAGGATGTTGCCCTCTTGGGCTTCGTCGTCCTCCGAGGACTGCTCGGCAGCGGTCGCCCAATCGGCGTCGTCGACATATCTTTCAGACAATTGCGTTCTCTTCCTTCGGGAGCAGCGGCTGCACCCCGTGCGAATCAGAT
This sequence comes from Microbacterium sp. NPDC064584, assembly GCF_040687315.1. Classification (NCBI taxonomy): domain Bacteria; kingdom Bacillati; phylum Actinomycetota; class Actinomycetes; order Micrococcales; family Microbacteriaceae; genus Microbacterium; species Microbacterium sp. NPDC064584. The sequence continues at coordinate 157,868 of NZ_JBFBMZ010000007.1, read as the reverse complement.
GGTCAGGCCGGGACGCCGAAGACGACGGTCGTGACCCAGACGAAGAGCAGGTCGAGCCCGTAGACCAGAGCCATCATGATGATGACGAAGCCGAGCACCACGCCGGTGTACTTGATGAGCTCCTGGCGGGTCGGCGTGACGACCTTGCGGAGCTCGGCGAGCACCTGACGGATGAACAGTGCGATGCGGGCGAAGATGTTGGGCTTCTTCTCCCGGGGTGCACCGGCGCCCGAGGGGACGATTTCGCCCTTCGGCTCGTCTTGGACCATCGAGACCACCTGATTACCTTCCGTGTGTCAGCTTCGGCTGACGCGCAGGGCGGACAGGAATCGAACCTGCAACCTGCGGTTTTGGAGACCGCTGCTCTGCCAATTGAGCTACCGCCCTAGAGACCTCACGGCCTCGGGATGTCCACAGTCTTTCACCACAACCTGGATGAGAGGGAGCTGGCCCGAGCACCGGGCACGGCGAAAGAATGCAGACTTCAACTGCACGCTCCAGTGTACGGCATGCCTTGCACCCGGGCGAACCCGCGCCCGCCGCGAAAGGCGGGCGCGGGACGGATGCCGAGGGTCACGCGCCGATGCGCACGAGCTTCTTGTTCACGAACTCGTCCGCAGCGAGCAGCCCCATCTCGCGGCCCGTGCCGGAGCGCTTCACGCCGCCGAAGGGGAGCTCGGGCGAGTCCGCCAGGACGAGGTTGACGTAGACCATGCCCGCGTCGATCTTGTCGGCGATGCGCTCGGCCTGCTCGGCGTCCGTCGTGAAGACGTACGATCCGAGGCCGAACGGGGTGTCGTTCGCGATCCGCACCGCTTCGTCCTCGTCCCGGACCCGGTAGACCACACCGACGGGGCCGAAGAACTCCTCGCGGTAGGCGTCCATCTCCGGGGTCACGTCCGTGAGCACCGTGCCGGGGAAGAACGCCCCGTCGCGCGTGCCGCCGGCCACGAGCGTCGCGCCCTGCGCGACGGCCTTGTCGACCTGCTCCTGCAGGCGCTGCGCCGCGAGCTCCGAGGAGAGCGGGCCGAGCACGGTGTCCTCGGCGAACGGGTCTCCGACCTTCGCGCCGGTGAGGATCGCCGTGAACTTCTCCACGAACGGCTCGTAGAGGTCGTCGGCAACGATGAACCGCTTGGCGGCGTTGCACGACTGGCCCGTGTTGTCCAGGCGCGCGTCGGCGGCGGCCTGGACCGCGGCGTCGAGGTCGTCCGTGGACAGCAGGATGAAGGGGTCCGAGCCTCCGAGCTCGAGCACGACCTTCTTGAGGTTGCGTCCTGCCACCTCGGCCACGGCCGAGCCGGCGCGCTCCGAACCGGTCACCGAGACGCCCTGCACGCGGGGGTCGGCGATCACCGTCGCCGCCTGGTCGTTCGTGATGTACAGGTTCGTGTACGCCCCGTCGGGGAAGCCGGCCGTACGGTACATGTCCTCGATCGCGGCGGAGGACTCCGGGCACTGAGGTGCGTGCTTGAGCAGGATCGGGTTGCCCACGAGCAGGTTCGGCGCGGCGAAGCGGGCGACCTGGTAGTACGGGAAGTTCCACGGCATGATGCCCAGCAGCACGCCGAGCGGCGAGCGGCGGATCACCGCGGTGCCCTCCGCGAGGATGTCGATGGGCTCGTCCTTCATGATCCGCTCGGCGTTGTCGGCGTAGAACTCCGTGATGTCCGCGGCGAAGTCCACTTCGCCCAGAGCAGCCTCGAGGGGCTTGCCCATCTCGCGGACGATCGTCGCCGCCAGTTCCTCCCGGCGCTCCCGGTGGAGCTCCGCGACGCGGCGCAGGAGCCCGGCGCGCTCGGACACCGCGGAGGTGTGCGCCCACCCCTTGGCGGCCTCGTACGCCGACGCGAGCGCCTGCTCGAGCTCGGCATCCGTCGTCAGCGGGTATTCGGCGAGCGTCTGCCCCGTCGCGGGGTTGACGACCTTGTAGTCACTCATGTTTCTCCGTTCGCTGGGATATCTACTCTGCCGGTCACCGGCGCGCGCGGCGCAGGCTCGCGGGTGCGTCGAGGGAAATCGTCTCGCCGCGGAAGAAGGCCGGACGCTTGATCGCCTGCCAGATCATGATCACGATGCCGAGCCCGATCACGACGACACCGAGGATGAAGACGAGCCCCAAGCCGCCGATGTTGGATCCGCTGCCGTAGTCGGGGCTCATGCTGTCGATGAGCGTCTTGCCGAACAGGAACAGCAGGATGACGCCGCCGACGAGCGGGAACAGGAACGTGAAGAAGACGTTCCGGGTCGTGTCGAACCACTGCTTGCGGAAGTACCAGACGCACGCGAAAGCCGTGATGCCGTAGTAGAAGCAGATCATCATGCCGAGCGTCGTGATGGTGTCCCACAGCACGTCCTCGCTGATGAAGCGCATCACGGCGTAGAACACCGACGCCACGACCGCCGAGACGATCGTCGCGAAGCCCGGTGTGAAGAACCGCGGGCTCACCTCGGCGAAGCGACCGGGCAGTGCGCCGTAGTGGCCCATCGCCAGGAGCGTGCGCGCCGGCGAGACGAACGTGGACTGCAGCGATGATGCCGAGCTCGTCAGCACCGCGAGGGAGACCAGGAACGCGAACGGTCCGAGGATGGGCCCGGACAGGTAGAAGAACACGTTCGACTGGATGTCCTCGTTGCCGAGACCGAGTCCTTCCGTCCCGGTGCCGGCGAACGCCAGGAGAGAGACCGAGATCAGCAGGTACAGCGCGAAGATCGTGAGCACGGTCAGGGTCGCGGCGCGCCCCGGCGTCTTCTCGGGGTCCTTGGTCTCCTCGTTCATCGTGAGGGTGACATCCCACCCCCAGAAGATGAAGATCGACAGCGAGAGGCCCGCGACGACCGCGGCGAAGTCGCCGACCGCGAACGGGTTGAACCACGACAGCTCGACCGGGCTCGCGTCGAACGCGTTGCCCTGGGCGACGTGCGCGAAGGCGGCGACCGAGAAGATCACGAGCACGAGCACCTGGAACGTGACCAAGACGTACTGCAGCTTCTGCGTGGTCTGCATGTCGCGGTAGGACACGAACGTCGCCCCGAGCATGAACAGCAGACACACCGCGACGTTGATGAACGGGTTGAAGGCGAGCTCCGCGATCGTGCCGGGGCTTCCGGCGATCTGGTCGATCAGGAGGAAGAGGAATTCGACCGCGATGCCGGCGAGGTTGGACAGCACGAGGATCGTCGCCGCGATGAGCCCCCACCCCGCCATCCAGCCGACCCAGGGGCCGAACGCGCGGGTGGCCCACGTGAACGACGTGCCCGAGTCGGGCATCGAGCGGTTGAGCTCGCGGTAGCCGAACGCGACGAGGAGCATCGGGATGAAGCCGACGATGATGATCGCCGGCACCTGGAAGCCCACTTCGGACACCACCGGGCCGAGGGCGGCCGTCAGCGTGTAGGCGGGGGCGATGCAGGAGATGCCGATCACCACCGCGCCGATCAGGCCCACGGTGCCGGCGCTCAGGCCCTTCTTGGACAGATCGGTCTTGGCACCCTTTTCGCCCGCGGACGCGAGCGGCGCCGCAGCGCCCATGTGTTCGCTCATTGCGACACTCCTTCAGAGACGCGCGTGCGGGGCACCACGATCATCGGAACAGGAAGCTCGTGCAGCATCTTCGCCGCCGTCGAGCCGAGGAACAGCCGCCGTGGCTGCGCGAGACGACTGGATCCGACGACCGCGAGCTCGCCGGGCTCCCAGCTCAAGTGGGCCACGGCGTCCTCGATGCTGTCGCCCTTGGCGACGACCACCTCGGCGTCCACGTCGGAGAGCGCGGCCCGCGCCCGGCTGAGCACTTGATCGGCATGCGCGGCGCCGGCGACCTTGATCACGCCGGTGTCGATGCTCGCCGGCAGGTCGACCGTGACCAGCGACAGCAGCCGCAGTTCGGCGCCCGTCGAGGTCGCGAGCGACGTCGCCTCCTCGAGAAGCGCGTCCGCGCCGGGGCGGGTGCCCACGGCCGCGGTGATGCGAGTGATTCCGGTCGCCGGGTCCACGCGCCGCGACCCCTCGGGAGCGAGCACGACGGGCACATCGGAGGAGTGCAGGAGCTCGGTGGCCACCGAGCCGAGCCGGTGGCGCCCGCGCAGACCGCCGTTCGCCGCGCCGACCACGATGTGCGACGCACCGAATTCGTCGGCGGCCGCCACGAGGCCCTCCGCGAACGAGTCGGCGAAGCGGACGTGCGGCGTGACGGCGATGCCCGCCGGAACGAGCCGGTGCGCGTCCTCCAGCCAGGCACCCGCCTGACCGGTCAGGTAGCGGTCGTAGCTCGCGTCCGGCGGGGTGATGACGCTGCGATCGTCGCCCGGCAGGACGACGACGAGATCGAGTGCGGATCCGGATGCCGCGGCCAGGCGCGCACCGAGGGCGACGGCATCCTTCCCGGCGGTCGTGGCGGTGTATCCGACGACGATCCGCCCGCTCATGCGCGTGCTTCCTGGAGGATCTGCTCCGCCGCGAGACGGCCCATGCGGATCGCACCGTCGACATGCTGGTAGCCGGCACCGGCGAGGTCGCTGCACGCGAAGTGGATCGGCCCGACGCTCGAGCGCAGGTCGGCGCCGTAGCGGTGCAGGCCGCCGAGGTCGAAGCTCGCGGCGTATGCGCCGCGCGTCCACTCCTCGCTGCCCCAGTCGCTCTCGTAGTAGACGATCGGGTTCTTCGCCTCGGGACCGTAGTAGTGCGACAGCGACTCGAGGATCCGCTCCTTGCGCTCCTCGGCCGACAGACGGAACACGTCGTCGGCGCGCTGATCGGAGACGAAGCCGACGAGCGTGCCGCGCTCATCGCCGTGGTTGGTGTTGTCGTACGCCTCGTGTGAGAGCTCGTACGGGCTGAACGCGGTGCCGGACAGGCCCTGTTCGCGCCAGAACGGGCGGTCGTAGACGGCATGCACCTTGATCACGAAGCCCATCGAGATGTGCTGGTGCATCTGGTGCTGCAGGCGCGGAAGGGCCGGCACGAACGAGATGCGCGGGTACAGGTTCGGTGCGAGGGCGAGGATCGCGAACCGCGCGCGCACCGTCATGCCGTCGGCGATCGCGGTCACTCCGCCGTCGGAGTAGTCGATCGTGCGGACCGGCTGCTCGAGGAACACATCGTCGCCGAGACGCTCGGCCAGCAGCAGCGGAACCTGCTGCAGGCCGCCGACGACGCGCTTGTCGAGGATGAAGTCGGCGTCGACGAGGTGCGAATACGAACCCGCGGATGCCGCCATCAGGAGCGACTGCAGGAGCGAGAACGAGTGAGTCGGCTTGGTGAGCATCGCCGAGCCGGTCGCGAAGGCCAGGTTGCGGACGGCCTCGTCGTCGTCGGTCTGCGCGCGCAGCCACGCATCCCACGAGATCGAGTCCCACTCGGCGGCCTTCTCGTGCGCCCAGGGACGGTCGGGGTCGATCTCGGCGACCATCGCATCCAGGCGCTCGGTGATCTCGGCGATCACCGCCTCCGTCTCGGGCGAGACGGGGAACATCTCGCCCGTGAAGCGTTTGGCGACACCGTCCGGCCCGACGTACACGCTGTCGCCGTCGCGGTAGCGGCTGAAGGTCTCGAGTCCGAGCTCGGCGACCGTGTCGATCAGCGCGTCCTGATCGGGTGAGACCCACTGCCCGCCGATCTCGAGCATGGCGCCCTCGATCACGTCGGTGTGCAGGCGTCCGCCCACGCGGTCGCGTGCTTCGAGCACCGCGACCGACAGGCCCGCCTTCTTCAGCTCGTTCGCCGCGGTCAGGCCGGCGGCACCGGCCCCCACGATCACGACGTCACGGTTCAGCTCGACCACGTCGGCTCCTTTGCTCGAAACACGGGGGAAGTGCACGGTGACCGCGCCACGCCCGGCTCCCCCACCGGACGGTCCGCGGGTGATTCAGGCTGCGGCGAGAGCCGCTTCCACGACGTCCAGCGCTTCGTGGAGCAGTTCGTCGGAGATCGACAGCGGCGGCAGGAACCGGATGACGTTCCCGTACGTGCCGCACGTGAGCACGATGACGCCTTCCGCGATGCACGCCTTCGCGATCGTCGAGGTCAGCGTGCCGTCGGCGTCGCCGGTGGCCGGGACGACGAACTCGGCGGCGATCATCGCGCCGCGTCCGCGGATGTCGCCGATGCGCGGATCAGCGCTCTGCATGCGGCGGAGACGGTCGGTGAGGATCGCGCCGATCTGCTCGGCGCGCTCGGTGAGGCCGTCGTTCTCGAACACGTCGATCGCGGCGAGCGCCGCGGCGCACGCGAGCGGGTTGCCGCCGTACGTGCCGCCCAGGCCGCCGGCGTGGGACGCGTCCATGATCTCGGCGCGACCGGTCACGGCCGCGAGCGGCAGGCCGCCGGCAATGCCCTTCGCGGTCGTGATCAGGTCGGGCTCGATGCCGAACAGGTCGCTTGCGAACATCGCACCGGTACGGGCGAAGCCCGTCTGGATCTCGTCCGCGATGAAGACGACGTTGTTGCTGTGGCACCACGTGAGGAGCCCCTGCAGGAAGCCGTCGGCGGGGACGATGAAGCCGCCCTCGCCCTGGATCGGCTCGATGATGACCGCCGCGAGGTTGTCCGCTCCGACCTGCTTCTCGATCACGGAGATCGCCTTGCGCGCCGCATCCGCCCCGCTGAGCCCCCCGTCGCGGAACGGGTAGGACATCGGCGCGCGGTAGACCTCGGATGCGAACGGCCCGAAGCCGCTCTTGTAGGGCATGCTCTTGGCCGTCAGTGCCATCGTGAGGTTCGTGCGACCGTGGTAGCCGTGGTCGAAGGCGACGACGGCCTGCTTCTTGGTGTACTTCCGCGCGATCTTCACCGCGTTCTCCACCGCTTCGGCGCCCGAGTTGAACAGGGCGCTCTTCTTGGCGTGGCTGCCCGGCGTGATGCGGTTCAGCGCCTCCGCCACGGCGACGTACGACTCATACGGCGAGACCATGAAGCACGTGTGGGTGAACTGCGCCACCTGCTCCTGAACGGCAGCGACGATCCTGGGGTGCGCGTTGCCGAGCGTGGTCACCGCGATGCCGGCGCCGAGGTCGATCAGCGAGTTGCCGTCGGCATCCACGACCACGCCGCCGCCGGCGGCGACAGCCTGGATCGGCACGGTGTGCCCGACCCCCGCGGCCACGGCATCCGCCTTGCGTGCCAGCAGCTCCTGCGAGCGCGGGCCCGGGATGCTCGTGACGATGCGGCGCTCCTGCGGGAGCGTGGGTCCGCCCAGCGGAACGGGCGCGGTCAGGGTGTCGGTCGCAGTCGTGCTCATGGTCGCGAGCGTAGACCGCCGTTTCTCGGCGCTGCACCTGACAGGTTGTACATTCTGTTGAGCGTGCTGTACGGGCAGTACATCTCAGGAGGTCTCGTGGACATCGCCGCCGACACCCCGACCCTTCGCGCCCTCCTCGCGCGCACCGACCTGAGGCTGCGTCTGGCTGAGCCGGATGTCGCGCCGGAGGCGCTGGACCGCTCGGTGCGCTGGGTGCACAGCTCCGACCTGGCCGATCCGACGCCGTTCCTGTCGGAAGGGCTCGTGCTGCTGACCACCGGCACGCAGTTCCAGGACGCCGGCGACGATGCCGAGGCGTGGGCGGCGTACGTGCGGCGCCTCGGCGAGCGCGGCGTCGTCGGGCTCGGGTTCGGGACGGAAGTCGTGCGGGAGGGCATCCCGGCACCGCTCGCCGCCGCGTGCCGCGAGCAGGGCATGCCGCTGTTCGAAGTGCCTTATCGGACGCCGTTCATCGCGGTCGCGCGCGCGAACGCCGAGGCGATCGCGGCGCAGACCTACGCGCGGCGCAGCTGGGCTCTGGCCGCGCAGCGGGCGATCGCGCTCGCCGCGCTCCGCCCGGACGGCCTCGGCGCGACGGTCGCGGAGCTCGCGCGACAGCTCGGCACCTGGGTCGGGATGTACGACGCGGCCGGTGAGCTCACTCGTGAACACCCCGCCGGCGGCCTCGCCGCCGAAACCGCGGGCGATCTGCACGACGAGGTCGGCGCGGTGCTGCGTCGTGGCGCTCGGGCGGGTTCAGCGCTGCGCATCGGCGACACCGCCTTCTCGTTGCAGACACTCGGCCGCGGCGGACACCTGCGCGGTGTCATCGCGATCGCCGCGGGCGACCTCGATCAGGAGGGGCGCGGCGTGGTGACCGCCGTCATCGCGATGGCGGGTCTCGCGCTCGAGCAGCAGCAGGGTCTCGCCCGCGCGCGCGGCGCACTGCGCGCCGGGCTCGTGCACTCGCTCGTGACCGACGATCCCACGCTGGCACGTCGGGTCTCGCGCGACCTGTGGGGCCCCCTGCCCCCGGCGCCCGTCATCGTCGCCGTGACGGAGGCGGCGGCATCCGGAACCGGCGGTCGGGCGACGGCGGCCCGTTCCTCCCGGGCGGACGGACTCGCGGAGCTGCTGGAGCTGCGCGCCGAGGAGCGCCGCGGGTCGCTCTTCTTCGGGCGCGGCGACGACGGCCTGGTGATGGTCGTCCCCGCGGCCGAGCGCGCCGTGATCGACGAAGTGGCAGAACGCTTCGAGCTGCGCGTAGGGGTGTCCGACCCCGTCGGCTACGACGCTTTCGCCGCAGCGATCGGACAGGCCACCCTGGCGCGCGATCGGGGGGTCGGCCCGGTGACCGCGTTCGCGGACGTCGCCGCGTCCGGGGTGCTGTCGGCGCTCACCGCGCAGTCCCGAACGCTCGCCGCCGCCGAACTCGGTCCGCTCCTCGTGCACGACGAGCGACACGGCACCCACCTGATGCAGACGCTGCGCGCGTGGTTCGACGACGACTGCTCCCACGAGAGCACCGCGCGCTCGCTGGGCGTGCACCGTCACACGGTGCGGACCCGGCTCGCTCTGGCGGAGCAGGTGCTCGGGCGAGACCTCGGGTCGTTCGCGGCCCGCGCCGAACTGTGGGCGGCGCTGAGGGTCCTGGAGAGCTGACTCCGCGCCGCGCTGGCTATCCTGAGCCGGTGGCGGTGCGCAACGGCGAGACCTCGTGGTGGTGGCGAGAGCTCGGCGGCGCGCCCGCACCACGCCCGCCGCTCCCCGGCGACACCGACGCCGACGTCGCGATCGTCGGCGCCGGGTACACCGGTCTGTGGACGGCGTACTATCTCGCGTCGTTGCAGCCGGATCTGCGCATCGTCGTGCTGGAACAGCGCTTCGCCGGATTCGGCGCTTCCGGCCGCAACGGAGGGTGGCTCACGAACTCGGTCACGGGCGGGCGCGAGCGCTTCGCGCGCAGCCACGGCCGCGCCGCGGCGATCGCCCAGCAGCGGGCGCTGAACGAGACCGTCGACGAGGTGATCGCCGTCGCCGGCCGGGAGGGCATCGACGCCGACGTCGTCAAGGGGGGCGAGCTCAACGTCGCCCGCACGCCCGCGCAGCTCGCACGCCTGCGCGCCGCGGCCGTCGCGGAGCATGCGTGGCCGCACACCGACGTCGAGGAGTGGGATGCCGCCGCGACGGCGACCCGGATCGCCGTCGACCGCGCGCTCGGCGGGCTGTGGCACCCGCACGCGGCGCGCGTGCACCCCGCGAAGCTCGCCGCAGGTCTCGCCGCAGCCGTCGAGCGGCGCGGAGTCGTGATCCACGAGAACACTCGTGTGACCGAGATCGCGCCCGGGCGGGCGATCACCACGCGCGGCACGGTCCGGGCGCCGTTCGTGCTGCGTGCGACCGAGGGATTCACGCCCGATCTGCGGGGTCAGCATCGCACGGTCCTGCCGATGAACTCGTCGATGATCATCACCGACCCGCTGCCGACGGCGGCGTGGGATCGGATCGGGTGGGGCGGGCGCGACGTGCTGGGCGACTTCGCGCACGTGTACATGTACGCGCAGCGCACCGCGGATGACCGCATCGCGTTCGGCGGGCGCGGTGTGCCCTACCGCTACGGGTCGCGCGTCGACGCCGACGGCCGCACGCAGGAGCGAACCGTCCGCTCGCTCACCGCCCTTCTGCGCGCGTTCTTCCCGACCGCCGCCGAGATCCCCGTCGCGCACGCGTGGGCGGGCGTGCTCGGGGTGCCGCGGGACTGGGCGGCCTCGGTCGGACTGGACGCGGCATCCGGAATCGGCTGGGCCGGGGGCTACGTCGGCACCGGCGTGACCGCGACGAACCTCGCCGGGCGCACGCTGGCCGACCTCGTCCTGGGTCTCGACACCGAGCTCGCGCGACTGCCGTGGGTCGGTCACCGCGCGCGGCGGTGGGAGATCGAGCCCGTCCGATGGCTCGCCGTGCACGGCATCTACACGGCCTACCGCGCCGCCGACCGGGCGGAGTCCCGCGGCTCGTCCTCGCGCACGTCGGCCTTCGCTCACGCGGCCGATCTGATCGCCGGGCGCTGAACCCGTTCCCGGTGGGCGACGGCGCGACTCAGCGCGGCGCGTGCGCCTCCAGGAACTCGTAGACGTCCGTGGTGTCCACCCCGGGGAACGACCCGGTCGGCAGCGTCGCGAGCAGCGTCCGCGGCGTCCGCACGTTGGGCCACGAATTGTCCCGCCATACGGCCTCGAGGTCGGCGGGAGCGCGACGGCAGCAGACTTCGACCGAGTGCTTCGAGACGCCGCGGTTCGGGGTGTCCCGCCCGAGGAACCACTTCGTGTCGTCGAAGCGCACCCCGACCGACACCGAGTGCGCGCCTTCGCTGGAGAGCTCGACGCGCGCGGTGCACCAGTACGTGCCGTTGCCGGTGTCGGTGTACTGGTAATACGGATTGAAGTGATCGTCCTCGTCGAACACGACGCGTGACGTCCACTTGCGGCAGCACATCTGCCCCTCGATCGACCCGAGCCGGTCGGTCGGGAAGTTCACGTCGTCGTTCTCGTAGGCCTTCGTGATCGTGCCGGACTCGTGCACCTTCAGGAAGTGCACCGGGATGCCGAGGTGCACCGTGGCGAGGTTCGTGAAACGGTGGGCGGCGGTCTCGTAGGACACCGAGTACGCGTCGCGCAGGTCTTCGATCGACACGGCCTTGCGGCCCTTCGCCTCCTGGAGGAACGGCACCGCGTGATCCTCGGGGATCAGGAGAGCTCCCGTGAGGTAGTTCGTCTCCACGCGCTGCCGCAGGAACTCCGCGTAGCTCGTGGGCTCGGTGTGTCCGAGGATCCGGCTGGACAGCGCCTGCAGCACCGCGGTGCGCGGGTCGCCCTTCGAGGCGAGCCGGCTGGAGAGGTAGAGCCGGCCGTTCTTGATGTCGGCGACGCTGCGCGTGGTCTGCGGCAGGTCGGACACGTAGTGCAGCGTGAAGCCGAGATGGGCGGCGATGTCGGATGCCGTCCGCTGCGTCAACGGACCGCCGGGGTGCCCGACAGCGTCGAGGATGCCCAGCGCCTGCTTCTCCAGCTCCGGGAAGTGGTTGTTCTGCGTGCGCATCAGCCGGCGCAGCGCCACGTTGGCCCGCCGCGCCTCCTCCGGGGTCGCCGCGCGCTCGTCGCGCAGCCGTTCGATCTCACCCTGGAGCGCGAGCATGGCCTTCAGCGCGTCGTCGGGCACGGTCTTGCCGATCCGGAACGGCGCGATCCCCAGCGCCTGGAACGTCTGTCCCTTCATCGCCCGCTCCAGGGCGATCTCCATCGAGGCGCGCTCGTCGAGCGGCTCGGATTCCAGCAGCGCATCCAGCGTCGAATCCAGCGCGCGCGCGATCGAGCGCAGCAGCGTGAGCTTCGGCTCGCGACGACCGTTCTCGATCATCGACAGCTGGCTCGGCACGCGGTCCACCGCGGACGCGAGCTCGTCGAGCGTCATGCCGCGCGCGGTGCGCAGCTGCCGGATGCGGCGGCCGATCGTGAGCGAATCCACCTCTTCATCGTCGAGGACTTCCGTGGCGGCATCCGCTGTTCCCGAGGTCTGCATGTCGCGATTCTGTCACGAATGGCGAATTTCCTCGAAACTTCACACCGGCATTCGTCGGTTCGGACCCCGAACTTCACCCCACAGTGGACTCACGGGCGGCACCACCGCCGCTCATCCGTTCACAGAAGGACATCGACATGACACCTGCAACCGCCACACTGACCGCCCCCACCACGGCGCCGGCGCCGGCCGTTCAGGTCGTCGGACGTCTCGCCCCGCGGTACGACGAGATCCTCACCCCGGAGGCGCTGGCCTTCGTCGCCGAACTGCACCAGCGTTTCGGCGGACGCCGTCACGACCGTCTCGCCGATCGGATGCGGCGCCGCTTCGAGATCGGCAACGGCCACGACCCGCGCTTCCGTGACGACACCGCGCACATCCGCGAGGACGCCGAATGGCGGGTCGCCGGAGCCGGACCTGGGCTGGAGGACCGCCGCGTGGAGATCACCGGGCCCACCGACCCGAAGATGACGATCAACGCGCTGAACTCCGGCGCGCGGGTGTGGCTGGCGGACCAGGAGGACGCCACGAGCCCCACGTGGAAGAACGTGATCGAGGGGCAGCTGTCGCTGCGCGACGCGATCCGCGGCGAGCTGTCGTTCACGAACGACGCCGGAAAGACCTACGAGGTCACCGCCGAGCGGACGCCCACGATCGTGATGCGCCCCCGGGGCTGGCACCTGAGCGAGGCCCACCTGCGGTTCACCGACCGGGCCGGCCGCGAGATGGCGGCATCCGGCTCGCTCGTGGACTTCGGGCTCTACTTCTTCCACAACGCCGAGCAGCTGATCGCGAACGGCCGCGGCCCGTACTTCTACATCGCGAAGCTGGAGTCCAGCGAAGAGGCCAAGCTCTGGGACGACGTGTTCACGTTCAGCGAGCGCTATGTCGGCATCCCGCACGGCACGATCCGCGCGACCGTGCTGATCGAGACGCTGCCGGCCGCGTTCGAGATGGAGGAGATCCTGTTCGAGCTGCGCGACCACTGCGCGGGTCTGAACGCCGGACGCTGGGACTACATCTTCTCGATCATCAAGAACTACCGCGGCCGCGGCGCGCGCTTCGTGCTGCCGGACCGCAGCGAGGTCACGATGACCGTGCCGTTCATGCGGGCGTACACGGAACTGCTCGTGAAGACGTGCCACAAGCGCGGCGCTTTCGCGATCGGCGGGATGAGCGCGTTCATTCCGAACCGCCGCGACCCCGAGGTGACGGCGCGGGCATTCGAGAAGGTGGCCGCGGACAAGAAGCGCGAGGCCGGCGACGGCTTCGACGGCACGTGGGTGGCCCACCCCGACCTGATCCCGACGGCGATGGCCGAGTTCGACGCCGTGCTCGGCGACCGACCGAACCAGATTGACCGCCAGCGCGACGACGTGCACGTGCGGGCAGCCGACCTGCTGGACGTGCACATCGGCCGGCCGGTGACCGCGGAGGGCGTGTACGCGAACGTGTCGGTGGCGATCCGCTACATCGAGGCATGGCTGCGCGGGCTCGGCGCCGTGGCGATCGACAACCTGATGGAGGATGCCGCCACCGCCGAGATCTCGCGATCGCAGGTGTGGCAGTGGATCCACCAGGACCGTACGACCGAGGACGGCACCCTGATCACCCGCGACTACATCGAGGGCCTGATCACGCGCGTGCTCACCGAGGCCGACCGCCGTGACGAGGACCGGTTCGAGGACGCCGCCGAGGTGTTCCGCGAGGTGGCGCTGCGCGAGGAGTTCCCGACGTTCCTCACGCTGACCGCGTACGCGAAGTTCCTGGTCGAAACCGACTGACCCCTCTTTCCGCCACACACGAAGGACACGACATGACCCACTACCAGGACGACATCACCGCCACGCAGGCTCTGAAGCAGCAGAACGGCGCGAGCTGGGATGCGATCGACCCCGAGGCCGTCGCGCGGATGCGGGCGCAGAACCGCTTCCGCACGGGCCTCGAGATCGCCCAGTACACCGCCGACATCATGCGCCGCGACATGGCGGAGTACGACGCCGACTCGTCCGTCTACACCCAGTCGCTCGGCGTCTGGCACGGCTTCATCGGACAGCAGAAGCTCATCTCGATCAAGAAGCACCTGAAGTCCACGAACAAGCGCTACCTCTACCTGTCGGGGTGGATGGTCGCGGCCCTCCGCTCGGAGTTCGGGCCGTTGCCCGATCAGTCGATGCACGAGAAGACCGCGGTGCCCGCACTCATCGCGGAGCTCTACACGTTCCTCCGCCAGGCGGATGCCCGGGAGCTCGACCTGCTCTTCACGAAGCTCGACGCGGCGCGCGCGGCGGGGGACGAGACCGCGGCGGAGTTCATCCAGTCGCAGATCGACACGTACGAGACCCACGTCGTGCCGATCATCGCCGACATCGACGCCGGTTTCGGCAACCCCGAAGCGACGTACCTGCTCGCCAAGAAGATGATCGAGGCCGGCGCGTGCGCCATCCAGATCGAGAACCAGGTCTCCGACGAGAAGCAGTGCGGCCACCAGGACGGCAAGGTCACGGTCCCGCACGACGACTTCATCGCGAAGCTCAACGCGGTCCGCTACGCGTTCCTCGAGCTCGGCGTCGACAACGGCGTGATCGTCGCCCGCACCGACTCGCTCGGCGCGGGGCTCACGCAGAAGCTCGCCGTCAGCCACGCCCCGGGCGACCTGGGCGACCAGTACAACGCGTTCCTCGATGTCGAGGAGATCTCGGCATCCGATCTGGGCACGGGCGACGTCGTCCTCACGCGCGACGGCCGGCTCGTGCGCCCCAAGCGGCTGCCGAGTAACCTGTACCAGTTCCGTCCGGGCACGGGCGAGGAGCGCTGCGTCCTGGACTGCGTCACCGCGCTCCGCAACGGCGCCGACCTGCTGTGGATCGAGACCGAGAAGCCGCACGTGGAGCAGATCGCCGGGATGATGGACGAGATCCGCAAGGAGATCCCGAACGCGAAGCTCGTCTACAACAACAGCCCGTCGTTCAACTGGACGCTCAACTTCCGTCAGCAGGTGTACGACCTGCTCGTGGCCGAAGGCGCCGATGTGTCGGCATACGACCGGTCCGACCTGATGAACGTCGACTACGACGGCACGGAGCTCGCGCGTCTCGCCGATGAGAAGATCCGCTCGTTCCAGAAGGACGGGTCGGCGCGTGCCGGGATCTTCCACCACCTGATCACCCTGCCGACGTACCACACGGCTGCGCTGTCGACGGATGACCTGGCGAAGGGCTACTTCGGCGACGAGGGCATGCTCGCCTACGTGCAGGGCGTGCAGCGCCGCGAGATCCGAGAGGGCATCGCGACGGTCAAGCACCAGAACATGGCCGGGAGCGACATCGGCGACAACCACAAGGAGTACTTCGCCGGGGATGCCGCGCTCAAGGCCGGCGGCGCGCACAACACGATGAACCAGTTCGGCTGATCCTCCGACAGCACCGCCCGCCGCGGCGGCTGTTCCGCGAGACGGCAACCGAGCGCCGAGACTCAGGGGAATCCCCGAGGTCTCGGCGCTCGGTTGCGGTTTCGCGGTCGAACCGGCCAGCTACTCGAACTGCTCCCAGTCGGGGCAGCCGTCCGTCACGAACACCGAGCCCTCGGGGATGTCCGTCAGGAAGGCGTACGAGCCCTGATTCTCGAACGCCACCGCCCCGTCGGCATCCTGAATCGACCACGTGCAGCCGTCCGGCTGCGACGCCGGCTCGCCGCTGAGCTGATAGCCGCCGAACGGGATGTCGGTGCCCACGGCGTACCGGCCGGTGCCGGCGACGACCACGAACTCCCCCGAGCCGTCATCGCCGGCATCCTCCACCTCGTCCCCCGTGTCCTCCGCGGTCGCGTCCGGCTCCTCCACGCTCGTCCCGGCACCCTCGTCGGTGGGCGCTGTCGGGCTGCACCCGGACAGCGTGACGGCGAGCACTCCCGCGGTCGCCAGGACCAGCATCCGCCACCGCAGTCCACCTGATCGCGTCATCCCCGTGCCTCCTCACCGCGGCACCCCGGCCGCTGCTCCCGACGCTAGGGACGCGACGCCCGCCGATCCATGGGGGTTTCGGCGTATTCGCGGCGAGGACCCGTCGCTACTGTGAGCACATGGATCGGCCGACCGAGCTCGACCACACCCTCGCGCGGCTGATGCGCGGTGGGGCGATCCGCCCGGCCATCGACGGCGCGCCCGATTCCTTCCTCCTCGCCCTGCACAGCCTCGAGCTCGTCTGGCTGAGCGACTTCGACGCCGCCGCCCGATGCGCGGCGCGCGCCGTGGCGGACGCCCGCGATCCCGACGCCCGGGCTCTCGCGCGCGCGGCGGCGAGTATCGCGAAGGCGTGCTGCACCGACCTGGAGATCACGGCGACGCTGAACGACCCGCTGTCCGCGGCTCTCGCCGATCCGGCACCGCTCACCGCCGCGCTTGCCCGCCCGGTATGGGCGCTCCTCGCGGAGGGCGCCCTCGCCGGCGCCCGGCTGGATCTCGCGACCCCGCTCCTGGCCCGGATGCGCGCCACCGATGGGGAGCTGTTCGGCGTGGTCCGGCATCCGTTCGCCGTCTTCATCTGCGCACTCGAGGCGCGCGCGAGCATGTTCCGTGGGGACGTGAGCCAGGCGCGCGTGCACGCCGACGCGGGCATCGCCGCGGCCGACGGCGCCGTGCCCACGCTGTTCGCGCGCGGGTGCGCCGCCCTGGTGGCCGGCAGCGCGGACGAACGTGCGCGGACCCGCGCGCTGATCGCCGAGGTGGAGCGCAGCGACGTCCCGATCGTCGATGCGGTGACGAGGGGATGCCGCGTCCTCGCCGCGTTCGCGGCGATCGCGATCGGCGAGCACGGGCGCGCGTCCCGGCTCATCGTGCTCGCCGGTGGAGACGAGGACCTGTCGCATCTGCGCATCATCGACCGCGCCTGGGGGTTCGAGATGCTCGTGGCCGAGGCCGCGTCCCGAGGCGACGCGCGCGGCGCCGCGCGCTGGCACGAGCGCGCGCAGGTCCTCGCCCGGCATCCGATGGCCACTGCGTCGCTGGACCGCATGGCCTCTCACCGCGCGCTGCTGGACGGCAGCTTCGACACGGCGATCGCGGTGTCCGAACGCAGCGCCCGGGATGCGCGGCGACAGCAGCGCGGCGTCGAGGCGATCGAAGCCGAGATCCTCCTCGCCCGCTCGCGCATCGCGGCACATCGCAGCGGCGACGCCGCCCGCGCTCTGACCGACCTGGCCGCCAGCGCGCTCGACTCCGGACACCGCTCCGCCCGCCGTGCCGCGGGACGTGAGCTGCGGCGCATCGGCCGCAGGCTCCCGCCGGCGACACCGGGGTGGGCGGGGCTCTCACCGCGCGAGCAGGAGGTCGCGACACTGCTGGCGCGGGGGCTGTCCAACGCGCAGATCGCACGCGCGATGTTCGTGTCGGAGGCCACCGTGCGGGTGCACGTCTCGCGCATCCTGCGGACCCTCGGCGTGCCCACCCGTTCGGCGATCGGGGCAGCCGACCCCTCGCCGCCCGCGGCGAAGTCCCTTCCCCCGCTCACGCGCCGTCAGCGCGCGGTCGCCGAGCTGATCGCGACCGGGGCGACGAACAAGCACATCGCCGCGAAGCTCGGCATCGGCGTCCCGACGGTGGAGAAGCACGTGGCAGCGGTGTTCGCGCGGTGGGGTGTCCGCTCGCGTGCGGAGGTGGCACGACTCGTCCGACAGGAGCCGCCGCCGACGGCAGCCTGACCTCCGCGGAACCGGCCCCGGCCGGCCGGGGCGATGGGATCATGAGAACGCCCGGGGGCGCACCGACCGCCCCGGGCGGGAGGATGCGCATGAGCCTGCACGACACCCCGACGGATGCCGCACCCGGCGCCTCGGCGGAGCACTACGACGTCGCCGTCATCGGTGCCGGTCCCGCGGGAACTGCGGCGGCGCTCCGCGCCGCCGAGCTCGGTGCGCGGGTGGTCGTACTCGAGGCGACCGAACGCACCGGCGGCACATGCGTGAACACCGGATGCGTCCCGACCCGCGTGCTGGCCAAGGCCGCCCGGCTCATGCGGGAGATCCGCGCGGCCGATGCGTACGGCATCCAGATCGGGGACGCCACCGTCGACTGGCCCGGCACCGTCGCGCGCGTGCGGGAGCGCGTGGACGGCGTGCGGGCGATCAAGCGCGAGCCGGCCCGGTTCGCCGACGCCGGCATCGTGTTGCGGCAGGAGGGACGCGCGCGGTTCGAGAGCTCGCACACCCTGGTGCTGGACTCCGGGCGCCGAGTGAGCGCATCGAGCATCCTGGTGTGCGTCGGCGGGCACTCGCGCCGTCTCCCGATCCCCGGCGCGGAGCTCGCGACCGTGCCCGAGCACGTGCTCGACCTCCCGCGACTCCCCGGCCGGGTCGCGATCATCGGCGCGGGCAACACGGGGATGCAGCTGGCCACGGTCTTCGATTCGCTGGGTTCGCACGTGACGATCCTCGATCTTGCGCCGCGCGTGCTCATGGCCTCGGATGCCGAGATCTCGGCGGTCGTCACGGACGCATTCCGCGCACAGGGCATGGCGGTGCACACCGGGATCACCGGCGTGCAGAAGCTCGAAAAGGTCGACGGCGAGCGCATCGCCCTGACCTGGACGGACGCGGACCGCGAGAATGTCGAGGTCTTCGACGCGGTCGTGATGGCGACGGGGTGGCCCGCCGACGTCGAAGACCTGGGTCTGGAGAACGCGGGAGTCGACGTGCAGCGCTCGGCGATCCCGGTCGACGACTACTTCCATTCGTCCGCGTCGCACATCTTCGCGGTGGGTGATGCGAACGGCAAGGACATGCTCGTGCAGGCCGCGCAGTTCGAGGGCGAGGCGGCCGCCGAGACCGCGGTGCTCGGCGCCAATCGCCGGACCCCGCATCACCTGCTCCCCGCCGGCGGCTTCACCGATCCGGACTACGCCGGCGTGGGACTGACGGAGGAGCAGGCGCGCGAGAGGGATCCGCACTGCGTCGTCGCTGTCGCGCGCTACGCCGACCTCGAGCGCGCCGTGATCGACGACCGCGGCATCGGATTCCTCAAGCTCATCGCCGACAACCGTCGCGAACTCATCCTGGGCGCGCACGCCGTCGGCGAGAACGCGGTCGAGGTCATCCAGTCGGTCACGACCGCGATGGCCGCCGGAATCGACGTCGCGACCCTCGCGCGCGTCAAGTTCGCCTATCCGACCTACAGCGCGATCATCGGGCTGGCCGCGCGCGACCTGCTGAAGGCCGTTCCGGCGACCTGATTCTTTTCGACGCGGTTGTCGATCGACGGATGCCGCGCACGTCGTCCTCACGTAACGTCGCTCCGAGAGTGACCCTCACGAAAGGACCACCCCATGAAGTTCCTGATGCTCGTCGTCGTCGACCCCAGCCTGGAGAGCACGGAAGAAGGACCTGTCTCGATCGAGCAGTGGGTCGATGAGACGTACGGCGCGGGCAAGGCCGTCGAGGGAGACCGCTTGCGCCCGCCCGCGGACGCGAAGACCATCCGCCGCCGCAACGGCTCCATCCACGTCACCGACGGTCCGTTCGCAGAGACCCACGAGTGGATCGCGGGTTTCGACGTGCTCGAGTGCGACAGCCTGGAGGAGGCGATCGAGCTCGCGTCGCGGCATCCGATGGCCACCGGCGGGATCATCGAGCTCCGCCCCGCCTGGCCGCTGGATCTGTGACCAGCGCCCTCTATCGCTGAGACGACATCTGCGCGTCGAGACCGTGGGGCTTGCCCACCGTTTCGACGCGCAGATGTCGTCTCACGGGAGGTGAGGGCGCGGACTACGCTCGAAGCGTGACAGAACGCGCCCCACTCTCCCGCAAGCTCTCCGCCATCGCCGAGTCGGCGACCCTCAAGGTCGACGCGAAGGCCAAGGCCCTGCAAGCCGCCGGCCGGCCCGTGATCAGCTACGCCGCCGGCGAGCCCGATTTCGCGACGCCGCAGTTCATCGTGGATGCCGCTGCCGAGGCCCTGCGCGACCCGGCGAACTTCCGCTACACGCCCGCCGTCGGCCTTCCGGTGCTGCGCGAGGCGATCGCGGCGAAGACGCTGCGCGACTCGGGCCTGGAGGTCGACCCGAGCCAGGTCATCGTCACGAACGGCGGCAAGCAGTCCGTGTACCAGGCGTTCCAGGCCGTGGTGAACCCGGGTGACGAGGTGCTGCTGCCCGCGCCGTACTGGACGACCTACCCCGAGGCGATCGCTCTGGCCGACGGCGTCCCCGTCGAGGTCTTCGCCGGCGCCGACCAGGACTACAAGGTCACCGTCGACCAGCTCGAGGCCGCCCGCACCCCTCGCACGACCGCGCTCGTGTTCGTCTCCCCCTCCAACCCGACCGGCTCGGTGTACACGCCGGAGGAGACCGCCGCGATCGGCGAGTGGGCCGTCGAGCACGGCATCTGGATCATCTCGGACGAGATCTACCAGAACCTCGTCTACGAAGGCGCGCGCGCCGTCTCGATCGTCGAGGCGGTGCCGGATGCCGCTGCCCAGACGATCCTGGTGAACGGCGTCGCGAAGACCTACGCGATGACCGGCTGGCGCGTGGGCTGGATGGTCGGACCCAAAGACGCGATCAAGCTCGCCGCGAACCTGCAGTCGCACTTGTCCAGCAACGTGAACAACATCGCCCAGCGCGCGGCCCTCGCCGCCCTGACCGGACCGCAGACCGAGGCGGAGGAGTTCCGCGTCGCGTTCGACCGGCGCCGTCAGCTCATCGTGGGCGAGCTCGCGAAGATCTCGGGTGTCACGGTCCCGAACCCGCTCGGCGCGTTCTACGTGTACCCCGACGTGCAGGGTCTGCTCGGGCGCACGTGGCGCGGCAAGACGCCGACCACCTCGCTCGAGCTGGCCGATCTGATCCTCGAGGAGGTCGAGGTCGCGGTGGTCCCCGGCGAGGCGTTCGGTCCGTCCGGATACCTGCGGCTCTCGTACGCCCTCGGCGACGAGCAGCTGCTCGAGGGCGTGCGGCGCCTGCAGGAGCTCTTCGCCTGATCCGAGCGCGCGGAGCCGGAGTCCCCGACCCCCGAGATGGTGCCTCCTCCCCCGAGATGGTGCCCACCACCTCGCGGGGAAACCCACCACCTCGCGGGGAAACCCACCACCTCGCGGGGAAACCCACCACCTCGCGGGGAAACCCACCATCTCGCGGGGAAACCCACCACCTCGCGAGAGAGAGATCGGGCAGGGATGTCGACCGGGGCGCCTGCGGCGCGTCGCCTTTGTGAACCCACTCACGAAGGAGCCGTCATGGGACTGCGCCGCTTGCTCATCGAATTCGCCGCTGCGGCGGCGAATCTGCACCCTGATCACCGCACGACGTACGACGGGCTCGTCCGTCAGGACGAGCCCGTCGTCGGGAACCGAGAACCGGCGGATCAGTCCGCTTTCACCACCGTAAAAGCGCCGTCGAGCTCCACGTCGACGTCCTTGCCGTCGCCGAGGTCGATCTCGACCTCGTAGACGTGGTCGGCGTCATCGCTCAGCTCGACGCTCGTGACCGTTCCCGATCCGACGTGCGCGAGCGCGGCATCCGATGCCTTCTTCGCGTCCGCGGCGTCCGGGACGCCGTCGTCCGAGCCGGATGCCGCACCCCGGTCATCGGGCTGCGCCGAGACGACCTTCAGGTTCTCGTCGAGCTTGACCTCGACGATGCCACCGCTGTTCTGACGCACGTCGATCTCGTAGGCGTAGGCCGCGTTGTCGTCGATGTCGGCGTCGATCACGACACCGGGTCCGGCTTCCTTCAGCGCCGCCGCGATCGCGCCCTCGATGTCCGACGGCGCGCCGGACGCGAGCCGGTCGTCGGTCTGCGTCACAGCGACGTCGTCGGCGTCGAACGGGAGCTCGGCGGTGCCGGTCGCGAACGCGACGGCCGTGCCGGCGCCGATGAGGGCGATCGCTCCGGCGGTGCCGGCGATCCAGATGATGGGTTTGCGCATGGTGTCCTCCTGGGTAGGACTCCACGATCCCGCGCGGCCCCTGAAGCCAACCTGAAGCGCGGAAAACGGTCAGCCGGGCAGGGTCACGACGAACAGCGCGCCGCCTGAGCGGCCGGCATCCACGCGCACGTCTCCCCCGTGGGCGCGCACGATCTCGCGTACGATCGCGAGCCCCAGCCCGCTGCCGCCGGCGTCGCGCGCGCGGGCGTCGTCGAGCCGCACGAAGCGCTCGAAGATCCGACTCCGTTCGGACGCGGCGACGCCCGCACCGTCGTCCTCCACCGTGAGCACCGCGCCACCGCCGGCAGGCTCTGCGGTGAACACGACATCGGATCGAGCGTGCCGGGCCGCGTTGTCGGCGAGGTTCCGGACCACCTGCCGGAGCAGCGCCGCGTCCCCGCGCACGCGCGCCGGCTGCACGCCGCGGACATCGACCGTCACGCCCCCGAGCGCGCGCAGCCGGGCCGCCTCCGCCAGAAGGATGTCGTCGAGGTCGACGTCCCCCGGGTGGAGGGCGAGTCCTCCCTCGTCCGCCCGCGTGAGGACCAGCATCCCCTGGACGAGCCGCTCGAGCCGCCCACCCTCGTCGAGCACGGCGTCGCTCAGCTCCGCCGCGCTGATGCGGTCGGGGTGCGCACGGGCCACCTCCGCGAACTGACGCAGCGACGCCAGCGGCGACTTGAGCTCGTGCGACGCATCCGAGACGAACCGTCGCTGCGCGACCTGCGATTCGTCGAGCCGGCTCAACATGCCGTTCATCGTGTGGGCGAGGCGGCCGATCTCGTCGTTCGTGGCCGGTTCGTCCACCCGTGCCGACAGATCGCTCGCCGAGAGCGTCTCGACCTGGCGCCGCATCCGCTCGACCGGGGCGAGCGAACGACCGACCGCGAACCACGTCGTGAGCGCGACGATCGCCGTGACGACCGGGACCGAGACCGCCAGGAGCACGCCGACCGTGGTGAGGGTGACATCCACCTCTTCCGTGCTGCGTCCCGCGACGACGATCCAGTCGCCGCCCTCGCGTTCGACCGCCGCGACGAACGGCGGATCCCCCGGATCGAGCCGGATGAGCGATGGCGCGGACCCCTCGCGGTCGGCGAGCGCTCCGACGTCCTCGGCGGCGTCGCTCGCGGCGACCACCGCGCCGCTGTCCCGGTCGATCAGCTGCCAGAACCGGTCGTCGTCGATGTCGGGGAGCGATTCCGGGCCGGAGGCGTCCACCTGCTCCGCGAACGCCGCGGCATCCTGCTGCGCGGCGGAGTCGAGCTGACCGTACAGCGCGCCGCGCAGGGTGAACCAGAAGCCGACGGCGCCGAGCGCGAGCGCGAGGAGGACGACGGATGCCGCCACCGCGGTGATGCGGACGCGGATGCCCGGCCCGCCCCGCGGCCGCTCAGCCATCCGCGTCGATCCGGTAGCCGGCCCCGCGCACGGTCCGGATGCTCTCGCGGCCGAACGGCCGGTCGATCTTGCTCCGCAAGTGCCCGATGTACACCTCGACGATGTTCGGGTCGCCCTCGAAGGCGAAGTCCCAGACGCCGCCGAGGATGTCGGCCTTCGGCACGACCTCACCCGCGCGGCGCACGAGGAACTCGAGCACCGAGAACTCGCGCGTCGTCAGCTCGATCGGGGTCTCGCTGCGCCGCACGGTCCGCGCGGCGGGGTCCAGCTCCAGGTCGCCGACGCGGAGGATCGCCGGGCGGGCGCCGGCACCGCGCCGGATGAGCGCGCGGACGCGGGCGACGAGCACCGCGAACGAGAACGGCTTGGTGAGGTAGTCGTCCGCGCCGGTGTCCAGGCCCTCGACCTGGTCCCACTCGCCGTCCTTCGCGGTCAGCATCAGGACCGGCGTCCAGTTCTCCTCGTCGCGCAGGGTGCGGCACACCACGTAGCCGTTCATGCCGGGCAGCATGATGTCGAGCAGGATCGCCGCGTACTGCTGCTCGCGGGCGAGCCACAGCCCGTCGGTGCCGGTGTGCGCGACGTCGACGGCGAAACCCTCGGCTTCCAGTCCCCGCTTGAGGCCCTCCGCCAGGCGCGGCTCGTCGTCCACCACCAGGAGTCGCATGCTCCCATCGTGGCGCATCGGGGCTGAAGCGCACCTGAAGCGCGCGTGAAGCGCGGCGGGGCTAGAGCTCGACGCCGACGAGCACCGGCTCCGGCTGCAGAATGAGTCCGAACTCGGCCTGCACGCGGCCCTGGATGAATCGCGCAAGCTGCGCGAGCTCCTCCGCCGTGCCCTCGCCCCGGTTCGTGAGCGCGAGCGCGTGCTTGCTCGACAGCGCGGCCCGCGAGCGCGGGAGCTTGAAGCCTTTGCGCAACCCGGCGTGCTCGATGAGCCACGCCGCGCTGATCTTGACGTCCGACTCCTGCGCCGCGGCGCGGGGCACGTAGCCCTCGTACGCGGCGAGCGGGATCACCAGGACCGGGTCGAGGTCGGGCGTCACCGGCCAGCGCGGGCACTCCGGCGGCAGCGTGCGGGCGAAGGATGCCGACACGATCGCGTTCTGGAAGAACGACCCCGCGCTGTACGTGTCGGGGTCGGACGCGTCGAGCACCATGCCCTTGCGGCGTCGGGTCTCGAGGACGTGCTCCCGCACCCACGCGAGCGACACGGTGTCCTCGGGGGCGAGTCCGAGGGCGGCGCGCAGCTGTTCTCCCGCGACCGGCCGCTCCCCGTGCCCGACGTCGGCGAGCTCGAGCGTGACGGACAGGATCACGGCCGGGCGCTGGGCGACCGAACCGTAGTGCTGCTTGAACACCGACGTGCGGAACCCCAGCCCGAGCTCGGACGCGGGCACCGTCGCGACATCGCCGGTCGCCTCGTCGATGAGCTCGACCTCGGCGAGGGTCTGGACGATCTCCTGGCCGTAGGCGCCGATGTTCTGCACGGGGGCCGCGCCGACGGTCCCGGGGATCCCGGCCATCGCCTCGATGCCGGCGAGCCCTTCGGCGACGGCGTGGGCGACGAGGTCGTCCCAGTCGTGACCGGCCTGCACCCGCAGCCGTACGAAGCCGGACCGGGGTGACGGCAACCGCTCGATGCCCTTCGTGAGGACGCGCACGACGGTCCCCTCGAACGGCTCGTCACCGACGAACAGGTTGGAGCCGCCGCCGAGGACGAGCAGCGGCTCGCCGTCGACCCAGGCCTCGCGGAGCACGCCGATGAGCTCGTCCACGGTGAGCGCGTCGACCATGCGCGCCGGCGCGGCTCCGGTGCGGAGCGTCGTCAGCTGCGAGAGCGGTATCGGGTCGATCTCGGGCATCGGCTAGACGGACCGCACCCGCACCTGCGCCTTGCCGAGGACGGTGGTGTCGGCGTGGGTGACGGTGAGGTCGATGCGCAGCTCGTCGTCCTGCACCGCGCCGACCTTCGCGACGATGCGCAGCTCGGCGCCGGTCTCGGGGTCCACGACGACGGGACGCGTGAAGCGCACGCCGTACTCGAGGATGCGTCCGGAGTCGCCGAGCCACGGCACGAGCGTCTCGACGGCGAGGCCCATCGTGAGCATGCCGTGTGCGAGCACGCCGGGAAGACCGACGGATGCCGCCACGTCGTCTCGGTAGTGGATCGGGTTGAAGTCACCTGAGGCGCCGGCGTAGCGGACGAGGGACTCACGCGTGAGGTGGACGCTGCGCTCGGCGACGACGTCTCCGACGGCGGCGGCGCTCACTTCTCGCCCTCCCCGACCAGGAGCACCGACGTGGCGGTGACGACGTGCGCACCCGCGGCGTCGGTGATCTCCGCCTCGCTCGTGACCATGGCGTTGCCGCCGATCGCGCGGATGCCGGTCACCGACAGCGTGCCGGTCAGTTCGTCGCCCGCGACGATCGGGCGGGTGTAGCGGAAGCGCTGCTCGGCGTGCAGGACGTTCTGCAGCACGATGCCGGAGTCGGGCTCGGCGAGCAGCTGCTGGAGGGTCTGGTCCTGGATCACCATCGCGAACGTCGGCGGTGCGACGACGTCGGCGTACCCGAGCGCCTCCGCGGCCGCCGGGTCGACGTGCTGCGGGTCGTCGGCGAAGACCGCACGGGCGAAGTCCCGCACTTTCTCACGACCGACGAGATACGGGGCGGTCGGCGGGAAGACCCGCCCGACGAGCTCGGGATTCACTGGCACCGGACAAGTCTACCGAGCGGCCCCGCGACCGCCGCGGCTCAGGCCTTCCGGGACCGGATCGTGCGCACCGCCATCTGGGTGGCGATGAAGACGAGGAACGCGGCGAACAGGACGTTGCCCCAGAACGGATCGACGAGCGTCGCGATCCAGGCTCCGAGCGCGGTCGTGGTGCACGCTGCGACACCGATGAGGGCGGCGGCCTTCAGATCGACGTTCGCGCGGCGGATGTTGCCGATCGTGCCCGAGATCGCGGTCGGGATCATCATGAGCAGCGACGTGCCCTTCGCGATCAGGTCGCTCGTGCCGAAGAGCAGCATGAGGGCGGGGACGACGATGATCCCGCCGCCGACGCCGATCAGTCCCGCGATCGTCCCGGTGATCAGACCCAGCACGACGAGTCCGATGATCGACCACACGGTCAGCGGCAGCCCGGCATCCCGCGAGGGGATCACCAGGAACAGGCTGACGATCACGCCCAGCAGGAACGCGATGAATGCCCAGCGCAGCGCGAACAGGGACACCCGCGGCAGGAGCCACGTGCCGATCTGGGCGCCGACGACCGCGCCGGCGGCGAGGATCAGTGCGGGGATCCAGGCGACCGACCCGTTCAGCGCGTACGCGATCACGCCGACCGTCGCGGTCGGGACGATCGCGGCGAGAGACGTGCCCGCCGCGAGCCGCTGGTTGTAGGCGAGGATCAGCACGAGGAGCGGGACGATCACCGTCCCGCCGCCGACACCGAACAGCCCCGACATGAGACCCGCGAGGAGTCCGATGCCCAGGCACGTGAGGATGTACTTCGCGCCCTTCGGTTCGGAGGTGTGCGGCGCGTCGATCTCGGGCATGCCCTCTATCCTGCCGCGTCGGGGCGCGGAGCCTCGACAGCGGCCCGCACCGCGGCGGGGAGGGCGGTGATGATGCGGTCCAGCTCGCGGTCGGTGTGCGAGGCCGACAGGAACCACGCTTCGAACACGCTCGGCGGCAGGCTGATGCCGGACTCGAGCATCGAGGTGAAGAACGCCCGGTAGCGCCAGGCCTCCTGGTCCTTCGCATCGTCGTAGTCGCGGACCTCTCCGTCGCGGAACGCGAGGGAGAACAGGTTGCCGGCACGGGACACGGTCACCGGGAGCCCCTGGGCGGCGAACGCATCCTCGACGGCACCGGAGAGCACCGCCGCGGAGTGGTCGATACGCGCGTACACGCCGTCGTCGGCGGCGCGCAGCGTGGCATGGCCGGCCGCGACGGCGAGCGGATTGCCGCTCAGCGTCCCGGCCTGGTAGACGGGGCCGAGCGGTGCGAGGAGTTCCATGATCTCGGCACGTCCGGCGACCGCCGCGAGCGGCAGCCCGCCGCCGACGATCTTGCCGAACGTCACGAGGTCCGGTGTCCACGGCTCTTCGTCCGCGCTCCGCGCCTCCAGGCCCCACCATCCGGCCGGATCGACGCGGAAGCCGGTGAGCACTTCGTCCAGGATGAGCAGTGCGCCCTCGCGTCGCGTCAGGTCCGCCAGGTGCCGGTTGAACCGGGGTCCGGGCACGAGCACGCCCGCGTTCGCACCCGCGGCCTCCGTGATCACCGCGGCGATGCGACCGGGGTGCGCCGCAAACGTGGCCTCGAGCGCTCCGAGGTCGTTGTACGGCAGGACGATCGTGAGGGCGGCCACGTCGGCGGGGACGCCGGCCGACCCCGGCAGACCGAGGGTGGCCACGCCCGAACCCGACTCGGCGAGCAGCCCGTCCGAGTGCCCGTGGTAGTGGCCGGCGAACTTGATGACGAGGTCTCGGCCGGTGGCGCCGCGCGCGAGACGGACCGCCGTCATCGTCGCCTCGGTCCCGGTGGAGACCAGGCGCACCCGCTCGAACATGCGGGTCGAGCTCACGGTCGTCCGCTCCCGCAGCAGCTCCGCGAGCTGCGCCTCTCCGGGCGTGGTCGCCCCGAACGACAGCCCGTGTGCGGCGGCGCGCTGCACGGCCGCCACGACGTCGGGGTGCGCGTGGCCGAGCAGGGCGGGACCCCACGAGCACACGAGGTCGACGTATTCGCGACCCTCGACATCCGTCACGTACGGCCCGCGGGCTGAGACGAGGAACCGCGGAGTGCCGCCGACGGACCGGTAGGCACGGACGGGCGAGTTCACCCCGCCCGGGATCACCGCCTGCGCGCGCGCGAACTCTGTCTGATTCGTCATGCTCCGGCTCCGTCCTGGAGAAGGTGCGCCGCCTCGACGGCCCAGTAGGTGAGGATGCCGTCGGCGCCGGCTCGCCGGATGGAGACGAGCGATTCGAGCACCGCCCGCTCGCGGTCGATCCAGCCGTTCGCCGCGGCCGCTTCGATCATGGAGTACTCGCCGCTGACCTGATAGGCCCACACCGGGACCGGGGATGCCGCGGCCACGCGGGACAGCACGTCCAGGTACAGCGAGGCGGGCTTGACCATGACGACATCCGCACCCTCGGCGACATCGATCGCGGCCTCGCGCTCCCCTTCCCGCGCATTCGCGGGGTCGAGCTGGTACGTGCGGCGGTCGCCTTCGAGGGAGGACTGCACCGCCTCGCGGAACGGCCCGTACAGCGCAGAGGCGTACTTCGCGGCGTAGCCGAGGATCGCGGTGTCGTGGTGGCCGTGGGCGTCGAGGACGTCGCGGACCGCGCGCACCTGACCGTCCATCATCCCGGACAAGCCGAGCAGCGCCGAGCCGGCGGACGCCTGCGCGAGCGCCATCGCGCGGTACCGCTCCAGGCTCGCGTCGTTGTCGACACGGCCGGCTCCGTCGAGCACGCCGCAGTGGCCGTGATCGGTGAACTCGTCCAGGCACAGATCGGTCTGCACCACGAGGTCACCGCCGACCTCGGCGGCGGCGATCCGCGTGGCGACGTTCAGGATGCCGTCCGGGTCATCCGCTCCGGAGCCGGTGGCGTCCTTGTGCGCGGGGACTCCGAACAGCATCACGCCGCCGATGCCGGCATCCGCGGCATCATGCAGGGCTCGTTTGAACGAGTCGGTCGTGTGCTGGACGACTCCGGGCATCGAGGAGATCGGGACGGGCTCGCTCACGCCCTCGCGGACGAACATCGGCAGGACGAGCTCGCGCGCGTGCAACCGCGTCTGGGCGACCAGGCGCCGCCAGGCGGGAGTCGCGCGGGTGCGTCGGGGACGGATGTCGGGCAGGGGCGTGGTCATGGGCGTCCTTTCCGCGCGGCGGTCATCCCGCCGCGCCCAGGGGTGCCAGCTGCGCGGCGCCACGGTCGAGCAGTTCGGCGGCGACGCGGTCGGCGAGATCGGATGCCGCGGCATCCGTGTCGGCGGGCGCGGTCTGCACGACCGTCAGCTCGCCGGAGCCGTCCGGAGCGAACACGCTCGCGGTGAGCGCGAGGTCCGCGCCGCGGAGGGCTGCGTGGGCGGCGATCGGCGCCGAGCAGCCCGCCTCCAGCCGGGACAGCACCCCGCGTTCGGCGATCGCCGCGCGGCGCGTGGACGCGTCGTCCACCGCCGAGATCCGCTCGCGCAGCGCGGGAGCGGCATCCGAGCGGACTTCGATCGCGAGGGCGCCCTGCGCCGGCGCGGTCGGCCAGGCGGCGAGGTCGAAGAGCTCGGACGCCTCGCCGAGGCGGCCGAGGCGCTCCAGCCCCGCCGCAGCGAGCACGAGTCCGTCGATGCGGCGGTCGTCATCGGCGTCGTAGAGCCGGCCGAGCCGCGTGTCGACGTTGCCGCGGATGCCGACGACCTCGAGGTCGGGACGAGCCGAGAGCAGCTGAGCCCGGCGGCGGGGCGAACCGGTGCCCACGCGCGCGCCGTGCGGCAGCCGGGCGAGGGTGATGCCGTCTCGGGTCGCGAGCGCATCCCGCGCGTCGGCCCGCTCGGGAACGGCGATGAGGTCGATGCCGTCCGCCGGCGCGGTCGGCAGGTCTTTGAACGAGTGCACGATCACATCGACGCGGCCGTCGCGCAGCGCGTCCCGCAGCGCTGAGACGAAGACACCGGTGCCGCCCATCGACGCGAGCGGCGCGGACGAGCGATCGCCCTCCGACGTGATGGTGATGAGCTCGAAGGGACCGAACCGCGCGGCGACGGCCGAGCTCTGCGCGACCGCCAGGGCGCTCGCACGCGTGCCGACGCGCAGCGGCGCGCCGGGCTTGAGCAGCGCGTTCACGGAAGCAGGCCCGACACCGCCGGCTTGAACCCCGCGCGGACGTTCTCGCAGCACGCCGGCCGGCAGACGTCGAACCACGGACCGAGATCGGTCTGGTGCGGACGCGCGGAGGCCGGGGTGCCCTTCAGGCGCTCGACGACGAGGTCGACCAGGCCGCTCACGAACGCGGGGTCCACGCCCGGCGTCGGGGTGCGGACCGCGCGGATGCCGGCCTCCTCGGCCGCCTCCATCGCCTCGGTGTCGAGGTCCCAGAGCACCTCCATGTGGTCGCTCACGAAGCCGAGGGGCACGATCACGACCGCGTCCTTGCCGCGATCGGGCAGTTCGCCGATCACGTCGCACACGTCGGGCTCAAGCCAGGGCTGGCTCGGCGGGCCGGAGCGCGACTGGTACACGAGCTCCCAGTCGGTCTGCGCCGCGGCGGGCACCTCGTCGCGCACGTTCGCCATCACGAACGCCGCAACCGCTTCGTGCTGCGCCGCGTACGCGCCGCCGGGGCCGAAGTCGCGGTCGCGAGGGCCGGAGCGCTCGGCGTCGGCGGTCGGGATGCTGTGGGTCGAGAACAGCACCTGGATGCGGTCTGCGGCGACGCCGTCGGCGATGAGCGCCGCGACGGCATCCCGGACGCCCTCCGTGAAGGCGTGCACGAAGCCGGGGTGGTCGAAGAACTGCCGGACCTTGTCGATCGTGACGGTGCCGACGAGCTCGGTCGCCTCCAGAACGCGGGCGAAATCCTCGCGGTACTGGCGACAGCTGGAGTACGAGCTGTACGCGCTCGTGGCGATCGCCAGGAGGGTCGTGTCGCCCGCCCCGGCGGCCTCCTGGACGGCCTCCTCGAGGTACGGCGCCCAGTTGCGGTTCCCCCAGTACACGGGCAGATCGATGCCGCGGGCGGCGAGCTCGCCCTCGATCGCGGCCTTCAGCGCGCGGTTCTGCGCGTTGATCGGGCTGATGCCGCCGAAGTGGCGGTAGTGGTGGGCGACTTCCTCGAGACGCTCATCCGGGATGCCGCGCCCCCGCGTGACGTTGCGCAGGAACGGGATCACATCGTCCTGGCCTTCCGGTCCGCCGAAGCCCGCGAGGAGGATCGCGTCGTACGCGACGGGGACCTCGATGTGCGGCGCGCCCGTCGCGGCGGCGTCGCTCGCGGAGCGGACGAGGGGGGTCGTATCGGTCATGACAGCACCTCGGGGAGTTCGTCGAGCGTGATCAGGCGGCCGGTGAAGAAGGGGACTTCCTCGCGCACGTGACGGCGGGCCTCGGTCGCGCGCAGGTGTCGCATCATGTCCACGAGGTCGATCGGGTCGTCGGCCTCGAGCGCGAGGATCCACTCATAGTCGCCGAGGGCGAAGGCGGCGACGGTGTTCGGCTGGATCTGCGGGAAGTCGCGGCCCTTCAGGCCGTGCTCGCTCAGCATCCCGCGCCGCTCGTCCTCGGGGAGGATGTACCAGTCCAGGCTCCGGACGAACGGGTAGACACTCACCCAGCCCTTGGGCGGCAGACCGCGCATGAAGGACGGGGCGTGATCGCGTGTGAACTCCGCCTCGCGATGCACTCCGAGGGCGTTCCACCGCGGCTCGAGCGAGGCCAGAGCGGCCGTGCGACGGAGGGAGCGCAGACCCGCCTGCAGTGCCTGCGCGTCGGCGCCGGTGAGCCAGATCATGAGGTCGGCGTCGGCGCGGAGGCCCGACACGTCGTACAGTCCGCGCAGCGTGACGCCGGTCGCCTCCAGGCCCGCGATGGCCGCGGCGAGCTCGGTCGTCTGCGGAGCCACCGCGGGGCCTGCGGGCCGGGCCAGGATCGCCCAGAGGCCGTACCCGATCGTCTCGTTCGTCTCGGTGGTCATGCTCGTCCTTCCGTGCGGTCCGGCTGGTCTGCCCGCGTGCGCGGGTCCTCGCGGACGGTCTCGGCGATCCGGGCGGCGCTCGCACGGGCGTCCGCCACGATCGCGGCCAATCCGGTGAGCGAAGCCGCTTCTCCCGCGGCCTCCACACCGCTCGGCGGCGGCGCCGCCTCCAGCGTCCGCGTCCAGGTGCGCACCTGGAGGTCGCGGAGTCCGCCGATCTCCGCGCCCGTGACGGCCCGCAGGTCTGCGGCCACCGTGGCCTCCGGATCACCCGGCACTTCATCGTACGAGAGGCGCACGAGGTGGCGGCCCGCCGGGAGCAGATCCGCGACCCATTCCCACTTCGCCGAGGAGTGCGTGAACGCGCGCGCCGTGATGCCGGGCGCGCCGCGCGTGACGAGTGCACCCGTGCCGCGCGGCGCGGCATCCAGCTGGGGCGCGTCGAGCGAGGCGATCGCGACCGTGATCGATCGGGTTCGGGATGCCGCCCCCTGCGCGTCCGAGGCGGCGATCACGACCCGCCCCGCGAGGCGCTCCCCGCCCACGAGCGTCACACCGTCGTGACCGGCGGCCGTGACGCGGGAACCGAGACGGATGCGGGCGCCTGCGGCGACGGCATCCGCGGCAAGGGTCGTCGCGATGCGGTGCACACCGCCGCGCATCCCCGCGACCTGCGACCCCGCCGCGCTCGCGGCGCGCAGACTCAGCACGGCTTCCCCGAGCGAGCGGGCGTTCCGCAACGCGGCGGGGAGCCCCGGTGAGGCGAGTGCGACGGCGAGCTCGTCCGGACTCGTCGAGTACACCCCGCGGACGACCGGTGCCACGAGTTCGGCGAGTACCCGCTCGCCCATCCGCCGGCGCACCAGGTCACCGATGGAGCGGTAGTCCTCGGGGGCGCGCAGCGGCACCCAGCGGTCGATCGCCGCACGCAGGGAAGCGCGTCGCCCGATCGCGCGGACGACGTCGGGCGCAGAGGGGTCGCCGGGGATGCCGAGCACGCTCGCGGCGGGCAGCGGATGCGCCGCGCCGCCCGGGCCGATCACCCACGCCGGGGTGTCGCGCGGGGCGACGACGTCGCCTCCGAGACCGATCTCGGCGGCGAGCGCGGCGACCGTCCCGTCCCGCGTGGCGAAGGACTCAGCGGCCGCATCCGCCTCGACGCCGTCGATGCGGAGCGGGGCGAGCTGCCCGCCGACACGATCCGACGCCTCCAGCAGCGTGACGGGGATGCCGGCACGGGCCAGGTCACGGGTGATCACGAGACCGCCGATCCCTGCGCCCACGACGAGCACCGGCGCGCCCGCGGGTGCGGGCACGCCGTCAGACAGCGGCGAGACCGGTGGGAGCGTGGGTCAGCCCGCCCACGTCGGCTCGGGTGCGACGGAGCCGACCTCGTGCACGAGCCGGACGATGCGCGTGAGTACGTCCGGATCGGTCTCGGGCGGCACGCCGTGACCGAGGTTCACCACGTGTGCGGGGGCGGCTTTGCCGCGCTCGAGGACGTCGAGGACGTGCGCCTCGAGCTTCTCCCACGGAGCCCCGAGCCAGGCCGGGTCGATGTTGCCCTGCAGCACGACGCGATCGTCGAGTCGGCGCGATGCTTCGTCCAGCGGCAGGCGCCAGTCCACACCCACGGCGTCTGCGCCGATCCCCGCCATGAGGTCCAGCACCTCGCCGCTTCCGACACCGAAGTGGATGATCGGCACGTCGAGCCCGCGCAATGCCGAGAGCGTCCGTTTCGAGTGCGGGGCGACGCGGCGCTGGTAGTCGCGGCGTGACAGGGAACCCACCCACGAGTCGAAGAGCTGGACGGCGCTCGCGCCGGCGTCGACCTGCGCACGCAGGAACGCACCGGACACATCGGCGCACCAGTTCAACAACTGGGCCCACGCCTGCGGGTCGGACACCATGAGGCTTCGAGCCCTCAACTGGTCCTTGGACGGACCTCCCTCGACGAGGTACGAAGCGAGGGTGAACGGGGCGCCGGCGAAGCCGATGAGCGGTGTGCTGCCGAGCTCGGCCACCGTGCGGGCGACGCCTTCGCGGATCGGGTCGAGCGCATCCGGGTCGATCGGGCGCAGTCTCAGGATGTCGGATGCCGACCGGATCGGCGCCTCCAGGACGGGCCCGCGGCCCGGGACGATCTCGACCGGGACGCCGGCGAGCCGCAGCGGGATCACGATGTCGCTGAAGAACACGGCGGCGTCCACGCCGTGCCGGCCCACCGGTTGCAGCGTGATCTCGCTCGCGAGCTCGGGGTTCAGGCAGGCGTCGAGCATCGCCGTGCCGACGCGGAGCTCGCGGTACTCGGGGAGACTCCGGCCGGCCTGGCGCATGAACCAGATCGGGGTGGTCTCGGGCCGGTCGCCGCGCAGGGCCCGGACGAGCGGGGACGTGGTGGTGCGACCGTCACGGAGGGGATGTGACGCGGGGGAAGACATATGGACCATTGTCCCACCGCAACCTGTCCGTCCGGTGCGGGCGGTGCGCCGGGTGCCCCGGGGGTTACGTACCATGGAGTAGTGCTTCTCTGCGTCTCCGTGTCCCACCGGACGGCGGATTTCGATCTTCTGGGCCGCCTCTCGGAGGCGGTGACCGCAGAATCGGCGACCGCACTCGTGGACGGCGGGCGGGCGCGCGGCGCGGTCCTGGTCTCCACGTGCAACCGGGTGGAGGCGTACCTCGACGTCGAGCAGGGCGCCGACACGAGCGCCGCCGAAGCGACGCTGCGCGCGATCGCGACCGCAGCGGACCTCTCGCGCGACGCCCTCCGCGAGCGGGCCGAAGTGCTCGCCGGGGCTCCCGCACTGCACCACCTGTTCGCGGTGACCTCCGGCCTGGAGTCGATCGCGGTCGGCGAGGAGGAGATCGCCGGGCAGGTGCGCCGCGCCTACGAGTCCGCCCGCACCGCGAAGGCGACGACCCCCGAACTGGACACGGCCTTCCAGCGCGCGGCGAAGGTCTCCCGCGACGTCCGTGCGGCGACGGCCGTCGGCAAGGCCGGACGCTCCCTCGTGCAGTTCGCCCTCCAGCTCGCCGGCACCCGCGTACCCGACTGGCGCCGTACCCGCGCCCTCGTGGTCGGCACCGGCAACTATGCCGCGACGACCGTCGCCGCGCTCCGGACGCTCGGCGTCTCGGATCTGTCCGTCTACTCCCTCACCGGGCGCGCCGAGCAGTTCGCCGAGAAGTATCACGTCCGCGCGGCGCACGATCTGCGGGATGCCGTCGGATCGGCGGATGTCGTGATCACGTGCACGACCACCTACACCGTGACCGTCGGCGATGTGCCCGACGACGCCCGCCGGACGATCATCGACCTCGGCCTGCCGCGCAACGTCGACCCCGCGGTCGGGCGCCTGCCGGGCGTGGAGCTCATGGACCTCGAGCTGATCGCCACGCACGCGCGGCTGCCGATGCTCGCCCCCGATGCGACCGCGCGCGAACTCGTCTCCTCCGCGGCCGCGGTGTTCGCCGCCGAGCAGACCGCGGCACCGGCGATCGTGGCGTTGCGCTCCCACGTGTTCGACGCGCTCGAGGTCGAGCTGAGCCGCCTGTCCGCCAAGTCGATGCCGGCCGAGCAGGCGGCGGCGGTCACCGAAGCGCTCCGGCACTTCGCGGGAGCCCTCCTGCACGAGCCGACCCAGCGGGCCCGGGATCTCGCCGCCGGCGGCCGCGTGTCCAACTTCGAGGCCGGCCTGCACGCGGTGTTCGGGATCGATCCGGCCGCAGCCGGCGGCGCGGTCACGCCGCTCCGCCGTCCCGGCGGACGCGACGAGGACGCGCTCCGCACCGGCTCAGCCGAGCAGGGCTGACCTCACTCGGAGGCGTCCAGCGCCTGGTCGATCGCCCAGCCGTCGCCCGCGGGGATGAGGATGTACGCGTAGCGATCCTCGTAGGGAAGCGCCTCGTCGGTCTGGTTGCCCTGGTCGTCCACCGTGCTCGTGTAGGTCTCGGACGTGAGCACCGTCACCTGGTCGGCGTCTTCGCTCTGGACCGAGGTGACGTTGAGCTTGTAGTCGTCGACCGAGTCGACGAAGCCCTGCGACGCGGCGGTGAAGCTTGCGCAGTCGACGATCTGCAGGCCTTCCCGGAAGTTCTCCGTCGTCGAGGCCTGGAACTTGTCGCAGTCGCCGGTCTGCCACGCCTCGTCGTACAGCTCCACCG
This sequence comes from Microbacterium sp. NPDC064584, assembly GCF_040687315.1. Taxonomy (NCBI): domain Bacteria; kingdom Bacillati; phylum Actinomycetota; class Actinomycetes; order Micrococcales; family Microbacteriaceae; genus Microbacterium; species Microbacterium sp. NPDC064584. The sequence continues at coordinate 121,857 of NZ_JBFBMZ010000007.1, read as the reverse complement.
TCGACACCGCGCTGGCGCGGTCGGCGTCCGACACGCCCTGCGCGCCGTTGACCAGGCCGATGATGAGCGGGATCAGGACGGCGATCGCCACGACGAGGCCGAGGAGCACGATCCCGACCACGACCCAGACGATCCAGAGCTTCGACTTCTTCGGCTCGGTCGCCGAGATGAATCCGCCGGAAGGAGCCGTCCCCCCGGGGAAGCCGCCCGGGTATCCGGGCGGCGCGGACACCGCGGGACTCGCGCCCTCGGGTGCGAGTTCGGCGGGGAGGGATGCCGCGGCATCGATGCCCTCATCCGACGCGGTCTCGCCGGTCTCGGCATCCGGAGTCTGCACGTGCTCCGTCCACTGCGTCCCGTCCCACCAGCGCAGGGCGCCGCGGCTGTCGTCGTACCAGCCCGGAGGCGTCGTCCTGTCGGCCATCAGCTCATCCCTCTCGCGCGTCGGCCATCGGGAGCCGGTCGCCTGTCGAGCCTAACCGAGCGCGCCGCGGCGCTCTCGCCCTGATCGGATGACGCGGGGCGCGCGACGGGGGCGATAGCGTGACGCGCAAATGGATACCTCGGCCACCAATCTCGCCTGGATCATCGCCGCGCTGATCGACCTGTCGATCAAGATCGCCGCGCTCATCATCATCCCCCGTCGCCGGAAACCCACCGCGGCGATGGCGTGGCTGCTCGCGATCTTCCTGATCCCGTACGTCGGCATCCTGCTCTACCTGCTCATCGGCAGCTTCAAGCTCCCGAAGCGACGCCGACAGGAGCAGGCGCGCATCGACGAGGAGATCCGGGCGAGCGTGCGGACTGCCGGGCTCGAGACGATGGACACCGCGTGGCCGCGCTGGTTCCAGCGCGTCGTGCAGCAGAACGAGGCGCTCACCGGACTCCCCGCCTCGTACGGCAATGAGGCGACGCTCATCGGCGATTACCAGGCCTCGATCGACGCGATGGCCGCCGAGATCGATCGCGCGACGCGCTTCGTCCACGTGGAGTTCTTCATCGTCGCGTGGGACGACACCACCCGCGGGTTCTTCTCGGCGATGGAGCGCGCGGTCGCCCGCGGCGTGACGGTGCGCCTGCTCGCCGACCATCTGCCGTCGGCGAAGATCCCCGGCAGCAAGAAGACCTTCGCCGAGCTCGACCGGATCGGCGTGAAGTGGTCGTGGATGCTGCCCGTCCAGCCGTTCAAAGGCAAGTACCAGCGCCCCGACCTGCGCAACCACCGCAAGATCGTGGTCGTCGACGGGCGGGTGGCCTTCATGGGGTCGCAGAACCTGATCGCGCGCACGTACGACCTTCCGGGGAACATCAAGCGCGGTCTGCAGTGGCAGGAGCTCATGACGCGATTGACCGGACCTGTCGTCGCCGCGGTCAACGCCGTGTTCCTCTCGGACTGGCTGATCGAGACGGGCGAGGAATTGACCGACCGGGTGCCCGCGACCGAGCTCACGGCCTCGACCTCCCCGGACGCGCTGCTGTGCCAGGTCGTGCCGAGCGGACCCGGCTATGACACCGAGAACAACCTCCGCATGTTCCTCTCCCTCATCTACGGCGCGACCGAGAAGGTCATCATCACGAGCCCGTACTTCGTGCCGGACGAAGCGATGGTCTACGCGATCACGACCGCATGCCAGCGGGGTCTGGAGGTACAGTTGTTCGTCTCCGAGCAGGCCGACCAGTGGCTCGTCGGCCACGCGCAGCGCTCGTACTACAGCGACCTGCTCGAGGCGGGCGTCCGCATCTTCATGTACCCGGCGCCGTACATCCTGCACGCCAAGCACATGTCGATCGACGATGACGTCGCCTTCATCGGATCCAGCAACATGGACATCCGCTCCTTCAGCCTGAACGCGGAGTCCTCACTGCTCGTGCGCGGCGCGTCGTTCGTCCGGGCGATGCGGGAGGTCGAGCAGGGCTACCGGGATGCCGGGCGCGAACTCACCCTCGAGCAGTGGCGGAAGGAGCCGCTGAAGGCGACGTTCTTCGACGGGCTCGCGCGGCTCACGTCCGCGGTGAACTGAGGTCTCCGACGCTCGCGCACGGCGGCATCCGGGATCACCCTTCCCGCATGATGTCCGGCCGCCGCAGCCTGGGTAGCTTTGGGCATCGTCGGCACCTCGCCGCATCCCTCAAGAAAAGGCAATCAAGTGAATATCTGGGAATTCTTCGTCTGGATCTTCTGGGTCTACGTGCTGATCGCGTGCATCTGGATCTTCATCACCGTCGTCATCGACATCTTCCGCGACCCGAGTCTGAACGGCTGGGGCAAGGCGCTGTGGCTGATCTTCCTGGTGTTCCTGCCGTTCCTGGCTGCGTTCATCTACCTGATCGCGCGGGGCCGCGGGATGACCGAGCGGCGAATCGCCGAGTCCAAGCAGGCTCAGGAGCAGGCCAACGCGTACATCCGCGAAGTGGCCGGCACCTCGCCGACCTCCGAGATCGAGTCGGCCAAGAAGCTGCTGGATTCCGGCGCCATCACGCAGGCCGAGTTCGACGCCCTGAAGGCCAAGGCACTCGCCTGATCAGACCCGTCGTCCCCCGTGCCGCCTCGCCGCGCACGGGGGACGCCGTCGTTCAGGGGGTTCTGATGAGCTCGTCGACCGTACGTACCTCCGCGTAGGCGCTGCCGAGCGCGGCGAGGAACGCCGCGTGGACGTCCGGGCCGGCCACGCGCGTGCCCGCGTGTTCGAGATCAGGGGCCGCGCACGCGTCACCCGCCACGGTCACGGAATACCCCAGATCGGATGCCGCCCGCACGGTCGCGTCGACGCACATGCTCGTCATCATCCCGGCGACCACGAGAGAGGAACCCGCGGCGAGGTGGCCCTCGAGGTCGGTCTCGAGGAACGCGTTCGGGTGGTGCTTCGTGACCACGATCTCGTCGTCTGCCGGGGCCACCGCCGGGTGCAGCTGAGCGCCCTCGGTTCCGGCGGCCAGGAATCCGGCATCCGCTTCGAGGCTCTCGTGACGCACGTGGATCACAGGAAGACCCCGGTCCCGGAACGCGCCGAGGAGCGCCGCGGCCCGCTCGGCCGCAGCCTCCGGCCCCACGAGCGGGAAGCGCCCGCCGGGGAAGTAGTCGCGCTGGATGTCGATGAGGATCAGGGTGTCGGGCACGTGGGGAACCCTACTCCCCTGTCTCTCAGGCGAGCGCCGCGCCGAGCTCCGCCACCTGCTCCAGGTCGCGCATGTCCAGAAGCTGGAAGTAGATGCGATCGGCCCCCAGAGCGCCGAGTCGTGCGACCCGCTCGCCGATGTGCGCCGCATCGCCGCAGATCGTGGCTCCGGCGCGGAACTCCTCCAGCGAGCGGCCGGTCGCTGCGGCGCGGCGCTCGAGGACCCGCTCGTCGTCGCCGATGATCGTCGTCAGCGCGACCGAGAGCTTCAGGGTCGCAGGATCGCGATCCACCCGCTCGCACGCTTCACGGACGCGGGCGAAGGCCGTCGCGAGCTCGTCGTCGGGCAGGAAGCCGATGTTGAACTCCGTCGCGAACCGGGCGGCGATCGCGGGTGTCCGACGCGGACCGTTGCCACCGACGATCACAGGCACCGGTCGCTGCACGGGCTTGGGCAGCGCGGGCGAGTCCTCCAGCGTGTAGTGCTCCCCCGCGAAGTCGAACGTGGAGCCCGTCGGCGTCGCCCACAGTCCCGTGATGACCGCGAGCTGCTCCTCGAGGATCCCGAAGCGCTTCTCGGGGAACGGGATGCCGTACGCCCGGTGCTCGGCCTCGAACCAGCCGGTGCCCAGCCCGAGCTCGACGCGCCCGCCGGACATCGCGTCGACCTGCGCGACCTGGATCGCCAGTACGGCGGGGAGGCGATGGGTGGCCGACGACACGAGGGTCCCGAGGCGGATCCGCTCCGTCTCGCGCGCAAGGCCCGCGAGCGTCGTCCATGCGTCGGTCGGACCCGGCAGCGGATCACCCGAGCCCATGCGCATGAAGTGATCCGACCGGAAGTACCCGTCGAAGCCGGCATGCTCGGTCGCCCGCGCGAAAGCGAGCTGGTCGTCGTAGCTGTACCCCTGCTGGGGCTCGGTGAAGGTGCAGAACTCCATGGCCCCAGCCTGTCAGAGGGCTCGCCCGCCGACGGACGCGACCATCCCCCGGACGAAGAAACGCCCCACGAGGGGGCGTTCATTCTGTAGCGGGAGCGGGGCTTGTCCCTCCGCCCCTCACGTCGCCGCTGCGCGGCGGCGTGAGCCTCGGGCGGTGGGGCCCGCCCGCGGATACGGGCCAAGGCAACCACCCTGCGACGAACGAAGAGGCCCCACAAGGGGGCCTCTTCGTTCGTAGCGGGAGCGGGGCTTGAACCCGCGACCTCACGATTATGAGTCGTGCGCTCTCACCAACTGAGCTACCCCGCCGCGTCATGCCGGTGGATGAACACCGGATGCTGCGAGCCCCGAGTCAGGATTGAACTGACGACCCCTTCCTTACCATGGAAGTGCTCTGCCACTGAGCTATCGGGGCGTACCCAGGCGCACCTGGGCAACTAGAAGAGAATACCAGAGCGACGGCATCCGTCTGAATCGGAGGTCAGCCGCCCGCGTGCTCCCGCAGCCACGGGATCGGGTCGATCGGAGTCGTTCCGTTCATCAGGATCTCGAAGTGCGTGTGAGCGCCGAACGACCGACCGGTGTTGCCGGTGTGCCCGACGATCTGGCCGACGGTGACGTGGTCGCCGACCTCGACTTGACGCGATCCGTACAGCATGTGCGAGTAGCTGCTCGAGACGAGCTGGCCGTCGATGATGTGATCGATCACGATGTGGACGCCGAACGCACCGCCGGAATCGGTGGACTCGCGGACGACGCCGTCGGCGACGGCCTGGATCGGAGATCCTTCGCCCGGGGTGAAGTCCACGCCCTCGTGCATCGTCCCGTCGCGCATGCCGAAGCCGTAGCTGATCGGCACGCCGACCGCGAACGGCCACTGGATCGGCGAGTTCGGGTCGTTGACGAAGAAGTTCGAGAAGTTCGAGATGCCCGAATCGGCGGCGAGCTGCGCCATCGTGAGCGTCGTGTAGGTCTCGGAACGGCTGATCGGCGCGCTCTGCATGTCCGACGGCGTCACGTACGCCTGGATCTCGCCGGCCTCGGGGGCGACATCCCCCGCGGCGACGGTGAGGTTCGTGGTGCCGGCCTTCGACGCCGGCGCGGCGACCGCCTCGGCAGGCGTGGTCAGTCCGACCGTCAGGAGACCGACGATGCCCATCACGCCGAGCGAGAACGAGGCCGCGGTGACCCGCTTGAACGACGCGCCGCGCGGTCGACGGGGCGCGACATGCGTGACATCCGGCTTCTCGTCCGCGACCGGCTCTTCCACAGGGCGCTGGATCGCGGTCTCACCGGTGAACGAGAACAGCCGTGCAGCGGCTTCGAACGCGTCGGCGGCCGCGTCCGGCGTCGCGGCGGCGGCCTCGTCCGGCGTCTCGGTGGCGGATGCCGCATCCTGGGCGTCTTCGGCGGCGATCACGACAGGCTCGGCCGGCACCTCGTCGAAGATGAGCTCCTCGACGGTGGTCACGGGCTGCGCGTCCGCCACGGGCTCGGCGACCTCGACCTCCGCCTCGACGGCGGCGGGCTCAGCCGGGCGATTCGCGCGGCGGCTGCGACGCGTCAGCGGCGCGGCGACCGGCTTCGCGGTCTCGGTGCCGAGCGCCTCTGCGGCGAGCGCGTCCGCGGCGACCGCCACGGCGACGACGGTCTCCACCGCTGCGATGACGGATTCATCCGAGGGGGCCTCGGTCACGGCATCCGGAGCGCCGGCCGGCCGCGACGCGCGTCGACGCAACTCTGCACGCGAGAGCCCTGCGGTCTCCACCGGCGCCGAGGACGGCGTGGCGGAGGGCTTCCGGCTGGAACGGCGCGTCGGGGCGGCGTCAGCCTGGAGGGCATCAAGAGGCAATGCGCAGAGGGGCTCTCAGATCGTGTCGCAAAGGGGGGCAACGGTCGGATGTCGGGCTGGTGATCACTTCCGCCGGTTCGGGTGACGAAAGTAACGATCGGGTAAAGACTATCCGGACCGACCTGAGAATGCCATGTGCGGCACACCCCGGCGGACCGGATCGCTCCTTCTCGATCTTTTCACGAACCGACCGCGGCGGCGAACAACCCGCCGAACAGCGTCGGCCCGGCAGCGACGAAAAGCGGCCGCCCGGGATCGTCCGTGAGCTCCGCACGGGCGAAGCGGCCGCCCGCCTCGGTCACCAGAAGAGCCCCGGCCGCGTGATCCCAGGGGTTGAGTCCGCGCTCGAAGTACCCGTCGAGCCTGCCTGCCGCGACGAAACACAGATCGAGGGATGCCGCTCCGATGCGCCGCAGATCGCGCGCCAGCGGCATCACGCGGGCCACTCTCGCAATGTCGCCGGCGTGCGTCGCGGGGTCGTACCCGAACCCGGTCCCCAGCAGGGCGCCCGCCGCGGACACGGGCTCATTCACCGCGAGACGCTCGCCGCCGAGCCACGCCCCACCGCCGGCCGACGCGTGGAACAGCTCGCCGGAGACGGGATTGCACACGGCACCGGCCAGGCCCTCCCACCGATCGGGCACCGGCTCGCCGCGGACGGCGGCGATGCTCACGGCGTACGCGGGGATGCCGTACGCGTAGTTCACGGTGCCGTCGATCGGGTCGACCACCCACGTGATGCCGCTCGCGCCGCTCTCGGCGCCGGACTCCTCCCCCAGGAAGCCGTCATCGGGCCGCTCGGCGGCGAGCCTTCCGCGGATGAGGTCTTCCACCTCGCGGTCGGCTTCGGTGACGATGTCGGCGATCGAGGACTTCGTCGCCGCGATCGCCACACCCTCGGTCCGCCGCCGGTGGGCGAGCTCCGCGGCCTCCCGCGCGATGTCGATCGCGAGTGCTTCGAGCTCGTGCGCTGATGCCATACCTCCACGCTATCGGGGTGGGTCGATCGCGCCGCTCGCCGGTTAGCGTGGAACCATGCCGCACACTCACGATGTCGTGATCGTCGGCGGAGGCCACAACGCTCTGGTCGCCGCCGCCTACCTCGCCCGCGCCGGGCGTTCGGTGCTCCTCCTCGAGCGCCTCCCGCACTTCGGCGGCGCCGCGGTGTCCGAGACGCCGTGGGAGGGGGTGCAGGCCCGGCTCTCGCGGTACTCCTACCTCGTGAGCCTGCTGCCTCGCCGGGTGATCGACGACCTCGGCCTGCGCATCGACCTGCGTCGCCGCCGCTTCTCGTCGTACACGCCGGATCCGGCGGATCCGGAGCGCGGCATCCTCATCGACACCGCGGATGCCGCCGCAACGGCGGAATCGTTCGCCAGGACGACCGGCGACACGGCGGAGGCGGACCGTTACACCGCGTTCACGGGACGCCTGACGCCGCTCGCTCAGCACCTGTTCCCGGGGGTGACCGAGCCCCTCGCTCGTCGCGCGGCGGTCAGGGACGGCTTCGCCGACCGCGATCTGTGGGACGCGATCGTCGAGCGACCGCTCGGCGGACTCCTGCGCTCGTCGCTGCAGAGCGACCTCGTCCGCGGCATCGCCCTCACGGACGGACTCATCGGCACATTCTCTTCGGCCGACGACGTGAGCCTGCGCCAGAACCGCTGCTTCCTCTATCACGTGATCGGCGGCGGGACCGGTGACTGGGACGTCCCCGTCGGCGGGATGGGGCGCGTGAGCGGCGAGCTGGAGCGCGCCGCGCGCGCCGCCGGAGCGGACCTGCGCGCCAGTGCCGAGGTGGTCGCCGTGAGTCCCGACGGCGAGGTGCAGCTCGCGGGCGATTCCGCGGCCGTCATCCGCGGGCGGCTCGTCCTCAGCGGGGTCGGCCCCGCCGTCCTGGCACGTCTGCTCGCCGCCGGAGGTGCCGACGGCGTGGTGGCACGGGAGCAGCCGGAGGGCGCGCAGATCAAGGTGAACATGCTGCTTCGTCGGCTCCCGCGGCTCCGGGATCGGACGGTCTCCCCCGAAGCCGCGTTCGCCGGCACGTTCCACATCAACGAGAGCCTGTCGCAGCTCGACGACGCCTTCGCGGTCGCCACCGGCGGCGGCATCCCCGATCCCCTCCCCGCCGAGATCTACTGCCACTCGCTCACCGACCCGTCGATCCTCGGTCCGGACCTCCAGGCCGAAGGCGCCCAGACCCTGACTCTGTTCGGTCTGCAGGTTCCGCACCGTCTGCTGAGTGGACAGGATCCGGATGCCGCGCGCGCGGCGCTGCTGGAGGCGGCGACCCGCTCGCTCGACTCGGTGCTCGCCGAGCCGATCGCGGACTGCGTGTACGTCGGGCCGGACGGCGTCCCGTGCGTCGAGGCCAAGACCACCGGCGACCTCGAGCGTGCGCTCGGGATGGCGGGCGGAGACATCTTCCACGGCGGTCTGTCCTGGCCGTGGGCGGACGATGAGGAGCCGCTGGACGGGCCGGCGCAGCGCTGGGGGGTGGCCACCGCGCACCGGGGCGTCCTGATGTGCGGATCGGGCGCGCGGCGCGGCGGTGCCGTGAGCGGCATCGGCGGGCACAACGCCGCGATGGCGGCCCTCGAAATCCTCGACTGAGGCGTGGGCCTACGGCCGCGGCGGCAGCGGCGGAGGCGGCGGGAAGCCCTCGTAACCGTGCGGCGCGGTCGGTTGTTGCTGCGGTGCATTCTGGGCACCGGCATCCGGCTGCGCCGCCCACTGCTGATCGACACCCGGCTGCGGCGCCCACTGCTGACCGGCAGGCGCGGCGAACGGCGCGACCGGGGCGATCGCCTGCGCCGTCTGCGACGGGTAGCCGGTGTAGTAGGCATTCCAGTCCGGTGAGCCGTCGGGCATGATCGGCAGCGGCGTCACGCCGTCGGCATACGTCGGCCACGGGGGCAGAACCGGCGCGGCGGGCGGGGCCATGAGGTAGGCCGGCTTCGGCTTGCGCGGCGCGAAGAGCACGTTGACGAGGGGCACGAGCGCGGTGCCGACGGCGGCGAGGATCGTGATCGCGACGACGAAGCGCCAGTACAGGTCACTGAAGTCCACCCACTCGGCCAGCATGAGCGGCAGAACGAGCATGATCGCGAGGATCACGACGAGGGAGATCGTCACGATCGTGATGATCTGCGTGAACGTCGTGACGTGCCGCTGGAAGGCCTTCGTGTAGAGACGGATGTGCAGCAGGGCAAGCTGCAGGACGAGCACGATCAGCAGGAACTGGATGAAGCGTCCGAAGCCGCCGAAGGAGTAGCGCTCCGGCATCCAGATGAGCACCGCCCCGATCAGGAGCGTCACCACCCACGTCGCCATGCTCGCCAGCGCGAACCACGCGGGCCGCCGGGCGGCGAGGTGCGCATCCATGATCGCGACACCGGCGAAGCCCGCGAGGAGCAGGATCGTCAGGAACGCGCGGCCGACGATGCCGTTCTGCGATCCGATCAGCACCCAGATGACGCAGACGATCGCGGCGGCGATGAGGGCGCCGATCGCGACCCAGATGGCCGCCCGGACGAGCGAGGACGCCGACGGGTCGAATGTGGCGTCGCGGGTGTTCGGATCGGGCGCGGTCATGGCGTTCCTCTCGTCGGCGGGAGCTTGCGCTCACGGCCATCCTGGCATGCGCGCCCCCGGCGCCGGAGGGTTCTCCCCAGGCCGGATCACTCGACGAGGCGGGCGAGACCTTCGATCACTTCGGCGCCCGGGAGCGCAGCCAGCACCACACCCGGGAGGAAGATCTTGCTCGCGCGCACGCCGCCGCCGATCACCACCTCGGGAGATGCGGCGACCGCCGCATCGATCAAGACCGGCCACGTTGCGGGCAACCCGATGGGCGTGATGCCGCCGTACTCCATGTGGGTCAGCGCCACCGCCTCATCCATCGGGGCGAAGGAGGCGGTGCGCGCGTCGAGCCGACGCCGGATCACTCCGTTGACATCGGCGCGCGTGGTCGCGAGGACCACGGCGGCCGCGAAGCGCTCCTCGCCGCCTCGACGCCCCCTGATGATCACGCAGTTCGCCGAGACCTCGGGGGCGACGCCGTAGCGTGCGCAGAACTCGGCCGTGTCGGCGAGGGTCGCATCGATCGGCGTCACGCCGACCTGGGCCGCGAGGGTCTCGTCCAGTGAGGCCAGCGCCGCCGCCACCGGTGCGGCGACGAGGTCGAGGTGCGCCGTCGCGGGCAGGGCGGTCAGGGTTCCGGTCGCGTGCCAGGGCATGCCACGGATCCTATTGCCGCCGACCGCCCGGTCCGCGGCACCGGGAGGCGGCGCGGACCCGGCGGTCGGCATCCCCTCAGCGTCGGCCGAGGTTGCGGATGATCGCGCCGACGAGGACGACCGCGCCGGCGGCCGCGGCGATCACGACGGCGGGGCGCTCGCGGTAGGCCTCCTTGAGCTTGTCCGTCCACTCGCCCGCGACCGTCCGCGTCTGCGCGACGAGCTGGTCGACGTCGAGGTCGCCGGCGGCGTCCTTGAGCTTCTCGCTCGCGGCCTTCGCGGCATCGGCCGCGGCGTCGGCGGCCTTGCTCACGGATGCGGCGACATCGGATGCCGCTCCCTTCGCGCCTTCCACGACGTCGCTGATCTTGTCCGTGACCTTGTCGGTGACATCGCCCACGGTTCGCGATGCGTCGGCCGCGGCTGCCGAGGCCCGCTCGTTGACGTCCTCGGCGATCTGCTCGGCCGTCGCTCCGAGCGACTCTGCGCCGTCGGCGGCGGCCTCGCGCACCTTCGCGGCGGCGTCGCGCGCTGCCTGCGTGGCCTCTTCGGTGTTGCCCTGGGTGTCGCTCATGATGTGTCCCTTCGTGGGGTGCGGTCGCGTCATCGTACGCTCGCTCCGGGCTCCCCCGCAGGCCCCGAGCATGGGGTTGTCAGCGCGGGAAGGCGGTGGTAAGCCTGCCCGGGCGTGCACGACTCCTCAAGATCTCGGGTCCGGCAGGGCTCCCGGACCCGGTACGACCAACACCTGCCCAAAAGTGAGGAGTCGCGCACGGAGGACCGAGGGCCGGCCGGCGGCGTTCCGCCCAGAAACGCGAAATGCCCCGCCGAAGCGGGGCATTTCCGAACGTGGCGAGTGAGGGATTCGAACCCCCGAAGGCTACGCCGGCTGATTTACAGTCAGATCCCTTTGGCCGCTTGGGTAACTCGCCAGGCGCACCCGACCGGCTTGTACAGTCGAGCGGAGGCGCGATCACCCATCTTACGCGTCCGGAGCGCGGCGGAAAAATCCGCGCCGCCGAGCGCGGTCAGGTACCGATCCGGTCGAGGTCGATCTCCGCCAGGGACTCGGGAAGACGCAGCAGCGCGCCCTCGAATCGGCACGTCGCGGCGGCGACGTCCATGGCCCGCTCGAGCACGGCACCCCAGGCGTCCTCCCCCTGCGACCCGCCGTCCCCGAGGGCGGCCACCGCGGTCGCGAAGGCCGCGTCGCCGGCGCCCATCGTGTCGACGATGCGCCCCGGAAGGTCGGAGATCGGACGCGTCACGGTGACGTCACCCGCCTCGACCGTCGCCCCCGCCGAACCCTGCGTCGCCAGCACGGCCCGCACGCCGAGGTCGACGAGCCGGGTGCGCAGAGCGTCGAGGGGCTCGTCGTAGAGAAGCTGCGCGTCATCCTCCCCCACCTTCACGAGGGCTGCTTCCGCCGCGAGGCTCTCGAACCCGCGGACGAACGCGGACCGGTCCTTCAGCATCCCCGCCCGCGGATTCGGGTCGATCGCGAGCGCCGCGGACCCGGAGCCGAGAGCCTCTGCCAGGAGGCGCGTCTGCTCGATGTCATCGAAGGGCCAGCAGCTCACCGCGACGATGCCCGCCTCTGCGAGCGCCGCGCGCGTGTCAGCTCCGAAATCGAGCGCCCGCGCCTGCGCGGCGACGTTGAACTCGTACACCGGCTCGCCGCCCGGACTGCGCGTGCTGACCGCTCGCGAGGATCCGTGCGGCGACGGCGAGGAGATGAGCTCGACGCCGTAGTCGCGCAGGTAGCTCCGGATGTGCGCGCCGGCCTCGTCGTCGCCCACCATCGCGACAAGGGTCGCCGGCACTCCGAGGCGCGTCAGCCCCACGGCGACGTTGAGAGCCGCCCCGCCGACGAACTCGCGGATGCCGCTCTCATCGCGCAGCTCGTCGATCAGCGCATCGCCCACGACGACCACCCGGGCGTTCATGCGTCAGCCCTCGCCGCATCGCGCACCCGCTCGATGAAGGCCTCGGCCCGACGGCGGGTGCCGTCGATGCGCGCATCCACACTCGCCCGCACCTCATTGGGAGCGAGCGGCGCCGCGAGCCGGACGTTCTCGTGGCACGACAGATCGGCGCACATGTACGTGCCCACCGCATCGCCGCGGCGTCCCGCCTCACCCGCCTTCCGCGCCGAGAACAACGTCACCTGGTCGGCGGGCTGCATCGTGTGGCACACGTTGCACAGAGCGGATGCCGCTCGCGAGTTCCCGTCGGCGGCGCGGAGCACGATGCCCACCGGCCGGTCGTCCAACTCGCCGATGAGGTAGCCCCGCCCCCTGGTTCGCGGATCGCGCCACGCGAGGAAGTCCTGGTGGAACCAATCGGTCAGGACGAAGTCGTGCGGCAACGCGAGCACCCGCAACTCATCCTCGTCCGCATTCACGAACACCCCACGGATGTCGCCTTCGGTCAACTGACGCATGAAGCCTCCTCGCCGCCTCGGATCAGTCTACGAAGATCGCTCTTCCGCCGGCGGGTCGGGCTTCACGAGTCGGTGTCGAGTGCCGCGATCTCCGCGTCGGCGATGCCTCCCGCCTGCGGCAGAGTCGCGGAAGCGGATGCCGTCGCCGGCGGCGGCTGGATGCCGGGCAGCGACCACACCGCGAAGGTCGGGCCTTCGGCGGAGAGCACGATCCCGCCGTCCTCGGCGACCCCGAGCGTCGCGTCTCCGAACGCCGACACGGCGGAGCCCGCACCGTGCACCGCTGCCGCAGGCAGTGCGATGTCGAGGTCATCGCGCGCGGCGACCACGAGCACCGCCCCCTCCGGGGACTCGCGGACGAACACGACGCCCTCCGGTCCCACGTGCAGCCAGCGCAGCCCGCCGTCGCCGAGAGCCCGGTGGGAGCGGCGCAGCCCGATGAGCTCGCGGTACAGGTCGATCCGTGCGCTCACGTCCGGATCCTCGATCCGGTCCCACGGGATCGGCGTCCGGCTCATCTCGCCATCGACACCCGTGAGCCCGAACTCGTCGCCCGCGAAGACGACCGGGATGCCCGGGAGCGTCATCGAAAGTCCCACGGCCACCGGGATCGTGCCCGGCAGCGCGCGGGTCGCGAAGCGCGCGGTGTCGTGGGTGTCCAGCGGCAGCATGGATCCGAGCCGCACGCGCCACGGCAAATGGCTCGTGAACCGCTGCATCTGCGCGACGAACTGGGTCGCGTCGTAGCTCGGCATCCCGGTCGGGATACCGAAGTACCACATCTCGTCGGTCTCCTCGCCGAACGCGTTGATGTGCGGGATGCCGGTCGGATCGCTCAGCCAGGCCCACAGTCCCCGCGTGAAGGCGGGGTAGGTCATCGCCCCATGCCATGCGTCCCCCTGAAGATCGCTCGCGGCATCGTTCGTGGACTCGGCCACCAGCAGCGTCTCGGGCTCGATCTCGATCATCGTGCGGCGGATCGCGCGTCGCACGGACTCGTTCAGGTCGATGTCGCGGAGCCGCCCGGTCATGTTGGCGACGTCGATGCGCCACCCGTCGATGCCGTACGGCGGCGACAGCCACTTCGCGACGATGGAATCCGCCCCCTCGGTGAAGCGTCGGCGCAGCTCGTCCGAGCTCCAGTCGAACTTCGGCAGCGTCGGGGCGCCGAGCCATGATTCGTAGTCCTCGTTCTGATCATCGAGGAAGTAGTAGAACGCGCTCTCAGGCGCCTCGGGGTGACGGTGGGCGGCGCGGAACCACTCGTGCGCCGAACCGGAGTGGTTCGAGGTGAGATCGCCCATGATGCGGATGCCGCGCGCGTGCGCCGCATCGATCAGGCGGAGGTAGGCGTCATCGCCGCCCAGCAGCGGGTCGACCTCGTCGAACCGCGCCGCGTCATACCGGTGGTTGGACTCCGCCGGGAAGATCGGCGTGTGGTAGATCATCGTGACCCCGAGCGCGGCGATGTGGTCGAGGTGCTCCACGATGCCGTCGAGGTCGCCCCCGAAGAACTGCTGGCCACGTCCCGGGGGCACCGGGATGAGCTCGTCGTCCCACTGCGCGGGAATCGCCCATTCCGGGGTGGGGCGGTCATCAGCCGCAGCCGATCGCGCGAAGCGATCCGGGAAGATCTGGTACATCACGACGTCGCTCGTCCAGCTCGGCGGCGGATTGCCGGCCACGAGCGCGAAGTCGACCGCGTCCAGCGTGTCGATCCCGCTGAGCCCGCCCTGGCTGAGGATCTCGACACGGCCGCCGTCGTGCACGAGGTGCCAGCGATAGCCGTGGCGCGGGTTGGCCACGACGATGCGCGCCGACCACCACTCCCACCCGTCCGACTCGCCGTCGAGCGAGGCCTCCACCCACAGCGGCTCGTGATCGGGGTTCGACCGCACGAGCACGCGCTCGAGCGGTCCGTAGCCGAGGGGGACACGCACACGGACGGTGACCTCGTCCCCGATTTCCGGCGAAGAATTCGAGACGTACAGCGCAGAGCCGTCGTGGTGTGGTTCAAGGGTGGTCATGGTGTGCCTTTCGAGGAGACGGGCGGCAACGCCGCCGAGGAATCGACGTGGTTGCACGGCCGGTCGCCATGGCAGAGCCCTTGAATTGTTCTTCAGTTATATTCAACGGATGCCGCGCCCGGCGGCATCCGTCACTTCACGGACCCCGAGACCAAGCCGCCGGCGATGTACTTCTGCGAGAACAGGAAGATCAGCATCACCGGGAACGCCGCGAGGATCGCGCCGGCCGAGAAGATGCCCCAGTTCTGCGACTGGAAGCCCGACACGAGCTGGAAGAGCCCGATCGCCACGGTCTGCTGGTTCGGGTCGGTGAGGATGACGCTCGCGATCGCGAACTCGCCGATCGTGCCGATGAAGGTCAGCAGACCCACCACGATCAGGATCGGTGTGACCAGCGGCAGCATGATCGTGAAGAACACGCGCGCGTGTCCCGCGCCGTCGATCTTGGCGGCCTCGTCCAGCGCCGGCGGGATCGTGTTGAAGAAGCCGTACATCAGGAAGATGTTCACGCCGAGCGCGCCGCCCAGGTAGATCATGATGAGCCCCGCGTGCGTGCCGAGGCCGATCGCCGGGAACACGTCGCTGATCTGGATCATGAGCAGGAAGATCGCGGTGATGGCCAGCAGCTGCGGGAACATCTGCAGCACGAGGAGGGTCGCCAGGCCGAATCGGCGTCCGCGGAAGCGCATGCGCGAGAACGCATACGCGCCGAGCGCGCAGAGGAAGACGGTGGCGACGCTCGTCACGATCGCGATGATGAGCGAGTTCACGTACCAGGTGGCGTACGGGATGCTCGGGTCGTTGAACAGCCGCTCGTAGTTGCGCGTCGAGAACGACGAGAACAGCTGGTTCGAGCCGGTCAGGGTCCCCACCGGATTGAACGATGCCGAGACGATGTACAGCAGCGGGAACAGCGCGAAGATGATCGCGACCCAGGCCACGATGTGCCGCCAGCCCGTGTCGGTGAACCAGCGTTTGAAGCTGCGCCTGTTCTGCGGCGGAGCGACGGTGTTCTGCGCGGGAGCCAGGGCGGAGCCCACGAGCTCCCCCTCGACCGCGCCCTGGCCGGAGAAGGTTCCGACGACGGCGTCCTGCATGGCGGCGCGCTCGCGACGCGTGCCGGCGGAGTTGGTGTTCTCGCTCATCAGTTGATGTCCTCCAGTGCCTTGGTCTGCCGGAAGCTCACGATCGCGACGACCGTCACGATGATGAAGATGAGGATCGACAGCGCCGAGGCCAGACCCAGGTCACGGCCGCCACCACCGCCGAAGGCGACCTTGTAGACCATCGTGATCATGATGTCGGTGGCTCCGACGTCGAGGGTCGTGTCCGTGAAGCGTGGATTGCCTCGCGTCAGCATGTAGATCACGCCGAAGTTGTTGAAGTTGTACGCGAACGTCGCGATGAGCAGCGGCGCGACCGCGACGAACAGCAGCGGCATCTTGATCGAGCGGAAGATGCGCCAGGCGCTCGCGCCGTCCATCTTGCCCGCCTCGACGATGTCGTCGGGAAGCGACTGCAGCGCCCCGGTGCACACGAGGAACATGTATCCGTAGCCGAGCCACATGTTCACGAAGATCACGCTGAAGCGTGCCAGCCACGGGTCGGCGAGCCAGGGGATCGATGCACCACCGAGCAGCACTTCGTTGATGTACCCGAACTCCTGGTTCAGCATGCCCGCCCACACGAGGCCCGTGAGGTAGGCCGGGAACGCGTACGGCAGGATCACGAGGATGCGGTAGATCCGCTTGCCGCGCAGGGTCGGGTGGTTGAGCACGATCGCGAGGAAGAGGCCGAACGCGAAGCAGACGAGGGTGGACAGCGCGGCGAACGCGAAGGTCCACACCGTCACACGCAGCAGGGGGTCGCGGATCTGCTCGTTCGTGAAGACGCTGGCGAAGTTGTCCCACCCGATCACGACACGCCACCCGGGCGTCAGGGTCGCCCCGTCCTCGGCGCGGAAGTTGCCCTCGCCGTCGTCGACGTAGACCTGGCCGGTCTGGGTGTTCGTGAACGTGTCGGCGGCCTCGTCATAGGCCAGGCTCGAGACGAACACGTACGCGTTCTGCCCATCGGACGTGCGCAGCGTGCCGTCGTTCACGTCATCGGTGACCTGGACGTTGAGGTCGAGGACCTGGTCCTGGAAGCGGATGATCTGGTTCAGGTTCAGCTCGTCCCAGCCGTCGGGCGCGGCGTTCACGCTCTCGAGGGGCTGCTCGTTCGTGCCGAACGAGAGATCGCCGCCGGGCTCGGCGACCAGCATCCCGAACTGGTCGCCCTGCTTGAACACCTGCACGGTGTACGACGGCGAATCGGGCACGCGATCCTGGGAGGTGCGGATGATCTGGGCGATCGCATCCTCTTTGGTGCTGTTGTGCGCGTCACCGGCATTGGTGAAGGCGATGTAGCCGGTGTAGATGATCACGAAGATCTGGAAGATCGCGAGGAAGAAGAGTCCCGGTGTCAGGTACTTGCCCGGCAGGAGGCCAGGGCGGAGGTAGATGAAGTTGACGAGCGCGACGACGATCACCAGCACGCCGGCGGCGATCCAGTCGCCCTTGCCGATCAGGATGTAGACCGCGAGGATCGCGACCGCATCGATGATGCCGAGCAGGATCACCTTGAACAGGAGGGCGATGAGGCCGCCCGAGGTCAGGCGCTTCTTAGGGGTGAAGAGGGGGTCATCGCCCCAGCGGTTGAGCGAGGAGCCTCCGGCGGTGCCGGTAGGCTTCACCGTCTCCTGATCAGCGGTCGCCATCGATGGACGCTCCTTCATCGCAGTGTCGTGCCTCAGAGATTAGACAGGTGGGTGGGGCCGCGAACAGCCCCACCCACCTGGATTGCTTTTCGGGCCTTAGATCTTGCCCTGGATGTTGGTGGCAGCGGTCGTCCAGATGGTCGCCGGCTCGCCTCCCTCACCCTTGATGATCTGCAGCTCGGCGTTGCCCCAGTCCGACCACACGGCACCCATTTCGGGGATGGCGGGCATCGGAGCACCGGTCTGGCCGATCTGACCGAACGCCTTGACGTCGGGGTTCTCGGCGGCAGCGGTCTCGTAGGCCGCGGTCAGTGCCGGCGGACGGCCGCCGACCTCGTACAGCGCGAGCTGGGCGTCCTCGGTGCTGAGGTAGTTGACGATGAAGTTCGTCGCCGCCAGAGCGTTCGTGGACTTGCTCGAGAGGAAGAAGCCGTTGACGCCGATGAAGGGCTTGGCCTCCTGGCCACCGGCGCTCGGGAGCGGGTCGATGGCGTAGTTGATGCCGGCCTCGGAGATCGCGGGGATGTTCCACGGGCCCGTCAGGTAGTACGGGGACTGGCCGGCAAGGAAGAACTCGCGAGCACGGTCGCCGTCGATGTTGGCGTTGATGACGTTCGATCCGGCGGCACCCTGCGTGGCGAGCCAGTCGGCGAACGCGATACCGGCCTCGTCACCGAGCACGAGCTGCGATGCGTCGTAGCTGCCGTCGGCGTTCTGGGCGAACACCTGGGAGCCGAACGACGTCTGCAGCGGGTACAGGTGGTACGGGTCGCCCTGCTCGGGGCTGAGTCCGACGAGGAACTTGTACTCCGTGCCGGCGGCGGTGCCGTTGGCGATGACCTCGTCGTACGTCGTGGCGGGCTCGGCGACCAGATCGGTGTTGCGCACGAGCGCGACGTTCTCGATCGAGTACGGCACGCCGTAGACCTTGCCGTCGTACGTCATTGCCTGGATGGAGGACTCGGCGAAGCCGTCCGCGACGTCACCGAGCTCGAGCGGCGCGACGACACCCGCGGCGACGTAGGAGCCGAGCTTGTCGTGGGGGCTGACGATCACATCCGGGCCCTTGCCGGTGGGGACCTGGCTGATGAAGTCCTGGTCGACCGTGGCGAAGTCCTTCGTCACGAGCTTGACCTCGACACCGGTCTCCTCGGTGAAGCTCTTGGCGACACCCTCCAGCGCGGGCTTGCGCTCGATGTCGACCCAGACCGTGATGGGCGTCGAGTCGGCGCTGTCGCCGCCGCTGTCGCCGCCATCCGTGCTTCCGCCGGCGCAGCCGCCCAGCAGGACCATGCTTCCGGCGATGAGCGCGCCTACTCCGATCGCGCTCTTCCTGTTCACCTTCATCGGTGTGCCTCTCTTACGTGCAATAGGGGGATGTCCGGCCGAGCCGGGGCGGGTGCACCGTGAAGGCCGTTCTTCCGCTCGCGATGTGCAAGCGCTTACATTTTTACCACGGACCCGGAAAACCGCAACCCTTCACTCTCCTGATCGATACGGGTTCGTGACCTGATGAGAGGTTGACGACAAGCGGATGCCGCTCTCGGCGGCCCGAGACGTACATAACCGCCATCGCCGGTGCAAGCGCTTGCACAGTCTGTGCCCCGTCAACCCTCGGTGCAGCGAATGAGAGGCTGGGGGGATGACGAACCGCCCGCTCGCCGCGAGACCGGCACCGGTCCGTACGCACCCGGTTCGCCGGAACCGGTGTCCCACGACGACGTCGACGCGCAGTACGTGAAGAGCGGCGCGCTCACGGGTTCTGCAGCGGAGCACATGCTGGATCAGGTCGAAGCCGCGACAGAGAGGCTGCTGGCGGAGCGGCTGCTCACGGATCGCGGCTTCATCGCGAACTCGGTGACCCGCTGCGCAGTTGAGGATCCGGACTCCGAGGCCCCGGCATCCGTGCCGAGTAGACTGCCCGGCATGGCTGATTCTTCCTTCGACATCGTGAGCAAAGTCGACCACCAGGAGGCGGACAACGCCCTGCAGCAGGCCCGCAAGGAGGTCGAGCAGCGGTACGACTTCAAGGGCACCGGCGCGTCGATCGAGTGGAGCGGTGAGGCGATCCTGATCAAGGCGAACACCGAAGAGCGCGCAAAGGCCGTGCTCGATGTCTTCCAGTCCAAGCTCATCAAGCGCGGCATCTCGCTCAAGAGCCTCGAGACGGGCGATCCGGTCGCCGGTGGCAAGGAGTACCGCATCACGTCGACGCTCAAGGACGGGATCTCCCAGGAGAACGCGAAGAAGATCGGCAAGATCATCCGCGACGAGGGCCCGAAGGGCGTCAAGTCGCAGATCCAGGGCGACGAGCTGCGCGTGCAGTCCAAGAGCCGCGACGACCTGCAGGAGGTCCAGCGCCTCCTCAAGGCCGCCGACCTCGACGTCGACCTGCAGTTCACCAACTACCGCTGAGCGAGACCGCTGACCTGGGCTTTTCCGGTTTCAGTCCGCACAGAGTCCGCAGAATCCATCACGGCGGCCATGTACTCGGCCGCCGCGGCGCGCGTCCGGTCCTCCGCCGAGGGCCACAGGTGCGCGTAGACGTTGAGCGTGATCGAGGGCTGAGAGTGGCCGAGCGCGCGCTGCACGGTCACGACGTCGCACCCTGACGCGATCAGGCTCGATGCGTACGTGTGGCGGAGCGCGTGGAGCGTCACATCCTCCGGCAGAGCGGCCGCATCGCGGATTCGTCGCCACTCCTCCCCCGCGTTGTTCCGATTCCACAGCCGATCGAGCGCTGTCGTGAACAGCTGCTCATCCGGACGCGAGATCCGCTGCGCGTCGACGTGCGCGGCGAGGATCTCGAGCAGCGCGTCGGGGACGTAGATCGTCCGCTCCGATCCGTACTTCGGTGGCACGATCGCCGCCGCCTTGATCGTCGAGCCCTGCACCTGACGGGCCACGGTCAGCGTGCGCCGCAGGAAGTTGACGTCTCGCAGCTGCAGGCCTGCCGCCTCGCCGAGTCGGAGCCCTGCGAACGCGCACACCGCGACGAACCCGCGGAAGTCGCCGGCGGCATCGAGTGCGGCCGCGACCTGTTCGACGTCGAGCAGCTTCATCGCGGCGTCAGCGCGCCGCGCGCGTGGAGCTTTGACGGCCGCCGCAGGGCTCGCCGGAATCACCTTGTCGAGGACCGCGGCGCGGAATGCCATCTGCACGTAGTTCAAGCGGGTGCGCACGGTGGATGCCGCGAGGCCGCGCTTCAGCTCGCCTGACACCCACGCCTGCACCTGCGATGGCTTCACCGACCCGATCGGCCTCGACGCCCACGGCACCGATTCGACGGCCGTCTCGGCCGCCTCGCGCGTCCCCAACACCCACGCCTGCGCATCCATCCACCCGACGACCCACGTCGACCAGACCGCGCGGCCGGCGCGGGGGTCCACATACTGCCCCGTCAGGACGGATGCGGAGATCTCATCGAGCCAGAGCTGCGCGTCGCGCTTCAGCGTGAAGTGTCGCGCGTGCTCGCGGCCGTCCGCGTCACGGTAGCGGGCGCGCCAGCGTCCATCAGGCCTCTGCCGGATGCTCGCCATCGTGTTCTCCCACCTTCATGCGGAACCAGAGCCGAGTCACATCCATCGGCACCGCGTCCGACGCTCGGATGAGGCTTCCGTCCGCACGCTCGATCGCTACGTCGACGCCGACCGCGACTAGCTCATCTGCCCTTTCGCGAAGCTCAGTTGCCGCCCGCGCGATCTCGTCGGGCGCACCCTCGCCGTTCGCCAGATCCCGCACGCGCTGCACATAGTCGGCCGTCATCCTCAGGGTCGTGCGCGCCACCGGGGCCGCGGGAGTCTCCATCGCGAACTTCGCGAGGTTCTCGTCTCGGAACCACTCGGCAGCCACCCAGACCGGCGCGGCCTGCGGACGCGTCCCGTTCGCGAGTTCCACCACTCGGAATGGTGCTTCGACCGGCAACGCGAGCACGAGCGGAGGCACCCCGAGTGTCACAGCGATCGCCAGCAGTTGGTCGACCGTGATGTCCGTCTTCCGCTCTGACTCGAGGTTCGCAATGATCCCGCGGGTGAGCCCGCGCCCTGCCTGCTCTGCGAGCTCGCGCGCGCTCAGGCCCGCGATCCGTCGATACCGACCGATGCGCTTTCCGATCCCATCACTTGGCAGCACACGATGAAGTGTAGCGATGTTGTCCCTCGCGGTGCTATGT
Organism: Microbacterium sp. NPDC064584; assembly: GCF_040687315.1. Classification (NCBI taxonomy): domain Bacteria; kingdom Bacillati; phylum Actinomycetota; class Actinomycetes; order Micrococcales; family Microbacteriaceae; genus Microbacterium; species Microbacterium sp. NPDC064584. The sequence goes on along the minus strand of NZ_JBFBMZ010000007.1, from coordinate 100,311 downwards.
TGTGTCTGCCAGACACACTTTGTCTACTGGAAGCACAGAAGGGAACGCACGATGACCACTTCCGAAGCGGCGACCCGTCCTCGGTTCTACTTCATCTCGGAGGTCGCAACCGAGATGCGGCGTTCCGAGGCAGCGGTCCGCTGGCTCATTCACTCCGGGGCGCTGAAGTCGTCGAAGCTCGCGGGACGGCGAATCGTCACCGCGGAGCAGCTCGAAGAATTCTTCGCCACAGCGGTGGAAGGCTGACATGAGAGCCCGCACCCGCCCGATGGCGCTCGACGGGCGATCGGTCGACGCCGCGATCGAGCAGACGGAGCACCGCATCACCGCTGTTCAGTCCGCGATCATGCGCGTCTTTCGAGAGCGCGGTCCGATGACACTCGACGCGCTGGCCGAGGCCTATGCGGCGACGCCGACACTCCCCGCCGCGTCGCCGCAGTCGATCAGGTCGCGCGCCTCCGAGCTGAAGCGTCGCGGCATCCTCGCGACGACGAACATCGAGGGTCGCAGCAACTACGGGCGGCCAGCGACCGTGCTCGCCCTCGCTTCGACAGCCCAGGAGGCATCGTGCCTGTTCTGAGCATGGCCGCGCGCCGAGTGCTGCGCGACGCCGGAATCCCCGCTCGCGAGTACATCGACAGCTGGTCCGCGAGCGGCCAATGGCAGGGCGACACCTGCGGATGCCCCGATGACCGATGTATCGGCTATCACCACGACGCCGAGGACGACTGCGGATGCCTCCGCACGATCCTCGACGAACGCAAGAAAAACGCCCCCGGAGCTGATCAGAGCGCCGAGGGCAACGAACCCACCCCTGAAGGAGAAGAAATCATGACCATCGTAACCGACCGCTACCCCAGCCTGTCGATCGCCAACTACGCAGCGACCCTGCGGAAGCTGCACTCTGAAATCGAGCCCATCACGTCCGTCCAGGATCCGAGAATCGAAGCTCTCCTCAGCGTCGACGGCAATGTGATTGATCGCAGCGGATTCGCGGGCATCCTCGACGAGGGCCCGCAGTCACAGATGGATCTCGCGACGATCTACTTCCAGCGGTTCGTGGTGCCGTCGATCCCGCTCCCCGTGACCCCGCCCTCCTGGAGCGCCCACACGCAGGTGCTCGCCGGCGACTGGCCGAACATCGACATCGAGTTCCGGTCGTTCCTGATCGAGATGGGCAAGATCTCCGCCCATTGGCATCACTGCATCGGCATCACGATCGATGACGACGAAGCACCCGACGGCAGCGTTCCCATCATCCCCGCGGGCACCGTGCACGACGACGAGAAGCCAGCGCTCATCGTCAGCACACCCGAAGGCATGTTCGAGATCGATCTCCACGTGGACGACATGGACGACCTCGGGCACGTCCTGCGCGTTGCCGCCGGGGGGATGAATCTCCACACCACGCGGTCGACTAACTGAGGCGATCTCAGACCCCCGGGGCCCTGAGGGCACGCAGGGCCCCGGGCCCAATCCGAAAGGCGACAGGATGACGGACGCACGTCTCCGCGGCGAATGGCTCACAGCGGCCGCGCACGACGGACTGACGGATGCCGCCTACCGCGTGCTCCACAACGCACTGATGCACTCCGCCGAGCAAGGCACCGACGGCGCGATCGCCCGGCGCGAGCTGCGCTTCCTCTACCCCGGACCGCTCGACCAGGCGACCCTTGACGAGATCCAGACCGCGGGATTCTGGGAACCCGTCGCCGACGGATACCAGCTCATCGGATGGGCGGACAAGCTCGGCCAGTCGACCGCCGCCGAGGTCGAGCACCAGCGCGCCCGGAATCGCGCGAAACAGGAGCGCTACCGAACGCGAATGGCATCCGGGGCCACTGACCAGCCCGGAGATGTCGAGGGCGTCAGCGCGCCGAGAGGGACCGGTGACGTAACCGGGGACGTAACCGGTTACGTAACGGGGGTCGTAGGACAGGACAGGACAGGCCCTTACAGGGCCTCTCCTGCCCTGTCTAAATCACGCGCGCGCGGCAGCGCGGCGCGCAGTGAATCGACCGGCGCGATCATCACGCCGCTGCCCGGCCGGCGCTGCGCGCCCGGACAGCACCGACTGCTCGAAGACGGCACCTGCATGAAATGCGACATCCGACCAGGGGAGGCAACGATCAATGAGTCAAGCATGGAGTGAACTCGGCGGCGGGAGCGCCGAGACGATCGCCGAGCGGCCACGCCACCATCACCGCTACGACAGGTCGAGCGGGTGGTGCGGGTGCGGCCGCCGAGACACCGGCGAAGCAGCAGTCGGGTCGCACGCGTGGCGCGTCGACCAGCAGGCAGCCCACACGTGAGCCCGCGGCGGCCCCAGGTCGGAACCGTCATCCAGATGACGGGCACCTACACGCCGGACAAGATCGCTGTTCCGACGAAATACGACGACGTGGGGCAGATCACCGAGGCGCGATGGATGACGCAGGCTGAGCTGGACCGCGAGATCGCGAAGTCCGCACCGCAATCGAAGACCGCGCGCGACCCGCGTCTCATGGACGCGACCGAGCGCCACGCGTTCGCCGCCGGCGAGTACCTCGCGCTCCAGAGAGCACGCGAGAAGTGGCCGCCGCCGTGCGAGGGCGACCCACGCTTCGTCGCCGACCTCGACATCGAGGCCAGCGCCGAGATCGCCGATCTCTGCGCGAACGTGTGCCGGATCCGCGCTCAGTGCATGGCCTACGCGGACAAGGCACGCCCCCCGGCCGGCGTCTGGGCAGGATTCCGATTCTCGCATCCCGAGTCGCTCCTGATCGCCGAGTGCAAGACCTGCGGACACGAAGTCGGCATGCACCGACCGCTCTCCGGATGCTTCGTCCGCGACTGCTCATGCGGCAAACCCGAGATCTACACCGCCACCGAAGGAACCCCATGAAAGGCATAGCCATGACCGACCCCACGACCGCGGCCGAGCCAGTCGCCGCCGGCCCCCTGCTCATCGACATCCTGCGCACATTCAGCCCGCTTGAGCTGGAAGTGATCGGCGTTATCGGCCGCGCCCACCGCGACGGAGCCCGCGACGATCCGGAGACGCGCCAGCTCGCCGAGTTCTGCAACGTCCTCGCGATCACCGCCGACACGCTGCTCGCCCAGCACCCGCTCGCGCTGAACGACCGTGACCTCGCCGACCTAGACCTACTCGGCGACACGCCCGCGGCGGATGAGATGTGATGTCGGAGCGCTGGCATACACTGGGCTCGTCGGCGGAGCAGGCCATCCGCCCGCCGACAACCGGCAGGTTATCCGCTGGAGGCGTTCCCGACGTCGAGCCGCGCATCGCGCACTCATCCGGGCCTTCACTCAACACGCCATCAAGAGCGGAATCCGCGGCCGAGTTCGCGCGCCGAATCGAACGCGAGAGCCAGACTCTCAAACTCGACCGGGCGCTGATCGACCTCGACCGACGCACCGCGGGCCGCACCCCGACACGTTCGGAGCGCAGGCTACGCGCCCGGTATCTCCGCTCCCTGGAAACCATCCAAGGAGAACCATCATGAACGACCCCGCAGTCCTGGCGTTCCGCGCCAAGCTCGAAGCCCTCAACACCGAACAGCGCGCGATCAACGACGCCGCCGGCCCCAGCGACCTCAACCCCGAACAGCAGAAGCGATGGGACGAGATCGACGCAGAACGGAGCGAGACACAGCGCGAACTCACCGCCCGCGAGGAAGCCATCGCCCGCGCCGACCGTGTCGCGGAGTCCCGCGCCCGATTCGGTTCCTTCCAGGTCGGAGGGTTCACGCCGAACTATGGATCGTCGGAGGTCGCACGGCTCGGCGTCGGCGAAGCCCGCGACGCCGCCCTGCGCGCCCTCGACCGCGGCGGCAAGCGGCTCGCCAGCCACCAGGGCGACCATGTCACCGCGCTACTCCGATCCACCGCCGACGAGAACATCGACGCGGACTATCTCGCGCGTCGCACGGTCATCACGTCGTCCCCGGAGTACCGCTCCGCGTTCGCTCAGCTGGTTACCTCTCCGCACGCCGTGCTCAGCGCACCCGAGGCGCACGCGATCCGGTCGCTGCAGGAGCTCGAGACTCGCGCAATGGCGATCGGCGCGTCGACGTCGGGAGGCTACGGCGTCCCGGTCCTCATCGACCCCACGATCGTCCTCACCGGGCAGCAGTCCGCGAACCCATTCCTCGCGATCTCCCGTGTCGAGACGATCACCACGGACAAGTGGAAGGGCGTCAGCTCCGCCGGCGTCACGTGGTCGTGGGACGCGGAAGCGACCGAGGTGTCGGACGACAGCCCGACGCTCGCGCAGCCCGAGGTCCAGACGCACATGTCGCGCGGATTCGTCCCGTTCTCCATCGAGGTCGGATCGGACTACCCCCGTCTCGAGGATGAGCTCTACGGGCTCCTCGCCGAGGGATATGCCGAGCTCACCGCCGAGGCGTTCGCGGTCGGCGACGGGTCGGGGAAGCCCCGAGGGATCTTCCACAAGCTCGACGCGAACACGAACGTCGAGGTCGTCGTCACCACGGACGGAGCATTCGGGAAGGCCGACATCTCCAAGGTGTGGACCGCGCTCCCCGACCGCGCCAAGGTCAACGCCACCTGGCTCATGAGCGAGGACGTCAAGGAGGAGATCCGCAGCTTCGCCGGCGACGACTTCGCCGGCCGAACGGTCGATCTTACCGGGGCCGACTTCCGCATCCGCGAGCGCGCGGTCGCGGCGAGCGGCTACGCCCCCGCGTTCACCGGCTCGACGGGAGCGGCGAACATCCTCGTCGTCGGGGACTTCCGGAAGTACGTCATCGCACAGCGAGCCGGTATGAGCATCGAGCTCGTCCCGCACCTGTTCGGCACGACGAACAACCGCCCGACCGGCCAGCGCGGACTGTTCGCCTGGGCCCGCGTCGGTGCCAACACGATCGACGACACCGCATTTCGGCTGCTGCAGAACCAGTAGCCCACAGACCTCGCGTCAACCCCGTTTTCATGTGGCGGGGATGGTGGCCGCAAGCGCGCGGCGAGCGGCCACCAGCGCGAGAACAGGACCGCCCCGGCAGAGGGGGGTGCGCAGCTCTTCGAGCTGCCGGGGCGGTCCGCCCTCCACACCTAGGAGCATGACGTGAGCATCAAGATCAAGTGGCTGAGCGACGACGACGACGCCACCCGGGGCGCGCGCCGCGTCCGTGATTCCCTCGCGGACGTCGCCGACGAGCTCGAGGGCGTCGACGACGAGGCGAAGCGCACAGAGCGCACCCTCGCCGACACCTTCGATGACGTCGAGCGAGACGCCTCACGGGCCGGACGCAAGATCGGCACCGATCTCGACGACGGATTCCGGAAGGCCAGCAAGGGCGCGGACGAGTTCAAGCAGGAAGCGAACAGCGTCGCACGAGAATCCGCGGCCTCATTCGACGACTCGGCCGAGTCGATCGGCGACGCCTTCCAAGAGGTCGCGGCGAACGCCTTCGGCGGATTCGGCCCAGCCGGCGTCGCCGCGGGCATCGCAGCCGCCGCCGGTCTCGGCGTCGCGATGCAGGCAATCACCGAGCAGCAGGAAGCCGCGGACGAGCTGAAGCGCCGACTCACGGGCGCATACCTCGCCGCCGCCGAGGAAGGCCGCGCGTACCTCGACGAGGCGCAGATCCAGGGCGAGGCGACCCGCCTACTGTTCGAGGACCGCGACAAGCTCAAGCGCGAGGCCGCGTCCATCGGCGTCGACGTCATCACCCTCGCCCGCGCGTACGCCGGCTCCGAGGAAGACGTTAACCTCGCCATCGAGGCAGGCAACACCGCCCTCAGCGATCGTAGGCAGACGCTCGTCGACCAGGTCGGCGTGCAGGGCAACCGTCTCGCGATCGCCGACGAAGAGTCCAAGCAGATCGGCCTTATCAACGACGCTCTCGCCGAGCAGCTGACATGGCACCAGCAGAACAAGGAAGCCGCGAGCGACGTCGTCAAGATGAAGCGCGACGAGGAAGCCCAGACCCAGCGCGTACGCGACGCCGACCAGGAGCGGTGGGAGGCGTACGCATCGAAGCGCGCCGAGGCCGTCGCACAGGCAGCAACCCCGATCGTGCAAGAGGTGCAGATCAAGGTGAACTCACGCGAGTGGGACAACTGGAAGCCCAACCCGAAGACCGGCGTCATCATGGCAGAGGTCAACTCCCTCAACGGCAGGCGCCTCGAGTGACGTTGATCCGCGAGACTGTCGTTCATGACTGAGCCCCGTGATCTGCCGCCCGCTGACTTCGCCGAGATGGTGCGAGCCTCGATCGGCATCCTCACCGCGAAGATCGCCCACGACGACGACGCCGTGCACATGCAGCTGCAGGCGATCATCCGTGAGCAGGGTGACCTCTCGCAGGGGGACGTGGGTGTGTTCGCCGCACGTATGGCGAAGCAGGTCGAGGCCGCCACCCTCGTCGCCTGGACCCTGCTCAAGTCCCTCGCACCGAGAGCCGAGATGACCGAGGAAGAGATGAACCGGGTGCTCGCGCAGATCGCCGCCGAGTACGAGCGCTAATCGCCAACGACCATCGATCGCCCGGATAGCGAGACCGCGGCTTTTCTCTAGCCGCGCATCCGCTCGGGACACGTTCGTGACCGACGTTTTTGTGTGTGCATAGTCCGACATTGGTGTGACATTCGCTATCAGGAAACGAGGGTCGATCACGGATTAGCGGCCTACTCCCGCATGGGATCGCGGCCGGCGCGGCGTCCCCGGCGGGCGGCGGTGTGACATTCGTCCGACGTTCGTCCGACACCGCCCGTCAGTCCGCACAGAGTCCGCAGAATTGCCCATCGACCCCACGAAGGGCCAACGGAGCACCACGTCAAGAACCGCGTGATTACGCGGATTCCCACCGGGTGCAACGGTCGGCAATCACGGGTGTGCGATTCACCAACTACCGCTGACCCGCTTGTCCGCGCCCGCCGCTATCGTGCGGGCATGAGCGATCTGCGACTCGTCGAACTCGACGCGGACAATCTCCCGGCGGCCGTGCGTATCCCTCCTGCGGTGGGCGAGAAGGCCTACGTCGCACCCGTGGTCTTCTCGATCGCCGAGGCCTACGTGACTCCGACGGCATGGCCGCGGGTGATCATGGACGGCGACGAGGTCGTCGGGTTCGTGATGGCGAATTGGGACCCCGACAAGACCGGCGAGCTGTTCGGCGAGACGGTCGGCACGCTCGCGGTGTGACGACAGCGCGCCCTATTCGTACGTGTCCGTCCAGGCGGCGATGTCGACGCCGTGATTGTCCGGCGACGCGAGCGACCACCACGCCGGGGCGTTCGTGTCATCGACGAGTCGCCCACCTGCTGCCAGCGCCGCCTCGACCCGTGCCTGCGCCTGGTCGGCCGGGACGAAGACATCGAAATGGGTGCGCCCCCGCGAAGGGGCGTCTCCGCGGATCGGGTTGAAGGCCAGTTCAGGGCCGCGCCGAAGCGGATCGATGGCGTCCGGCCGATCAGACCGGAATCGGTCGCATCGTCGTCCATGCCGTCTCCTCCGTGCTCTCTGGTCGCCCACCCTAGGTTCCGGTGACCGCACCCTAGCGACGGGATCGACGCCGGAGATCACCTCATCCCCCGCGTCCGCATCGCTCGAGCCGGGGATGCTGGCCCAGGGCGTCCCGCAGGAAACCTTCGACGGCATCGCGGCTGCGGCCAGGGCAGACCGGTTCGCCTGGTTCACCCGGTTCTACAAGGACTTCTACAACCTGGACGAGAACCTCGGATCCCGTATCTCCGAGGAGGCCGTCACGGCGAGCTGGAACACCGCGACCGGCAGTGCACCTGTCGCCGCCTACGCCGTCGTGCCCGCGTGGATCGAGGACTTCTCCGCCGACGTCGCCGCGGTGCGCGAGAGCGGCAAGCCCGTGCTCATCGCGCACGGAACCGCCGACAACATCCTGCCGATCGACGCAACCGGACGCCCGTTCCATTCCGCCCTGCCCGAGGCCGAGTACCACGAGATCGACGGCGCCCCGCACGGCATGCTCTGGACGCACGCCGCGGAGGTCAACGCGGTTCTGCTTCCGTTCGTGCAGAAGTAGCCCGCCCGTCACTGAGCCGCCGCCCGCTCGGGGGGCGGCTCAGTCGTATGTTCCGGGTGCGAGTGGAAGCCGGGACGTGCCGAGGCTGCCCATCACCCAGCGATCCATCCGCTCGTACGCGGTGTCGCGCGCCTCAGGTCGGGACAGGAACACGTCGTGCAGGGCGCCCGGGATCCGCTCGATCGTCACGGAGTCGCCCAGCTTGAGCGCCGCGCGCGCGATGTCGTCGACCACGAGCACACTGTCGGTCCGGGTGAGCTCGTCCGACCAGCGGGCGGGGACGGCGGACTTCTGAGACAGGAGCACGCACACCGGCGCACTCACGTGCAGTCCTGCGGCGACCTTCGCGTGGCCGGCCAGGATCGCCGCCAACCAGCCGTGGTGCACGGCCATCGTCTGCTCGGGGCGCCACTCCGGGTTCACATCGAGCTCACGGCCCGCCGCCTCGCGCTGCGCACGCGCGTAGAAGCCCATGTCGACCTGCGGCAGGGTGCCGAGCGGTCGCAGCCGGGACTGCAGCTCCACGACGGGTGCTACCGCCCCTCGCACGACCCCGAGCTGGAACTCCAGCCACGGGCTGTTCAAGATGAGCGCGGCCGCGGCGTCCGGATGATTCGAGGCCCAGATGCTGAGCGTGAGCCCGCCGGTCGAGTGGCCGATTAGCACGAGCCGTCGCCCGGTCGGCGCGCCGTCGCCCAGGCGACCCATCGCGATCAGCGCGGCGGCGATGTCCTCGTCGTATGTCGTCAGGTCGGCGATGTAGCCCGGAGTCTGCCCCGGGCGGATGCTGCGACCGTACTTGCGGAGATCGAGGGCGTAGAAGTCGGCTCCCCGATCGTTCCAGTAGCGCGCAAGGCTGCGCTGGAAGAAGTAGTCCGACCAGCCGTGGACGTACAGGACGTCGACGTCGTGCAGCGGCCTCCGGTCGCCGAGCAGGTTCGCGAAGACCGAGTGGCGCGCGAGTGATCGCACGAGCGTCGCGACGACCGGTCCTTCCGAATCCTCGCCGAGGTCGAGGGTGAGCTGCTCGAACGGATCGCCGAGAACATCCGCGACCCAGTCATGCGCCATCGCGCCAGCCTACCGGCGGCCCTCAGCACGGCATCCGTCCCGTCCCCGGCCGCGCGGGGTCACTCTCCGCGCGAGACCCGCACCATCTCGTCGCGCGGTACGACCTTGATGCGCGCACGCTCGTGCGGCGCACCGAGGGCGACCTCGTGCTCGTCGAGCCGGTGCCAGCCGTCGAGGTCGGTCCAGCGCACGCCGCGCTCGGCGAGAAGTGCGGGGATCGCTTCCTCCGACGGATCCGCCGGCTGCCACCAGGATCCCTGGTCGTTGATGAGGTGGCGCACCGTCTCCATCGCATCCGACTTCGTGTGCCCGATCAGGCCCACGGGCCCGCGCTTGATCCAGCCGGTCGCGTAGACGCCCGGCACGCGGTCGTTCGAGTCCTTGCGCAACGCCTGGCCTTCGTGGTTCGGGATGACGCCGTGGCGCTTGTCGAACGGGATGCCGGGCAGCGGCGAACCGAAATAGCCGACGGCCCGGTACAGGGCCTGGATCGGGACCTCACGGATCTCGCCGGTGCCGATCACCCCGCCCTCGCCGTCCGGCCGCGTGCGCTCCCAGCGGAACGCGGACACGCGGCCCTCGGCATCCGTGACGACCTCGAGCGGCTTCGCGTAGAAGTGCAGGTGCAGGCGACGGGATGCCGTCCCTCCGGCGTTGTTGACCGAATCGCGCTTGCGCCACGACTGCAGCACACGGTCGATCACCATGACCTGCTTGTTGCTCGCGATCGCGGCGCGCGACGCGTCGTCGTAGTCGAAGTCCTCGTCGTAGACGACCATGTCGACATCACGCAGTTCGCCGAGCTCACGAAGCTCGAGCGGGGTGAACTTCACCTGCGCCGGACCGCGGCGCCCGAACACGTGCACATCGGTGACCGGCGAGGCCCTGAGGCCCTCGTATACGTTCTCGGGGATCTCGGTGGGCAGCAGGTCCTCCGCGTGCTTGGCGAGCATGCGGGAGACATCCAGCGCGACGTTGCCGTTGCCGATGACCGCGACGGATGCCGCCTCCAGAGGCCACTCGCGGGGCACGTCGGGGTGACCGTCGAACCAGCTGACGAAGTCCGCGGCCCCGTAGGACCCCGTCGCCTCGATGCCGGGGATGTCCAGCGAGGAGTCCTTTGTCGCGCCGGTCGCGAAGATCACGGCGTTGTAGTGGCGCTTGAGGTCTTCCAGCGTGATGTCCTCGCCGAATCGCACATTGCCGAACAGGCGAATGTCGCCGCGGTCGAGAACTTCGCGCAGCGCCGTGATGATCCCCTTGATGCGGGGGTGATCGGGGGCGACGCCGTAGCGGACGAGGCCGTACGGAGCGGGGAGCTGCTCGAACAGGTCGATCGACACGTCGAACTTGCGTTCAGCTTTCAGCAGGATGTCGGCGGCATAGATGCCCGCCGGTCCTGCACCGACGATGGCCAGCCTGAGCTTGGTCATGTGGTGTCCTTTCAGGAGGAGCGGTCTGCGACGGCCTGGGCGAAGCGTGTGAGCGCCTCGCGGACGGCCCCGTCCGGCAGGGGCGCGAGCGCCGCGATCGCCTCGTTCGACCAGGCGTGGGCGAGGTCGAGGGTCGCCTGCGTGGCGTCGTGCCGGCGGAGATCGGCCAGTTCGTCGTCGAGGATCGCGGGGTCCTCCCCCGCGGAAATGCGCTCGACGCCCTCGTCGATGCGCTCGCGGAGGGCGATGGAATCGGCATCCGTCCGCTGTCCGAGCACGAGGTACGGCATCGTCGGAACGCCCGCCCGCAGATCCGTGCCGGGCACCTTGCCGGTCTCGTCGGGATCGGCGGAGAGGTCGATCACGTCGTCCAGCAGCTGGAACGCGACACCCACCTTCTCGCCGAAGAGCACGAGCGGCTGCTCGAATTCCTCGGGGGCGTTCGAGAAGATCACGCCGGACTGGGCAGCCGCGGCGATGAGCGACCCGGTCTTGTCCGAGAGCACCTTGAGGTAGAACGCGGCGCGGTCCTCCCCTTCCTGCGGGCCCACCGTCTCGTGCATCTGGCCCAGCACGAGGCGCTCGAACGTGTCGGCCTGCAGCCGGATCGCCCGGTCGCCCTGGCGCGCCATGATCTGGCTCGCGCGTGAGAACAGCAGGTCTCCGGTCAGGATCGCGACGCTGTTGCCCCATACGGCGTGGGCACTGGGAACACCGCGGCGCTTGTCCGCGGCATCCATCACGTCGTCGTGATACAGCGTTCCGAGGTGGGTCATCTCCAGCGCCGTCGCGCCGAGGACGACGTTCTCGTTCGCCCCGTCGCCGAGCTGCGCGGTGATGAGGGCGAGCATCGGCCGGACGCGCTTGCCGCCCGCCTCGTAGAGGTAGCGACTCGCCGCGTCGGCGATCTGGTCGGTCATGCGCAGCTCTTCCGCGAGCACGCGGTCGACCTCGATCAGGCCCGCATCGACGGCCTTGCGGAGCTTGCGGGAGCGGGGACCGGCGAATGTGCGGTCGGTGAGGCCCAGCTTGCCCGCTACGCGCGAGCCCTGCGCTGAGGGAGTCACCCGCCCAGCCTATCGGGGGCCTTGGTGGCCCGGTGCAACGCGACGATCCCCATCGAGAGGTTGCGGTGCGCCACACCGATCCAGCCGACCTCGCGGATCCAGGTCGCGAGGGTGCGCTGGTCGGGCCAGTCGCGGATCGACTCGTTCAGATAGTCGTACGCGTCGGCGTTCGAGCTGACCGCTTTCGCGACGACGGGCAGCACGCGGTCGTTGTAGAAGCGGTACAGCCCCTCGAACGACCGCGACGGGGGGTGCGAGAACTCGCACACCACGAGCCTGCCGCCGGGCTTGGTGACCCGCAGCATCTCGGCGAGCGCCTTCTTCGGCTCGTTCACGTTGCGCAGCCCGAACGAGATCGTCACAGCGTCGAACTCGTCATCACCGAACGGCAGGGCGGTCGCGTCGGCTTCGACGAACGACAGATTGCGGATGCCGCCGCCCGCGGACCCCGCACCGTAGCGACGTCGGCCCTCCGCGATCATGCCCGGCGAGAAGTCGGCCGCGACGACCTCGGCGCCGCTGCGCGCGAGCGCGACAGAGCTCGCACCCGTCCCCGCTGCGAGGTCGAGGATCCGCTGGCCGGGCTTCGGAGCGACCGCACGCAGAGTCGCAGCCCGCCAGAAGCGGTCGTTGCCCATGCTCAGCACGGTGTTCGTGCGGTCGTAGTTCTTGGCGACCTGGTCGAACATGCCGCTCACGCGCGCAGGGTCCTTCTGCAGGTCGGCGCGGGTGTGCGGAGGTTCGGGGATCACTCCCCAAGTCTACGGTCGGGCAGATCCAGAGCGGCCAGGCGCCGGAGCCATCCGTCGGCGGTCGCATCGTCGAACGGCGGGGTGCCCGCCCGCACCTGTTGCTCCAGATCGATCGCGACGTCCTCGAGCTCGGTGACGATGTGCAGCGGGTAGCCGTAGGCGACGCGATGCTCGTCCCACTCGTCACGGTCATCGATCCAGATGCCGCGCCCATCGACGGCGCTGACGACGTCGAGATCCATGTCGATGCCGTAGGGACCGCGCTGTCCGTCGCGCTCCTCCCACCGCACGTCCCACCCGAGGTCGATGTAGATGCGGTACGTCGCCGGTGGTGCGACATTGACCGTGAGCGCGTACTGCCCGCTCGGCGGGATGAGCGTGACGTTGTCGCCGTCCACCTGGTAGTCGCGCTCCGGCCGGTGGCTGCGCCACCCCGCTCGCTGACCGACCCAGTCGCCCCAGCGGTCGCTGCCGAGGTAGACGCATTCGTGCACCCAGTGCGCGCTGCCGTCCCATTTGCGCCACCGGAAGAGCACGGGTGTGCCCGGGGCAGGACGGTCGGGTTCAGTGCTCATCACGGTTCAGCTTATGACCGGCTCCGGACGCCGTGGTGGTCCGCGGCCGAACGCGGGGGCACACCCCGGACCGCCCCGCCGACCCTAGGCTGGAGCGGTGACCGACCCGCGCCTCCCGCCCGCACCGCGGCTTCGGGTGGTGACCCGGGAGATCGACCCGCTCGAGGACGTGCTCTCCTACACCTCCCCCTCGCACCCGACCTACTGGAACCGTCGCGGCGACGTCATGGCCGCACTCGGCGAGACGACGAGCTTCATCGGCGCGGGTGGCCCCGCCGAGGCCGGCTTCGCGGACTGGTGGCGTGCTGTCGCGGCGGATGCCGAAATCGATGACCCGATAGGGCTCCCCGGCACCGGACTCATCGCCTTCGGCTCGTTCGCCTTCGATCCGCAGTCATCGGCCCGCAGCATCCTGAGCGTGCCGTGGCTCGTGGTGGGTCGCCGCGGCGGGCGGTCCTGGGTGACCCGCATCACGCACGTCGGCGACGACCTCAGCGACATCTCCCCCGCGCGCACCGAGTACGGTCCACACTGGTCGGCGACGCTCGGCCCCGGCGCGCTCGACCCGAGCGGATACCAGGATGCCGTCCGCGGCGGACTCGCCGCGATCGCGTCCGGCGAAGTCAGCAAGGTCGTCCTCGCCCGCGACCTCGCAGGGTCGCTCCCGGCGGGGTCCGACCTGCGGCGTCTGGCGCGTGCGCTCGCCACCGGGTATCCCGACTGCTGGACGTTCGCGGTCGACGGACTCATCGGCGCGAGCCCTGAGACGCTCGTCACGGTCTCGGGGGGAACAGTGACCGCGCGCGTCCTGGCCGGAACGACCGCCCGGGGCGCGGATGCGGATGCCGACACCGAGGCCTCGCTCGCTCTCGCCACGAGCGCGAAGGACCAGGACGAACACCTGTACGCCGTGCAGAGCGTGCTTTCGGCGCTGCGTCCGCACACGAGCGCGCTCGCGGCGAGCGAGCAGCCGTTCCTCCTCAAGCTTCCGAACGTGTTCCACCTCGCCACCGACGTGGAAGGCGACCTGAGCGGAGGCGCGTCAGCCCTGGATCTCGTGGCGGCACTGCACCCGACGGCCGCGGTCGCGGGCACGCCGACGGATTCCGCCATCGCGGTGATCCGCCGGCTCGAGCCGTTCGACCGGGGTCGCTATGCCGGCCCGGTGGGGTGGGTCGGCGCGAACGGCGACGGCGAGTGGGCGATCGCGCTGCGCTGCGCGCAGTTCGATCTCGAGGGGTCGTCGGGCGACGGCATCCCACTGCGCGCCCACGCCGGCGCCGGCATCGTCGCCGGGAGCGACCCCGAGTCCGAGATGCTCGAGACCCGCGTGAAGTTCCGCCCGATCGTGGACGCCCTCGCATGAGCGGTGCGGTGCCGTCCCTGCCGACCCGCGGTGATGCGGTGCTCGCGAACCTGCGCTTGATCGACGGCATCACGCCCGACGTGCAGGAGGGCCTCGCGATCGTGGTCCGCGACGGCCGCATCGCCGAGATCGTGCCGCAGGCGGACGCCGGTCCCGACGCGACCGACCTCGGCGGCGCGTACGTCATGCCGGGTCTGATCAACATGCACACGCACTTCTCGCTCTCGCTTCCCGGGCCGGGCGGCGACGAGGTCAGCGCGCTTGAGCCGCACGAACTCGCCCTTCACATGGCCGACGGCGCTCGCCGGACCCTGCTGTCGGGTGTGACCACCGTGCGGTGCGTGGCCGAGAAGGGGGGAGCGGACTTCGCGCTCCGCCGTGCGATCGAGGCGGGACATGTGCCGGGGCCGCGGATCTTCACCGCCGGCCGGGCGCTCTGCTGCACGGGCGGGCACGGCCACGACGCCGACGACACCGTGGAGTGCGACGGCGCGGACGCGTTCGCGCGCGGCGTGCGCAGTCAGGTCAAAACCGGCGCCGACCTCATCAAGCTCATGATCTCGGGCGGCATCGCCGGCGAGCACGAGCAGATCACCACTCCCCAGCTCACACGGGACGAGATGGCCGCGGCGATCTCCACCGCACACGCGTGGGGACGCAAGGTCACCGCGCACGCCGGTCCCGCCGCGATCATCGCGGAGGCGATCGAGCTGGGCCTGGACTGCGTCGAGCACGGCTACGAGCTGACGCCCGAGGTCGCGGCGGTGATGGCCGCGCGCGGTGTGGCCCTCGTTCCGACGCTCGTCGTGACGCGCGCGGGCGCGTTCTTCGACGACCTCGGCGTGCCGCCGTGGATGCAGGAGCGCTCGCTCGGCGCGGGACCCCGTCACCTCGCGTCCTACCGGTACGCACTCGAGGCCGGCGTCGACGTCCTGCTCGGCAGCGACATGCCGCCGTTCTGGGATTTCGAGGGCACGAGCGCCGTGGTGCGCGAACTCGAGCACATGCAGGCCGGCGGGCTGGCGGCATCCGGCGTCGTGCACGCGGCCACCGCCGCGCCCGCCCGATGGCTCGACGCGGACGACCGGGTCGGCGTCCTCGCCCCGGGCCGCTTCGCCGACCTGATCGCGATGCCCGCCGATCCCTCCGCCGACATCGCGGCGCTGCGCGGGATCGACCTCGTGATGAAGGGTGGGGTCGTCGTCCGCGACGACGCCGGCCGGACAGGGGCACGGAGATGACCGACGACCGGACCGAGCTGTACGACCTGAGCGTGATCGTCGAGCGCATCGAGGGGCGTTCGGTGTGCGGCCTGAAGGTCGGCGACCACATCGACCTCGTCGAGAGCAGCCGCCTGTGTCTCCCGGACGGCGGGCACTTCTGCCTGTACGCGCTGCAGGCCGTCCTCCCCCTGCTTCCCGCGAAGCAGCGGAAGCTGCCCCCCGGCGACTGGCTCGAGCGCGACGACCTGGTCGCCTGCCCCGATCCAGAAGAGCGTCTGATCATGCGGATCGTGCGGACCGGCATCCGCTCGATCGCCACGGACGACCTCACGTGAGCCGCGTCGAGGTCTCGCTCGGCCTGCAGACCGACAAGGCGCCCGGCTCGTACGCGCAGCTCGCCCGGCTCGCCGAGGACGTCGGCTTCGACGGCGTGAGCGTGTTCTCCGACCTGCTCTACCAGCCGCCGATCGGGGCGCTCCTGGAGATGGCGGGGGCGACCTCGCGGGTGCGGCTGGGGTGCGCGTGCTGGAACCCGTACACGCTGCATCCGTACGAGATCGCGGGTCAGTTCGCCGCGGTGGATGCCGCGTCCGCCGGCCGCGCCTACCTCGGACTCGCGCGGGGGTCGTGGCTGTCGGCGATCGGGTTGGACGATCCGAAGCCGATCGCGCACCTGCGCGACGCGGTCGGCGTGATCCAGGCGCTGCTCTCGGGCGAGGGCGCGGGGTACGAGGGCGAGGTGTTCCGCGTCGAGCAGGGTGTGCGGCTGCGGTACCCGGTGGCGCGGTCGCGCGCGCCGATCCTGATCGGATCGTGGGGCCCGCTCGGCATGTCCCTCGCCGGCGAGGTCGCCGACGAGATCAAGATCGGCGGCAGCGCGAACCCGGCCATGGTCGCGGTCGTGCGCTCGCGGCTGGCACGCGGCCTGGCGCGCGCCGGCCGGCCGTCGGATGCCGTCGGCGTCGTGCTCGGCGCGGTGACCGTCGTCGATCGCGACGGGGATGCCGCGCGAGCGCTCGCCCGGCGCGAAGTGGCGATGTACCTGGATGTGATCGCCGCGCTCGATCCGACCGTGGAGCTGCCCGAGGATCTGCTGCCGGCGATCCGCGCCCGACTCGCCGACGGCGATGACGCGGGAGCGGGCCGATTGATCCCGCGGGACGTGCTCGACCTGTTCTGCTTCGCGGGCACTCCGGCCGACATCGCCGCGCAGTGCCGGCTGCTGATCGATGCCGGCGTCGACCGCATCGAGTTCGGCACGCCGCACGGCGCGGAATCCGCCGAGGGCATCGCGCTGCTCGGCCGCGAGGTGCTCCCGCAGTTGCGCGACTGAGCTCAGGCGAGCAGTCGCGCTCGCAGCGGCTCGAGGCCCATGGGTCCGAGGGCAAGAGCCGCGCGGTGGAACTCGCGCAGGTCGAACGCATCGCCGTCCACCGTCGCGCGCGCGGCGCGGGCCTCGTCCCACAGCCGCGCGCCGACCTTGAACGCGAGCGCCTGGCCGGGCCAGCCGAGATAGCGGTCGACCTCGAAGCCCGCGAGGTGGGGCTCCACGAGGGCGAGATCGGCCAGCATCCGCTGTGCCAACTCGGGCGTCCACGCGGCGTCGGGAACGAGCGTGTTCGGCGGGACCGGCAAGTCGGTGTGCAGGCCGATGTCGGCGACGATCCGCACCGAGCGCCAGATCTGTCCGAGCAGCAGCCCGAGACGCTCGGCCGGGTCGCGGATGAGCCCGAGCTCGTCGGAGAGCTGCTCGGCGTAGTGCGCCCACCCCTCCGCATAGCCGTGGATGTGGCACAAGTGTCGTTGCCAGGGGTGCAGGTCCGGATCGGACGCGGTCACGACGAACTGCAGGTGATGGCCCGGCAGCCCCTCGTGGTGGACGCTCGTCACCTCCTGCCACGTCGCCGCGACCGGCACACCGCTCGGGATCGTCCACACGATCCGGCTCGGCGCCGAGCCGTCGGGCGGTGCGGGCGTGTAGTACACGACGCCGCTCGAGGCCTCTGCCACCACGCACTCGACATGACGGATGCCGGATGGCAGGTCGAACGCGCCGGCGAGGGCGTCGGTCGTCTCGGTCACGCGCTGCTCCAGCCAGTCCCGGATCGCCGCCACGCCGTCCAACCGATACCGGGGATCTTCATCGAGCTGTGCGGCGACGCTGCGCACCGGGTCGTCACCCGTGCCGCCCAGGTCGCGGGCGAGCGCGCGGGCTTCGGCGACCAGGCGCTCGAGCTCGCGCCAGCCGTACGCGTACGTGTCGGCGACGTCGATGCGGGCGCCGAGCATCGCGGCGGCGAGATCGGCGTAGACCTGCGCGCCCACGCCGTCTGTCGTCGGGGCGGCTGGCCGCAGCTCGACGCGAAGCACGTCGACGAGATCGGCGAGCGCGCCGTTCGCCCGGTCGGCGGAGGCACGCACGCGCGCGCGGATGTCGGAGTCCACGCCCTCGGCGATCGGGACCGAGCCGAACCAGTCGGCCTCGATCCACAGGTCGATCTGCTCGGCGAGCGTGTCGAGCTGCCGCACCGGTGCGACGCCGGTCCCCGTGAAGCGGGTGGCGTGGTCGCGCGCCCAGCGCAACGCCGCGATGTACTGCGCGACCCCGTCCGGCACGGCCTCCAGACGCTGCACGAGGCTCTCGCCGGCGGCATCCGGCGTCACCGTCAGCCCCTCGACGGCGTAGCGGATCAGGTGCACGGGGGTCGCGAGCCCGGCGACGAGGCGGGGGGTGAATCCGGTGTCGAAGAGGAGACGCTCGCGCTCGAGCCGCTCGGTGAGCGCCGCGCGCAGAGTCTGGTCGCCGGCATCGGTCGGCAGCGCCGCGAGTTCGCCGAGGACCTCGCCCTGCAGGGCGTACTTTCGCTGCAGCCAGTCCGGCCCGATGTCGGGGAGGGGCCGCGGATTCGGGAGGCCCGCCGCCTGCGCGGCGTCGGGTTCGTGCGTCGCGAGCTCCGCGACGTAGCGGTCGGCGATCTCACGGACGGCGTCGGTGCGGTGGCTCACCGACCCACCATAGGCACGACTGCAGAACTCCACGGAATCGCGTGAGGAATCGACGTGTGCGCGGTTCCCGACGCCTCCGGGGTGGCCGATCCGTGGAGTTCTGCAGACCCGCGCGCGCTCAGGTCGCCGCGAGCCGCGCCTTCTCGGCCGCGACGTCGAACGTCGCGACGGGCCACTGCGGGTCGATGCCGCGCAGAGCGCCCAGCAGGAGGTGCTGCACCGCGAGACGCGCGTACCACTTGCGGTTCGCCGGCACGACGAACCACGGCGCGTGCGCGGTCGAGGTGCGTTCGAACACGGTCTGATACGCATCCATGTAGTGCGGCCACCGTGCGCGCTCGTCGACGTCGCCCGGATTGTATTTCCAGTGCTTGTCGGGGCGGTCCAGCCGCTCCATGAGCCGCTCACCCTGCTCCTCGTACGAGATGTGCAGCATGACCTTGATGATCCGGGTCCCGCTGTCGGCGAGACGCTTCTCGAAGTCGTTGATCGCGCCGTAGCGCCGCTCGATCTCCTCGGGCGCGGCGAGGGCGCGCACCTTGCCGATCAGCACGTCCTCGTAGTGCGACCGGTCGAAGACGCCGATGAAGCCCGGCTGCGGGACGCGCTTCTCGATGCGCCACAGGAAATCGTGGGCGAGCTCTTCGGCGGTCGGTTTCTTGAACGCGGTCAGCAGCACACCCTGCGGATCCACCGAGCCGACGACGTGCCGGATGATCCCGCCCTTTCCCGCGGAGTCCATCGCCTGCAGCACGAGCAGCACCGAGGCGTCGGAGACCTCGCTGCGGCTCTGGGCATACAGCCGCTCCTGCAGTTCGTCGAGGTCGCCCGCGCCCGCGGCGAGATCCTGCGCCGCGGCATCCTTTTCGTCTGCGTAGCCCGGCGTGGAGTCGGGGTCGACGCCGGACAGGACGAATCCCTCGCGCACGCGCAGCAGATCGGCGACCTCGCCGGTCCAGTTCTTCTCGCTGTTCTGGGTCATGAAGCCCATCATGCCGAAAGCGAGGTTCAGCGCGGCAGGGGAACCTCGATGATCTGCCGCCCGCCGACGGGCGCCGTCAGCACCTGATCCAACGCGGCACGGGTCGTCACGCGGGTGTACTCCCATCCGTACGCCAGAGCGAGCTGCTCCAGCCGCGCGGTGTGCGGCGTGTACAGCACGCGATCCATCGCCTCATCCGACGCGACATCGCGCACCTCGAGCGAGTCGAAGATCGTGCCGCCGCCGTCGTTGCCGACGATCACCTGGAGCCGCGGTT
This sequence comes from Microbacterium sp. NPDC064584, assembly GCF_040687315.1. NCBI lineage: Bacteria > Bacillati > Actinomycetota > Actinomycetes > Micrococcales > Microbacteriaceae > Microbacterium > Microbacterium sp. NPDC064584. The sequence goes on along the minus strand of NZ_JBFBMZ010000007.1, from coordinate 80,535 downwards.
CGGCCTCGGTCGGCGGCAGCAGCAGCGCGCCGACGTCGTGCAGGAGCGCGAGGTCTCCGAGCAGCACGCGCGTCACGCCCGGTCCGTCCTGGGACGCCAGCGCGATGCCGGTCGCGGTCGCGATCGTGCCGTCGATCCCCGCGAGCCCCCGATTGCTGTGAACCGGAACCTTCTTGCCGCCGAGCACAGTGTCGGCGACGCGCACGAGACGCGACGACCCGAAGAACAGCCGGTCGTGGGGCCACGTCGCCCGCCACACGGCATCCACGAGGGTCTGCCGGTCCAAGGGCGCGCGGATCGCCGCCATCTCGGCCTGGATCGCACCGAGCCGCTCGGCCGGGACGCCGGAGGCCAGGCCGTCGGCATCGGGCGCCGCCGGACTCAGATCGACGGATGCCGCGCGCGACGCCTGCACCCACGCACCGAGCCACTCCCGGTCCGCCTCCCCCACCTGCACCGCGATCGCATCGAGTGCCGTCGTCGAGCCGTTGAGGTTCAGCGGCTCGCCGGGTCCGCGCATCGCGAAGACCTCGATCTCGGGATCGGAGAGGAGCGCGGTCACCTCGCGGCTGAGCGTGGGGTGCCCGAGCACGACGGCGCGCTCGATGCGCCCGCCGAGCTGCGGATCCGCCAGCAGCCGCCGATATCCGTGCACGAGGTTCCGTCCGAACCGGGAACCGCTCACGATCTCGGCGATCAGTGGCCAGCCGCCGGCGTGGGCGAGGGTCTCGGCATCCGGTCCCGCGTCGGCGCCGGCGACGACGACCGTGCGCGGTCCGCGCGGCAGCACGAAGGGCAGCTCGTCGGGCTCGGCGGGCAGGTCGGCCTCGCCGATGCCGCCGCCGCCCTGATACAGGGCACCGGAGGCCTCCTCGTCCGCCGGTTCGTCCACCGGTGCGGCGTCGGGGTCGACGGTCACGGCGGCGTCCAGCTCGGCGACGGGTGTCACGAGCCACCCCGGGATCACTCCCCCGAGCGGCTCGCGGAACGGCAGATTCAGGTGCACCGGGCCGGCCGCGCGCGTCCCCTCGTCGAGGGCCGCGGTGACGGCATCTGCGGCGACCTGGCGCAGCATGAGGCTCTGCTCGCCGTCGCCGTCCGGATCCACCGCCTCCGGAACGGGCAGGTCCGCTTCAAGCCGTGTACTGGGCGTGAACATCCCGAGCTGGCGCGTGGTCTGGTTCGCGCCGACGCCGCGCAGCTCGGGCGGGCGGTCCGCGGTCAGCAGCAGCAGCGGGACGCCGGAGTGGTGCGCCTCGAGCGCGGCGGGCAGCAGATTCGCCGCCGCCGTCCCCGACGTGCAGATCACCGCCGCCGGCATCCCCGTCTCGCGGCCGATGCCGAGCGCGGTGAACCCCGCGACCCGCTCGTCGATGCGGACGTGCAGACGCACGGCGCCGAGCCTCTCGAGCTCGGCCGCGACGAGCGCGAGCGCCTGCGACCGCGAGCCGGGGCTCACCACGATGTGGCGGATACCGAGCTCGACGAACGCACCCAGCAGAGCGGCCGCAGCGTCGGTCGCCGGCGCGGAGCGGTCGTGCACGATCAGCCGACGGCGCCGCGCTGGCCGCGGGTGTCGTCGTCGCCGTCCGTCGGGCGCTCGGCGGACTTCGGCGGAGTCTCGGCTGTCGCCGGCGGAGTCTCGGGCGTGGCGGTCGACGCGCCGGGGCTGTTCCAGCGCGGATCGTCGTCCTCGGCATCCAGCATCGCCAGCTCTTCCTCCAGGCGGCGGATGCGCTCGTCCTGGTCGCTCAGCGTGCCGATCTTCTCGAGGAACTCCGGATCGTCGTCGGGCGCGCGGCGCGCGGCGATCGTGGAGTTGCGGACGCGGCCCACGGCGAACCAGAGCAACCCGCCGAGGACGGGGACGAGGACCACGATGAGGATCCAGATCGGCTTGCTCACGCCGCGGTGCCGGTTCGCGGGCTGCACACTGCAGTCGACGATGGTGTAGACCCAGAAAGCGGTCAGGACCAGCGCCAGAATGAGCAGCACCCGAGTCACATCTCCCATCCTAGGCGCGCTATGCCGACGCGGCCCCGTCCGGGCAGAAGGCTGTGACCGGACCGAGATGCGTTCGGCGTGAGTCTGCGCCGACCTACGATGGAACGGTGAAAGCCCGCTCCGCTCTCGTCTACACGGTGTTGAGGCTCCTGGCCTTCCTGGTGCCGTTCGGCATCCTGATGCTTTTCCCGGTGTTCCAGAGCCTGTACTGGCTCGCTGCGATCTTCGCGGCGCTGATCGGGTTGAGCCTTTCGCTGCTGTTCTTGCGCCGACCCTTGACGGAGGTCACGACGAGCCTCGCCGAACGGCGCGCGAAAGACACGTCGGCATCGACCGACGAAGAGGACGAGGATGCCGCCGCGGACGCGGTCATCGACCCGGCTCCGCCGACCGACTCAGCCGACGAACGCCCAGAGCAGGAACGCACCGTACGCGAGTGACGTGAGCGAGGTCACGCTCAGGGCCACGACGAGCTCGCGCGGCAGCCGGTAGGTCCAGACGATCAGGATCGCCGGAAGCGCTCCGAGCAGACCGAGCAATGCGAGCCACGCGATCGGGTAGAAGAGCCCGAGATACCCGGCGATCACGAACGGCACGAGTACGAAGACCGTGAACAGCACACGCGTGCCGCGGCGGCCGATCAGCACCGTGAGCGTGCGCTTGCCTGCCGCGCGATCCTGGTCGATGTCGCGCAGGTTGTTGGCCAGCAGTACCGCGCACGCGAGGAGCCCCGCGCCGACGCCGCCGAACCACGCCTCCTGCGGGACGGACAGCACCTGCACGAACGTCGTCCCGACCGTGGCGACGAGCCCGAAGAAGACGAACACGAACAGTTCACCGAGGCCGTAGTAGCCGTAGGGGCGCTTGCCGCCGGTGTAGAACCATGCCGCCGCGATGCAGACCGCGCCGACGAGCAGCAGCCACCACTGGGCGCTGTGGATCACGAGCGCGAGGCCCGCAGCGGCGGCGATCGCGAAGAAGATCCCGGCCGCGGCGAGCACCGCGCGGGGAGACGCCTTCTTCGACGCCGTCAGGCGTGCGGGACCCACCCGATGATCGTCCGTGCCGCGGATGCCGTCGCTGTAGTCGTTCGCGTAGTTCACCGCGATCTGCAGGCTCACCGAGACCACGAGGCACAGCAGCGCGAGCACCCAGTGGAACAGCCCGTCCACCAGGATCGCCGCGCCCGTGCCGATCAGAACCGGCGTGACCGCGAGCGGCAGCGTGCGCAGCCGGGCCGCGCCGATCCAGTCACCGACGGTCGCCTTCTCGACGTGCCGTGGATCGCGGGACACGTGGGCCTTCTGCGGATTGCCGCGGGGCGTGTTCTTGCGGGGAGCCGGACGCTTGCGCTTCTTGCTGGGGGTGCCTGCCACGAGCAGTCATCCTATGGCCTCGGTACCGGCGCGACCTGCGCTCAGTGGAACGCGGCGACCGCGGCCCTGACCGCCTCCCGGTCGGGCTTCCCGCTCGGGAGCGCGGGCACCTCGTCCACCAGAACGAGACGGGCCGGCCGCGCGTGCGCGCCGATCTCGGCGGCGACAGCGTTGCGGGCGGCCTCCAGCTGCGTGGACTCGCTGCGCCGGAGCGCCTCGCCGCGCGCCACGACGACCACGGACGCCTCGCCCCACTTCGGATCAGGCACCCCGACCACCACGGCGGACTGCAGACCCGGGATGCCGCGCACCACGTTCTCGACGCGGTCCAGCGACACGTTGATGCCGCCGGAGACGATCACGTTGTCGATGCGGCCACGCACGCGCAGCACGTCATGCTCGATCACTCCGACGTCGCCGGTGCGGTACCACCGGGTGCCGTCGCCGTCGCGGACGAAGGCTTCGGCCGTCCGCTCGGGAGCGCCGAGATACCCGTCCGCGAGCGTGGGCCCCGCGATCCGGACCTCGCCGTCCTCGATGCGCACGTTCACGCCGCGCAGCGGCACGCCGTCGTATACGCACCCGCCGCTGGTCTCCGTGGACCCGTACGTGCGGACCACCCGGGCTCCGGCATCCGTCGCCCGCTCGAGCATCGCCGCGGGGATCGCCTGCCCGCCCACGAGGATCGCCTCGAACGAGCGCAGCGCGGAGAGCACGGCGGAGTCGTCGGCGGCGGCATCCAGCAGCTTCGACAGCTGCGCGGGCACGAGCGACGTGAAGGCGGGTACGCGCTCACCCCGCACCGTCGAGACCATGGTCGCCGCGACCGCAGCGAAGCCCTGCGCGGTGAAGGCTCCGGTGAGCCAGGCGGGTTCGCGGTCGGCGACGACCGAGCGGACGAGCACCTGAAGGCCCGCGACGTACGTCGCCGGCAGCGCGAGCAGCCAGGTCCCGTCGCCGATGCGGTCGACGGTGGCCAGCGCGCTCGCCGTGAGCGCGTCCCGACTGAGCACCACGCTCTTCGGGACGCCGGTCGAGCCGGAGGTGGTGAGCACGACCGCCGTGCCGGCCGGCACCTCGGCGGGCGCGTCGCCGAAGAGCCCGAGGCCGAGGGCGGGACCGGCGCCGTGCAGCGCGCCGCGCACGGCGCGCAGGATCTCGCGCGGGTCCTGTCCCGTGACCGGTTCGAGCCTCATGGGCGTGCAGAACTCCGCAGATCCATGGGGCGAGGCCGCCCGGCAGGCACGAATCGCGGCTCCGCTCCGCGAATCCGAGGAGTTGTGCACACGGCGCCGCGCATCAGTAGTGCCAGGGGTACGGCGACCAGTCCGGATCGCGCTTCTCGAGGAACGAATCCCGGCCCTCGACCGCCTCGTCGGTGCCGTACGCCAGCCGCGTGGCCTCGCCGGCGAAGACCTGCTGCCCGACCATCCCGTCGTCCACGGCGTTGAAGGCGAACTTAAGCATGCGAATCGCGGTCGGCGACTTCGTCAGGATCGTCCGCGCCATCGCGATCGCCTCACGCTCGAGCTCGGCGTGCGGCACGACCCGGTTCACGGCACCCATCTCGTACGCGCGCTGGGCGGAGTACTCCTCGGCCAGGAAGAACACCTCCCGCGCGAGCTTCTGCCCGATCTGCCGGGCGAAGTACGCCGAGCCGTATCCGGCGTCGAACGAGCCGACATCCGCATCGGTCTGCTTGAAGCGGCCGTGTTCGGCGGACGCGATCGACAGGTCGCACACGACGTGCAGTGAGTGCCCTCCCCCCGCCGCCCACCCCGGGATCACCGCGATCACGACCTTCGGCATGAAGCGGATGAGCCGCTGCACCTCGAGGATGTGCAGGCGTCCGAGCGCGGACTGCGACGGGTCGCGATCGTCGCCCGTGTACTGATAGCCCGAACGCCCGCGGATGCGCTGGTCGCCGCCGGAGCAGAACGCCCAGCCCCCGTCCTTCGGACTCGGGCCGTTGCCGGTGAGCAGGACGACCCCGATCCGGGCGTCCTGGCGCGCGATGTCGAGCGCCCGGAAGAGCTCGTCGACGGTGTGCGGACGGAAGGCGTTGCGCACTTCGGGACGGTCGAAGGCGATTCTCGCGATCCGGCCGTCGCGCGAGACGTGCGCGGTGATGTCGGTGTACGCGTCGGACCCGGGGGCCGGCATCCATTCGTTCTCGTCGAACAGCTCGGAAACACTCACGCGCCCAGCCTACGCGCGGGGGTTACGTCATCCGGCGGCGGCCCGGGGCGCGCTCGCCTACGCTGATCCGGTGACTTCCGTGCCTCGTCTGCTGTCCGTGACCGCCGCCGCGCTGCTGGTCGCGGCCCTCGCCGGATGCGCCGACGGAGGGACAGCACCGCCGACCGCTTCCGCCGACATCGTGATCCCGGCGTTCGCGGGAACGTGCGAAGACTCCGAAGGCGTCACGGTGATCGTCGACGCTGCTGCGCTCGGCGACGCGGACGAGGCGTCGGCGACCTGGTGCGTGCCGACCGAGGAGACGATCGTCGGCTCTGATGCGCTCGACCTCGCTCGCATCCCGGTCGAGGGGACCGATGAGTACGGCGATCAGGTCGTCTGCCGCGTGGACGGCGTCCCTGCCGCCGATCTCGTGCTGACCGCGGAAGACGGGTCGGACTATCGCGAGGAATGCGCGTCGATGCCGGCCGCGTTCGCCTATTGGGCGCTGTGGGTCAAGCCCGCCGGCGGCGAGTGGGACTACGCGCAGGAGGGCCTGTCGACCCTTGCGCTCGAGCCCGGCGACACGCTCGAGCTCCTGTTCACCCTGAACGGCGAGCCCGCCTCCCCCTGAGCATGACCCTCCGCCCCGCACCGCTGAAAGCGGCGGCCGTCCTCGCCGCCGGGTTCGTCGTGGTGCGGGTCGTGTACCGCGTGCTGTTCCACGGGGCGGACGGGGCGGGACAGGTCGTGCTTCCGCTCCCCGAACTGCGTCTGCCTCCGCCGTTCGGGCATGTGGTGATGTTCGGGCCCGCCACGACGCAGGGCCTGTGGGATGCCGCTGCGAGCGCGATCCCGATCGCGCTCGTGATCCTCGTCTTCGGCCTGCTGAACGCGATCGTGGACATCTCGCGCCTGTTCGGGCGGGGTGCACGCGGCGGCCCCCTCCGCGGCATCGCCCGGACGCTCGCGGTGGCATGGGCGACGCTTCCCGCTCTGGTCGACGGGGTGCGCGCGGTGCGCTCCGCCCAGCGGCTGCGCGGCGAGCGGGCCCGGGTGCGCATGCTCGCGCCGCTGCTGCAGCGCACGCTCGAACGCGCGACCGCGGTCGCCGCGGCGCTCGAGCTGCGGGGGCTGGCGGGCGTACCGCGTGAGGGCGATTGCGCGCGTCCCGTCGTGGTGCGGGATGCCGAGATCGGGCACCACGGGCGCACGATCGTCCGTGCGTCGGACCTCCGGCTCGCGCCGGGGACGCTGACCGTGCTCACGGGACAGACGGGATCAGGGAAGACGACCCTTCTCCGCGCGCTCAGCGGAGTGCACCAGCACCTGGACGGCGGAACCGCGGCCGGCCTCGTCACCGTCGCCGGACACGACCGGTCGAACGTGCCGCCGCGCGACATGGCGCGACTCGTCGGCGTCGTGCTGCAGCATCCGCGTGAGGCGTTCACGACCGAACGGGTCTGCGACGAGATCGGTCTCTCGCTGAGCCTGCGCGGCGTCGCGCCGGAGATCATCCGCGCGCGGGTGGCAGAGGTCGCCGATCGCGTGGGGATCACCGCGCTGCTGGATCGGCGGCTGTCCGGGCTGTCGGCCGGCGAGGCGACGCTCGTCGCGGTCGCGGCCGCGATCGTCGAGCAGCCCGTCCTGCTGCTCGTGGACGAGCCACTCGCCGACCTCGACGTCGCCTCCCGGGCGCGGATCGTGGGTCTCCTCGCCGACCTTGCGCACCGGGCGGGCATGTGCGTCGTGGTGGCGGAGCACCGCGGAACAGAACTGGGTGGCGTGGCCGATCGATGGCTCACGATCACGGACGAAGGGCTCGTGATCGACGGTTCACCGGCATCCGCAGTGACCGACCCGGTGCGAACGCCCTCCCCGCCACGCGGAGACGTGGCCCTCCGGGCGGCGGAGCTGACCGTGCGGCACGGGGATCGGGTGGCGGTGCAGGGCGCCGCGATCGACGTCGCAGCGGGCGAGATCGTTGCGGTGGTCGGGCCGAACGGAGCGGGGAAGTCGAGCCTCCTGACCGCCCTCGCCCTGCCGGGGCGCGCTGAGGTCCACGCCAAGGGCGTCGTCGCGCTCGTGCCGGACGCCTCGGATGACCTCTTCCTCTGCGACACCGTCCGCGACGAATGCCGGCGCGCGGACCGGCGGGCGCACCTGCCGGTCGGGACGACCCTGGGCCGGTTCGCGCGGTTCCTCGACGCAGATGCCGGCAGCCGACCGCGGGCGGAGCAGCATCCGCGCGATCTCTCCGACGGCGAGCGCCGCGTGCTCGCCGTCGCTCTGCAGCTCGCCCGCGCTCCACAGGTGCTCATGGTGGACGAGCCGACCCGCGGACTGGATGCGCGTGCCCGCGATCTTCTCGCCCGCACCCTCGCCGACCTCGCCGAGGGCGGCACCGCGGTCGTGATCGCCACGCACGACCGCGCCTTCGCCGACGCGATCGCGCACCGGCTCCTGCCGATCGCCGGCGGGCGCCTCGGCGACCCGGTACCCCCCACCCCTCGATGCCGGATCCAGGCTGAGGGCATTCCGGTCGGTGCGCCCCTGGGTTCCGCGAGCGATGACAGCCCGGTGCGGAACCGGCCTGAATTCGGCATCGGGGGGACGCCGGTCGACCGGTCGCGGCTGCCGGTGATCGGCCTGCTCGCGGTGAACCTGGTCGCCCTGGCCGCTTTCGCATGGCCCCTCCTGGCTGCCGCGCTTCCCGCGCAGGCGCAGGCGGCTGCGCCGGTCATCGCGGTCGCGTTGGTTCCGGTGGCGGCGCTGCTGGTGCTCGCGCTGCTGGACGGCACGGTGCGCTCCGCGCACAGCCTCGCGCTGCTGGGCACCCTGGCCGCGATCGGTGCCGCGATCCGGATCGCCGGCACGGGCGTCGGCGGCGTCGAGGCGGTGTTCATCCTGCTGATCCTCGCCGGGCGGGCCTTCGGGCCGCGCTTCGGACTGCTCCTCGGCATCCTCACGATCGGCCTGTCCTCCCTCATGTGGGGCGGGATCGGACCCTGGACGCCGTTCCAGATGTTCGCGTGCGCCTGGGTCGGCGCGGGCGCCGGACTCCTCCCGCGGCTGCGCGGCAGAGCCGAGATCGGGATGCTGTGCCTCTACGGCATCGCCGCGTCGTATGCGTTCGGGCTCATCATGAACCTGTGGTTCTGGCCCTTCGCGGTCGGCGCAGGGGCAGGTATCTCGTACGAGGCCGGTGCACCGGTCGGGCAGAACCTCGCGAGCTTCCTCGTGTACACGCTCGTGACCTCGACGCTGACGTGGGACACCCTGCGCGCGCTGACGACCGTGCTCGGCATCCTGATCATCGGCCGTCCCGTGCTCACGGCTCTGCGCCGCGCGAAGCCCGTCACCGCGCCGACCGCGATCCCCGCGCCCGCGCTGCGCTGACCGCGATCTCAGACCGAGAAGTATTTCGCCTCGGGGTGGTGGAACACGAACGCGTCCGTGGACTGCTCGGGGTGCAGCTGCAGCTCCTCGCTGAGCTCGACCCCCATGCGCTCGGGCCGCAGCAGCTCGACGACCTTCCGCCGGTCCTCCATGTCGGGGCACGCGGGATACCCGAGCGAGAAGCGCGCACCCCGGTACTGCAGCTTGAACAGGCCCGCCGTGTCGGTCGGGTCCTCGCCCGCGAAGCCGAGCTCCGATCGGATGCGGGCGTGCCAGAACTCCGCGAGGGCTTCGGTCAGCTGCATCACGAGTCCGTTCAGCTCGTAGTAGTCCCGGTAGCGGTCCTCCGAGAAGAGCCTGGCGGTCACGGTGTCGATGTGGGCACCCGCGGTCACGAGCTGCACGGGCAGGACGTCGATCTGGCCGGATCCGCGTGAGCGCACGAAATCCGACAGGCACAAGTGGCGGTCGCGGCGCTGCCGGGGGAACGTGAATCGCAGACGGTCGGCGCCGACCGCTCCGCCCGATCCGCCGTCCGGCGCGAGCAGCCCCGGCACGCCGAGCGCACCGGCGGGGTCGTCGCCGTGGTGCAGCACCACCAGATCCTCGCCCTCCGCCACGACGGGGAAGTACCCGTACGCGACCGACGCGTCCAGCATCCCCTCCGCGAGGATCCGGTCGAGCCAGTACCGCAGCCTCGGCCGACCCTCGTTCTGGACGAGCTGCTCGTACGTGAGACCGTCCTCCCCGCGACCGGGCTTGAGTCCCCACTGCCCCATGAACGTCGCCCGCTCGTCGAGGAACGCGGCGTAGTCGGCGAGCGCCACGCCGCGGACGATCCGGGTTCCCCAGAACGGCGGCGCCGGCACGGCGTTGTCGGAGGCCACGTCCGAACGACCGGGCATGGCCTCCGGCTCGGTGAGCGTGAGTCGCGCCCCGGCGGCGTGGATCCGCTTCTTGAGGGCCGGCAGGCCGACCTCCGACGGCGATGCCCCACGCGCGATCTTCACGAGCGGCTCCATGAGCGCGAGCCCCTCGAACGCGTCGCGGGCGTAGCGCACCTCTCCGTCGAACAGCGAGGCGAGATCGTCCTCGACGTAGGCCCGAGTGAGCGCCGCACCGCCCAGGATCACCGGCCACCGTTTCGCCAGGCCGCGCGACTGCAGCTCCTGCAGGTTCTCCTTCATCACGACCGTGGACTTCACGAGCAGCCCCGACATGCCGATCACGTCGGCGTCGTGCTCCTCGGCCGCGGCGATGATGTCGGCGATCGGCTGCTTGATGCCGAGGTTGATCACGTCGTAGCCGTTGTTCGTGAGGATGATGTCGACGAGGTTCTTGCCGATGTCGTGCACGTCGCCCCGCACGGTGGCGAGCACGATCGTCCCCTTTCCGGCCGCGGAGGATTTCTCCATGTGCGGCTCCAGGAGCGCGACCGCGGTCTTCATGACCTCGGCGGACTGCAGCACGAACGGCAGCTGCATCTCGCCCGATCCGAACCGCTCGCCGACGACCTTCATGCCCTCCAGGAGGTGGTCGTTGATGATCTGCAGCGCGCTGAGCCCGCCCTCGCGCGCGAGGTCGAGATCCTCCTCGAGACCCTTGGCCTCGCCGTCGATGATGCGCCGCTCGAGCCGCTCGTTCACCGGGAGCGCCGCGAGCTCGGCGGCACGCTGGTCCTTGAGCGCGGCGCTGTCGACGCCGTCGAACAGGTCGAGCATCGCCGCGAGCGGGTCATAGGTGAGGGTGCCGTCCGCGTCGTACTCCCGGCGGTCCCAGACGAGATCGAGCGCGACCCTGCGCCGGTCGTCCGGGACCGAGGCGAGCGGCACGATCTTGGCGGCGTCGATGATGCCCGAGGTCAGCCCCGCCTCGGCGGCCTCGTGCAGGAACACCGAGTTCAGCACGCTCCGCGCGGCGGGGTTGAGCCCGAACGAGACGTTCGAGACACCGAGCGTCGTCTGGATCCCGGGGTACTTCGCCGAGATCTGCCGGATCGCTTCGATCGTCTCGATCGCATCGCGCCGCGTCTCCTCCTGCCCGGTCGCGATCGGGAAGGTCAGGCAGTCCACGATGATGTCCTCGACCCGCATCCCCCACTCGCCGACGAGCGCGTCGACCAGGCGCGAGGCGATCCGCACCTTGTCGGCCGCGGTGCGGGCCTGGCCATGCTCGTCGATCGTGAGCGCGATGACCGCGGTACCGTGCTCTTTCACGAGCGGCATGATGCGTCCGAAGCGCGACGAGGGCCCGTCTCCGTCCTCGTAGTTCACGGAGTTCACCACCGGCCTGCCGCCGATCAGCTCGAGGCCCGCGCGGATCACGGCGGGCTCGGTCGAGTCGATCACGAGCGGAAGAGTGGATGCCGAGGCGAAGCGCGAGACGACCTCGCGGATGTCGGCCACGCCGTCGCGGCCGACGTAGTCCACGCAGACGTCCAGCAGGTGCGCGCCGACGCGGATCTGCCCGCGCGCGATCTCGACGCAGTCGTCCCACCGCCCCTCGAGCATGGCCTCGCGGAACGCCTTGGATCCGTTCGCATTCGTCCGCTCGCCGATCGCGAGGTACGCGGCATCCTGCGCGAACGGCACGTGCTGATACAGCGACGCGACGCCCGGCTCGGCCGCGGGCGTGCGCGGAGACGGCGCACCGACCGGTCGCAGCCGATCGACCACGGCCTTCAGGTGCGCGGGGGTCGTGCCGCAGCATCCGCCGATCAGACCCAGTCCGAACTCCCGCACGAACTGCTCGTGCGCGGTCGCGAGCTCGTCGGGAGAAAGCGGGTAGTGCGCGCCGTGTGCGGTGAGCACGGGCAGCCCGGCGTTGGGCATGCACGCGACGGGCACGCTCGAGTGCTTCGACAGGTGCCGGAGGTGCTCGCTCATCTCGGCGGGTCCGGTCGCGCAGTTCAGGCCGATCGCGTCGACCCCGAGCGGCTCGAGGGCGGTCAGCGCCGCACCGATCTCGCTGCCCATGAGCATCGTGCCGGTGGTCTCGACGGTCACCTCGACGAAGATCGGCAGGCGGATGCCGCGCTCGACGATCGCCTGCTTGCAGCCGTTGACCGCGGCTTTGGTCTGCAGCAGATCCTGCGAGGTCTCCACGAGGAACGCATCCGCCCCGCCGTCGATGAGCCCGACCGCCTGCTCGGCGAAAGTGCGCTTCAGGTGGTCGTACGTCGTGTGCCCGAGGCTGGGCAGCTTCGTCCCCGGCCCCATCGACCCGAGCACCCACCGGACGCGTCCGTCACGGCCCTCGGCCGCCTCGACCCGCTCGCGGGCGATGCGGGCGCCGGCTTCGGCGAGCTCGGTGATGCGGTCCTCGATGCCGTAGTCGCCGAGGTTCGACCAGTTCGCCCCGAACGTGTTCGTCTCGACCGCATCGACGCCGACCGCGAGGTAGGCGTCGTGGATCGCCCCGATCATGTCGGGGCGGCTCACGTTCAGGATCTCGTTGCAGCCCTCGAGCTGCCGGTAGTCCTCCAGCGTCGGGTCGTGCTCCTGCAGCTGCGTGCCCATCGCGCCGTCGGCGATCACGACGCGCTCGCGGAGGGTCTGCAGCAGCAGTTCGGCGCGCTCCGTCCGCGGAATCCCGTCGATGTCGAGATCGAAGCGGGGCGCAGCGGATCGGGCGGTCACCCGCGCGATTCTATCGGCGCCGATGACGCCGTCTCGGGGCCGGCGTCACACGGCGACCGCGTCTCAGCCGTTCTTCGCGTCCCGCCATGCGAGCCAGCGACGGATCGCGTCGTAGTCGAAGTCCGGCCCGGGGAAGCCGACCGTGAACAGGCGCACGCCACCGTCGAACAGCCGGTCGGCGAAAGCCTGGTCGCGGTCCTTCAGCTCGTTCGAGAGCACGAGGTCGGACGTGTCGCGGCCCTCCTGGTCGGCCCACTTCTGGATGACCGAGAGCTTGTGCGGCAGCTCTTCGGGAGTGACGAAGCTGTGCCAGTAGTCCGCGTAGCGGGCGACGAGCCGCAGAGTCTTCTGCTCCCCCTTGCCGCCGATCAGCACCGGGATCTTGCGGGTCGGCGCGGGGTTCAGCACGTCCCAGCGGGCGTGCACGCGCTCGAGTCCTTCGGCGAGGTCGTTCAGGCGCGAACCCGCGGTTCCGAACTCGTAGCCGTATTCCGCGTAGTCCTTCTCGAACCATCCGGACCCGGTCCCGAAGATGAACCGGCCTTCACCGCCGTCCTTCGCGCTGATGTGGTCGATCGTGCGGGCCATGTCGGCCTGCAGGTCGGGGTTGCGGTAGCTGTTGCAGTTGACCAGCGCACCGAACTCGACGCGCTCGGTCTGCTCCGCCCACGCGGCGAGCATCGTCCACGACTCGAAGTGCAGGCCGTCGGGGTCGCCGTACAGCGGGTAGAAGTGGTCCCAGTTGAAGAGGATGTCCACCCCCATCTCCTCCAGACGCAGGACCGCGTCGCGGATCTGCGGATAGGTGACGTGCTGGGGCTGGATCTGGACGCCGAGGCGCACCGGAGTGTCGAGAAGGGGCATTGCTCCAGCCTAGGAGCCGGCGCGGCGGCCGCGGCGCCCGGACGGCGAATCGGATGCCGTGATCCGGCGCGACCGCCAGGCCTTGAGGCCACCGTCGACGATGTCCCACCCGGCGATGCCGATGATCGCGCAGCCGGTGACGACCGCGGTCACCCGGAACACTTCAGCCGACGAATCCGCCGGGATGACCTCGTCGAAGAACGCCGGGTTGAGCAGTTCGCCCTGCAGGAGCAGCAGCAGCGCGGGAGCCGCGAAGGCCAGCGCGAGCACGGCGTTCGTGACCGCGAGGGCGAAGGTCCAGCGCCGCGCACGGTGCAGAACGACCGCGAAGATCGCCTCGGCCGCAATCAGCACCAACAGGAACGCGATGCCCCACGGCCAGAGGTCGGGGTTGAGAACGGGCAGCGGCGCGCTGTCCGTGCGGACGAAGCCCACCAGCTGGTCCCAGACCGCCGCGATCGCGGCGATCCCGAGGAAGACCAGCGAGGCCACGAGGTCACCGACGCCGAGGCCCGCCGGGCGGGGGTCGGGCAGCTGCTCGAGCGTCCACTGCGGCCACGGCGTGCCACGTACGCCACGGTCTGCCCGTGCTGCGGCATCCGGGCTGCGCTCGAGGATCGCGAAGACGAGGGTCGTCCAGAAGCAGACGTGCAGCGCCACCGCGAGCGCGCCGACAGTCGCGCCGGCGAAGATGTCGCCCACGCCGGCGCCACTCAGCACCTGCCCGAGCGCGATACCGAGGGCGGCGATCGGCACGACGATCCAGAGCAGGAGCTTGAGCAGTCGCCACCATTCGAAGTAGTACCGCGGTCCGATCAGGTACGCGGGGCGGTCGCTGAACCCGGCCGCCAGCTTGTCGGGGTCGCCGAGTTCGAGGAGGACGGCGCGCTCGGCCGTGCGCAGATCCTCGCCGGAGGCGGCACGATCGTCGATCTGGTCGCGGATCGAGGCTCGCAGCTCGTCGGCGACGTCGCGGCGCTGACGCTCGGGCACGCTCCGGGTCGCGGCGTAGACGTAGCGGTCGATCAGGTCGGTGTCGTTCATGTCAGTCCTCCGGAAGGTCATCGATCGCCGCGGCGATCGCGTGGAAGTCGGTGGCGAGGGCTGCGGCAAGGCGCGCTCCCGCCTCACTCGTGCGGTAGAACTTGCGCGGTCGCGCGTCCTCGGTGTTCCACTCGCTGGTGAGGTGCCCCTGCTTCTCGAGGCGACGCAACAGGGGGTAGAGCGTGTTGGCGTCCGTCTCGAAGCCACGGGTGCTCAGCTCCTCGAGGAGCCCGTACCCGTATCCGGGCACGTGCAGCAGCCGCAGGCAGGCCAGCACGACGGTCCCCCGCCGCAGCTCCTGCAGATGCGTTTCGAGTGCCTCGGTTTCGCTCATGCCCCACACGGTACTGTGCGTCACACACTATCGTCAACCACACACTTCACCCGCGGCAGCCGTGAGACGCCATCTGCACGTCGAGACCATGGGGTTCACCCACCCTCTCGACGTGCAGTTGTCGTCTCACGGTCAAAGGGACCGGCGCAGGGCATGATGGTCGGGTGAGCACCGACGCCGCCCTTCCTCCGCTTGCGGACCTGCTCCAGACGGCGCGAGTGGTCTCCCTCCCGCTCGTGACGCGCTTCCGCGGCATCCTTCAGCGCGAGGCCGTGCTGTTCGAGGGACCCGAGGGGTGGACGGAGTTCTCGCCGTTCGTCGAGTACGACGACGCCGAGGCGGCGACCTGGCTCGCCGGCGCGATCGATTACGGGTGGATGCCGACCCCCACCGCGCAGCGGACGTCCATCGCGGTGAACGCCACGGTGCCGGCGGTCGACGCGGCCGCGGTGGGCGAGATCCTCGGCCGTTTCGACGGCTGCCGGACCGCGAAGATCAAGGTTGCCGAGCCCGGCCAGCGCCTGTCCGACGATGTCGCCCGCGTGCGCGAGGTCCGCACCCTCATGGGCCCCGAGGGCCGCATCCGCATCGATGCGAACGGCGCGTGGAACCTCGACGAGGCCGAGCACGCGATCCACGCGCTCACCGAGTTCGATCTGGAGTACGTCGAGCAGCCGTGCGGCACGATCGACGAGCTCGCCGAACTGCGCCGCCGCGTGAAGTACCTCGGCATCCCGATCGCGGCGGACGAGAGCATCCGCAAGGCGAGCGACCCGCTGGCGGTCGCCCGCGCCGGCGCCGCGGACATCGTGATCATCAAGGCCCAGCCCTTGGGCGGCATCCGGCGCGCACTGCGGATCGTGGCGGAGGCGGGCCTGCCGGCCGTCGTCTCCAGCGCGCTGGACACCTCGATCGGCCTGGCGATGGGCGCGGCGCTCGCCGCCGCCCTCCCCGACCTCGACTACGACTGCGGGCTCGGCACGGCGGCACTCCTGGCGGCGGACGTCACCGATCCCGCACTCCTGCCGCAGAACGGCGCCCTGCCGGTCGGGCGGGTGACACCCGACCTCGCCCTCCTCGAGCGCCACGCGGCCCCGGACGAGCGGCGCGAGTGGTGGCACGCGCGAATCGCGCGCTGTCATTCCGAGCTCGCGCGCGCCGCAGACG
The DNA here is from genome assembly GCF_040687315.1 of Microbacterium sp. NPDC064584. Lineage (NCBI taxonomy): Bacteria > Bacillati > Actinomycetota > Actinomycetes > Micrococcales > Microbacteriaceae > Microbacterium > Microbacterium sp. NPDC064584. The sequence goes on along the minus strand of NZ_JBFBMZ010000007.1, from coordinate 64,531 downwards.
ATGCCGTGCAGTGACCACCCTTCCTGCGTCTGATTCGCCGATGCCGACGTGCCGAGATACTGCAGTCCGTGACCGGTGAGCACGCCGCAGCACGCGGCGCCCGCCACCCGTCGCACCCAGCAGTATCCGGGACCGGTGGAACTCGGTGAAGCAGAAGGTCGGGGGCGGGCGGGCAGACCTCGGCTGCGTGGGCCGCTCGCGCGGCGCTGAGCGTCAGACCTCGATGACGAGCGGGGCGACGCGGGCGAGCTCTTCGCCCGTGCGCCGGCAGACCGCGGCATAGTCGAGCCCGGCCATCGTCGCACGCACCGATTCGCTCTCCCAGACGGTCAGCATCAGGCGGGCGACCTCGTCCGCGGGGAGCCGGAAACGAATGAGCTTCGCTTCGGCGATGTCGGTGATGATCTGCGCGACGCTCTCCCGCATCTCCGCGTCCTGCGCGAGATAGGCCGCCCCCAGGCGCGGGTCCCGCAGAGCGTGGATGCGGATCTCGCTCATCAGCAGGATCGCGAGCCGGTCATCGCCCGAGACATCCAGCACCTGCTGCACGACGGTGAGCGCGTCGGTCGCCACGTCCGTGAGCCCGCCGTCGCGCTCGAGCATCGCCACCCGCTCGCGGACGGACTGCACGCGCGCCCGGGCGACGCGCCCGGCGAGTTCGAGGAACAGCTCGTCCTTGGTCTCGAAGTTCGAGTAGAACGCACCGCGCGTGAAGCCGGCGCGCTCGCAGATCGCCTCGACGGATGCCGCATCCAGGCCCTCCTCGGCGAAGACCTGGGCGGCGGCATCCAGAAGCTTCTGCCTCGTCGCCTCGCGGCGGCGCGACGTCGCCGGGGCGGTGCCGGCGGGGTCCATGTCGACGGTGTCGGTCATGCGTCTCCTCGCCTCATCTTCACATCCAGTCCCCAGGTTGGCCCGGGCGGCTCGCCCTACGATACACTCATGTATCCGATACAACGCTGTATCCGATCTGTCTGAATCCTGGCATCCGGAGGCGCTGTGTCCACTCTTCTGTACGCGCTCGGGCGCTGGTCGTACCGTCACTCCTGGCGCGTGCTCATCGCGTGGCTGCTCCTCTTGGGCATCGCCGGCGGCAGCGCCGCAGTGTTCATGAAGGGAACCGACAACTCGTTCTCGATCCCGGGGACCGAAGCTCAGGCAGGCCTCGAACAGCTCAGCCGCTCGTTCCCTCAGGCCAGCGGCACGAGTGCGCAGCTCGTGATCGTCGCCGATGACGGCGGACGCGTGGATCAGGCCCCGTACTCCACCGCGATCGAGGATGCGATCGGGCAGCTGGAGGACCTCGACGGCGTCCTGGCGGTCACCGATCCGTTCGACGAGATGGTGACGGGGCTCGTGTCCGAGGACGACGACGCCGCGATCGTGCGCCTGCAGTTCGACGGCCAGGCGACCGACGTGTCGGCCGAGACGAAGGACCAGCTGCGCGACATCAGCGCCGAGCTCGAAGACTCCCTCCCGGCGGGCGCCCAGGTCGCAATCGGCGGCGATCTGTTCTCGCAGTCCGTCCCCGCCGTCTCGCTCATCGAGGCGGTCGGCGTGCTCGTGGCGCTGTTCGTCCTGATCATCACGTTCCGCTCGATCGCCGTCGCCTGGTTCCCGCTGATCAGCGCGATCATCGGCGTCGGACTGGCGATCTCGCTCATTCTCGTCTCGACCGCCTTCGCGTCGATCTCCTCCACGACCCCGCTGCTGGCGATCATGCTCGGGCTCGCGGTCGGCATCGACTATGCGCTTTTCATCGTCGCGCGACATCAGGATCAGGTCCGCGACGGCGTGGATCCCGAGGAGTCGGTCGCTCGCGCGACCGGCACGGCAGGCTCGGCCGTGGTCTTCGCCGGCGTGACCGTGCTCATCGCCCTCATCGGGCTCTCCTTCGCCGGCATCCCGTTCCTGACGACGATGGGGATCGCCGCCTCCGTCGCCGTGGCGATCGCGGTGCTCGTGGCCGTCTCGCTCACCCCGGCCCTCCTCGGGTTCTCGAAGGGCCGTGTCGTCGGGTGGAAGCGCCGGCCGCGGCGCGCCGCCCGCCGATCGGATGCCGCCCCCGACGCGACCGAGGGGACTCCGGCGCGCGTGCGCCGCGGCTTCGCCGACCGGTGGGTCACCGGCGTCACCCGTCATCCCGTCATCACGACGGTCGCGGTGGTGGCGGGCCTCGGCGCACTGGCGCTCCCGGCGACCACGCTCACCTTGGCCCTGCCGAACGCCGGCATGCAGCCGACCTCCAGCGAAGCCCGCCAGGCGTACGACCTGACGTCGGAGTACTTCGGCCCGGGCTTCAACGGCCCGCTCATCCTCACCGGCACGATCGTCACCTCGACCGATCCCCTCGGACTCATGCAGGACCTCGCCGACGAGGTCGAGAGCATCCCCGGCGTCGAGGAGGTGGCCCTCGCGACCCCGAACGAGACCGCCGACACCGGAATCGTGCAGCTCATCCCGACGACCGCGCCGGATGACCCGGCAACGGCCGACCTCGTGCGCGAACTGCGCTCGCACCACGACGAGTGGCTCGAGCAGTACGGCGTCGACCTGAAGGTCACCGGCTTCACCGCCGTCGCGATCGACATCTCCGACCGACTCGGCGAAGCGCTCGTCCCGTTCGCGATCTTCGTCGTCGGGCTCTCGCTCATCCTTCTCATGGTCGTCTTCCGGTCGATCTGGGTGCCGATCAAGGCGGCCGTGGGCTATCTGCTCTCGGTGGCCGCCGCGTTCGGGGTGATCGCACTCGTCTTCGAGCAGGGCGTCGGTGCGGACCTGCTGCACGTGGCGAAGACCGGGCCGATCATCAGCTTCATGCCGATCATCCTGATGGGCGTGCTGTTCGGACTCGCGATGGACTACGAGGTGTTCCTCGTCTCCCGGATGCGCGAGGACTACGTGCACAAGGTGCGCGCGCTCGGCGGCCTGCACGACCGCGAGATCGCCGTCGGCGCGGTGCGCTCCGGCTTCACGGCGTCGGCGCGCGTCGTCACGGCCGCCGCGGTCATCATGTTCTCGGTGTTCGCCGCGTTCATCCCCGAAGGAGACACCGCGATCAAGCCGATCGCCCTGGGGCTCGCGGTCGGCATCGCGATCGACGCGTTCCTGGTCCGCATGACGCTCGTCCCGGCGGTGATGGCGCTCCTCGGCGACAAGGCGTGGTGGATGCCGCGCTGGCTCGACCGGATCCTCCCCCACTTCGACATCGAGGGCGAAGCGGTCGAGCGCGAGCTCGCGCTCACCGACTGGCCCGAGCCGAACTCGACCGCAGCGGTCGTCGCGGAGGGTGTGCGGGTGAGCGCGGGCCCGACGACGCTCGTCGAGGACGCCGCCGTGCGCGTCGAGCAGGGAGGTGCGCTCATCGTGACCTCCGAGGACCCGCGCAGCGCCCGCGCACTGCTGCTCGCGCTCGCCGGCCGCGCGCCGCTCGAGGGCGCCGCCCGTGTGGGGGGCCATCTGCTTCCCGGACGTGAAGCGTGGGTCCGCGCGCACGTCGGAGTCGCGATGCTCGACGGGTCGACGCAGCCGCTGCGCGACCTGCGCCGCGCGCTCTCCGGGCGCCCGCGCATCGTGGTGGTCGAGGGTCTCGACGCCCTCACCCCGGGCTCCGCGCTCGAGGGCGCATCGGTCGCCCTGCGGGACGCGGCCGCGAACGCGCCGGGTCTGGTGGTCCTGGTGTCCACGACGAGACCGGATGCCGCGCGGGCGCTCCTGGTCGACGCGGGCTGGACCGAGATCGGGGAGGTCGACGTGACGGTTCCCGAAGCCGCACCGTCGGAACCCGAACCTGCCGGATCGACCGCGGACACGGATGATCCCGAGTCCCTCCTGTTCCCGCGGCGTGACGCCGCACCCACCGATGCTTCTGCAACCGAGGTGCACGCATGACCCTCCACATCGAGCGCGCGCGATCGCGGCGCCCCGTCACCTGGCTCACCCTCATCGGAGTGCTGCTTCTGCCGGTACTGATCGGCGGCATCCTCGTCGCGGCCCTCTACAACCCGGCCGAGCGCCTCGACAACATGAACGCGGCGATCGTGAACGAGGACGAGCCGGTCACGATCGACGATCAGCTCGTGCCGCTCGGCCGCCAGCTGACGGCTGGTCTCGTCGAGGGCTCTGACGAGATCGCCAGCAACCTGAACTGGACCCTCTCCAACCCGGATGATGCGGCCGCCGGCCTCGCGGACGGCACGTACCAGGCGGTCGTGACGATCCCGGAGAACTTCTCCGCGGCGGCGACGTCGACCGCCCCCGGCGGCACTCCCGAGCGGGCGACGATCGAGGTCACGACCCCGCCCGACTCGAAGGTCGTGGACGACGCGATCACCGCCCAGGTGACCTCGGCGGCGGCATCCATCCTCGGCCGCCAGCTCTCGGAGGTGTACCTGGAGAACGTCTTCCTCGGGTTCACGACGCTCGGCGACCAGCTCGGCACCGCTGCGGACGGCGCGCGCCAACTCGCCGACGGCGCATCGAGCGCCGCGGAAGGCGCGGCCCAGCTGCCGGGCGGCATCACGCAGCTCGGCGACGGCGCTTCTCAGCTGGCCTCCGGCGCGGGGACGCTGGCAGGAGGCCTCGACCAGATCGCGAGCGGCATCGGCGGGGCGCAGTCCGGCGCGACCCAGCTCGCCGCCGGTGTGAACGCCGGGGCCGATCAGCTCATCACGCAGGGAATCGTTCCTGCACAGCTTCAGCAGGCGGCGGACGGTGCGGAGACCGCCACGGGCCTCGCCGCAGACAACGCGAGCGCGGCCTCTGCGCAGCTGCAGACGCTCGCTGCGTCGTGCACGCAGTCGGTCGAGTTCTGCACAGCGCTGGGAAACGCCGCCTTGTCGGCGGGAACCGCGGCGGCCATCCTGAACGGCGACGGCAGCGAGGCCAATCCGGGCGCGGTGTTCCTCACTTCCGCCACCGCAGACGGCCTCGACCAGCTCGCCGTCGAGGCACCGAAGGGGATCGCCGCACAGTTCCGCACGATCGGGTCCAACGTGACCGCCCTCGCCTCCGGCCTCGGCCAGCTCTCGACCGGCACGACCCAGTCGGCCGACGGCGCGCGCGGACTGCAGTCCGGTGCCGCCCAGCTCGCCGACGGCGCGACGCAGGCCGCCGACGGCGCGACCTCGCTCGCGGACGGCGTCGCCCAGCTCTCGACCGGCACGTCGAGCCTCGCCAACGGCCTGGCCACGGCATCCGACTCTCTTCCGAGCTACACCGACAGTGAGGCGACGAGCCTCGCGAACGTCGTGTCCGACCCGGTGACGACGGACGGCCTCGGCTCGTCGCTGTTCGGAGCCTCCGCCGTGCCGCTGCTGGCGAGTCTCGCCCTGTGGTTCGGAGGGCTCGGGACGTTCATCGCCCTGCAGGCCGCGTCCCGGCGCGCGCTGACGTCGCGATCGCCGTCCGCGGCGCTCGCGCTGCGCGGCTTCGCCCCGGCGGCGGCGATCGGCGCGATCCAGGGTCTGCTCGTGGCGGGCGTCGTGCAGCTCGCCGCCACATACGACCTTGGGCAGTGGTCGCTGTTCGCGCTGCTGTGCGTGATCGCGGGCGTCGCCTTCGCCGCGGTCAACCAGGCGCTGGTGGCCGTGTTCGGGGGTGCCGGTCGCTGGCTCGCCGCGTTGGTCGGCGTGCTGACCGTCGCCACCGGGGTGGTCTCCACCGTGCCGGGGGTTCTCTCGCAAGCGGCCTCGCTGCTCCCGACGTCGCCCGCCTACACCGGCATGCTGGCGGCGCTGACGGATGCCGGCGGATTCGGATCCGCGATCGCCGGGCTCCTGATCTGGGCGGGGCTCGCGTTCATCTCGACGACGATCGCCGTGGCCAGACGCCGTGTCGCCCGCCCGCGCGATCTGCTGGTGGTCTCCCCCGCCTGATGCGGCGTTGCCGAGGGCGCCCCAACACCCTCGGCAACAGGCTCAGTCCGGTGGACGGCGCGCACCTTCTCGTGGCCGAACGGCGAGGATTCCACGCCGGCGCGGCGCTTCGAGGGCGAGCCGAAGATCGGGGTTCAGGCGGGGCGCGCGGACGCCGTGAGCGGTGCTGCCCAAGCACTCACCTGCATCTGCCTCGACCATCGCGCCTTCTTCGGATCGACACCGTACAAAGCGCCGGCACATCCTCGTCCCGCGGCTGCGGCTCCCCCGAACCGGCCCTGCTCTGCGTGGACCCCCAAGTCGACGCTTCATCCGCGGGTCACGCTAGACCTCTGGCGGGGCCGGGTCAAGGCCCGGAGCGACGGGGGTCGCGCATCGCGTCGACTCCTCCCCAACGATCCCGGCTGACCAGAAGTGCACCGCTCGGTCGTCGACAGCATCTGGTCCCGTCGATGCCGGGTGAGATGGGACGCATGCAGCGGTGGCCCCTTCCCGACGAGCTGCGGGGCCGTCCGTTCGTCGCGGACGAGGCGCGAATCGCGGGCGTGCCCTCTCGTCGTCTCCGCGCGAAGGACCTCACTCGCCCCTACGCCGGTGTCCGCGCACCCGAAGCCCTGCCGATCGAGTCGACTGAGCAGCGCTGTCTTGCCTACTTGCCGCGATTGACGGCTGCCCAGTTCTTCTGCGGACTCACAGCGGCCGAACTCTGGGGCTTCCCCCTCCCCCGCCGCAGCGACGGGCTGATCCATGTCGGGGCGATCGCGCCCGAGCGCGAGCCGCGCACGCCGGGCGTCGTCGGACACCGCCTGAGCCTGACGTGGGATGACCTGACGTTGCGCGGGTCGCTTCCCGTGCCGCACCCCGCCGAGGTGTGGGCCCAGCTCGGCGCCGTCCTGCACCGCGATGGACTCACCGTGGCGGCCGATCATCTCCTGCACCAGCACCTCGCCGACCACGAGATGCTGCGCACGGCGGTCGACCGCCTGCGCCGACGAGGCGCGGTCGACCTGCGCGAGGCGATCGAGCAGGCGCGGGCGGGCGCGGAGTCACCGAAGGAGACGGAGACCCGGCTACTGCTCGTGAGGGGCGGGCTGCCCGAGCCCGAACTGAACTGGAACCTCCGCGACGCATCCGGACGGCTGCTCGCCCGCCTCGACCTGGCTTACCCGCGTTACCGCGTCGCGGTCGAGTACGACGGTCGTCAGCACGCCGATCACCGTCAGTTCGAACGGGACGCCGACCGCTGGGCGGACATCGAAGCGAGCGGCTGGATCCTCATCCGCGTGCTCTCGCACCATCTCGCGGATCCCGGCCTGGTCGTGGCCCGTACTCGTCGCGCCCTCAGCTCGCGCGGCTGGATGCCGTCCGGTTGAGTGTCCAAGACGCGCCGTGTCCGCGCGCGCCAAGACGGCGTGTCTTGGACACTCAAACGGGGGCGGCTCAGCTCAGGCCGCTGTAGGCGTGCAGGCCCTTGAAGAACATGTTGACGATCGTGAAGTTGAACATCACGGCGCTGAAGCCGATGATCGACAGCCACGCCGAGCGCGAGCCGCGCCATCCGCGCGTCGCGCGCGCGTGGATGTAGCCGGCGTAGAGCACCCAGATCACGAAGGTCCAGACTTCCTTCGTGTCGAAGCCCCAGTAGCGTCCCCATGCGTCGTTGGCCCAGATCGATCCTGCGATCAGGGTGAACGTCCAGAAGATGAAGCCGATGATCGCGAACCGGTACGCGATCGACTCGAGGGCGTCGCTGCTCGGGAGGGTCCGGAGGAATCGGGGACCGGTCTTGGCGGCGGCGACGGTCTCAGCCGATGCATCCGCCAGCGCAGCCGTCTTCCGCTCGCGCCGGGCCTGCATGAGCTGCAGCACCGACAGGCCGAACGCGAGCGCGAAGATCGCCGTGGCGAGCGAGGCCACGAAAACGTGGATCACGAGCCAGATGCTCTTGAGCGGATCCATCAGCGGGGAGATCTCGACGTAGAACGCGAGCGCGGCACCGCCGAGGAGGAGGACGACCATGCCGGTGATGAATGCCCCGAGGAAGCGCAGGTCGTACTTGATGAGCGAGAAGAGGTACACCGCGACGATGAGCATCGTCCCCGTGAGGGCGAACTCGTACATGTTCGACCAGGGCACGCGCCCGGCGGCGATGCCGCGCGTGACGTCGCCGGCGATGTGGAACAGCAGCCCGAGCACGGTGAGCGACGTGCCGATCCGCGCCCAGACCAGGCGCGGCCGGTCCGCGGGACGCGCGGAGAAGGAGATCTCGGCGTCGCGTTCCTCCGCGCGCAGACGGTCGTTCGCTGACCGACCCGCCGAGACCGGAGCGCCGTCCGCCGATGCGGCGGCTGCGCCGACCGTCACGAGTTCGCGGGCGGCGGCATCCTGCTTCTCCACTGCACTCGCCCCGCGGCGAGCGAGATCGACCGTGTAGGCGATGAAGGCCAGTGCGTAGATCGAGATCGCGGTCCAGACCAGGAGCACGGAAACCGCGTCGAGCGTGAGGGTTTCGGGCATGGTCTCAGTCTACGCGCGGCGCATCGGGCGAGCCCTGCCGCGAGCCGGCCGGATCAGCCGGCTGCGCGTCCTTCAGAAGCGGCTCGAGTGCATCCCCGTGACGGCGGACGAACTGGTCCAGCGCCGTCGCGATCGTCGGATCCTCACCGCGCGCGAGGCCGGCGTACTCGAGCCGCAGGGTGTGCCCGTCGACGGTCGCCTTGACCCAGAGCCGGCGCCGCGGGACGAACAGCGCGGCGAGCAGGCCCACGACGGCGAGGGAGGCGAACAGCAGCACCCAGCTCGCGGCGGCGTCGCGGTGGATCGAGAGCGAGACGAAGCGCTTGACGGACTCTTCGGATCCCTGGGCACCCGGGGGTGAGACGTCCTCGAACGTGATCGTGCCGAGCCCGTTCGGCAGGTCGACGGTGTCCCCCGGTTCGAGCTCGAGCGAGGGCACGTCGATCTTGCGGCCGGTGAGCTGGGTCATGTCCGAGGTGTCCAGCGCGTACACCGAACGCGGCGTGCCGTCGTCGATGCCGAGGTCGCCCTCGTAGACGTCGAGAGTGAGCACGGGCAGGGTGAGTGAGGGGTACGCCGATGTGAACGCCCCGGACGCGAGCGGCGCCTGGGTCGGGTAGAAGAAGCCGACGAGCCCGAGCTGCTCGGGCATGCCGTCGGGAACCTTGACCACACCGAGAGAGGTCATGTTGGTGTCCTGGGCGAGGAACGGCACCGACTCGGAGAACACGACGTCGCCCGCGGCGTTGCGGATCGTGATGGTGGGTGCGTAGCCGTTGCCCATCAGGTAGACGCGGTCGCCGGCGATCTCCAGCGGATGGTTGACCCGGACGTCGCCCTCCTGCGGCTCCTGCCCGGCGAGCTGCGTGGTCAGGTGCGCGACGAAGTCGCCGGCCTGGCCGGATCCCTGCGAGCCGAGCGGCTGGTAGGTCACGTCGAACTCGTCGAGGGTCAGGGAGTACGGCTCGAGCGTCCCCTCGTCGACGAAGCGCCCCGGGTTGAACGATGTGTAGTCCAGCAGCGTGTTGACGAACGTGCCGCCCTCGATGATCACGCCCTGCCCGGTGTACGTGTAGCCGCCGCCCACGCCGACCGCGACGAGGACGCCGATCAGCGCGGTGTGGAAGACGAGGTTCCCGGTCTCGCGCACGTAGCCGCGTTCCGCCGAGACCGACAGCGTGCCGCGACTGTCGTACCGCTCGACGCGGTAGCCGCCGCGCTTCAGCTGCTGCGCAGCAGCCTCGATCGCGGTCACCGCCGCGTCTTCGGCAGAGGCGCCGGGAGCAAGCTCGACGAGCGACTCACGGTGGTCGGCCAGACGCTCCAGCCGCGCCGGAGTGCGCGGCGGGCGGGCACGCAGCGCCTTCCAGTGGTGCTTCGTGCGCGGGACCACGCAGCCGATGAGCGAGATGAACAGCAGGATGTAGATCGCCGAGAACCACGCCGACGTGTACACGTCGAACAGCTGGAGGTTGTCCAGGATCGGCGCGAGGTCGGGGTTGTCGGTGAAGTACTGCGTCACGCCGTTCGGGTCGGCGCTGCGTTGCGGCACGAGCGACCCGGGCACCGCGGCGATCGCGAGGAGCAGGAGGAGCACGAGCGCCGTGCGCATGCTGGTGAGCTGCCGCCATCCCCACCGCAGCCAGCCGACGAACCCCAGCGCGGGCTGGGCGATGTCGCCGTCGGATGCCGCGCCGGAGTCGGCGTGATCGGCCGGGCGCAGCATCCCCTCGGTGGGCGCCGCGCCGCCGGGTGCGTCAGAGCGGGAGCGGGACATTCAGGAACACCCCCTGCAGCTGAGCCATGAGCGCGGTCCAGACACCCGTGACCATCAGGACACCGAGGATCACGAGGAGGACGCCGCCGATGATGTTCACCGTGCGGATGTGGCGGCGGAGGAAGCCGACGGAGCGCGTCGCCCAGCCGAAGCCGAGGGCGAGGAGGACGAACGGGATGCCGAGACCCAGCGAATACGCGAGCCCGAGCAGCCCTGCCCGCAACGGGTCGCCGAAGTTCCACGACATCGCGAGGATCGCGCCCAGGGTCGGGCCGATGCAGGGAGCCCAGCCGATGCCGAGCGCGAGGCCGAGGAGCGGCGCCCCGACGAGACCGAGATTGCCGCGCACCTGCGGCTTGAACGTGCGCTGGGCGAAGCCGAACAGCCCGATGAACACGAGCCCGAGCAGGATGATCACGACGCCCATCACACGCGTGATCGGCTCGGCGTACTCGAGGAAGAACAGCCCGACCGCGCCGCCGAGGATGTTCATCGCCATGAAGACGACGGTGAAACCGGCGATGAACAGCAGCACGCCGCCCAGCAGACGGCCGCGCCCCGTCTCGATGACCGTCGCGGTCGCGGCGGGAGCGGCATCCGTCCCCTTGGGCGTGCGGGGCGCGACCGCGCCGCCGAGGAAGCCCAGGTAGCCGGGGACCAGCGGAAGGACGCAGGGCGAGAGGAAGGACACGAGCCCGGCGAGCAGTGCGATCGGCAGCGCGAGCCACAGCGCACCGTCGGCGATCACTGCACCGGGGTTCACGAGGTCTCCGCGAGCTTGTCCTGCACGAGGGTCTTCAGGATCGAGGGGTCGATCGGGCCGATGATGCGGGCGGCGACCCGGCCCTGCGCATCGAGGACGAGAGTGGTCGGCGTGGCCTGGATCGGCGTCTTCTCCGCGAACGCGAGTTTGATCGCGGGCGTCTCGGCGGCGATCGCGCTCGGGTAGGTGATGCCGTAGTTCTCCGCGAACGCGGTCGCGGCCGCCGGCGAGTCCAGCGTGTTCACCCCGAGGAAGTCGACGTTTTCGCCGGCGAACTCCTGGTAGACGGCCTCGAGATCCTTCGCCTCCGCGCGGCACGGTCCGCATGCGGCGTACCAGAAGTTCACGACCAGCACGTCTCCGGCGTAGTCCGCACTGGACACGGGATCGCCGTTCTCGGTCGCGGCCGCGAACTCCACAGGCTCTCCCCGCTGATCCTCCGGGATCTCCTGCACGGCACCGTCGCCGGCGATGAACCCCTTGTTGTCGCCCTGACGGTACTGGTCCGCGAGCGGGTCGTTCGCGCAGGCCGCGAGAGAGAAGACGAGCGCGCCGCTGACGGCGAGCGCCGCGATGCGACGGGTCGAAGACGAACGGATGCCGCGCATCACACCGCCCCCACATCCACCGCACCGGCGGTCGACGCCGGTTCGACGTAACCCACTTCGCGCCAGACGTCGCCCGAGAGCTCGAAGCTCGTCACGCTGGAGAGGGCGCAGCGCCGGCGACGGGGATCGTGCCGGGTGGGCAGGCCGGCGACGAAAAGATGGGTGACCCAGATCGGCAGCTGGTGGCTCACGATCACGACGTCGCCGGATCCGGTGTCGTGCCACGCGTCGGACATCGCGGCCTGCATCCGGTCGACGACCTGCGCGTAAGGTTCGCCCCACGACGGGATCTCGGGGCGGGAGAGGTGTCGCCAGCTCAACGGGTTCATCATCGCCCGGCTCATCCGGCGTCCCTCGAACACGTTCGTCGGCTCGATCACCCGGTCATCGATCACGGGTTCGATGCCGAGGAGTTCGGTGAAGGGCTCCGCCGATTCGCGCGTGCGCTGCAGCGGGGACGCGATCAGGCTTCCGACGGGGCGGCCGAGACCGTGGACGTACTCGGCCGCCTGGCGCGCCATGCGGCGGCCGTCGGCACTGAGTCCGTAGCCCGGAAGCCGTCCGTACAGCACGCGGCGGGGGTTGTGGACCTCTCCGTGGCGCACGAGATGGAGGCGATCGGCGGGCACCCTGCCAGTCTACGTGGGCGAAGATATGGGCAGTCTGGATGCCGGCCGAGAGCCAGGAGCCCGGGATGCCGGCCGAGAGCTAGGAGCCCGGCACACCGGCCGCGGCGATGAACGCGCCGATGAACCACGACGCGATGATGAGCACGCCGCCCACGAGCGGAACCCAGAACGCCAGCCGGCGCTTGATCAGCAGAACGATCGACACCACGGCGGTGATGATGAGGAACAGCCAGGGCAGCCCGACGGCGACGAACATGCCGGTCGTGATCAGGTCGAAGCTGCAGTCGCGGACGCCGCAGGGGTCCGAGGCCATCGCGAGGAAGAAGCCGAAGAACGACATGATCGCCGCGAGGACGCCGGCCAGGACGAGCAGGATGATCGTCAGGACGAGGTCCCACGTCCGCAGCGGACGCTTGGCGGGCGAGGGGAGGGCGGGCGGCTGCGTCACGCGCCCATCCTAGGAGGCGTGGCCGCTCAGGATGCGCCGTCCTCCACGGCTCCGTTGCGTCGATGCTCCAGCAGGGAGCGCACGCGGCGGTGGATGAAGAACGCCACACCGCCGACGGCCCCGATGATCACGATGTACTGCAGGATCTCGGCGTACTGCTCCACGACGTGCCAGGACTCCCCGAGGAAGAACCCGGAGAGCACGAAGATGCTGTTCCAGATGAGGCTGCCGGCGGCGGTGAGCAGACCGAACTTCAGCAGCGGCATCCGCGTGATCCCCGCGGGGATCGAGATGAGGCTGCGAAACACCGGCAGCATGCGTCCGAAGAAGATCGCCTTGCCACCGTGCCGCTGGAACCACGCGACCGTGCGGTCGATGTCCTCGGGGTGCAGGAGCGGGATGTGCGCGGCGAGGCGCCGCAGGCGGTCCGCGCCGAGCCACGCGCCGAGCCCGTACAGAGCGAACGCGCCGACGATCGAGCCGGCGGTCGTCCAGGCGAGCGCCTCGATGAGCGTGAAGGAGCCGCGGCTCGCGGCCAGACCCGCCAGCGGCAGGATGACCTCGCTGGGCAGCGGCGGGAAGAGGTTCTCGAGCGCGATCGCGAGGCCGGCCCCGATCGGGCCGATCACGTCCATGAGGGAGACGGCCCAGTCGCTCAGGGCGGTCAGCCAGGATCCGTCGGCGGGGCTTGCGGTCATCGTGCGGCTCCTGCGAGTCGTCGGGCGGTGATCGGATGCCGTCGCCCAGACGGACGAGACCTCTCCAGGCTACGGGGCGAAGGTGACCGAAGCCTGGGTGCGGGCGACTCGCGGGGAGCGGCATCCGCCCCGCGTAGACTGATCCGTCATGACCGAACGCACTCTCGTCTCCCAGCTGCACGCCCGCGAGGACGGACCGGTCACGGTCTCCGGTTGGGTCGAGACTGTGCGCGATCAGAAGAAGGTGCAGTTCGTCATCCTGCGGGACGAGACCGGCGCCGTGCAGCTCGTGAACCCCGCCACGCGCCCGGCGGAGGACGGCACGGAGCAGGATGCCGCGGCCCTCGCGCTCACCGACGTGATCTCCGCGCTCGCGACCGGCACCTTCCTCACCGTGCGGGGCGAGCTCAAACACGACGAGCGCGTCAAGCTCGGCGGCGTCGAGATCAAGGTCGGCACGCTCGAGATCGCCGCGGCGGCGAACCCGGAGACGCCCATCGCGGCCGACAGCAGCCCGGACAAGCGCATGGACTGGCGCTTCCTCGACCTCCGGCAGCGGCGCAACAACCTGATCTTCCGCGTGCAGACGACGTTCGAACACGCGCTGCGCACGTACTGGATCGAGCGCGACTACATCGAGGTCCACTCGCCGAAGCTCATGGCGAGCCCGTCGGAGTCCAACGCGGAACTGTTCGCCCTGGAGTACTTCAACGACCAGACCGCCTATCTCGCGCAGTCGCCCCAGTTCTTCAAGCAGATGGCCCAGGTCGCCGGCTTCGGCAAGATCTTCGAGATCGCCCCGGCGTTCCGCGCCGACCCCTCGTTCACGAGCCGGCACGCGACCGAGTTCACCTCGATCGACGCGGAGATCAGCTGGATCGACTCGCACGAGGACGTCGCCCGGATGCAGGAGGAGCTGCTGCAGTTCGCCTTCCAGGCGGTCAAGGACAAGCACGGCGAAGAGATCGCGCAGCTGTTCGAGGTCGAAGTGCAGGTCCCGACGGTCCCGTTCCCGCGCATCCCGCTCGCCGAGGCCCTCGAGATCGTGAAGTCGCGCGGCTACGAAGTGCCGCGCACCGACGGCGACCTCGACCCCGAGGGCGAGCGTCAGATCGCCGCCTACGTGCAGGAGACCTACGGCCACCAGTTCGTCTTCATCACCGACTACCATCCCGAGATCCGTGCGTTCTACCACATGCGCGACGAGCAGACCGGGCTCACCAAGAGCTACGACCTCCTCTTCAACGGCGTGGAGATCACGACCGGCGCGCAGCGCGAGCACCGCGTCGACGTCCTGATCGAGCAGGCCAAGGAGAAGGGGCTCGATCCCGAGCACCTGGACTTCTACCTCGACTTCTTCCGCTTCGGCGCTCCGCCGCACGGCGGGTTCGGGATGGGTCTCGCGCGCGTCCTCATGCTCCTGCTCGGCGAATCGTCGATCCGCGAGGTGACCTACCTGTTCCGCGGCCCGACGCGCCTGGCTCCCTGAGCGCGATGGCAGCGGGACACGGGGCGCCGGAGGGCACCGTCAACTTCCGTGATGTCGGCGGGATGCCGCTCATCGGCGGCGGCGCCGTCCGGGCGGGCGTGCTCTTCCGCTCGGATGCGCTGAGCGGACTGACCCCGGAGGGCGGGCGCCGGCTCGCGGACACGGGCATCGGCGTGATCGTCGACTTCCGGACGCCGATGGAGCGGCAACTCTCCCCCGACCGTCTGCCCGCCGAGACCGAGTTCCGCGTCGTGCATCTCGAGCTGCTCGAGGGCGCGTTGAACGGACTGGCCGATCAGGCACTCTCCGCGCCGGGCGCTCACGCCGAGGCGGCCGTCGAGCAGGCCCTCGCGCGACTGCCGCAGCTGAGCGCGCTCTACACATCGATGCTTGCGCACGGAGCCGGCGTCTTCGCCGAGTTCACGCGCGTCGTGGCGGACCCTCCGGCGCCGGCCGCCGATCGCGAGGCTGTTCTCGTACACTGCACGGCGGGTAAGGACCGGACGGGCGTGAGCGTCGCGCTGGTCCTGGACGCGGTGGGGGTGCAGCGTGAGGCCCTAATCGCCGACTACGCGTCGTCGGAGGCGAATCTGGCGGGCGCGTGGGCGGACCGGATGTTCGGGATGATCGCCGCCATGGGGATCCCGCGGACACCGGCCCTCGAGGAGCTCATCGCGCAGACGCCCGCGTCGGCGATCACGACGGCACTCGAGTGGGTCGACCGGGAGCACGGCGGCTCTGCCGCCTATCTGCGCAGCGGCGGAGCGACCGAGGAGGACCTCGGACGCCTGCGTCAGCGACTCGTCGGCTGAGCCGCGTCCGTGAGCGCCGCTCGAAGACGATCGGCTGAGACTCGCCAGTGCGCGTGCAGCCGGCCGTCGATCAGGATGACCGGGATCTTCTCCCACCACAGTTCGTACAGAGCGGGGTCGTCGGCGATGGACGCCTCGCGAAGCTCGATGCGGTCGGCCACCTCGTCGGGCAGTTCAGCGAGGACCGAACCGACGATCTCCTCCGCCACATCGCACAAGTGGCAGTCGGGCTTGCCGATCAGCGTGATCTCGGTCATCGCTCGACGGGGTAGCCCGCGTCGATCCATCCGTTCGTGCCGCCCTCGACGTTGACCGCGTCGTATCCGCGCGCCTCCAGCGCCTCGACCACACGACCCGACCGCCCACCGAGAGCGCAGATGACATCGAACTCGCCGTCGGGCAGCTGATCCAGCAGTTCGCCGATGCGGGACATCGGAAGGTTCACGGCTCCGGGCACGCGCCCGGCGGCGAACTCGTCGGGCTCGCGGACATCGATGAGAGGGACGCCCTCACGGGCACGGCGCTGCTCGACGGTGATCGACTTCATGGTTCCATTCTGGTGCTGCCGAGACCAGGTGAGCGCCACCGCGGTGCCGACAACACGAAGCGCCCGTCCTCGGACAGGCGCTCGGTGTGCGCGGGCGATGCCCGCGGCCGCTGCTACTTCTTGTTGCGGCGCTGGTGGCGAGTCTTGCGAAGCAGCTTGCGGTGCTTCTTCTTCGCCATGCGCTTGCGGCGCTTCTTGATGACTGAACCCACGGAAAACCTCACTAAGTCGGGGTCTGGGCTACCTGCACTCTCGTGCAGTCGTGCCCGGGAACGGCAAGAACGGAAAAATGCCTTGGCAAAGTCTATCAGGCGCGTCGGCCTGAGAAATCTCGGTCAGCCGACGTCGGCGATCGGGCGCTGCAGCGCGTCGGTGACGGCGGACTCGGGAACGCGGTAACTGCGCCCGAACCGGACGGCGGGCAGCTCACCCGCGTGAACGAGCCGGTACACGGTCATCTTCGACACGCGCATGATGTCGGCGACCTCCGCGACGGTCAGGAAGCGCACATCAGGCAGTTCCGCCATGATCTCCCCTTCCCCAGGATCGTGCACAGCACACTCTATGGGGTGCGTGCGACGCCTGTAAACCCGTGTGACCACTGGGATCGGAGCGTGTGCCGTTCCCAGCCGACCCATACCCGCCGCAGAGGTCGCACCTCAGCGCTCGCGCGAGCATCGAACGCATGTCCCGCGACGATTCCGAACCCACCGCACCCGGTCCCACGACGCCTGCCGAGCAGCCGACCGCCGTCCTTCCCGAAGCGCCGCCCGCCGGCGCGTCGCCTGCCACGCCGGAGCCCACAGCCCCACCGACGCGCCCGTCGTCCCGCGGCTGGCTCATCGGCGGGATCGCCGCGGGAGGCGCGCTTCTGCTGGCACTCGCTTTCGGCGGTGGCGTGGCGACCGGCTTCGCTCTCGATTCGGGTCGAGGCGGGCCCGCCGCTGAGTTCGGAGACCGCGGCTTCCCGGGTGGCGATCCCGGTCAGAGCTGGGGGGACCGCGACGGCGACCGTCCCACTCCGGGTGCGCCGCAGCAGGACCAGGACCAGGACTCCACGGCGCCGAACTCCTGAGCCCGGCTCAGCGGCCCGGCAGCTTCTTCAGCGCGCTCTCGAACGCGTGCTTGGCCGACGCCGCCGCACGCCCCAGGGTGTCCGCCGCATGCGCCGCCGAGTCCGGGAGCGTGGAAGAGCCGCCGAGCTCGGCATCCGCCCCGTCGTCGAGGAAGGGGATGAGCCAGTCGTCGACTTCGTCCAGCGGCGCGGCCGACAGGCTGTAGTAGCGGTGCTGGCCCTCTTCGCGAACCGACACCAGCTGCGCCTCGCGCAGCACTTTCAGGTGCTTGGAGACCGTCGGCTGGCTGACACCGAGCTGCTGCACGATGTGCGACACGCTCGTCCCGCGCTCTCCGGCGGATGACCGATCCAGGAGGAGCTGCAGGATGTCGCGGCGGGTGCCGTCCGCGATCACGTCGAAGATGTCCGCCATGTGCTTAGGTTAGTCGGGCATCTGCCGGAGTACCATGACTGAGGTTTCGAGCGAGGGGGCCGCGCATGGCGACTGACCCGAAGGGGTCCTTCGTGACGCGGATGAGAGCCTCCCTGCGCCTGGCCTGGGATCGCCTGCAGGACCTCACCACCGCTTCGCCCGCCAGGTTCGCGGTCCTCGTCTTCGCCGCACTCATCCTGCTGTTCACCGGCTTCCTGTCCCTCCCCGCCGCGACCGCCACCGGCACGCGGGCACCGTTTGCGGACGCCCTGTTCACCGCGGTCTCCACGATCTGCGTCACCGGATTGACCACGGTGAACATGGGAACGTACTGGTCGCCGTTCGGCCAGGTCATCATCTTCATCGGCGTGAACGTCGGCGCGATGGGCGTCCTCACGCTCGCGTCGATCCTCGGGCTCGTGATCTCCAAAAGACTGGGTCTGCGCGCCAAACTCATCGCGGCGGGCGACACGAATCCGATGCGCGCGCACGGCGGCGTCGTGAACGAAGGACAGACGGTTCGACTCGGCGAAGTCGGTGTTCTGCTGCGCACCGTCGCGCTGTCCACCCTCGTGATCGAGGCGGGGCTCGCCGTGCTGATGTACCCCTCCCTCCTGGTGGGCGGCGTCGATCCGCTCGTCGCCCTCTGGGAGGCACCGTATTTCGCGGCGATGTCGTTCACGAACACCGGGTTCTCGCCCAACCCCGACGGCATCCTGCCGTTCCAGTACGACTACTTCTTCCTCACCGTGATGATGGCGGGGGTCTTCCTCGGCTCGATCGGCTTCCCGGTCATCTACACACTGTGGCGCCACCAGTGGCACGTGCGGCACTGGACCCTGCACGCGAAGCTCACGCTCATCACGACCGTCTTGCTGTTCTTCCTCGGCGCAGCGGCGTTCCTCGCCCTCGAGTTCGACAACCCCGAGACCTTCGGAAGCCGCGACGCGTGGGACACCGTGTTCCAGTCGTTCTTCCTGTCCGCGATGACACGATCCGGCGGGTTCTCCGTCGTCGACATCGGCGAACTCAATGGCTCGTCGCTCCTGGTCGGGTCCATGCTCATGTTCGTCGGCGGAGGGTCGGCATCCACCGCGGGTGGCATCAAGGTGACCACGCTCGCCGTGCTCGCGCTCGCGGTGTGGTCCGAAGCGAAGGGACGCCCGTCCGTGCAGGCGTTCGGGCGCCGCATCCCGAGCGACGTGCAGCGCGTCGCGCTGTCCGTCGTCGCGTGGGGCGCGACGATCGTCGCGCTCTCCACGATCACGATCGCGCACATCACCAAGTCGCCCGTCGAGGCGGTGCTGTTCGACGTGATCTCGGGCTTCGCGACCGTGGGCCTGTCGACCGGCCTCACCGAATCCCTGCCCGACGCCGGCGTCTACGTGATGGCGCTGACGATGTTCATGGGCCGCATTGGTACAGTGACTCTCGCCGCGGCCGTGGCCGCGTCATCCCGTTCGCAGCTGTTCGCGCTGCCGGTGGAAAGGCCGATCGTTGGTTGAGCGCATCAGGGGCGATGCTCCTGTCCTGGTGATCGGACTCGGACGCTTCGGCGCCGCGTGCGCCGGCGAGCTGGACCGGCTGGACCGCGAGGTCCTCGCGATCGACGAGAGCCTGGATCTGGTCCAGAAATGGTCCGAACGTGTCACGCACGCCGTGCAGGCCGATGCCCGCAACGTCGACGCGCTCAAGCAGATCGGCGCGCAGGACTTCCAGGTGGCCGTCGTCGCCGTCGGATCCTCGATCGAGGCCTCGGTCCTGATCACCGCGAACCTCGTCGACCTGAAGGTGCCGCAGATCTGGGCGAAGGCGGTGTCGCAGTCGCACGGCAAGATCCTCGCCCGCGTGGGCGCGAACCACGTCATCTACCCCGAGCGCGAGGCCGGCGAGCGCGTCGCCCATCTCGTGAGCGGGCGGATGCTGGACTTCATCCGGTTCGATGACGACTTCGCGATCGCGAAGATGTACCCGCCGAAGTTCATCCGCGGAGTGGGGCTGAACGAATCGGGCGTGCGGTCCAAGTACAACGTGACCGTGGTCGGGGTGAAGAGCCCGGGCAAGCCGTTCCGCTACGCGGAGGCGAACACGATCGTCACGAACCACGACCTGATCATCGTGTCGGGCACGAACGGCGACATCGAGCGGTTCGCGGCACTCGACCGCTGAGTCATCGTCCGGTCAGCGCAGCTGAGCGAAGGCCTCGGCTCTCGACGTCGGCCCGACGATCAAGACCGCCGCGCCGGGAGCGAGCACCGTCGCGTTGTCGGCGTTCTGCCAGGATCCGCTGTCGTCGCGGTACGCCGCGATGGTGACACCATGCTGTTGGCGAAGGCGCGTCTGACCCAACGGCACGCCGACGAAAGAGGCGGGAACGGTGGCTTTGACCAGCGAATAGCCCCGGTCGATCTCGAGGTAGTCGATCGCGGCACCGCGCACGAGGTGCGCCACGCGCCGACCCATGTCCTTCTCGGGATACACCACGTGATGCACACCCACCTGGGCGAGGATCGTGCCGTGCTGTTCGCTGATCGCCTTGGCCCAGACGACGGGAACCTTCAACTGGAGCAGAAGCGACGCCGTGAGGATGGAGGCCTGCACGTCGTCGCCGATCGCGACCACGACGCGGTCGAACTCGTCCACGGCCAGTTGACGGAGCGCCTCCTCCTTGGTCGAATCCGCCCGGACGACCTGCGTGAGCTGACCGTTGTGCGACTGCACGATCTCTTCGTCGCTGTCGATGCCGAGCACCTCCGTCCCCGACGCCATGAGCTCCAGCGCGAGGCTGCTGCCAAAGCGGCCGAGCCCGATCACCGCAACCGAATCGGCCTCCGCGATCCGGCGGGATGTGTCTGAGAAGAGCGAGAACTTAGCCAATGGCGGGCCTCTCCTTGGGGTATTCGTACAGGATGCGACGTTGTCGCAGCGCGATGGCGCTGCCGAGGGTCAGCGGACCGAGCCGGCCGAGGAACATCAAGAGCACCAAGACGATCTCGGCCGCGTCGGGCAGGTCACCGGTGATGCCAGTGGACAAGCCCACCGTGCCGAACGCGGACACCGTCTCGAAGAACACCCGATCGAACGACAAGCCCGTGATGACCATGAGCGAGATCGTCGCCACCATGACGGCCGCGACAGCCATCAGCACGACGGTGATCGCCTGCCGGTGGACCGCGCGAGACAGTCGCTTGCCGAAGATGTTCACGGCGCCCTCACCCCGCAGCTCGGTGGCCATGATGAAGAACAGCACGGCGAAGGTGGTCACCTTGATGCCGCCGGCTGTTCCCGCAGGCCCACCGCCGATGAACATCAGCACGTCCATGCCCAGCCACGTCTCGTCGTGCATCAGTCCGATGTCGACCGAGTTGAACCCCGCCGTACGGGTCTGCACCGAATGGAAGAAGCCGATGAGCAGCCTCGTCGCAGGATCGTAGGCGCCGAGTGTCTCGGCGTTGGACCACTCGAACACCGTGATGTAGACCGTGCCACCCACGAGGAGGGTTGCGGTGGCCCACAGCACGATCTTGGTGTTCATGCTCCAGTGCAGCGGGCGCCGGAACTCCTTGCGCAGCTGCATGATCACCGGGAATCCGAGCCCGCCGAGGATGATCGCCCCGCACAGGGGCAGGCAGATCCAGGGGTCGGCGGCGAACCCGATCAGGTTGTCGCTGTAGAGCGCGAATCCGGCGTTGTTGAACGACGAGACGCTGTGGAACAGCGCGTACCACGCCGCCTCCCCCGGACCATAGCCATAGGCGAGCATGAAGCGCGGTGCGAGGAAGCAGAAGGTGACCGCCTCGATGATGAGCGAGATGAGCAGGATGCCGCGTACGAGCCCGCGGACATCGTCGTAGCCGACGGCTTTCGCCTCGGCGGCGGTGTTCAGGCGCGAACGGACTGTGAGTTTCCGCGCCAAGGCGAGTCCGACCAGCGACGCGAAGATCATGATCCCCAAGCCGCCGAGCTGGATGAGGACGAGGATCACGACCAGCCCGAACGGGCTCCAGTGCGTCGCCGTGTCCAGCACGGTGAGGCCGGTGACGCACACTGCGGAGGTCGCCGTGAACAGCGCGTCGACGAAGCCGGTCCATTCGCCCGAGCGCGACGAGATCGGGAGACTGAGCAGCGCGGTGCCGATCAGGTTGGTCGCGGCGAAGCCGGCCACGACAGCCTGAGCGGGGTGCAGGCGTATTCCACGGCGCGACCGCGAAGCGGTGACGGCAGGGCGACGGGCCACGGACCAGAGACTAGCCTTCCGCGTCGTCATCGCCGTGAACGCGGGCGCGACACTGCGCAGGCGAGGCTACGCACCGGCCGCGAGTTCGCGCGCGCGCTCGAGCGCGGCATCCGTCGCCCGGACGAAGACGTCGTCGAGGTGCGCGTCCTGCAGGACCGCCACCGCGCGCTCGGTCGTGCCCTTCGGGCTCGTCACCCGCCGCCGCAGCTCGGCGGGGTCGACATCGGATGCCGCCAGCAGCGCCGTCGCGCCGATGAAGGTCTGCTCGGCCATCGTGCGGGCGTCCGCCTCGCTGAAGCCCTTACCGATCGCGGCCTTCGTGAACTCCTCGATCAGGAGGAACACATAGGCGGGGCCCGAGCCGGAGATCGTCGACAGCGCGTCGATCTGGGATTCCGGCACCTCGATCACGGTGCCGACCGTCTCGAACAGCGCCCGCACGAGGGCGGTGTCCTCAGGCGTCGCGGCCGTCCCCGCGGACAGGCCGGTCACCGCGAGGCCGACGACGGCCGGGGTGTTCGGCATCGATCGCAGCACCGAGGTGCCGGCGGGGAGGATCGACTCGAACGTCGCGATCGTCACTCCCGCCGCGAGGCTGACGACGACGGCGTCGGGACCGAGGTGCGGCGTGATCTCGCTCAGCAGCTCCGGGACCATCGCCGGCTTCACGCCGATGAGCACGATGCGCGCCGATGCGACGGCCCGGGAGTTCCCGTCCGGCTGGTCTTCGAGGGCGATGCTCGTGACGCCGGGCTGACCGGCGAGCGGCCCAGCCTTCGCACGCGTGCGATTGGTCACCGTCACCCCACCCACGGCGAGCCCCGAGCGGACGAGCCCCTGCAGGATCGCCCCTCCCATCGAGCCCGCGCCGATGATCGCGATGGGGGGCAGGGCAGGGGTCTGTGCAGGCATGCCGATCATCCTAACCAGGCTGCGAGGAGACGAACCTGAAACCCCGTTCACCGGCGTGCGGGGCGGGGCTATAGTCGAGGAAACAGCGGCGAAAGACCCCCGCGCACAACGAAGGATCCTTCCCATGAGCCTCTTCGACGGCATCCGTTCCCGCATCGTGGAAACCCCGGATCTGAACGTGGGCATCCTCGAGAGAGAAGGCGACGATCCGGCGACACCCCCGGATCGGACGGTCGTGCTGATCCACGGCAACGTGTCGTCGTCGCTGTTCTGGCAGGAGGTCATGCAGGACCTGCCGAGCGACCTGCGGGTCATCGCGATCGACCTGCGCGGCTTCGGTGCGACCGAGCACGCGCCGGTGGATGCGACCCGTGGCGTCCGCGACTTCAGCGACGACGTGTTCGCGACGCTCGAGGCGCTCGGGATCCCCACGGCGCACCTGGTCGGCTGGTCGATGGGCGGCGGCGTCGTGATGCAGTATGCGTTGGATCACCCGGTGCTGAGCCTGACGCTGCAGTCGCCGGTCTCGCCGTACGGGTTCGGGGGTACGCGCCGCGACGGCACCCGGCTCACGGATGACGATGCCGGGACCGGCGGCGGCGGTGCGAACCCCGACTTCGTGCAGCGCCTCATCGACCGCGACACGACGGCGGACGCGCCCACCTCACCCCGGAGCGTCTTCCGGTCGGGCTATGTCGCGGCCGGATACACGACCGACCACGAGGACACCTGGGTCGAGTCGATGCTCACGACCTCGACGGCCACGGGCAACTATCCGGGCGACGGCGCGGCGAGCGCGAACTGGCCCGGATTCGCCGCGGGCACGATCGGCGTCCTGAACACCATGACGCCGCGGTACTTCGACGTCTCGGGCATCGTCGAGCTCGACCCGAAGCCGCCGATCGCCTGGATCCACGGCACCGCCGACGCGATCGTCTCGGACACGTCGTTCTACGACCTCAACTACCTCGGACAGCTCGGGATCGTGCCCGGCTGGCCCGGCGCGGACGTCGCCCCCGCCCAGGAGATGGTCGCGCAGACCCGCGACGTGCTCGACGCGTACGCCGCCGCGGGCGGTGAGGTCACCGAGGTGGCGCTGGAGGGCGTCGGGCATTCGGCGCACCTGGAGGCGCCCGCGGAGTTCCGTCACGCGCTGCTGTCGGTGATCGGCTACGTCGGAGCTCCCGCCGATCCCGCACCCCCGACCGAGACGATCATCCTCAAGTCCGCCGACTGACGCGGGCGGGGACGCGGGCGGGTCCGGGAACCTAGACTCGTCACTCATGAGTGCATCGGGTGGCGGCAAGGCGATCATCGCCGCGTTCTTGGCGAACATGGGCATCGCCCTGGCGAAGTTCATCGCGTGGTTCTTCTCGGGCTCAGCCTCGATGCTCGCCGAGGGCATCCACTCGGTCGCCGACTCCGGCAACCAGCTGCTGCTCCTGCTGGGCGGCCGCAAGGCCAAGAAGCGCGCCGACAGCGAGCACCCGTTCGGATACGGCCGCGAGCGCTACGTGTACGCGTTCGTCGTCTCGATCATCCTGTTCTCCGTCGGTGGTCTGTTCTCGATCTACGAGGGCGTCGACAAGCTCACGCACCCGCACGAGCTCGAGAACGTGTGGGTTCCGCTCACGGTGCTGCTGATCGCGATCGGACTGGAGTCGTTCTCGCTGCGCACCGCGATCCGTGAGAGCAACCTCGTCCGCAAGAAGGGCGAGTCGTGGGTCGGCTTCATCCGGCACGCGAAGGCACCCGAGCTGCCCGTCGTGCTCCTCGAGGACGTGGCGGCCCTCATCGGACTCGTCTTCGCCCTCCTCGGCGTCGGGCTCACCACGATCACCGGCAACTCGGTGTTCGACGCGATCGGCACGCTCATGATCGGCACGCTCCTGATCGTGGTCGCGATCACGCTCGGCATCGAGACGAAGAGCCTGCTCGTGGGCGAGGGGGCGACGGACGCCGATCACCGCAAGATCGTGAAGGCGATCACCTCCGGCCCCGAGGTGGAGCACCTGATCCACGTGAAGACCCTCTACCTGGGCCCCGACGAGCTCCTGGTGGCGGCGAAGCTGGGGTTCGCGGCGGACAAGCTGTTCGCCGACGTCGCGGCCGAGATCGACATCGTCGAGGCGCGCGTGCGCGCGGCGGTGCCGATCGCGCGGGCGATCTACTTCGAGCCCGACGTGTACGCCGGCCCCGACGACTCGGGTTCGCTCGCCGCGCAGCCGGCCACCGAGCAGATCGTCATCCGTTCCGCCGACTGACGCGCGGCATCCGCTCTCCGTCGCGCTCTCCCGCCGAGGTGGTGGGTTTCCCCCCGACATGGTGGGTTTCCCGCCGAAATGGTGGTCCCTCCCTCCGAAACGGTGGCTCCTCCCCCGAAATGGTGGGTTCTCCCCCGAGATGGTGGACACCACCTCGAAGGGAAAGGGACCATCTCGACGCGAAAGGGACCATCTCGACGCGAGAGGGACCATCTCGGGGGGAGAGGGACCACCTCCGCGGCAGAGGGATCGGCGCGCGGGGCGCGGAGCGCGAGGGGCTAGCGGCGGGCGGTGAAGAACGTGTGCAGGAGGGATGCCGCCTCCTCGGCGTACACGCCGGCGATCACCTCCGCGCGCTGCGGCAGCCGTCGGTCGCGGACGACGTCGTACACCGATCCCACGGCGCCGGCCTTGTCGTCCCACGCGCCGTAGACGAGGCGCGAGATGTGCGCCTGCAGCATCGCTCCGGCGCACATCACGCACGGCTCCAACGTGACCACGAGCGTGCACCCGTCGAGGTTCCAGCCGCCGCGCGCGACCGCGGCCTGGCGCAGCGCCACGACCTCGGCGTGCGCCGTCGGATCGTGGGTCTCCTCGCGCCGGTTGCGGCCCTCGCCGATCACCGCGCCCTCGGCATCCGTCACCACCGCACCGACGGGCACGTCGCCGTCCGCGGCTGCCTCCTGGGCGAGCACCAGGGCACGTCGCATCGCCGCGGCGTCGGAGGGGGCGGCGATCACCCTCAGAGCGTACGCCCCACCACGCCGGGGAGCCCCGGTGCCATACCCTGAACGTATGCGCCTGCACGTCGCGGATCACCCGCTCATCACCCACAAGCTCACGGTCCTGCGCGACCAGACCACCCCGTCGCCGGTGTTCCGCCAGCTCACCGAAGAACTGGTCACCCTCCTCGCCTACGAGGCCACGCGCAACGTCCGCGTGAGCCCGCACGAGATCCAGACTCCGGTCACCACGACGGTGGGTGTGCGCATCAGCGACCCGCGTCCGCTCGTGGTGCCGATCCTCCGCGCCGGCCTCGGGATGCTGGACGGCATGGTCAAGCTCCTGCCGAGTGCCGAAGTGGGGTTCCTCGGCATGGCGCGCAACGAAGTGACGCTCGAGCCGACGACGTACGCCGAGCGCCTCCCCGAGGACCTGAGCGACCGGCAGTGCTTCGTGCTCGATCCGATGCTCGCCACCGGCGGATCGCTCGGCGCCGCGATGGAGTTCCTCTTCGCCCGCGGCGCCCGCGACGTCACGGCGATCTGCCTGCTGGGCGCGCCGGAGGGCGTCGCGGCGATCGAGAAGCAGGTCGAAGGCCACGACG
Source organism: Microbacterium sp. NPDC064584 (assembly GCF_040687315.1). Lineage (NCBI taxonomy): Bacteria > Bacillati > Actinomycetota > Actinomycetes > Micrococcales > Microbacteriaceae > Microbacterium > Microbacterium sp. NPDC064584. Next base: position 38,137 of record NZ_JBFBMZ010000007.1, on the reverse strand, counting down.
TGACACTCGTGCTCGGCGCGCTGGACGAGCGGCTCAACGAGAAGGGCTACATCGTGCCCGGACTCGGTGACGCCGGCGACCGCCTCTACGGCACGGTCTGAGTCGGTCACGCCAGCGCAGCGAGGGCCGGCTCGCGTTCCACAGCGCCGACCCGCGCGACCTCGACGGCGTCCAGCACGGCGATCGTCGTCACGGGTCGGCCGTTGAAGCGGCTGGCCGTCACGACGGTGTACGCGCCCATCGCCGGACTCACGAGCAGGTCGCCGACCTCGAGCTCGGGCATGAGCGCCTCGCGGGCGATCACGTCGCTCGAGTCGCACGTCGGCCCGGCGAGCGTCGCCCAGCGGTGCGCAGACGTGTCCACAGCCTCCAGCTCGCGCTCGGCGAAGATCAGCGGATGCACGTCCTCGGTGAGCACGTTCGAGTACGCCCCGTAGAGGCCGTCGTCCAGGTAGTACCACCGCCCGTCGTCACGTTCGGCGACCCCCACGACGCTCGTGACGAGCATCATCGACTCCGCGACCATCGCCCGTCCGGGTTCGGCGAGGATCTCCAGGTCGCCCGCGCGCGCCGCCAGCACGGGGCCGATCACGGCCGCGAGCTCTTCGATCGACCGCACCGCACTGTCGTACGCGATCGGGAAGCCCCCGCCGATGTCGAGCACGTCCAGGTGCACGCCGAGCTCGGCGCGGACGCGATCGATCAGCGCGACCGTCTCCGTGATCGCCGCGGCGAATCGGGCCGGGTCATCGAGCTGGCTGCCGACGTGGAAGCTGAAGCCGGCGACGCGGATGCCGCGCTCGTGCGCCGCGACGATCAGGTGCATGGCCTCGAACGGGCCCACCCCGAACTTGCTGGACAGGTCGCTCTTCGCGTGCGGGCTGCGGTACGCGAGCCGCACCAGGAGCCGGACATCCGACGGAGCTCCGATGAACTTCGCCAGTTCGATCTCGTTGTCGATCACGAACGTCCGCACGCCGGCGTCGATCGCCTCCGCGATCTCGGCGGCCTTCTTGATCGGGTGCGTGTGGATGATGCGTCCGCGCGGCACGCGATCGAGAAGCGCGAGCTCTTCGCCGGTCGCCACGTCGAAGCCGCACCCCTCCTCCGCGAGCGTCTCCAGGACCCCCTCGTGAGCGAGGGCCTTCACCGCGAAGTGGAAGTCGACGAACGGCAGCGCCGCCCGCAGGCGGCGGTACTGGGCGCGGACGCGCTCGGTCTGCAGCAGCAGAACCGGTGTGCCGTGCAGCGCGATCGCCGCGCGAGCGGCATCCGATCGCATCAGGGAGGCGGCCTCTTCGCGACGCGCGTCGCGGAAGGCCTCCTCCGCGCGGCGGGTGGTGGCGATGCTCACGAGTCCTGCTCCTTGGCGCGTCCTTCGCGCAGACCCGTCTTCGCGGTGATCATGAACGATCCGGCGGCCACCGCGTAGAAGATGATGTCCGCGACCACCTTGCCCGCCAGCAGACCCCACACCGGATCGGGGATGAGCCAGACACCGAGTGTGAGCGCTGCGGGGCGCACGAGCAGCGTGTCCAGGAGTTCGGCGGGCCCGAACTCGGCGACCAGCAGCATGAACGTGCGCACGACGGCGTTCCGGCCGTTCGCCGACACCGCGGACTGCTCGGCGTAGATCGTGATCGCCAGGACGGCGTAGAAGCCGAGGCTCTCCCCCACGATGGCTGCGAGCGCGATGAGTGCAGGTACATCGGTCCAGGCCGTGACGGCCAGCCCCGCCACGATCATCGCCGCGGTGCCCACGATCTCGGCGGGCAGGTACCGGATGACCCAGAAGAGCAGTCCGCGCCGCTTGGGTGCGTCCGCGGTGGCGGTCTCCAGACGGACGGTGGATCCGGCGTCGATGGCAGTCATGTTCTCCCCCTCGTTGAAAGGGAGAGCGCCCCGGGCACGCGGTGATACGTCGGCGCAAGGCAGAGATGGCCGCAGCATCCACCCCTCGCCGAACGGATGCCGCGGCCTGCGTCCCGAAAGACGCCTGGATAGCGTACGAACTCCGGGTTCCGGAACGGACGGGGTTGACAGTCGCGCCCGAGCCGTCTAATGGGCCTCGAGCACCGTCACCGGCTCCCGCGCGTCCACCGACGCATCGGCGGACTGCATCAGCCGGACGAACCCGCTGAGCCGCGCCACTCCGTCCGGCGTGCGCGGGAGGTCGTCCAGCAGGCCCGGTGACGAGACCAGATACGCCGTATGCATCGCGCGGGAGATCGCCACGTTCAGCCGGTTGCGCAGCAGGAGGAACTCGAGTCCGCGCGGTGCGTCGCGCCCGGACGACGCGGCGAGCGACACGATCGCCACCGCGGCCTCCTGACCTTGGAAGCGATCGACCGTCCCGACCGGCACGTCGGGGAATCCGGCATCCGTCAGTGCTCGCTCGACGGCCACCTGCTGCGCGTTGTACGGCGTGACGACGATGATGTCGCGCTCGCCCAGCGGGCGGGGCGGCAGCGTTTCGGCGTCGCCGTCCTCGCCGATGCGGATGCCGGTCCACTCGCGCCCGACGAGGTCGCGGACGAGCGCGGCGACGACGGCCGCCTCCTCGGGAGACTGCGTCGCGTTGCCGTGATGGCGCACCGGGATCGGAAGGAGACCCGGACGGATGCCGTCCAGGACGCGCCGCGCCGTCGCCGGATGCGCGGCGAGCTCGCCACCGTAGGACAGCCGGGAGACGGGCGCCGCGACCTCGGGCCTCATGCGCCACGTGCGCGCCAGGAAGTACCCGTACTCGGCGGGGATCACATCGGCCCCGTCGATCACCCACCCGAGCGCGGATCTGTCCACAGGTGCGGGATGGGTCCCCTGGCTGACCTGCGGCAGCTGCTGCGGGTCGCCCAGCAGAAGCAGCCGCGGCGCGGCGAGCGAGACCGCGATCGTCGAGGCGAGGGAGAACTGTCCGGCCTCGTCGATCACGAGCAGGTCGAGGCTGCCCCGGGGTACGCGCCCCTCGTGCGCGAAGTCCCACGCGGTGCCGCCGACGACGAACCCGGTCGCAGCATGCTCCGCGGTGAATGCGGTCATGCCGTTCTTCGGGATCACCGTGTACGGGATGCCGGGGGCGGAGGCGTCCTTGGGCGCCTTGCCGACGATGCCCGGCTCGACGCCCGCCGCGACGACGCGTCCGAGCATGTGCTCGACGACGTTGTGCGACTGCGCGACGACTCCGACCCGGAAGCCGTGCTCGCGCACGAGCCGCGCGATGACGTGCGAGCCGACGAACGTCTTGCCGGTCCCGGGCGGTCCCTGCACCGCGAGGTAGCTCTGATCGAGGTCGAGCACCGCGCGGACGATCGCGTCGACGTCGTCGCCGGTCGATGCCGGGAGAGACCCGCCGCGGGTGCGCGGGGGTCGGCGCAGCAGGATGTCAGTCGCTGGATGGCCGGGCAGATCGGGCGCGGCGGCGAGGAGACCATCGGCCCAGTCGTCGATCGCCGCCTGCTGACGGCCGGCGCTCGGCGGCGCCTGGGGTGTCAGTGCGATCGGCAGCTCGTCCCACGTGTTCCCGTCCACCGCGAGCTCTTCGACGATCGCCCCGTCATCGAGCACCTCGACGACCGTGACCGTTCGGACGCCGTGGATCCACCGCGGCTTCGCATCGAACGGGAACGGCGCGGGCAGCTCGTAGATCGCGAACGGCGAGGAGCCCTCACTGAGCCGCGTCCCGGGTGCGAGCTCGCCCCGGAGCTCGACGCGTCGGCGCTCGCTCTTGCCCTCGGGGTGGTGCCAGTCCTCGATGACGCGTGACCGGGTGGCGTCGACGACCGTGACGTCGCGGGTCTCCTCCCACAGCGACAGCGGCTCGCGCAGGCGGAGGAAGTGCGTGGCCCAGAACGATTTGGCCTCGCGCGGGTAGTAGTCGATCGCCGCGGCGCCCAGCTGCAGGGCGGCGGACTCGGGTGATTCGTCGGGAAGGTCTGCGGCGAGCGCCGTGAGGGCGACCGCGCGCGGAGACGGCTCGTACGACCGCTCGTCCGGGTCCTGGTTCGGCGTCGGGCGGAGCCCCGCCTCCCGCGCATGGTCGACGAGCCAGTCCCGCAGACGCCTCGTCGACACGCAGTCGTAGCGGTTGTAATCGGCGAGGTCGTCGAAGATCGCCTGCGCCGCGGCATCCGCCCCCTCGTCCTGCAGAGCGCGCGCCTCGACGTAGCGGACGATCGAGTCGTCGCCCTTCTGCACGTCGCTCGTGCGGACGTCGGCGCCCATGTAGAGCGGCTCGAGCTTCTTGATCGAGTACGACCGCGACCCGACCCGCAGCGCCTGCCGGACGATCGGGTACAGGTCGACGAACACGCCGTCGCGCAACAGGCGGTCGACCTCGGCCTCGCGCGTCCCATAGCGCGCCGCCATCGTCAGCAGGTGCGTCGGCTCGTACGGGGCGTAGTGGTAGATGTGGAAATCCGGATGCCGGGCCCGGTGCACCTCGAGAAGATCCAGGAAGCGCTGCAGAGCCGCCTTCTCGTCGGCGAACGAATGCGCCCACAGCGCGCTGTACTGCTCGCGGACGTCCACCCACCCGAACAGGTAGTCGATGCCCCACACCGTCGCATCGCCCTCGGTGTAGAGCGGATCGCCCTCGAAGTCGAAGAAAAGGTCTCCGAGGTCGGGCCGCGGGAGGGCACCGAGCGCCTTCGGCGCGACGACTTCGTACGGCGGCGGGGCGCCGGTCGGGTCGGCCCCGCCCGTGCCCGCCGGCGCGCTCAGCTGCAGCCGCGCCTGCGTGCGCAGCATCGCGAATGTGTCCGGATTTATGCCCGCGGGCCCGGTCGGAGCCGCGGCGAGAGCGTCGATCGTCTCGACGCCGGCGGCGCGCAGCCGCTCGCGCTGCACCGGGCGCATTCCCGCCACGAGCAGGAGGTCGCGATTCGCGATCACTTCGAGGTCGCACGTCGCGCACCGCCCACACGCGATGACCCCGAGCTCGCCGCGGGGGTCGCCCCATGCGATCGCCGGCGCGTCGGCGCCGCGGTCGAGCGCGCGGTCGGCGATCAGGGCGCGCAGGCGGGCGCGGCGGAGATCGAACACGGGGAGCAGATCGTCGACGAGATGCTCGCTCGTCGACCCGTCGCCCAGCAGGAGCTCGACGCGATCGGAGCGCGGGATGCCGAGCCGGTCGAGCTGATCGGCGTAAGCGGCCAGCTGCATGAGTGCGGTCACCCGGGCGCGGCGCGCGAGTTTGCTGTCCTGCACCATCCACCGGCCGCCGTCGTCGCGGACGAGGAAGTCGGCAAAGCCCACGAACTCGTCCGTCGCGAAAGCCGCCTGGTAGATCACGTCGGCGTCCGAGGCGAGGGCGGTGTTCGTGTGGGCGACGGCGGCGGCCAGCGCGTCGGCATCCGATGATCGCGCCGCGGCGATCTCGATCACGCCCTCACCGAACCGACGTCGGTAGTCGGCGAGCACACGCAGCTCGTGCTCGCCGCCGAGGCGGCCGGCGCGTTCGAGTGTGGCGTCTTCGGGCTCGTCGACCGCCGCGATGCGCCCGAGCTTCGCGTCGATCGCCCGCAGCCAGGCGAACTCGCACTCGGCGGCCGCCTTGAGGTCGCTCGCGCTCCAGACGACGCGCGCCTCAGCCGGGATGTATCGCACAGGGTCCCTTTCGTCCCCCCCGATCGTACGTGCGTCCCCCGACACCGCCTGCCGCTCGCGAGAGGGCACACATGCACCCTGGACACGGCGTGTCGCCCGGCACATCTGCCCTCTCGCGAGGAGCAGGTCGGTTGTACGCTCCCGGATATGCGGTTCGAGACGACGCTTCTGCAGCAGGGCAACAACACGGGCATCGAGGTCCCGCCCGACCTCGTCTCCGAGCTGGGCGGGGGAAAGCGCGCCGCGGTGCTCGTGACCGTGAACGGCTTCCGCTATCCGAGCACGCTCGCGGTCATGGGCGGGCGCCACCTGATCCCGTTCTCCTCCGACAAGCGCGCCGCCACGGGGTTGACGGGCGGAGATCCGATCACGGTCGACCTCGAGCTCGACACGACCCCGCGCACCGTGGAGGTGCCCACGGATCTGGGTGCCGCTCTCGATGCCGCAGGAGCGCGGCAGGCGTTCGACGCGCTCGCCCCGAGCGCGCAGAAGGCGCACGTCACGAATGTCGAAGGCGCGAAGACCGCGGACACCCGCGACCGCCGGATCGCGGCGATCGTGGCGAAACTCGGCTGACGCGACGAAGCGCCGCCCTCCTGACAGACTGGGCGGATGAGCCTCGACTTCGAGAGTGCCTACCGCCACGGCTTCGCCCGCATCGCCGCGTGCACGATCCCCGTCGCGATCGCCGACCCGGCGCGCAACGCCGAAACCGTGCTCGCGACCGCACGCGCGTGCGACGCCGATGCCGTCGCCGTCGCCGTCTTCCCCGAGCTGTGCCTGACCGGGTATGCGATCGACGACCTCGTGATGCAGGATGCCGTGCTCGATGCGACCGAGCACGCCATCGCGACGCTCGTGGCGGCATCCGAGGATCTTCTGCCGATGCTCGTGGTGGGTGCGCCGCTGCGGCACCGCAACCGCCTCTACAACTGCGCCGTCGTGATCCACCGCGGCGAGCTGCTCGGCGTGGCCCCGAAGTCGTACCTGCCGACGTACCGCGAGTTCTACGAGCGCCGCTGGTACGCCCCCGGCGACGATCAGGCGGGGCAGGACATCCGGATCGGCGAGCTGCAGGCGCCGTTCGGACCCGACCTGCTGTTCGAAGCCCTCGACGTGCCGGGTCTCGTCGTCCACGCCGAGGTCTGCGAAGACGTCTGGGTGCCGATCCCGCCGTCCTCCTCCGCGGCGCTGGCGGGGGCCACCGTCCTGCTGAACCTCTCCGGCAGCCCGATCACGATCGCCCGCGCCGAGGACCGCAAGATCCTCTGCCGGTCGCAGTCGCTGCGGTGCCTCGCTGCGTACGCGTACGCCGCTGCCGGGCAGGGCGAATCGACGAACGACGTCTCGTGGGACGGTCAGACCCTGATCTACGAGGGCGGCACCTTGCTGGCCGAGACCGAGCGTTTCCCCGACGGTCCTCGTCGCGCGATCGCCGACGTGGACCTCGACCGCCTGCGGCAGGATCGCCTCCGCCAGGGCACGTTCGACGACAACCGGCGCGCCGAGCACGCCGACGCGATGTTCCGCACGGTGCACTTCGAACTCAACCCGCCGGCCGGCGACATCGGCCTGCACCGCGCGCTGGACCGCTTCCCGTTCGTGCCGGATGACCCCGCGCGTCTCGCGCTGGACTGCTACGAGGCCTTCAACATCCAGGTGTCGGGTCTCGTGCAGCGCCTCCAGGCCATCGGCGGGCCCAAGCCCGTGATCGGTGTGAGCGGCGGCCTCGATTCCACCCACGCGCTCCTGGTGATCGCCCGGGCGATGGATCGCATGGGGCGCCCCCGCAGCGACATCCTCGCCTTCACGATGCCGGGGTTCGCGACCTCGGATCACACCAAGTCCAACGCGATCGCCCTCGCCGAGGCGATCGGCGCATCGATCGAGACGATCGACATCCGGGATGGCGCCACCGAGCTGCTCGGCCGGATCGGGCATCCGTTCGCCGACGGCGAGCCCGTGCACGACGTGACGTTCGAGAACGTGCAGGCGGGACTGCGCACGGACTACCTGTTCCGGCTGGCGAACCAGCGGGGCGGGCTCGTGATCGGCACGTCCGACCTGTCCGAGCTCGCGCTCGGCTGGGCGACGTACGGCGTGGGCGACCAGATGAGCCACTACGCCGTGAACACCGGAGTTCCGAAGACCCTCATCCAGCACGTCATCCGCTGGGTGATCGCCGATGACACGACCGGGCTGAGCGCCGAGGCCAAGCGGGTCCTGCAGTCGGTGCTCGACACCGAGATCAGCCCCGAACTCGTCCCGGCGGGACAGGACGGCAAGCTGCAGTCCACCGAGGACCGCATCGGCCCCTACGCGCTGCACGACTTCGCGCTCTTCCACATCCTCCGCTATGGCATGCGGCCGTCCAAGATCGCCTTCCTCGCCGAGCGCGCGTGGCGCGATGCGGATGCCGGGGCGTGGCCGCCGGGCTTCCCCGCCGAGGACCGGTACGCCTACGACCTGCCCACGGTGGCGAAGTGGCTCCGGGTCTTCCTGCAGCGCTACTTCGCGTTCGCGCAGTTCAAGCGCTCGGCGATCCCCAACGGCCCGAAGGTGTCGCCGGCAGGATCCCTCTCCCCGCGCGGCGACTGGCGCGCGCCGTCGGACGGGAACGCGGCGGTCTGGCTCGCCGAATTGGATGCCGCCCTCTCCGAATCCGCCCGCGCGGACGACTGATCCATGGGCAAGCGCGCCACGGTCGTCGGCAGCGGGCCCAACGGCCTCACGGCCGCCGTCGCGCTCGCGCGGGCCGGCTACTCGGTGCGCGTGCTCGAAGCGTCCGCGCAGGCCGGTGGCGGTCTTCGCACGGCCGAGCTCACGCTCCCGGGCTTCCGCCACGACATCGGATCCGCGGTGCATCCCGCCGCGCTCAGCTCCCCGTTCTTCCGCGCCTTCCGGCTGCGCAGCCGGATCGACTGGGTCACCCCCGACATCTCCTACGCCCAACCGCTCGACGGCGGACGGGCGGCGATCGCGTGGCGCGACATCGACCGGACCGCCGAAGCATTGGGACAAGACGCCCGCGCGTGGCGCGCAGTGTTGCGGCCGCTGAGCTCGCACCTGGACGCCGTGGTGGATTTCACCGGCTCGCAGCTGCTGCGCGTGCCGCGGCATCCGCTCACCACCGCGAGATTCGGTCTGCGCGTCCTCCAGCTCGGCACGGCGCTCGGCCGCGGGACCTTCTCGACGAAGGAGGCAGCGGCCCTGCTGTCCGGGGTCTTCGCGCACGCGAACACCCGCCTGCCCTCGCTCGGCGCCGCCGCGTCGGGGCTCTTCCTCGCCGCACACGGCCACACCGGCGACGGGTGGGCCTACCCCCGAGGCGGCGCGCAACGCATCGCGGACGCGCTGATCGCCGACCTGCGCGCGCACGGCGGCGAGGTCGTGACGGAGCACCGCGTGGACTCGCTCGCAGACCTCGACTGGGGCGACCCGGCCGCCGGCGACGTGCTCGTGCTCGACACGTCGCCGCGGCTGCTGCTCACCCACCCCGGGATCCCCGGCGGCTACGCACGGGCGATTCGCCGGTACCGCTACGGCGCCGGCGCCGCGAAAGTGGACTTCGCACTGGACGGCCCCATCCCCTGGGAGAACCCCGACGTCGCGCGATCGCCGACGGTGCACCTCGGCGGAACGCGCGCGGAGGTCGAGCACGCGGAGAACACCGTGGCGCGGGGTGCGGTGTCCGGCCGACCGTACGTGCTCGCCGTCCAGCCGTCGGTCCTCGACCCGACGCGGGCGCCGCGCGGCAAGGCTGTGCTGTGGGCGTACATCCACGTGCCCGCAGACTCCCCGCTGGACCCGACCGAGCTCGTGACCCGGCAGGTCGAGCGCTTCGCTCCGGGTTTCCGCGACCGCGTCCTGGGCTCTCACGCGATGACCGCGGGGGAGCGCGTCGCGTTCAATCCGTCCGACATCGGCGGCGACATCCTGGGCGGCGCGTTCACCGTCGTGCAGGCGGTGCGCCGGCCGGTGGTCTCCCCTGCGCCGTGGCGGACTCCGATGCCCGGCGTGTACCTGGGCTCGGCATCCACTCCCCCCGGTCCGGGGGTCACCGGCATGCCCGGCTGGTACGCCGCGCGGCAGGTGCTGCGAGACGCCGGAGTCGGCGAGGTCGTCCCCGCGGACCTGTTCAGCGTCTGATCCCCGCGTTCCCCCGGCAGGTTGGCGACACCGATCTGCGATGGCCCTATGAAACCTCAGGCGCCGTCGCAGGAACATGGCGCCGAAGCTTGCGGGCACGACCTGGGAGACTGGAGGGATGAAACTCCTGGTCGCCGCCCTCGAAGCCGAACTCGTCGCCTTTCCGGAGGACCTTCCGGGATTCGACCGGCTCGTCACCGGTCCGGGCAAGCTGCAGGCGACGTATGCGCTCACCCGTGCTCTGGATGCCGCCAGCTATGAGGAGATCGTCGTGGTCGGCACCGCCGGTGCGATCGACACACTGCTGAGTGCGGACGTGTACGAGATCGATGCCGCGATCCAGCACGATGTGACCGACATCGACGGGATCGTGGGCCAGCACGTGTCCCTGCCGCCCCGCGTCGAGCTCGGACGCGAAGGCGTCACGATCGCGACCGGCGACCACTTCGTCGACGACGTCGAGGCCGTCGCGGTGATCCGGCCCCTCGGGGCAGGCCTGGTCGACATGGAGGCGTACGCGTACGCGTGGGTGGCGGAGCAGTTCGGCGTCCCGATCCGCGTGATCAAGGCGGTCTCGGATCGTGCGCAGGACGACGCGATCACCGACTGGCGTGCGACGGTGACCGCCTGCAGCGCTCAGCTGCGCGAGTTCATCCGCGACGAGTACGGCGTCTGAGCCGGCTCAGACCTCGGTGTCGCGGCGCGAGAAGATCACGCGCAGGATCACGAAGACGATCAGCGCCACGACCGCGACCGCGAGCAGCTTGAAGACGAAGGCCAGCACCGAGAACAGGATGTTCACGAGGAACCACGCGATCACGATGGCTGCGACGACGCCGACGATGGTCCAGATTGTTCCCTTGTTCACCCCTCCAGCCTACGGCGCCTGAGCCCTGCTCCTCCGCCCTCGTGCCGGGAGGAAGCTCCGGTCAGACCGGAAGCGCCGAGTCCTGGCGGATCACGCTCGGGCCCTGCGCCGTGGCCTCCACCACGAGCTGAGCGGGGAGCTGCTCCTTCATCGCCGCGACGTGGCTGATGAGGCCGACCGTGCGCCCGCCCTGGCGGAGCTCGTCGAGCGTGCGCATCGCGAGGTCGAGCGTGTCGTCGTCGAGCGAACCGAAGCCCTCGTCGATGAACAGGGTGTCGAGCTTCACGCCTCCTGCGCGGGCGGTCACGACCTCCGCGAGGCCCAGCGCGAGGGCGAGCGAGGCGAGGAACGTCTCACCGCCGGAGAGCGACTGCGCGGGACGCGCCTGACCCGTGTGGGCGTCCATGACCTGCAGACCGAGGCCGGATGCCGCTCCCCGCGCCGCGCGGGCGTCGGTGTGCTGCAACCGATATCTGGCGGACGACATGTCCTGCAGACGCAGATTCGCGGCCTCGACGATCTCTTCGAGCTCGGCGGCGAGGACGAACGACTCGAGCGTCATGCGGTGCGTGTTCGGGGCCTTGCCGGCGACCGTGTTCGCGAGCCGGGCCACGACGTCGTACTCGTCGGCGAGGTCGGCGATCGTCGCGTGCGCCTGTACGGCGCGTGCGTGCAGGTCGCGGAGGCGCTCGTGCGTCTGCGCGGCATGCACGGCGGCATCCACCGCGGCGCTCCACGCGTCGCGTGCAGCCGCCAGAGCGGTGCTGAGCGGTTCGAGGTCGATCGGATCATCAGGTTCGCCCGCCAGGTCGAGCTCGAGCTCGCGAAGACGGTCCCGTTCGGCGCGCAGCGCCGCGTCGTGGTCGCGGATCCGGGCGTCCAGCGCTGTGCGTTCCCCCGCGTCGCGCAGAGCCGACGTGGCCTCCGCCGCATCGACGAACCCGGAGCTCTCGATGCGGACCGCGAGGTCGGCGGCGGCATCCGCGGAGGCAGCCGCCCGCACGGAGGACTCCGCGTGCGCGTCCTCGAGCGCCTGCGCGAGGCTCCGAAGCCGAGTCGCCTCCGCGATGCGGGCCGAGACCGACGCGAAGTCGCCGCGGGCGGCATCCACGGTCGCGCGTGCGCCCGCAGCCTGCGCTTCGTGGCGGGCGAGCGCGGTCTGCGCCTCGACCAGCTCGGCCGCGAGTGCCTCGCGCTCGGTGGCTGCGGCCTCGTCGGTCGCGTGGAGTTCGTCGCGCTCGGCCTGCAGTCGGTCTCGTGACCGGGCGGAGTCGGCGGCGGCCACGAGTGCAACCTCCGCGGCCGTCATGGCGGTCTCCAGCGTCTCCACCGACTCGCCGCCCGCTCGGGCGAGGGCAGCGGCGTGGGCGTCGCGTGCGAGCCGTGCGCGCCCGGATGCCGAGCGCTCGGCATCCGCCGCGTGATCCTTCTGCGCCTCGGCCGCGGCGACGTCGTCATCGGTCACCACGGTGTCCGTCAGCGGCGCCGGTGCGGGATGCTCGAGCGCGCCGCACACCGCGCAGGGTCCTCCGTCGACGAGGGCGGCGGCGAGTTCGGCGGCATGGCCCGCGAGGCGCTGTCGGAGGAGCGCGTTCACCGTCGCTGCGGCGCGCTCGAGCGCGGTCAGTGCCACGGCGTGCGCGGCGTCGGCGTCGTTCCGCGCGCCCGCGAGCTGTTCCGCCTCCCGCGCGGCGGCGAGCCGCTCGGCGACCTCGTCGCGGTGCGCCTGCGCCGCGGGGAGCGCACCCGCGGCGGCGGTGTGCAGGCGGATCTGCTCGTCGAGCCGGGCGAGTCGTTCGGGGAGCCCTGCCCGTGCCTCGTCGATCCGGCCGAGGAGCGCCGTGAACTCGGCGCACGTCTCCCGCGTGGTGACCACGGCGTTCTCGGCGGCGGCGAGTTCGGACTCCGCCGACGCGGCGGCCGTCGCGATCGCGATCTCGCCGGTGAGCTGCGCGATGCGGATGCCGAGCCCGGCGGCATCCGGTCGCTCCCCCGCCGCGATCCAGGCCGTCAGCGCGAGCTGCTCGGCGGCGGACGCACGGCTCGCGGCCGCCTCGGCGCGGGCGGCGGCATCGATCGATGTGCGCAGTGCCTCGGCGGCGACCGCGCGCTCGAGGACCAGACGGTCGTGGTCGATCGCGCCGGACGCGGACTCCAAGGCGGCCAGTGCCGTCCGCGCGCGGACGCGCTGCACCTGCTTCTCGCGCAGGGTCGCCGCGGCACGGTGCCGCGCCTCGGCCGCCGCGTGCGCGGTGTCGGCGGCATCGCGCTCGCGCGCACTCGTCTCGGCGCGGTACGCGGCGCGCTGCACGGCGCGCTCGACTTCCGCGAAGCGGTCGGCGGTCGACGGAGTCCCGTCGGCCGAGGGCTCGTCCCCCGCCGTCTCGCGCGTGAGGCGCTCCGCCTCGCCGAGGAGCATCCCGACTCCGTCGCCGGCGGCCGTCAGCGCGCGCTCGGCGTCCTTCCGGCGCTGCTCGAACGCGTTCTGATAATCCTCGTACGTGCGCGTGCCGAACAGCTTGCGCAGCAGCCGCTGCCGGTCGTCGTTCTTGGCGAGGAGGAACTCCGCGAATCGCCCCTGTGCCAGGAGGATCACCTGGAGGAACTGCTGCTGACTCAGCCCCAGGATCTCGTCGAGCTCGCGGGCCACATCGACCGGGCGCGCTGCTTTACCGACCCATTCGCCGTCGACGAGTTCATCGAGCTGGGCGCGGTGGGGTTCGGTCGTGAGCCCCGGTCCGCGCAGCTTGGGACGTTCGTATTCGGGTGAGCGGGTCACCCGCCACCGCCGCTCGGCGGCGCTGAACTCGACCGAGACCGTCGTCGGGTCCTCCGGTGCGCAGTGGTCGCTGCGCAGGCGCTTGTCCGCGCCCTCGTAGCGCGGCGCCCCGCCGTAGAGCGCGAAGCACACGCCGTCGAGCACACTCGACTTTCCGGCGCCGGTGCGGCCCGCGATCAGGAAGATACCGTCGGCGGCGAAGGCGTCGAAGTCGACGACCTGCCGCTCCCGGAACGGCCCGAACCCTTCGATCTCGAGACGGTGGAGTCTCATGCGCGCGCCTCGGCGAGACTGCGCTCGTCGATGACGTCGCGGACGATCCGCGCCTCGTGCTCGCTTGCGCCCTCGCCCTCGCGCACGTGGATGAGGAACGCATCGACGAGTTCGGCATCGCTGCGCGCCGCGCGCACGCGACGGGAGTAGGTCAGGCCGTCGTTTGCGCGCCGACCCTCCGGCGTGTGCATCACCGTGGCGCAGAAGGGATACCGGGCCTGCAGACGCCGCATCGGATCGAGCTGGGGCGTCGCGTCGGTGTACTGCGCGCACACCCACGCCTGTTCGGAATCGGTGAAGCGCTCGTCGGTCAGGAGCTCATCGAGCGTGCCGCGGAGGGTCTTGAGGGACCGCGGCACGGGCAGGTCGAGCCAGGTCACGCTCGACAGCCCGTCGGCGTCGAGGTCGACCAGCCACGAGCCGCGCGGCTTGTCGCCCTCGCCGAAGCTGTAGTGCAGCGGCGCTCCGGCGTACCGCACCCGGTCGGAGAGCTGCTGGCGGCCGTGGATGTGGCCGAGCGCGACGTAGTCGGGCCCGTCGAAAGCGCTCAGCGCGACGACGTCCAGACTCCCCTGCCGGATCTCGCGCTCGACACCGGCGGTGGCCTCCACACCCGCGGCGAAGCAGTGTGCGATCGCGACCGAGCGCCCGCCGCGGGCCTCGAGGTCGGCGCGGACGAGACCCATCGCGTGCACGATGGTGGCTTGCTGCGAACGCAGCCCGGCATCCGGCCACAGATGCCGCACGAGCGCGGGCTCGAGGAACGGGATGCCGTAGAAGTGCACGGGGCCGTGCGCGTCGGCGATCGTGATCGGGATGCCGACCGTGAGCGGATCGGTCACGACGTGGATCCCGTCCCGCAGCAATGCGGACTGGAAGCCGAGTCGCGCGGCGGAGTCGTGGTTTCCGCTCGTCACGATGATCTGGGCACCGGAGGCCGAAAGTGCGGCGAGGGTGTCGGTCAGCAGGGAGTAGCACGCGGCCGCGGGCGCGGCGGAGTCGAACACGTCGCCGGCGACGATGACGACGTCGACGTCGTTCTCGCGCACCTGATCGGCGAGGCGCTCGAGCACACCGCGCAGCGCGTCGAGCGTGGAGTGTCCGTGGAAGGACCGCCCGATGTGCCAGTCGGAGGTGTGCAGGATCCGCATGCTCACACGCTACGGGGGGCCGCCGACATCGCCGCCGAGGCGAGCGGGCTTTCGCTCAGCCGACCTTCTGCTTCTTCTTGCGCCGCGAGCCGAGGTCGATGACCGAGATCGAGAACGCGAGGGCGACGAAGATCGCGACGGCGATCATCCCGTACGCGTAGGCGTCGTGATAGACGACGATGTCCGGTGCGTCTCCGCCGGCCTCGCGGTAGATCGTGGCGTAGAAGAGCGACAGGGCCACAGCCGTGCCGACGGCGGTGCCGATGCGCTGGCCGAGCTGTCCGATCGAGCCGGCCACCCCGCCCTGCTTGACCGGGATGTCGGCGAGGGTCAGCGTCTGGTTGGGCGAGATCACGAGTCCGCCGCCGATGCCGCCGACCACCATGACGCCGGCCATGACCCACGCGACGGCATCCGCGGGGACGAACAGCGCCGCGGCGGCGAGCCCGACCACGCACAGGAGCACCGCCGAAAGGCCCCAGACGACCACCGGTCGCCCGTACTTCCCGACGAGGTTGCCGCCGATCCAGGAGAACACCGCGCTCGCGAGAGCGAACCCGATCGAGACCATGCCCGCGTACACCGGCTCGAGTCCGACGCCGGTCTGCAGGAAGAGGGTCGTGAGCAGGAACAGAGCGGGAAGCGCGGTGAAGTACGCGGCGATCAGCAGGGTGCCGTTGCGGAAGGAGGACACCCGGAACAGCGCGAACCGGATGAGCGGCTGGTTGCCGTTGCGTTCGTAGCGGCGCTCCCACGCGACGAACGCGCCGGCGAAGAGCACGAACGCGACCAGGAGCCACCACCGACGCGGGTCGTCGTCCGGCGACCCGGTCGTGAAGAGGAACGGCCACATCAGCGAGAGCACGGCGAGGCCGAAGAGCACGACGCCGAACACGTCGAACGAGAGCGCCTTGCCCGTCTTCAACCGCGTGCGCGGCAGCACCCAGATCGCGAGCCCGATCGCGATGAGCCCGAGCGGCACGTTCATCCAGAAGATGAGGCGCCAGCCGTCCGTCGCCCCGCCGACCAGGATGAGGAGTCCACCCAGTGTCGGCCCGAACGCCGTCGCGATGCCGATCGTGGCGCCGAACAGTCCGAACGCCCGTCCGCGCTCTTTGCCCTGGAAGAGCTGCTGGATGAGCCCCAGGACCTGGGGCATCTGAATGCCGGCCGCCACGCCCTGCAGCAGCCGGGCGACCATGAGCATCACCGGGCTCACCGCGATCGCGCACAGCAGGCTCGTGACGGTGAACAGCGACAGGCCGACGATGAACAGCGCGCGCCGGGACCGCTGATCGCCGAGCCGGCCCATCGGCACGAGCACGAGCCCGAACGTGAGCACGTATCCGGAGACGATGAGCTGCAGCTCGGTCGACCCGGCGCCGAGCGCCTCTTCGATCGACGGCAGCGCGACGTTCACCTTCGACAGGTCGAGGATCGTGATCGCGGCGACGGCGACGCACACCCAGAAGGCCCGCCACCGCTGGGGGGCGCTCAGGGTGATCGTCCCGGTGGGGGCGGCGGTGCGCGAGGCGGTATCGGACATCGCGTCCACGCTAGTCCTGCGGGCGGTTCCGGGGGTCGCTCGGGATGCGGTTAGCCTCGACGGGTGAGCGCGATCGCCTCCTTCAGCCATGCGGGCGCGACCCTCGTCGCCGAGACCCGCGGCGCCGCCGACGCGCAGAGCACGTTCCTGCTGGTGCACGGGATCGGGATGGGCCGCACGATCTTCGCCGACCTGTCCAAGCATCTCGTCGCTGCCGGCGGCGGCACGATCGCCGTCGACCTGCCCGGGTACGGCGAGGCACCCGAGCCGGTCCGCGTCCTGACGATGGAGCGGACGGCCGACCTTCTCGCCGCCTTGCTGCGCGATCGCCGCAGCGCGCCGGTCGTCGTGGTGGGGCATTCGATGGGCAGCCAGATCGCCGTCGAACTCGCGGCGCGGCATCCGCAGCTCGTCGACCGCGTCGTCCTGATCGGGCCCACGGTGAACCGGCGGGAGCGGACGGCGTGGCAGCAGATCCTCCGGCTCGTCCAGGACATCGCGATCGAGAGTCCGCGGGTGATTGCGATCGGAGCCCGGGAGTACCTGCGGGCAGGACCGAATCTGCGCGGCAAGCTCCGCGCGATGCTCGCGCATCGACCGGAAGCCGTCTACCCGCGCGTCGCGGCGCCGACGCTCGTCATCCGCGGCGAGTCGGATCGCGTCTGCCCGCCGGCATGGTGCCGCTTCGTCGTCGCGGCCCTGCCCGACTCCTCGGCGACCGAGATCGCCGGGCACGGCCACGAGACGATGATCCGGGATGCCGCGGCCTCGGCCGCCGCCATCCGACGGTTCCTTCGGGGCTGACTCAGACCCCGTCGCCACCGCTCGGGTGCGCGCGGCGCGCCCATGTGGTGACCTCGTCGTCGCTGAGCTCGATCTGCGCGTCGGACAGCCGCTGACGGATGACCTCCGCATATCGGTCGTGCGACTCGTCCCCCAGATCGACGCGGGTCTGCGCGGCGATCCCCTGGAGCTTGTCCTCGGTGCTGGCGTCGTTCTGCTCGAGCACGGGCTCGTTCTGCACGGGCTGCCCGTTCCCGTCGACCTGCGCGCGCTTGTCGTCGGAATCGTGGACCGCCCCGCCGACGGAGTCCACTGCGGAGGCGCCACTCTGTGCGTCGCTCATTGGTCTTCACCCTTCTTCAGGTCATCATCGGTGATCAGGTCGGGGTCGGCGTTCTGGCCGGGCTGATCGCTCTCGACATCATCCCCCGTATCGGCGGTGGCGTCCGTTCCGTTCGGGGTGTTCGGCGGCAGGCCCGTGGATGAGGCGTCCGTGCTCATGGTGTCTCCAATCGACTCCCCCACACTCGCGCACCGCGCCCGCTCACCCCTAGGGCTTGACGGCGGATCGCGCCGAGGTCTACGCCGGACGCGACGCGGCGGAGGCGGCTCGGTCGCGCGAGACGGCTTCGCCGATCATCTGCCCGCCGCTGGTCAGCAGCGCCCGCCGCCACGGCAGAGTGCCTTCGATCTCGATCTGGATCGACATCGACAGGATCGTCCGAATCAGCACGATGACCCCGAGGATGAGGGCGTCCTCCATCGACGGCTTCGACGTGATCGTCCGGATGAGGTCGGCTGCCACGAGCACTTCGAGCCCGAGGAGGATGGCCGACCCCAGCGTCGTGCGCAGGACCGAGAACGCCGCCGAACCGCCCTCTCCCCGGCGCAGTGACCGCCAGCCGAGCACGACGGCGATCACGAACCCGATGACCATCGCGAGCGCGCCGATCGCCTCGAAGCCGAGGGCGATCGCGGTGAAGACGGTCTCGATGTCCACGTCGGCCAGCATATGGCCCGGTACCCGCTGACTACGCGCGGGCGCGCTGCTGCAGGATGCCGGCGCGTTCGGGGTGCGCGGCGAACCAGTCGGCGACGTACCAGCACACCGGGATGACCTGACGGTCCCCTCGCTTCTCGAGGTCGGCCACCGCGCGGTCGACGACCTCGCCGGCGTACCCGTGACCCCGGAACGTGGGCACCGTGTACGCGCGGGTCATCGCGACGGTGCGACCGTCGTCGCGGTAGTCCAGCACACTCACCAGGTCGTCACCGCGGTGCAGGGTGTAGCGCGAGGCGTCCGCCTCTCGGGTGAAGGTCAGCGCTGTCGAGGAACTCACCCTGACAGGGTACGTCCGCCCGGCTCGGCGATGGCCGAGCCGGGCTGTGCGATTCCCGGGAGCGCAGATCTCAGTCGGTCACCTCCGACCGGTTCACGCGGAAGGTCTCCGCACGGCCGTCCGGCGCCGTCACGACGACCTCGGCCGTGCCCTTCCCGCCCGCGAACACCCGGAGGCGCAGCCCCTCCAGGTAGTCGTAGTCGGGACGGTCGGTGCGGGCTCCCCACGGGATCACGGCACCGGGCCGGACGTACAGCGGGAGCGAGAGGAAGTCGTGCCGCTCGCGCCGCCACCGCCCGCCGGTGACCTGTTCGCCGGTCAGCAGATGCGTCCAGGTGCCGTCGGGGAGGTAGAAGTCCACGTCCCCCGTCGCGCTGAAGACCGGCGCGACGAGGATGTCCGCGCCGAGCATGTACTGCCGGTCGAGGTAGCCGACGGCCGGGTCGTCCGGGAACTCGAGCACCATCGGCCGCAGGAGCGGGGTGCCGAGGGATGCCGCCTCCAGGGAGGCCGCGTAGAGGTAGGGCATGAGCTGCATCTTCAGATGGGTGAAGACGCGCGTGACCTCGACGGCCTCCTCGTCGAACGCCCACGGCACGCGGTACGAGCCCGAGCCGTGGAACCGACTGTGCGAGCCCAGCAGCCCGAACGCCGTCCACCGCTTGAAGACGTCGGCATCCGGAGTGCCCTCGAAGCCCCCGATGTCGTGGCTCCAGTACGCGAATCCGCTGAGGGCCAGGGAGAGCCCGCCGCGGAGCGTCTCGGCCATCGAGGCGAACGTCGAGGTCGAATCGCCTCCCCAGTGCACCGGCATGCTCTGGCCGCCGGCCGTCGCCGAGCGGGCGAACAGGACGGCCTCGCCCTCGCCCTTGGCGTCGACGAGCACGTCGTGGACCGCCTTGTTGTAGAGCTGTGTGTAGAGGTTGTGCATGCGCGACGCGTCGGATCCGTCGAAGTAGTCCACCTCGAGCGGGATCCGCTCGCCGAAGTCGGTCTTGAAGCAGTCCACGCCCTGGTCGATCAGCGCGCGGAGCTTGCCCTGGTACCAGGCGGTCGCATCCGGGTTCGTGAAGTCGACCAGGCCCATGCCGGCCTGCCAGAGATCCCACTGCCACACGGAGCCGTCGGGGCGCTTCACGAGATAGCCGGATGCCGCCGCCTCGGCGAACAGCGGCGATCGCTGCGCGATGTACGGGTTGATCCACACGCACACGCGCAGATCCTTCTCGTGCAGGCGGGCGAGCATGCCGTCGGGGTCCGGGAAGACCCGCGGATCCCACTCGAAGTCGCACCAGTTGAACTCGCGCATCCAGAAGCAGTCGAAGTGGAAGACCGACACCGGCAGCTCGCGCCGGGCCATCTCGTCCACGAACGACGTGACGGTCGCTTCGTCGTAGTCGGTCGTGAAGGACGTCGACAGCCACAGTCCGTACGACCACGCGGGCACGATCGGGGGGCGACCGGTCAGCGCGGTGTAGCGCTCGAGGACGTCCTTGGGCGTCGGGCCCGCGATCACGAAGTATTCGAGCACTTCGCCGGGCACCGAGAACTGCACGCGCTCGACCGCCTCCGACCCGATCTCGTACGAGACGTGACCCGGATCGTTCACCAGCACGCCGTAGCCGCGGCTGGAGAGGTGGAACGGCACGTTCTTGTACGCCTGCTCGCTCGAGGTGCCGCCGTCGGCATTCCACACCTCGACGGTCTGCCCGTTCTTCACGAGCGGTCCGAAGCGCTCCCCCAGCCCGTAGATGAGCTCACCCACGCCGAGATCCAGCTGCTCATGCACGAACACACGCTCGACCGGTGCGACGGCACCCGTGCGCGCGTTGCCCACGATTCCGCGGTCGACCTGGGCGTCGGCATCCAGCGAGATGTACCCCTGCGACCGCCCGCCGCTGCCGGTGACGCGCTGCCCGTCGATCTCGAAGGAGAGGTCCCACGGCGCACCGGGGGCGATCCGCGCCGTGAGGCGCCCGGTCTGCAGCACGCCGCCGTCCTCGGTCACGGATGCCGAGCCGACGCCGCCGTCGACCGCGCCGGGCAGATCGAAGCCGCCGTGCCACGCGCCGCCCGTGTGATGCGCGATCCGCACCCGCACGATCCCCTCCAGCGGCGAGGACAGCGTGACGGTGAGGGTCGGCCGGTTGAGCACGTCGCCGCGCGACGCGATCACCTTGGTCGGTGCCGTGACCACGAGCGCGGCATCCTGCCGATCGATGTCGTACGCCTCCTGGGCGTACAGCGCGGTGACGCCGGGTCGCAGCTGCCAGAACCCGTCGGTGAACTTCATTACTTGACTGCTCCTGAGGTGATGCCCCTGGTGAGGGTGCGCTGGAAGATGAGGAAGAAGATGAGCGTGGGGATGATGCCCAGAAGGGCCGACGCGCTCGTCGTCGTGACGTCCATGAGCCGGTCGCCCTGCAGCACGCTGATCGCGACGGGCACGGTCTGGTTGGCGTTGGAGGCGAGGAACGTGAGCGGGATGAGGAACTCGTTCCACGTCCAGATGAAGAAGAAGATGAGCAGCACCGACAGGGTCGGGCGGCTGATCGGGAAGACGACCCGCCAGAGGATCTGCCAGCGGCCGGCGCCGTCGAGCGAGGCCGCCTCCAGGATCTCCTTCGGGAACGTGCCGTAGACGCTGGAGAGCAGGTAGGTGCCGAAGGCCGCCTGGATCACGGTGAAGACGATGATCACCGACCACACGTTGTCGTAGAGACCCACCTCTTTGAACATGTAGTACAGCGGGTACAGCAGGGCTTCCTGCGGCAGCAGGTTCGCCAGGAGGAAGAGCAGCACGATCCACGAGCGGCCCTTGACCCGGCCGATGCCGATCGCGAACGCGTTCAGCATCGAGATCAGGACGGCGAGCACGGCGACGACGCCCGAGATGAAGATCGAGTTCCAGACCTTCTCGGGGAAGTTCACCCGCTCCCAGAACTTCACGATTCCCGAGAAGTCCAGCGACTCCGGCAGCGCGAGCGGACCGGAGGTCGCGTAGTCGATCGGCGACTTGAACGAGTTCACGAGCACGAGATAGAACGGCGCGATCACCGCGAGCGCGCCCACGATCACGAGGGCCAGCAGCAGCCAGTCGATGCTGCGCTTCTTCGTCATCCCGCCGCGCCCGCGCGACGGCCGCGGAGTCTTGGCCGACGTGGCCGGGGTGGTGGTCAGAACGGTTCCGACGGCCATCACAGTCCCGCCCTTTCCTTGAGCTCGATCGAGTTCTGCACCCGGATGAACACGATCGAGACGATCACGACGACGATCGTGAGCACCGTCGCGATCGTCGCGCCGTAGCCGACGTTGCGCTTGGTGAAGAACTCCGTGTACGCGTAGTACGCCGGCACGAGGGTCGCCCCGGCGGGACCGCCGCGGGTGATGACATAGACGGGTCCGAAGACCTTGAGCGCGGCGATCGTGCAGGTCAGGGTGACGACGAAGATCTCCGGGCGGATGATGCTCATCGTGATGGCCGAGAACCGCTGGAACCAGTTGGCTCCGTCGAGCTCCGCGGCCTCGTACAGCTCCGGGTCGACGCGCTGCAGGGCGGCCATGAAGACCACGATCGGGTAGCCCAGCTGCACCCAGATCAGCACGACCATGAGCACGATGAGGGCGGACGGCATCTGCCCGAGCCAGTCGACCGGTGGGATGCCGAAGAATCCGAGGATCTGGTTGAGAGCGCCGTCCGCGCCCGGGCGGACGATCCAGCCCACGACGATGCCGGCAATGGCGACCGGGAGGATCTGCGGCAGGTAGTACGTGGCCCGCAAGAAGCTGCCGACCTTGCCGCCGAACTTGCGACCCACGACGTCGAACAGCAGCGCCGCGACGATGAGCCCCACGATCGTGGGGACGACCACCATCGCGATGACCATCCAGACCGAGTTGGTGAATGAGGTCCAGAAGTCGTCGTCCGTGAGGAGCTTCTGCCAGTTCTCCAACCCGATGAACTCGGGCGTGCGCACGCCCTTCCACTTCGTGAAGGTGAGGTAGACGTTCCAGATGAGCGGGACGATCACGATCACGATCAACAGCGCGAAGCCGGGCAGCAGGTACATCCAGTACGCGCCGGTTCCCCCCTTGCGCTGAGGAATGGACGGCTGCTCGGGTGGCAGCTTCACGCGGCCCGAGCGAGTGGCAACAGACATGGTCAACTCCAGGACGGGGTGGGGCGGCATCCGGAAGGACACCGCCCCACCGCGGATCAACGGAACTCGGCGGTTCCTTCGTCGTACTGCTCGCCGAGGTTGGCGTTCGTGGTCTTCACGTCCTGCACACCGGTGACGAGGCCCTGCAGCTCCTGCACGATCACGTCGTAGAAGCCGGGCGCCGGCCAGTCGGGGTAGAACGACAGTCCGTCCTGGTCGAGGATCCCGTTGAACGTCGAGATGAGCTCGGCGCTCTTCTCGTCGGTGATGTCGGCGGGGTCGGCCGCGACCGGGACACCGCCGTTGTTGCCGATGATCGCCTGGATCTCGGGGCGCATCGTGATGTCGATGAACTGGTACGCCAGTTCCTTGTTCGCCGCGTTCTCAGGCACGACCCAGAGGTTGCCCGACGAGCCGAGCGACAGGTCGGCACCCGGGAACGCGGTCATGGTCCAGTCGAAGCCGGTCGCCTCGTTCACGAAGCGGCCGTACCACCACGAGCCGGAGACGAAGATCGGGGCGGTGCCGTTGATGAAGGCGACGCCGGCGTCCTCCGCCTTGATCGAGGAGACATCGGAGGCGATGTAGCCCTTGTCGACGTACTCCTTCAGCGTCGTGGTCGCCGTCGTCAGGGTGTCGCCCTGCCAGTCGACGGGGTTCTCGTACAGCTGGTAGTCGTTCACGAACTGGCGGTCGCCGTTGCTCAGGGCGAGCTGGTACCAGAGCTGTCCGAGCGGGTACTCGGCGCCGGCTTCGGCGAGCGGAGTGATGCCCTGCGCGACGAACGCGTCCAGCACCGAGACGAACTCGTCGTAGGTCGTGGGGATCTCGAGACCCGCAGCTTCGAAGGCGTCCTGGTTGTAGTAGACGCCGACGAACTCGCCGTAGTTCGGGATGCCGTACCAGGCGTCACCGCCCATGACGCCGTCTTCGCTGTACTTCGCCGTCGTCTGCAGCGACGGGGCGAGCTTGTCGGCCCAGCCGTACTCGTCCACCGCGTCGGAGATGTCGGTGATCAGGCCCGTGCTCGCGAGGAAGCCTGCCGTCGCGTTGCCCTTGTTGAACTCCATCAGATCGGGAGCGGCGTCGGTGTCCAGCACCTGGCTCGCGGTCTTCTGGATCTGCTCGAAGGACTTCTCCTCGAACTCGACCGTGGCGCCGGTCTCCTCCTCGAAGACCTTGATGGCCTCGTTCCAGGCCTTGCCCATCGCGCTGTCGGCGCTTTCGTAGTGCCAGAGCTTCAGGGTGTCGCCGGACTCCTCTGCGGAGCCTGCGCCGCCGGAGCAGCCGGCGAGCGCGAGACCGGTGACGGTCAGTGCGCTGAGGAGGACGAGCCCCCTCTTCGTGGTGCGGGTGATACGTGCCATCAGTGGCATTCCTTTCTGGACCTGCGGTGGTCTCATGTGCGGTGCGGGTGGGAGGTGAAGTTGTCGAAGCGCTTCGATGACCGGCGAACGGAAAACGAGGGGCGGCGGACGCTCAGTCGGCGGAGCCCCCCGGCGGGGCGGCGAGGGAGCCGTGTGCGGCGTAGACGGGGTCGATCAGGCGCAGTCCCGGTTCGGGCCGATCCTCGCCGAGGCTCTGCAGCGCGAGGTCCACGGCCAGGTCGCACGAGGTCTGCGGCACGAGCGGGATCATGTCGACGGGCGTCCGCAGCGCGGCCGTGTCGAAGGACGCCCCCACCGAGATGAGCGAGACGTCCTCGGGGACGCGCAGCCCCCGCTCGGCGAGCTCGCCGAGCACGACGACGTGCGCCTCCTCGGTGCAGTGCAGCACGAGGGCGGTCGCGCCCTCATCGAGAAGTCGTGCGACGGTGCGGCGCGTTGCCGTCCTGCTCGTGTGTTTGGAGCCGGTGGCCCCGAATCCGGACTGGATGTCGCGCTCACCGGCACGCTTCTCGAATGCGGCCAGGACGCGCGGCGGGAAGTTCGACATCTCGTAGCTGACCTCGGGTTGGCCGACGAGGCCGATCGCGCGGTGGCCGGCATCCGCGAGCCGATCGACGGCGAGCTCTGCGGCCGCCGCGAAGTCGAGGTCGACGCAGACGAGTCCGGCGTTGTCGTTCGGGATGCCGATGAAGATCGTGGGCGTGGAGATCGCCCGAGCGAGCTTCACGCGCTCGTCATCCGGGGCGACATCGAGCACCAGGATCGCATCGACGAGTCCGTTCGAGGCGACGCGGCTCATACCGGCCGTCGCATCCTCGTCCGTCAGCAGGAGGATGTCGTAGTCGTTGCGTCGGGCCGCAACCGCCGTCGCGAGGACGAACGCCATGTGCGTCGGCGCGTGGGTGTCTTTGCGCAGCGGTTCGGTCAGCGCGAAGATCTGCGTCCGGCTGCCGGCCAGCATCCGCGCCCCCGCGTTCGGGCTGTAGCCGAGCTCGTGCACGGCCTTCTCGATGCGGCGACGGGTGTCCGGCGAGATCGGGCGCTTGCCACTCAGCGCGTACGACACCGTGCTGATCGAGACGCCGGCGGCCTGTGCCACCTCGTTGATCTTGACCATGTCCGCTCCGTCGTCGTGGTCCGGACGCCCGCGGTCCGGAAGATCGAAGCGCTTCCGCGAAGCGCTTCGATGGCGATGGTAAGCGCATCTCGACGCGGAGCGCAAGCCTTTTGCTGGAAGTGGCAACAAATGCGCTCCGTGGTGGGTGTCGGGAAGGTCGGCGCGGGCGCGAGCTGCGACTGAGCAATCTGTAACATTCCGTCACGTCGAGGCTGCGGCATCCGCGCGATTTGACGATTTTCGACGCAATCCGTCATAATCGCGACATGACTGACAACGCACGCTCTCTGTCCGCCCTGGAGGCGAACGGGACTGCCGGCATGATGATGGCCGGCCGCGTCGTCATGTGTTGTCGAATGTGTCGCTGACACGAAGCCGTCGCTGAACACAGCGATCCGCTCGATCCGCGCGCAGCTTCTGTAACGCTGCACGGATCCCTCGAGCATCCGAACTCCGCGTCGATCACGCGGATGCGGATGCCGAATCACCGGCCCGCTCCTGAGGCCGCATCGCAGCACACACCGAACCCGCGACCGGGTTCTCTCCGCAAGGACACCTCATGTCGAACACCGCCCTTCTCGAACGTCCCGCCGCCCCGCGTCACCTGCGCGCGGTCCCGTCTGCTCCGGCGGCTCCGGCCGCACCGCCCGTTCCGGCTGCCACGCCCGCCGCCGAGGCCCGCGCCCTCCCGGCCGGCACCGCACCCCGCGGCTTCGCCCTGTACGTCGGCATCGACGAGGCCAAGGCCGCGGCATCCGGAGTGAGCCTCGGCGTCCTCGTCGACGCCCTCCGCCGCACGCTCGCCGATCTCGCGCCCGAGGCTGAGACGTACGCGACGGTCGCGCTCGCGCCGGTCGGCTCGGGCGGCCGCGACGTCGACGTCGTCCGCCTCGCCCTCCACGAGCCCTCTGCGATCGCCCGCACGAAGGCGGACGAGCCCGAAGACGAGGACCGCGCGCCCGGTGGCGTCGTCGTGGACATCTCACGCAAGCGCGTGCTGATCGACGGTGAGTCCGCCGCGTTCACCTTCAAGGAGTTCGAGCTGCTGCAGTACCTCGTGCTCCGCGAGGGGCGCACGATCGAGCGCACCGAGCTCGTCGGCTCGCTGTGGCAGAACGCGAGCGAAGAGGAGTCGCCCGGCGAGCGCACGATCGACGTCCACGTGCGCCGCCTGCGCGCGAAGCTCGGACGCTACGAGGACATCGTGCGCACCGTCCGCGGCGTCGGCTACCGCTTCGACCGTCACGCCGACGTGTCGATCCGCTACGGACACGGCACGCCCTCGCCCGACCGCTTCTAAGGTCGGCGGCGCGCTCTCATCCCGATCGCCGCCCGCCGGGATGCTGCTGCAGTTGACGGGCGGTGATCGGGCAGTGTCTCGTGCCGCGTCTACGGACATCTCCGCTTGTAACCGTTGCCCGTGGTCACCACGTCATCGACGGTGAGCACGGAACCGTTGAATAGGCGACCGCAAGACGACCGGCATACGGTCCGCTAAGTGACGACCGGCAGTGTTGCCAGCGAGTATGCGATCACAAAGGCGACTCCCAGTGCTCCCATGCCGGCGACGGGAGCCGCGATGACCCACCAACCCCGGTGTCGGAGGAGAAAGACACCGATCATCACGCTCACCAAAACAAGCGCCGCGGCCCAGTAGAACACCTGAATTGCAGACGCGGCGAGATCTGCATCGCAAGAACTAGAACACGCCAGAGGAAGCAAGTACATCGTCGCCGCCGAAAGCACGGTCGCTCCACCGAGGAGCACGGTGAGCCAGACCGCATGTCCAACCCTGCTGTCCGGCACAGTCGTAGCTTCGCTCATGTTGCTCGTACACTCCTGACTCCCGCCTCAGACTAACCAGCACGCGGCCACCGTCGAGTGAAGCATTGCCGCTCATCGCGCTATCGTCGCATCCACCCGAAGCAGGCTTGAGGATCGCGGCTGCACGGGTGCGTCCCCTCAATGAGCCCCGCCCGAATAGGGATCCTTCTCAGGACGTGAGCGGAGCACGGTTCGCTGGCGGCGGCTATTGAGCGGTCCGAGGCCAGGACCAGAGCGGATGTGTAGGTTGACATCAATGTCTCGACACCCTGATGTGCCCAGTTCTTCGGGATGGCTGCCTTGACGGGAGATCCGAGGCGGCGCCAAGGCATTCTCTTGGTTGTCATCGGCGCGCTGATCGTGACGTTGTCGATCCCCACGGTGTTGCTGAATGATGCGGACGAGAAGATCGGGCGGCTCAACCTGCCGGCCGGTGTCTACCTTCCAGTACTCATGGGCGCGGGCGCGATCTTGTTCGTGGTCGGAGTCGTGATGCTCCTTCGCAAGAGTTAGCCGGAGCGGTAGCGCACTGCCCGATTACCGGTGGCTTAGCGCGGTCTTGGCGATCGGGCATCGATGTACCGTACCGATGTGAAACAGGTATGGATCGTCTACCACGACAGTTCACCCGACAACGTCATCCTCGGCGTCTTTGATGACGAGGATGAGGCATACACCTATCAAGAAGCCGTGGCACCTGACTACCCGAACGGCGCTCTGCTCACTCCGTTCCCCGTACCCTGGCGCGCGACCGATCACTCCACCGAGATTCGCATCGGTTGATCGAGTCCCACCGCGCTTCCAGCTCCCGCGTCGATCGGTATCGCGAACGGCAGTATGCGCAAGCCGGTCGACCACCGCGACAGATGTCGTCTCAGATGGGATCCCTCAGTGCGGATTCATGTGATCACTGTTTGCGCTTTCGAACGCGATTGAGTGCGGCGGTGGCGGTGGGATCGCGAAGCAGCACCATGATGGCGGCGAAGATCACGACGTAGAGTGCTGACCCGCCGGCAGCGACGATGAGGCCCTGGGTGCGGCCGGTCATCGCCCCGTGTTTGAAATGGACTCCGCGCCGATCAGCAGACGAGGGCTGCGCCTCGTCGTGGGGAGCCGTTCAGGTATCGCCCTGACTTTGCTAGCGAGGGCGGAGTAGAGGTCACGCCGCCGGCCCGGGGGAAAGTCCGCCTGCCAGTGCTTGAGCGGGCCAGCTGAATGGACGATGACGGCGTCTGAAAGAATGCCGTCGCGCTCGGCCTCCAGTCGCCAAGCCATCATGTGATTCCAACGCTTGTCGAGCCGGTACCAATCCCTGTGGCAGACGGCATTCAATGCGTCCTGGTCCGGAAATCTGAGTACCGACGCCGAGTCCTCCAGGTAACTCTCGGCGCGGGCACGTACGTCCCGCTCCCGCCATGCAAGGGTGTCGATAAGGAGCACTCCGGAGTTGAAGTAGAGGCCCTGCGGGTTGATATGTGCCAGGTCGTTCAGCCTTGGAAGGCCTCCGTGGTCATTCATCCTGCGGGTGAATGCGTCGCGGACCGCGCCGATGGTCTTCCCGTCGAGGTCGAAGTCGAATAGGGAGTCGAGTCCCGGACTCACGCAGAGGATGTCGGCATCGAGATACAGCACCCGGCGCACTGTTGTGGGGAGTAGATCGACGAGCTGCAACCGCAGATACATCGCGTCGGACACATGCTGGGTGTACGGATCAGTCGAACTCCCGTAGCCAGCGACGACCGCGGGAGTCACGTACCGCACCGCGGCCCGCGAGCCGACCAGAGTCACCAGACGTTCTCTGGCCCCGTCGCGCACATCGTCCGCAAGGACCATCCAAAACGTCACGGGTTTCGCGTATTCGAACTGCAGGATCGACTCGATCGCGACGGCGGCGTGCTCGAAGTAGGCGGCATCAACCGTGAATGCGATGTCCAAGACATCCTCCTTGCAACGCTCCCGACCTGAACGGGGGACGCTAACACGGACGTGACTCCGAGTAGAACAGCCCGTACACGTGTCGAGGAATGTTGTGAAGCAATGCCGCTCCTATTGCCTGACTGACCGCAAGCCGGTCGATCAATGCGACAGATGTCGTCTCAGATGGGATCCGCGCACGGAACGCGATCGGCCCTACAGCTGCGTCGCGGTGCGCGCGATTGTGGAGGTGACCCAGAATGCCAGGACCAGAACAAGAGCCCCGGCAACGGGTGCGATGAGAACCCACCACCCCTTCGCGGAGCAGATAGCTGCCAGCAACAGCGATGGTGAGTGAAAGACCTGCGGCGACCAGGAACCCGTTCATGGCGCGCGTGATCGACGGGTAGTCGCATCGGTCTCCACATCCTGCGACATTCAGACCGCTGACCACCATCGTGTATGTCAGAGCGATCGCCGCCAAGAGGAGTATCAGCGTGAGCAGCGCTGCGTAGCTCAGGCGGCTTCCGTCCATGGACCGACCGTACCCGCCGCCCTCGACGAATCAGAGAGCATCGTGCACCTCTTGACGAAAGTGAGACACGCGTTGCGCGGTCACGGATCCGCACCCGGTAACCGATCACCCGAAGATCGCCGACCGATGGGTTGTCGTCTGATCCAACGGCAGACAATGCGCGCAAGAAAGCCGGCGTGCTGCAAAGGTTTGACTGGAGCCGTCTGTGGTGTTCACATAAGAGGCATGGTGCTTCAACTGGGCTGGATCTGCCTGATCCTGGGCTCGGCCCTCTTCTTTGGCTCCGCAACCGTTGTGTCCCGGGCGAACGCGGGGGTTCTGGTGCCGTATTGGACGCGCCCGGAACAAACACCGCGCGTCAGCGTCGTCCTCAGGGTGGTTGCGGCCGTTCTGGTTGCGCTCGGCGTGACGCTGCTCGCTCCCGTCGTAGGCATCTGGTCGGGCGCCCTTGTTGTAGCCGCGTTCGCACCAGGCGCAGCCGTTTTCCCCGTGCACAACCACCGTGTCGAGGCCGAGGCGGCCGGCGGGTAGACGAATCTAGCGATGGGCTCGCCGTGCCGACTCCGCCGGCCCACAAGGGGATCCACTTGCGCGACGAGAACCGTCACGCTGGTCGACCGGCTGACGGCCTGCATTTTCGGGCTCCACCACATGCGTGCGGAGGGGACACCCAAATCACCAATCGGTGTTTGCTCGCGTGGACGTTCTGCGCTGTGCCGGACATGTACAGAGTGAAGGTGTTCGGTGGAAGGATTCGGGGCAATGACGGAACGCAGCAACACACCACACGATCCGCTTGACGGTCTGCTGGATGACGCGGGCCCGGCAACGACCCTGGTGACTGACGCGATCGAAGATGAGCTGGCTCGGATGAGCGTGGCCGCTCAAACTGATCACCGCCCAGCGCGGGCGGGGCGGGGCTTCACCCGTGCTGGGGCGATCGGTGTCGCGGCCGTGGTGCTGCTGGGTGGGGCAGGCGCGGCCGCGGCGAGCACCGGGGGACTGTTGCCGTGGTGGCAGCAGGAATCGCCGGACTCGTTCAGTGTCACGCTGCCCAGCGGCATGAACTGTGAGTTCCAGGTCATCGGGAACCTGCAGGGACCAACCCCCGCGATCAGCGAAGAGACAGCGGCCTACCTGCGCAGCGTGGACATCGCTGCCATCCTCGACGTCGATGCGGAGATCCAAAAGCAGCGCATGGCCCCACCGTCGGTCGCGCGCCTCAATGGCAAAGACGTCCAGATCGGGTACGGGACCGAGAACTATCCCAGCCCCGACGTGGAGTACGTCTCGGCGGTGCCGGCGGCCGTCACCACGGCCGTCGCTGCCGAGCTGCAGCGCAACGGGTACGACGTAGATCCGGACGACTTCTCCTGGCAAAGCGACGCCATCTGCCCGGGGATGCAGTGGTGACGCGCACAGATAAGGACCTCGCCGCCCATCTGACCAACGTCATCTCCTTCAACGCCGTCGACATCCTCGCCTACTTCGAACGAAGAGTCGGAACCAACGACGCCGCCGATCTAGTCGCCGAAACCATGCTGACAGCCTGGCGGAAAGCAGCAGACGTGCCAGAGGACACGACAGAGGCGCGCATGTGGCTGTTCGGCGTCGCACGAAACGTCCTCGCCAACGCTGACCGCGCCGAACGGCGCCGCTGGCGACTAGCAGATCGGCTACGACTCATGCTTCACCCCGAGAGCACTGCGCCGGCCTCCGATGCCGGCCTCGACGTCAGAGATGCCGTCGCCCGCCTCGACCCAGATATTGCGGAGCTGATCAGACTCGTCCACTGGGACAGGCTCACCATCGCCCA
This sequence comes from Microbacterium sp. NPDC064584, assembly GCF_040687315.1. NCBI lineage: Bacteria > Bacillati > Actinomycetota > Actinomycetes > Micrococcales > Microbacteriaceae > Microbacterium > Microbacterium sp. NPDC064584. The sequence continues at coordinate 6,890 of NZ_JBFBMZ010000007.1, read as the reverse complement.
AGCGGCCCAGGTCACCGGGATCCCCGCCTCCACAGCGCGCAGCCGCTACCAAAAAGCGAAAGACGATCTACGCGCCCAACTCTCCGTCACCAATCCTGAGTTGCATCCGCCCTCTGATGGACGGTCCCCTCGCACACCTCGCCGGATAGGGTCGCAACCATGACAGTGCCGACCGACCTCGATCAGGCTCCGACGGTGAGCAGACCTCGCCGCATCAGCCGCGGTGCAGTTCTCGTCGTGGGAGTCTTTGTGCTGCCGTTCTTGCTGAAGGTCGCGTTGAACAGTTATGGCGCTCTGACTGTGGACGGTGCCCTTCGGATGGCATTCGCGACCGTGGCGGGACAGACGATCGCCATCCTCAGCGCGATCGTAGCCATCGTGCTCACCGTCACGCGACGATACGCATGGCCGGCGACCGTGGCCTTCGTGATCATCGGAATCGTCATTACTCAGTTCGCGGTCGGCACCATCGCTTCCGCCGGCGACCTCCTTCTCGACCGCCTTGACAAGATCGCTGAAGTCGACCAACTCAACCGTTGATTGGCTACCCCACTTCGGGGAGGCACTCCTCGGGCACTTACCTCGAAACCGTTAGCGCCTCGGCCCTTGCGGTCCGGTCGCTGCCTAGCGTGCCGGAAGAGGGTCCTTCATCGCTCGGGCTCGGCGATGAATTCCCACTCGTCGTTGTCGTCCAAGAAGGCCTCGAGCGCGTCGCGGTGTGTCTTGTCGTTCCATTGGCCGTCTCCCTCGGGTGGAACGACGACCCATCCGGACTCGGTGCGGCTAAGCCAAGCCAAGCGGCGCGCGTCAGCCACTCGGACAAGCGCCCATTTGTCGGCCTCGGCCATCAGGTGGTACTCATGCGCGAAGTACCTGAACTCCAGAAACCCATGGGCTGAAGGATCGGGAAGGTTTGCCAGCGACTCGCAAGGTTGGTCCACACCCTGGATTGTAAGAGGCGCCGTCCAACCGGATCCCTCTGGCCGATAGCCGATCCCGCAGCGGGAAGCCCGTTCTTGAGGGGGCTGCCAGTCAGATAGGCATCGCCGTCGCTCTAGTCGGCATCACCGATCTCGACTTCTAGCGCTAGGGGCGATCCTCGTACTGCCGGGCACTGCGACCGCGGGGCTTGACTTTGACGTTGCGTCAACGCCCACACTCGTCGGTATGACAGACACGACCGAACTTCAGACCGGCATCACTCGCGATATCTACGGCATGCCGGCCTTCATCTCTCTCGAGGTCGACGACGTCCGTGCCGCGGCGCGATGGTTCGTCGAGGCGCTCGACTTCATCGAGCTGTTCGCCATGCCCCCGGGCGACCAGCCCGTGCTCATCCACCTGCGGCGTTGGCGGTATCAGGACATCCTGCTGCGGCAGGGAGCGGCTGCGGACGTCGGTACCGGCGTCCAGCTGTCGCTCGCCGCCACCTATAGCGAGCTCGACGACCTCGCGGCCCGCGCGCAGTCGTTCGACCGCACGGTCGTGGAGGGACCGGCCGACACCCCGTGGAACACGCGTGACCTGACCGTGGTCAGTCCGCAGGGCCTGCGACTCGTCTTCACCGCGCGACGACCCGCGCCGCTGCGCGACGCCGCCTTCACCGCCGACATGAAGCGGTGGTCGCAGGAGCAGCTGCCGAGCTGAGGGCGGAGCCGCGGTGGGCCGGTCGAGTTCAGGCTTCGACCATGAGGAGGGATGCCGCGACCCCTTGCACCTGTCCCACCTGCGGCAACGAGCTGAACTTCGAGATCTTCCACGACGAACGGTTCCTGGTCGCGTGGTCGTGCCTCAACCGTGGCCTGATCCGCACGACCGAGCCGGTGTAGGGCTGGCGAGTCCGGCGCGGCAGGTGCGCGGTTATGCGGCGCGAGATCGCGTTCACGCTGCTGGCGCCGGGCGGGGCGCGATTGACGCACGAGGCGTGCCTGCGAGATTGCGTTCGGTTCAGCGTGGGCCAGTGCGACGCACCTCGACGGGCGACTCGAGCGCCGGCGTGACAATCCTCAAGCTGTCTGAGTTCCCGCAAGACCCGCCCGATGCGGATTCGCGATGACGGGCGTCTTGCGCATCGGGAAGCGTGTCAGATGGGATCGACTTGCGGGCACGGTATCCGTCGCGAGGTGGAGGCGGGTCCGGCCGCCGATACATAGCGTGGTGGACGGAGGTGGATCATGCAGAGCACATGGGCAGCGAAAGTATTCGGAGATCGAGAGGATCCGCGGAGGAGACTCCAGCTCCTCTTCGGTGGCACGATTCCGACCGGTGGCCAACCGCCCGCACCCGCGCTCGCTTGGGCGCGCGACGTGATTCCCTTCGACGTCGCGGCGGCGCAGGACACCGTGGCTGCAACCAAGTACCTGCGCGACGCAGAACCGCGCTTGACACTCCAGGCGGCCACCTTCCTCGCCACTCACCTGACGACCACGTAACCACGGTGCGATGGATTAACTACTGCAGACCCTGTGCGTCGATCAAGCCACTCGAGTTCAGACCACCAGTTGTGAACGTCTGGAGCGAACGTGAGCGTAGGGAAGTCCGCCTCGATCGGAAGGGAAAAGATGAACTCGTCGCAGAGCACTAAAGACACGCCGAATATCGCCGTCTGGTACTTCGTGGGAGCGACGTTCATCTTCGCCGCGCCTGCGCTCTTCATGCCTGAAGCGGAAATCTGGCTTCGCGTTCTACTCTTTGCGGCCGGCTTCGTCGCGGTCATCGCAGGCGGCATCCAGCTCGGGCGGGAGATCAAGCAGAGAAGCGCCAGTCGGGTCGTGGCAGCCAGCGAACCTCCCACCGAACACCGTGGTTGACAACGCAGTGACGACTGTGGCCACGATTTAGGCGCCGTGTATGGTCAGCGCCTCGTCCCGCTAAATCCTCGCGCGGGGCCCGTAGACCGATCCCCACGCTCGGCACCTGGATAGTGTCGACGCGTGAACGAACGCAAGAAGTCGGTGGTGGGCTGGACGGCGGCGGTGGTCGTGGCCGTGGCGGGTGCTGTGGTGCTGATCGTCGGGCTGATGACTCCCGTTGCTTTCGGTTGGTTCGCCTACCAGCCGCTCGCGAATGCCACGTTCGTTCCCGATGCGGGCGGCGTGTTCCTGTCACGCGTCGCGATCATCGGACTGGTGATCCTGGCGATCGGACTCCTGGCTATCGCCTTCCTCGCCGGCTCTCGAGCTGCGCAAGGGCGATCCAGTCGGGATGCCGGGACATCGCCGACGGATTGACGCCGAAGGGCGTCGCCATGAGCCTGGGCGGCAGCAGATACGACCCCACCGCCCCCGTCGGAAGGCTGTTGGTCAATGTGCTCGCCATGGTCGCCGAGTTCGAACGCGACCTGATCAGCATGCGCACCAAGGAAGGGATGGCCGTCGCCCGCGCCAAAGGACATCTGAAGGGCAAGCAGCCGAAGCTGTCGATGGCTCAACGCAAATTGCTTCTGACAACCCCTGACTACGCCGCTCCCCCCGCGGAGTCCATCCCATCGGCGGTGCTGATCGGCCCTTGAGGTGGGGATAGCGTGGCGGAGTGGATGAGCAGGTCGCGGCCGCGTATCGACGGTTTGCCGATGTTGAGGCTCGCGGAGTCTCCGAGATCTACTTCCGATGGGCAGAGGCCATTGCTGATGATCCAGAAGTGACGAATCTGATCGGCCAACTCCCGGGCATCAAACGCCAACCGAATCTGGTCTTCGCGGCAGCGCGCCACCTCGGGGCACCAGAAGGACCCTACGATCCGTTTCGCAGTTGGCTTCTTTCGAACTGGTCGACCGTCACCGCAGTTGTCCAGACGCGTTCGACACAGACCAACGAAGCGGCCCGGTGCGCGGTGCTGCTCCCGATCCTGAGTCGACTCGACGGCGATCTCGCTCTGATCGAGGCCGGCGCCTCCGCCGGACTAGCGCTGTACCCGGACCGGTACAGCTACCGCTATGACGATGAGGGCGCCATCACCGAGCTCGACCCGGACGACGGGCGAAGCCGCGTCGTCATCACTTGCACCATCGACAGCGGAAGCGTGCCGTCGCGGCTGCCGAACATCGCCTGGCGCGCCGGGGTCGACCTAAACCCGATCGACGCCCAAGACCCGGAGCAACTGAACTGGCTGGAGACCCTGGTCTGGCCGGAACACGACGAACGCCGACAACGACTTCACGACGCCGCAACCATCGCCGCCGCCGACCCGTCGCACCTCGTGCACGATGACCTCCTCGAGAAGATTCCCGAGCTCATCAACGACGCACCCACCGGCGCACACGTCGTCGTCTTCCACAGCGCCGTGCTCAACTACCTACCGCTGGACAAGCGCGAAACGTTCGTGGAGCTCGTGTCGTCGTTTCCGAGCGTGACCTGGATCAGCAACGAGGGACCGGGCGTGATCCCGACCGTCAGCAGCCAGGTCGACGCCGAAGTCGGCGAGAGAGCAATACTCGCGGTCAACGGTCGACCGGTAGCCCTCACAGGCCCCCACGGACAGAGCTACCTGGCGCTCTGATCCATCCGCGTGATTTCTTGCGCGGACTCGAGTCGGTCGGGCGGGGCCCCACTATCTGGCCGGCGCTCGATGGCGGGGAAGGTCCACGTGCCGTTGATCACCTCGGGGCGTGGCCGGTAGAGCCTGATGAGGTAGTTCCACCCGTCCGTGATGGGAATGGTGTTCGGTGCGTCACCCGCGCCGAACCGGATGGTCGTGGTGCCGTCGGGGTTGTGCGCGGCGGTGACGCTGCTGAGGTTGTAGACGCCGCGATCGTTCGGTTCGAAGTACCCCGTGGCGCCGTACACCGAGATCGACCAGAACGCGTCGACCGGCACGTCTCCCACGGTGAGCTCATAGTCGCCGACCGGCAGCCCCGGCTCGACGTTGATGTAGAATGCCTCGGTCTCGGGCAGGCCACCCCAGGCAGAGGCCGAGCCGATCAGGTGACGGATCGGGTCCACGTCGCGTTCGGCGCCGAACGCTCCGGCGTAGTTCGGCAGACCCTTCGCGAGGGTCAGCAGCGCTGCTCGCGTTTCGTCGAGAGTCGCCTCGTCGACCACGTCACGCGTGAACGGGATGGCGCTCGAAGCGCGGAGGGTGATCTGGTCCTGCAGCGCATTGACGGTCGCGACGTCATCCGGGTCGGCAGGATCGACGAGGGTGCGGATGCCGATGAGGACGTAATCGCTACCCGCCTCCGCTCGGGTGAGGGAATGCTCGCCGGCACCGTGCCACACCGCCGGGATGTAGTGATCCTGATTGATGATCATCGCCGACATGTACCGGCCGCTGGTGTCCGGAAGCGTGAGGGTGAACCCTTCGCGAGCGTCCACGATCGACGCGCTGTACAGCGTGTCGCGGTTCAGTCGAATGACGTTCTGATGGTCCAACGGCGACGGATCACGATAGTGCTTCCACCCGTTGATCCCACCGGTATCGGAGCCGATCGCCGCGAACATGCGATCAGATTCCGCACGCACGAAGTTCTCGACCGTGACCAGCTCGACCACCGCTCCTCCGCCCGCTCACTGAACACCTGGCGCCATCGTATTCCGCGCGGGCGCGGTCGCGAGCGCCGAGTGTCGGTGGGCGGAGCGTAGGGTGAGCGCATGACGATCGCGGAGCTCCGGCCGGCAGCGCGGACCGCCGCCGATCGACCGCTCGAGACCGAGTACCGCCCGCGGCATCCGGTCGACGTGCGTCGCACCGTCGTCTATCAGCGCCACGGCGGCGGCGACCCCACCATGGTGATCGCGGGCGAGGTCATCTGGCGCGCCAGCAGGACCCCGGAGGGCATCGCCACCCTGGCGATCCGAGAGGTCTCCCCCGGCGTGATACGCGGCGCCGCGTGGGGCCCCGGTGCGTCCTGGGCGCTGGATCAGCTGCCTGCGCTCTGCGGGCGGGACGACGATCCCGGCGACTTCGACGCGACGCGGCATCCGCTCATCGCCGACGCGCATCACCGCCACCCGGGCGTGCGCATCGGACGCACCGACCTGTTCTTCGACTCCCTGGCGAGCGCGATCATCGAGCAGAAAGTCACCGGCATGCAGGCGTTCGGCGCGTGGCGCCGACTGGTCACCTGGCACGGTGAGCGCGCCCCCGGGCCGACGCCGAAGCCGATGTACGCCCCGCCGGACATCGAGGGGTGGCGTCGCATCCCGTCATGGTCGTGGCACCGCGCCGGTCTCGAGCCCCCGCAGTCGCGCACGATCGTCGAGGCGGCCCGCCGCGGCGAGGCCATCGGCCGTGTCTTCATGGCGGCGACCGACGGCGAGGCCCGCGACCGCGTGCTGATCAGCCAGCGCGGCATCGGCGCGTGGACCTCGGCCGAGACCCGCATCCGCGCGCTCGGAGATCCCGACGCCGTGAGCGTCGGCGACTTCCACCTCGCACACGAAGTGGGCTATGCCCTCACCGGCTCTCGCGTAGACGACGACGGGATGCTGGAGCTGCTCGCCCCGTGGGCGGGTCAGCGTCAGCGCGTGATCCGCTACCTCGAAGCGAGCGGCATCCGCGAGCCCCGGCGCGCTCCGCGCCTGCACCCCGAGGACCACCGCAACCGCTGAGCTCGAGGCCGCGCCCTAGGCTGATTCCATGTCTGAACCTCGCACCGGCTGGCCGAAGGGCCGCATCCAGTGGCTCATCGGCACGATCCTGATCTTCGCCGGCGGCGTGCTGTTCGGTCTGATCTGGGGACAGCTGTGGATCGGCATCGTCTTGGCCCTGGCGATCTCGGTCGGCTGGCTGATCGCGTACGAATCCTGGCGCGGGCGGCACATCGGCATCGACGACCCCGACGACAACGGCGCGCAGCTCTAGGTGTACTCGGCAGTCACGTTGGTAACACTCGGCTGAGGGGTGTGCCGTTGATGGCGGTGTGGTGGCGATGAGCGTTGTAATGCTCGATG